>NZ_QMED01000001.1 GCF_003286125.1 Algibacillus agarilyticus
CGCGGGGACTATCAGCGTCGCCGCTAATACGTTTACCGATGCGGCCGGTAATGCTAATACCGTATCAAACACCGATACTTTAACCATTGACACCGTTATTCCGACTATTGCCATTACAAGCTCGGTGCCCGATTTACAATCAGGTGAAACGGCAACCCTGACCTTCACGTTAAGTGAAAGCGCGACGAAT
The DNA here is from genome assembly GCF_003286125.1 of Algibacillus agarilyticus. Taxonomy (GTDB): domain Bacteria; phylum Pseudomonadota; class Gammaproteobacteria; order Enterobacterales; family Alteromonadaceae; genus Algibacillus; species Algibacillus agarilyticus. The sequence continues at coordinate 191 of NZ_QMED01000001.1, forward strand.
TTCACCATTGACGATATCACCGCAACCGGTGGGTCACTCGGTTCATTATCCGGCTCAGGTGCCAGTTACTCTGCCGTATTTACGCCAACAGTATCAAGCACGACCGCCGCGAGTGTGAGTGTTGCAGCTAGTACTTTCAACGATGCTGCCGGTAATGCCAATACCGTATCAAATACATTAGGATTAACGGTTGATACTGAAGTGCCAACCATCGCTATCACCAGCACTAGCAGTGCCCTTAAATCAGGTGAAACAACAACTATCACATTCACCTTGAATGAAACCGGCGCAAGCTTTGCCCAAAGTGACATTACCGTGAGTGGTGGGTCGTTAGGCTCACTTTCTAATTCAGGTAATATTTATACTGCGACCTTTACACCGACCGCCTCAAGCACAACAGCTGGTAGCATTAGCGTGGCCGCTAATACCTTTACGGATGCAGCCGGCAATGCCAATACCGTTTCAAATACCTTAGGGTTAACCATTGATACCGTCGTTCCTACTATTTCGATTGTTAGTTCAGATTCAACCTTGCAATCAGGTGAGACATCGACCCTGACCTTCACGCTCAGTGAAAGTGCAACTGATTTTACTATCGGGGATATCACGGTAACTGGGGGCACATTAGGCAGTTTATCGGGCTCAGGTTCTAGCTATTCAGCCGTCTTTACACCAACGGCGTCAAGCACAACTGCGGGCAGCATTAGCGTTGCGGCTAATACTTTCAACGATGCTGCCGGTAATGCGAACACCGTATCAAATACCGTCGCGTTAACGGTCGATACTTTAGCTCCAACAATTACCATCACAGCTGATGACGCAGCATTAAAAATTGGAGAAGTTGCGAATTTAACATTCACGGCTAGTGAGGATATAACAGGCTTTGATCAAAGTGATATTGCATTCTCGACCGGTAGCTTAAGTAACTTTACCGGTTCAGGTTCTGTATACACCGCTACATTTACCCCAAATGTGACATCGAATACACTTGTTTCTATTAACATCGCTAGCAACACTTATCATGATGGCTTTAATAATGCGAATACAGATAGCGCTGATTTGACAATATCTGTCAACACGTCAATTCCGACGATCTCTATCTCATCTAATGATTTACAGCTGGTTATTGGTGACACAGCCACCTTAACTTTCACTTTAAGTGAAAATAGTACTGATTTTACAGCTTCAGATATCACTGTAACTGGCGGCACCCTGAGCAACTTTTCAGGCTCAGACACGAGTTATACCGCATCATTCGAGCCAAGTGCTAATAGCACGACAAGTGCAACAATCAATGTATCGGCAAATGTATTTACCGATAGCGCGAGCAATAATAATAGCGCGGCGACTGAGTTAAGCTTAGCGGTAGAAACTACGATCCCAACCGTGACTATTACAACTAATGATAGTGCCTTAAAAACAAACGAAACAGCGACTTTAACTTTCACATTGAGTGAATCAAGTAGTGACTTTACAAATAGTGACATTGTCGTTACGGGTGGCGAATTATCAAGCTTTAGCGGTTCAGAAAATACATACACGGCTATATTTACGCCTAGCTTAGCGAGTGTCGAAAATGCGACGGTAAACGTTGCAGCAAATTTATTTACCGATCAAGCGGGTAATCAAAACAGTGCAGCCAATGAATTATCATTTAATGTCGATACGATAATACCGACTATCGCCATTACAACGACTAGCACCGACTTGAAAATAGATAGCACATCAACACTTACATTCACTTTAAGTGAAGATAGTAGCGACTTCATTAGTTCGGATATCACCGTGACAGGCGGTACAATTTCGGATCTTACCGGTTCAGGTGCTAGCTACACCGCAATTTTCACACCGACTCTATCAAGCACGACTTCAGGTGAAATAACGGTTAACGCGAGTCAATTCACCGATGCAGCGGGTAATGAAAATACGGCATCTAATACGGTCAGTATAAACATTGATACAATTCAACCAACAGTCACCATTACCAGCGATGATGCGGCTTTAATAACTGATGATATAGCAACAATTACCTTTACTTTAAGTGAAGCGAGTACTGACTTCACCGCAGCTGACATAACCGTTGCTGGGGGTACATTATCGAGTTTTGCGGGTTCAGCTACGACCTACACCGCTAGCTTTACACCAACGGCATCAAGCACAACAAATGCCACAATTGATATCGCAGCCAGCCAATTCACGGATGCAGCCGGAAATAATAATGCCGCAGCGTCACAAATAAGCATGACAGTCGATACCATTAAACCAACGATCACGGTTAGCACAGATGACAGCGCGTTAAAAATAGGCGATGTCGCTAATATTACCTTCACGTTAAGTGAAGCAAGCACCGATTTTGTTGAAGCCGACATCACGACTACAGGTGGAACGCTGACTGACTTTACTGGGTCAGGAACTAGCTATACCGCTAGCTTCACACCAACAACAGACAGTACGGTAGATGCAACTATCGATATTGCCGTTAATACATTTACTGATGCAGCAGGAAACGATAATACAGCAGCAACGACTTTAAACATGGTGGTTGATACGCTCGCACCGACTATCTCAGTTACAACCAATGACACCGCATTAAAAACAGATGATGTAGCAACATTGACGTTCACTTTAAGTGAAACAAGCACGGACTTTACTGAAAACGATATTACGGTGACGGGTGGCACATTATCAGCCTTTACAGGAACTGATAACATTTACACCGCTAGTTTTACACCAACCGCATCAAGTGTTGTAAGTGCAACAATTGATGTGGCTGCCAGTGTATTCACTGATGCAGCAGGTAATGATAATTCAGCGGCTGCACAATTAAACTTAGGCGTGGATACCACTACACCGTCAGTATTAATAACCTCAAATGACAATGAACTAAATGCGAATGAAGTCGCCACATTAACCTTTACGTTAAGCGAAATAACGACCGACTTTACCGCGGAAGACATCACCGTAACAGGTGGGGAACTCTCATCATTTAATGGTTCAGGTATCGATTACACGGCGACCTTTACCCCAGCAGAATCAAGCAATGAAAATGGGACTATAAATGTGGCTGCCAATACTTTTGTAGATGCGGCAGGTAACGGTAATTCAGCCGCGACAACCTTGAGCTTAACCATTGATACGATCGCACCTACTGTTACGATTAGCTCAAACAATACCGCTTTAAAATCGGGTGAAGTCGCAACACTAACCTTTACGTTAAGTGAAGAAAGTACGAATTTTGTTGGTACAGACATCACCTTTACAGGCGGTACGTTGTCTGACTTTACGGGTTCTGGTAGCAGCTATTCGGCTAATTTCACCCCTACAACATCAAGTGTAGTCAGTGCAACCATTGATATTGCCGCTAACACCTTTACCGATGCGGCAGGCAATAACAATACCGCGGCAACACAATTCAATCTAGGGATTGATACCACAGCGCCTACGGTTGCTATTACCACTAACGACAACGCTTTAAAAATAGGTGATGTTGCGAGCTTAACCTTTACATTAAGTGAAACAAGCACCGACTTCACTGAAGCCGACATCACAACGTCTGGCGGTTCATTATCCGCATTCAGCGGCTCAGGCGTTAATTACACGGCAAGCTTTACGCCGTCAGAAAACAGCACTGAAACAGCGATAATCAATGTTTCCGCTACTTTATTTACAGATACAGCCGGTAACAGCAATACAACAGCAGCTCAACTAAGCTTATCTGTTGATACACTTGCACCGACTATTACGGTTACCTCAGATGATGACGCTTTAAAAACGGGGGATGTTGCGACCTTGACCTTTACATTAAGTGAAGGCAGCTCAAATTTTGTAGAAACCGATATTAACGTTACCGGTGGTGTTCTATCCGACTTTGCTGGTTCTGATTCACTATACACCGCTAGCTTTACACCTACTGAATCTAGCATTGTGAATGCAACTATTGATATTGCAGCGAACGCCTTTACTGATGCAGCTGACAATAACAATACCGCGGCAACCCAATTAAGTATTAATGTTGATACAGTAGCTCCTACTTTAACTAGTAGCTCACCACAGCATCAAGTAACAGCAATAAATGTTAACAGTTTTAAAGCCACGTTAACCTTTAATGAAGATGTGCAACTAGCGCAAACAAGCGACATCATCAGCTTAATATTACTATCCGATAGCTCGACGGTTGAATCAATAAGTTCAGATGCCATCTCGATTAATGGCTCGGAAGTGCTTGCCACATTCAGTCAAACACTACTACCTAATGTGTCTTATGGCTTATTAATCAGTAATTCTGTTATCACCGATTTAAGCGGCAATGCATTTGCCGGTATCGCGAGTAATGAACTTAACTTCTCGACCTCAAATGAAGCGCCAATCGCGACAGCAGATAGCACGACAACTGCTGAAGATAATGCAATACAAATAGATGTTCTGGCTAACGATAATGATCAAGAAGGTTTCTTACAAGCGGCAAGCGTTACGTTAGTGACGGAACCAACTAAAGGCTCAACAAGTATTAACACCGCCAACGGGGTTATTACCTATACACCATTTAGCAATCAAACGGGTTCAGACAGCTTTACCTATACCGTAGCTGATCAGCAAGGCAGCGTGTCAAATGAGACGAACGTTGCCATCACGATTACAGCAGTGAATGATTTACCGATCGCCAATAACGACACAGCATCAACCGCCGAAGATACCGCCGTTATAATCGATGTAACTGCAGATGACACAGATGTGGAAGATGCAAAACCAACAGGCGAAATTACGATCACAGTCGATGCAGCCAATGGTTCAGCTACAGTTGTCGATGGTCAAATCACTTACACACCAAACGCCAACTTTAATGGTTCTGATACCTTCAACTACCAAGTTGCCGACAGTGAAGGTGGCGTTTCTAATGCGGCCCTTGTTACTGTTTCAGTGTCTAGTAGTAATGATGTTCCAGTCGCAGTGAACGACACCGCGACAACGGATGAAGATACAGCGGTGACCTTTACGGTATTAAATAACGATACCGATATTGAAGATATGAGTTTTGATGCAACTCAACTCACGGTCGTAAATACCCCAACCAACGGCACTGTTGTCATTAATACTGACTCGACATTAACCTACACCCCCACCGCAAATACCAATGGTACTGATACATTCACCTATACAATCACCGATAGTGATTCAGGGGTATCAAACGAAGCATCCGTGACTATTACCATTAATGCAGTAAACGATGCGCCTATAGCGGTCGACAATAGCGTATCAAACGTCAGTGAAGACACCGTTTACATCATAAATGTATTAGGAAATGATTCAGATATAGATAGTGAACTATTACCTGAAAGCGTCACCATAAAAACAGCACCTGAGAATGGAACGGCTACGGTTAATAGCGATGGTCATATTGAATACTTACCAAGCAACAATTATAGCGGTAACGATGTACTTACCTACACGATAAAAGACAGCGACGATTTAGAGTCTAATATCGCGACGGTCAATCTAACCGTATTAGCGGTTAACGATGCACCACTCGCTAATAACGATGGTCCAATAACACTCAATGAAGATGGCGTTGTGACGATAGATGTATTGAGTAATGACTCTGACGTTGACGGCACACTTGATGAAACACAAGTTACCATTACAACCGCACCATTATTTGGAACAGCGGTTGTTAATAGCGATGGAACCGTCACCTATACACCAAATAAAAATGTTAATGGTTCAGACTCGTTCACCTATTCAGTGGTTGATGACCAAGGTTTAGCGGTTGAAAATGATGCGACGGTAGAAATTCAAATTACACCGGTTAACGATGCACCTACAGCAACAAATGACACTGATATCCTATTCGATGAAGACACAGTTGCTATCATTAATTTAATCAACAATGACTCTGATATTGATAGTAATCTTGATAACACCTCAATAAAAATCGTGACTCAAGCTCAATTAGGTGTTGTTACAATTAACGATGATGGAACAATAACTTATACACCAGACTCCAATGAGAATGGAGCCGATACCTTTACTTATACAGTGCAAGACGAAGAAGGGTTAGCATCGGCGGCCGCGACTGTTTCATTAACGATTGCAGCTGTAAATGATGCCCCAACCATTGCAGGCACCGCTAATACCAGCGTAAACGAAGATACTCTATACACCTTTACCCCAACCGGTTCAGATATTGATAGTGAAAACCTGTCATACAAAGTAGAAAATCTACCGAGTTGGGCAATATTTGATACAAACACAGGTCAAATAACTGGCACACCGGGTAACGATAATGTAGGTAATTTCACCGACATCACCATATCAATTAACGACGATGAACTAACCACAACATTAACGCCGTTTACTATAGCCGTTAACAATGTAAACGATGCCCCTTTTATTTCCGCTAAATTAGATAATATATCGAGCACAGAAGATGATGCATTTACCTATACATTTGATTCTGGTTTATTTAGTGACGTAGATACGAATGATCAATTAACCGTTAGCGTAACTAATTTACCGAGCTGGTTAAACTTTGATAGCAGTTCATTAACGTTCTCTGGTACGCCAAATAACGATAACGTCGGCACACAAACATTAAATGTGAGCGTGTCAGATTTATCCGGCGTGGCGGTTAACGATGAAATCACGCTTACCGTAACCAATACTAATGATACGCCTATTGCTAATGCCGATACTTTTACCTTAGATGAAGGTGCTAGTGTAATCATTACACCTGATATGGGTGTGTTAGTTAACGATAATGATGTAGATAGCCAAGACACACTCAGTGCTGTTTTACTTTCTCAACCAGCCTTTGCAAGTGACTTTATATTTAACAGCAATGGTAGCTTTAGTTACACACACAATGGCTCAGAAATAAATACAGATAGCTTTACTTATCAAGCGACAGACGGCACCGCAAGCAGTGATATAGTGACGGTTAGTATCAATCTAAATGATGTAAATGATCAACCTACATTCACTAGCACACTGAATAACTTAGAGTATCTACAAGGTAGCCGTATTAGTTACTCTGTTTCTACTTTTGATGCGGATAATCAAGTTGCCCTAACCTTACAATCAGCACCTGACTGGCTAACACTTAGTACCTCAAATCAACTGTCTGGTGACGTGCCATTTAATTTTGTTGGTGATACTCAAGTAAGCTTATTAGCGTCAGATGGTGAGTTAGAAACTGAACAAAACTTCACGATAACCGTTGTTGAAGGTACTTTAGCAACAGTTGCATTAACAACGGCTTGGGATCTAACTTCGGCTATTGTAGAAGAACCCGTGACCTTAACATTAAGCACCCAGTTAAATACCGCCATAGAGTTAAGCGATGGAACCGTAATCACCCAGTTAAACGGTAATGTTTCAATCAATAGCCTGCCCGAAAACTGTACCGCTGCCGAAAGTGTTATCTCTTGTTCACTTTCGCTTTTAACCAGTGAGCAAAATAATATTGATATCACTGTGACACCAAATGCAATTGGCGATTTATTAGCGACCATTTCGGTATTAGACAATGAATCAAATAACACATTAACGATTCAAAGCACGGATATAAATGTTAGTGTAATTGCGATTAACGTCAGTAATGAAGCGTTTGCTTTAGAAGATGCAACCAGTATCGCGGTGGCAGATATCATATCGACCAGTGAAAACAGTGAGTTTGTAGCAGGTACGAGTCTTGAGCAGCCTATTCAAATATTGTCATCAGAGACTGACAACATTAACAATGTATTGGCAACGATTGATAATCTAGGTAATACAATCAAAATTTTTGCTCATGACTTTGACAACGACTCAATTATTGATGTGCTAGCGATAAACGATTCAGGTGAAGATTCAGCTCATTACCGCAACAATAGTGACGGAACGTTTACACTTGTAACGAGTACACCGCTGGGCACATCAATTGGCGCTTATATTGTAGATTTCAATGCTGATGGATTCACCGACTTAGTTACCTTCACGGAAGGTCAAATTAACTTCTTTAGAAATAATGCAGGTAGCTTCTCTACTATCCCCAGTATCGTAAACTGGAATGATTCAATCATAAAAGAAGTTGTACTGAGTGACATAAACAACGACAACATTGATGACTTAATTATAGGTATGGGTGAAAAGCTTCAAACATTATTTGGCTTTGGCACATTGCTATCAAGTTCAACACAAGCAAGACCCGTTCACGAAGTTAGAGCAGCGGCACATATTCAAACCTCAATACTTGATATTAGTAGCTTGTTATCTACTGAAATTGCAGTCGATAGCCTCAATGATTTGAAAGTTGCAGATATAGACAATGATGGTGTTAATGACATTGTGATAGTAAATAACACTCAAGTTTCTGATTCACAAGTGATCGAGGTTGCAGCCGTTAATATTATTACTTACCAGCAAGCGGAAGATAAGTTGTCGGTCATTGAATCTTTCGGTACGGCCGATTCACATAGTGTTGAGATATCTGATTTAAATAATGATGGTTCTCTTGATTTACTTGTTGGTAATGCAAATGGTGTATACCAAATTTATAAACGAAATGAGCAATCTTCGGAACAAAGCTACGATTTAGCTGACGAAGTTATTTCAGAATCAGGCTCAATCGTCATAACAGCCGATATTGATGGAGATAACATTAGTGACGTTGTCGCTTATAATGAGTCGACTAGCCAACTCAATTTGTATGTTTCAACTGATGGTAACTTTATTAGCTTGAGTGATATAAACTTAGCGTTAACTAAATCAAACATCGCGCTGGAAGTGAATTCAGCCGCAATCAATAACCAAGTAACCGTTTTAAATAACGGCCCACTCAAAGCAACGAATGTCGTCGTGAGCTTCAACTATGAAGGTAGCGCGGTTCAATTAACATTTGATGATGAGCATTGTAGCTATACATCAATACATCAAGCTGACTGTATTTTTGCAACACTCGCCAACCAACAAAGTATAGAAATTGATTACACCGTGTTTGCTAATGCAACAACGGATCAAGATGTCATCGTAACCGTTACTCAAGATCAAGTTGATTCAACATTAACCGACAATACTGCGAATCTAATACTGGATATCAACAACAAGCCAATCGCGATAGAAGATGTTGCAACAACAAACAACAGAACGTCTATCACCGTTGATGTGTTAAGTAACGACTCAGATAGCGACAATGACAACATAGTCTTAGAGTCAGCGGTTGCAAATAGCGGCAGTGTAAGCATAACGAGTGATAATCGATTAACGTACACTCCAGACCCAAGCTTTATAGGCCAAGCAACCATCACCTATATTATCAATGATGGTAGAGGCGGTCAGGATCATAATACAGTTGCAGTAACGGTTGAACGCTACGAAGAAGTAAATGTTAAAAGTGGCGGTTCAACCTCTTGGTTTATATTATATTTATTGATGCTTAGTTTATTAATTAGGAATAGAACATTGAGCGTAATACGATAAAAAGCAGCTCAACGGGTTACCACTAACATCTAGAGCTAAGGGACTTAAGCTACATCTCATCTAATCACTTCTAAGGGGCTTCCCCTTAGAATTGATTAAATGATTAGCAATAAAAAAGTTATACCACTACCCTTTATTACTTATACATTAACCTATGGTAAAACGCCCAAATAATAACTACTATGTTAAAATAATAAATAGAATTCAATCGGTTAGATTGATTCAATGACATAGGCTCGCAGCATGCTCAATGAGAAATACTTAGTCCCTTGTGCAACGTCTATTATTCCTGGTAATAATTGGTTAGTCATAGCCCCACATCAAGATGATGAACTTATTGGAATGGGAGGCACAATACTAAAGCATAGGTCTAAGCTGCAAAATATAACGATTGTTTATGTAACCGATGGTTCAAAAGGTGGGAAAGAAGCAATTCGTAATGCAGAAGCAGTTACAGTCTGTGGACATCTCAACGCCAAGCCAATTTTTTTAGAATTCGGCGATCGAAGTTTACCTGCCAAAGAATTAAAATTAGCTATATTAGCGCAAATAGAGCAACACAAACCCGATACTGTTTTTGTTCCCTCACCTTTAGATTATCATCCTGATCACAGAGAAATAACAGCATGTGTTTGGGATATTGCTAAAGAAAGCACCACTATCTTCAACTTGATTAGCTATGAAATAAGCAATCAAGGAATGAGTAACATCTTAGTCAACATAACTGATGAGATTGAAGAAAAACAAAACCTCATATCTATTTACGAATCTCAACTTCTTAATCAACCTTATGCCGAATATTCACAAATTGGTAACCGATTACGCTCATTGACATTAGGTCCAGATATTCGTTTTGCTGAATCATTTTACCAATTCGAAAATGTATCAGGTGATATAGCAAATGCAGTCACTCAATACTTTAATAATTTTACGTTTGGTGCAACGGATGCAAACTATGTGGAAGTTACGCTTTTTTTTATAATCAATACAAAAAATGAAATTAATAAAAATTCAACCTTAGAGTCGTTATCACGTTTAAATTACCCAAACTTGAATTTACAAATATTATCCCAAAATGCACAAAACATAGATACTGATTGGCTTTTGAGTAAATTTAACCGAATAGATAAAATTGACATTATGCCATCGGAAAGTTGTTATACAATTCTTAATCAGCAATTGGAAAATATTGAAAGTGATTATTGCTTATTCCTAAAAGATGACGACCCAATAGAGACTGACCATATAAAAACGTTAGCAAAAGATGCAAATAATCATGAAAGCCACAAATTATATTGTTCAAACAAACCGTCAACTCAATTCAATATCACAAATGACGTAAATATACCTGACTTTTATTATGATCAAATACTGCCGTTATTTACATTACTCATTCCACGAAGAATATACTCTGTCATCAAATTTGATACTCAACTACCTAATGCAGCAGAATGGGACTATTGTCTGCAGTTAATCCAATCTAATCAATTTCATTTCATTGAACAAAATGGTGCTTTAGATGAAAAAAATAAAACGCAATTAACACAATCAATAAAAAGCCGCTTACAGATCAAATGGTTATCTACCCTAGCGAATTTAGTGCTTAATAAATTTGATAATTCAAGCGCCCTGCTTGAACTATGTAATTTATGTGTAAATCTTGATCAAATTAAAGCTTCTATACAAATATGTGAATATGCAAAAAATACCAAAATAACTGATGAAGTCTGCGATGAGTTATTAGCTCAATTGAAACCAAGACTTAATGATAATTTACAGCACACTAAAAATAACTAATTCACGTTTATCACAACATAAAAACCCAGCGTTTTTAAACTAGTCATGTCCAGATCGAATAACTCAGATAAAGCATTGAACCGATCGGGTAAACTTGTTTGTTGTGCGGGATGCACTTCAACATCATCAAAGCCCATTTGACTAAACCATTCTACGATTGTTTTTTTAGTAAAAAATCGAACATGAGTCACACATAACAATCCGATAGGCACATAGTCCCAACGTCCAGCCAGTAAACTTTCAATAATAGAATGGTGACCAATATTGGGTAGGGATAATAAAACGCGGCCGTTTTTATTTGTCAACGATACCATTTTTCTTAAAAAATCATGAATATTAACTTGATGTTCCACTACATCAGCAGCGATAACAACATCAAACTTTTCTTCAATCGAACAATCTTCAAAATTACCTACATAAACATGGTCTAAAGACTTCTCAGCTATAAGAGCAACATCCGGATTAATTTCAACACCAAAAATTTTACAATTTAATTTATTACGAAAAATACGACCAGAGCTACCTTCGGCACAGCCAATATCCAATATTGATGCTGTATTTTGGGGTATATAAGGTAATAAGTCATGTCTTTCACTCCCATAATAATCAAAAGAAAGATAAAGCCCGGTAGCAAGAATTCGTTTAGGTAATGAAGGTAAAGGGTTTATATGCCATTCTTGTAATTTAATGCTCTCGCGATCAATCTTAGGTAAATCTAATAGAGAAATGACTGCTATCTTTTTATTTTCAGGCACAGAAAAAGCGATCCCAGAATTGAGGATCTCTCGCTCACAGTCTTCATAATTTTTTAAAGAGTGGATAGCAGTAATACATTCAGTTGGCACATCTTGTAAGGCAGTCAAGTAACAAATATTTGCATTGTGACGAAGCATATTAATAAAAACAGTTCGTAAACTAAGCTCAGACAAATATATTTGCTCATGTTCTAGCATTAATAAATAGTCAGCATTGGCAACACCTTGCTGATCTTCCAGCCATACGACATTACCGAAAACTTTACGCATATTATACATAAGTTGTTGTCTTGCTAATTGAACTTCTTCAGAGTTATCAATCTTAGACGAAGCGTTTAAATATATACCAATTGTTAGATGTCTTGCCGAATATGTATAATCGACTAAATTTTGAAATGCGACTTGAAGGCGGGCTTTAGCGTTTTTATGCTTAAAACGTTCAGCTAACGCCAATCCGAGTTGTTTAGCTTTATTCCATTTATCTGGGTTTGTTAATAAATTTAATGCCGTATTGGCAAATTGTTCAGGAGCAGTTGGATCGCACAACGGGTGTAAGTTGTTTGTCATATATCTTACAGAAGGTATATCGCATGCAGCAGCTGGTATTCCACTAGCCATTGCTTCGAGAAGCGGCAATCCAAAACCTTCAGCGTCAATTGACGAGAACAGGATTAAATCACACTCTCTTATTGCATCCGCAACTTCATCCGGCACTATATTATGTAAATATTTGTCAGGAACGAGTAATTTTTTTTCATCATCGGAGAGTGGGTAAGCAGAAATACGAAGAACCCTACATTTAAACCCACGAGCCCTAATTAGATTGATAGCTTGTAGTGCGATAGGGATATTTTTAAAAGGTGCCTCAAAAATACCTGACACGCAAATCCAAGGTTCGTCGCTAGGTAAAACTTTATCATTAGCGCTGAATGAGGCGTCAACCATTGGTGGTAATAAAAAAGCATCCCGATTATAGCGTTTTTTAAGGTCACTCTGTAAATGTGGCGTAATGGTAAGTGTCGGTAATTTTAATTGATAAAATTCATCAATAGTTTTTAATTCATGCTGTAAATGTTCAAAGTCAGCCTCTATTCCTTGGCAGTAATGTACAACAGGGCCAATATTCAATAATTTTGAAAAAGGATACGTTGTATAGTAAGTACAAATAACGAGGTCTTGACGAGGGATAACAGGGGATTCATTTTTGTAATCAACATAAGGCCCTTCATAGTTTGACCATTCAGGTTGCTTACCTTTGGCGAGAATACTTACATTTTGCCCTTGGTTTCTCAACATTTCTGCATATTGAAATACTACTTTTACACCGCCATATAAACCAGGTTCATCAAGCACAAAACAAATATTCATGGCTGCTCACCTGTTTTAGCAAAAGAACACTTTCGACATATATAATCATCTGGAGCTTCATCGACCCCATCGGTCCAGCGCCTTATTTGCTCAAACTTCTCTGAATGTAAAACATCAGCAACAGATTGAGAGGTTAAATTACCAATGACATATTTCTCGTCGTAATCTTGGCAGCAAATAACACATTTACCTTCTGCAGTAATGTGCAAATGGTTAAGTGTTCTAGAGCCCATCTGTTCACATCCACGTAAGGATTTATGATGAAGCTGACCCCCGTTTTCGTTATCAAAATAGTGTGCACGATCTGAAGCGGTATGTTGTTCAACCTCAAACAAACTGTCTTTATATTTTTCTTTGATCGCTCGATAATTAGATTCATGAATCAAGTCATCTTGTCCCAATACGACTATTTTCATAATGCCTGCAACCCGTTTATTTTGCATATAGTCAATATTTTTAATCACCTGTGTTAAATGGTTTTTACCCCTATCCTCTATATATTGCTGCTGATCTAATGTTGATAAATTGATGGTTAATAACCCCAACCCTCCTACTTTTAACAATTGTTCAACCTTCCTAGGGGTCAATCCAGAGCCATTACTTAGTACAGCAGGAACTAAACCATGTTGCTTTATTAAATCCACTTGCTGAATAAAATGCTTATCAATGCTAGGTTCATTATACTGGTTCATGAAAACAGCATCTAAAGTGCTCCGATAGTTAGCAAGCTGCTCTATAATATTTCGGTATAGGTTCATATCCATAACAACTGGTTTGCGTGGTGCAACAGAAACGGGACAAAAATAGCAAGCTTGATTGCAGGATGAATGAGATTCTAAAGAAACATATCGGAGTAACTTGTCGTCATAAGTACTAGTTTTCATTGTCATCATTATAAAAAGTCCGCATCACCAAACGTTAAAAATAAATTTTGATACAGAGAATTATAAACCTCTTTCATTTCAGGCGCGCTCATACTCGTTAATCCAGAACCAGCAGCTGGCGCAGGACTGCTTTGTGAAATAACAACAGCTGGGTTCATTTGTATTATATCGGTTGAAAATTGCTTTGTTATCCCCATTTTTACCACTTCACATTGGTTTTCATCCAATAGCTTATCGGCACAGCAATGAACAACAGTCCCAAAATAATCGTGTGAGCAGATAACATCCATTATCAACACTTCATTATTCATTTTTTTGATAACAACATAAGCGATATTACCGGTTATGACATGGTCGACTCTTAAAAGCTCATATTTTATTTGTGGATGAGCAACATATCGCTGACGTATAAAATTAGCATCACGTATCCCGATATAACTATGCTTATAAGCTTTACACATATTTGACCAACACTGGTTGAGCAAATTCAATTGCGCATGATCAAATGGAACGTAGCTAACTTGATAACTTTTAACTAATTTATGATTGAATTTTTCTCGCCATTCAAGCCAATAGAACTCATCGATTAATGTATAACCAGAAGTCCGTTTTCCTAACTTCATCGCTCGCTGATTCGGGAAACCAAAAAAGAGATGGCAAGCCTCAACATTTTTTTGAAAGTATTCAATATAATTATTAAATATTTTATTAAACATACTATGTGTTAATCGGCCTCGCATGTGTGGCGCGACCATAACATCACAGGATTGTAAGCCATTCAGTATTCGGTTTTTATAAGTAAAGTTACGTTGCATAAAACCATAAAAACCAACCAGTTGCTCATCTATTACCGCACTGTTTAATATTGAAAGGCTATTTGAAAATTTCCAACGGAACATATTGATATCAGTTTCATGTTCAAAAACTTGCAAAAATAATGATAAATATTGTGATTCGTAATTTTCAATACTAGTAAGTGGTTTAATATTTGGAGTTATCAATTTTGGTAGTCTCAGTTAACCTATTAACAGAATAAATAATGTTTTTCTTAGCATTAAGTTCTCGAATTCACGATAAACGATATTAAAAATAGAATATCAATAATATGTATCAATGACAGCCGAACCAAACAAAACTTGAAGGTTGAACCGATCCAAATACACCGTTAATAATAGTGTGGATTTTATAAATAAACATAAATAGAGGCGGTATATTTATAAATAGTCTATAATATTCATATAGATAAGATATTATAAAGTAAAAAATGTTCAACATGCCAAACGAGTACGTTCATAAATGTGCTCATAATGCCGTAGAAAACGCTATTTTTATTATAGGCACGATGAGAAGTGGTACAGGCTTTTTAGGCTTAAGGCTGAATGAATCATCATCCATTATAGGTTGCCCTTTTGAACTTCGTAGGATTTGGAGCAATGTGGGTAATGTAGCAATTGCGTCAGATGTACAGGGCACCGAATGCCCTTCACTCAACCAAAATAATATAAACCAAGTCCCTATCCCCTCTCTAAAACACGCATTCTCAGAAGAAATTATAAAAAATATAGGATCCAAACCAGTCAATGAAAAAATCCGTTTTCTCAATAAAAACCCTCATTTGTGTAACAAAATAAATTTAGTCGCCGCTTTATTTCCAAAAGCCAAGTTTATTTGGACAATCAGGTCGCTTGATAAAGTAGTCTGCAGTTTAAAGAACTTATTTGAACGACCAGGAATGCAGCAAAGGGGGATTCAGCATGTGTGGCCTAAAACAAACGGAGATAAACAGGCTCGATGTTTTAATGTAAATAAAAATGCATTGAAATCACCACAAACGGGAGAGCGAGTATTCCCCGGCGGCAACATTCGCTATTTAGCCGAATACTGGCTAGAAAGTAATTGCTCTATGATGAATTTTGCAAACCAGCAAGCAGATCGTATTTTGATTGTTCCACAAGATAAGCTATTTACAGAAACAAGAAGAACAACTAAAAAGATAGAATCATTTTTAAACTTAATGGACAATTCATTGTTGAATTTGGAAAATAAGATTGAATACGATTCGATTGAAAATTGGCCATCTCCGTTAAATTTATCAGAGCAGAACACACTAAATGACTTTATGGTTCAAAACGCTTACGAACTAAATCGCATACAAAATTTAATCAACAAAGAGTACACATAATTGATTGTCTCATTAAGAGAGTTCTTTCTCGTCAATAACTTACGTCAAGCAATTGAGTCAGGTGATCTAAAAGACATTAAGCAAGCGAGAGAAATCATACGAGAAATAAAATTATTACAGCTTGAAATTAAAGCCATTCCTAATGATGCTCAAATGCTTCAACTATTAGAATGTATGCATTCCGCAAAGAAAAAAGAGCTAAAAAGCATAGAACAACTTATATCGCAAGCTCAAATGATAGAGAGCACTAAAGAAGAATGAAACTGGCTTTTGTATTCGTCTGCCAAGGAGGAGAGCTAGCGCCTCAAGCTTCTTTATTAGCGGCTTCATTAGATTACTTCCTTCGCATCGATGCTGAAGTTATCGCCGCAGTCCCTAATTACCCCGAAGTATTCCCACCTTCAAAGCAAGTCATTCAATTCTTGAAAAAACTCAATGTTCGGATTGAATATATAGATAACCACATAGACCGAAGATATTTAATTGCCAATAAACTCTCGTGTTTTAATATACAAACGGAAGCAGAACAGCTGATATTTTTAGATTCAGATATTATGTGTATGCGTGAATTTCGTGAAGAAACAAAAATAACCAATGCAGACTTTGCTGCGAGGTTAACTGACTTATCTGACCTAACTCAACTAGAGTGGCAAAAAATATATCAGTACTGTCATTCGGATCTTCCACATTTTAGTTTTAAATCAAGTATTTCCAATGAGGATATGCCTTTATGTTTTAATTCAGGGATTATTGTTACGACAAAAGCTAAACAGCTTTATGCCAAATGGGTAGCTTATGCCAAACATTTAAATAAACCGAGCCTTTTTCCCAAATGCAGGCCTTTCTTAGATCAAATTTCTCTCCCCTTTGCCGTATCATCTTTAGGGTTAAGTTGTCATTTATTAAATCAAGACTTCCACTGGTCTTTACCTTTGCTACCTATTAATAGTCACAAACTGCCACAATTTGTACATTACCATGAACCCATACACTTGCTAGGCGATGATGCATCAACAGGTATAGCAAGGTTATTAATCAAAACATACCCAGAATTAAAGTCTATAATTAGTTGTGATCCCATTTTGTCTTTACTCAATAAACCGAACATAGATTAAAAAATGCAGCCTAAATATAGTTTTAGATTTGTTTGCCAAGGTGGCGGATTAGATATTAAGTCCGCTGTTTTAGCTGCATCTTTGAAACAATACTTACGGTGTTCATATGAAATCATTGCCTGTATCCCCCAAGGTGAACATGTAGCACCTCCACAACCCCGTATATTGAATTTTTTCTACTCTCTAGGAATCAAATGCCAACCAATTGCCAATCCATTAGCAGAAGATTATTTGATAGGCCATAAATTAGCTTGCTTAGCCGTCGCCACTAATTGCTCATGGAAAGTTTTTTTAGATTCAGATATTGTCTGTTTAAAAAACATTGACTCTTTTCATGTTGATGAGAATGTTGACGTTTTTGCTAAATTAGAAGATATGGATCATCATAGTAATGATGAATGGCAAACACTATATACAAAGCTTGAACTTGGACCCCCAGATAAAAAATATAGATCAACGGTGCTCAATCAAGCCATGCCGTTATATTTTAATTGCGGGGTATTAGCAATCAAAAATGTAGTCAACAATTTTGCAGAAGACTGGATAGCTTTAGCTAGAAAAATAGACTTATTTGATAATTTACCTCGGAAACGCCCTAATCTAGATCAAATGTCCTTTGCTACACTAATTATCAAAAATAAAATTAAACACGCACTTTTAACAGAAGCGTTCAACTTTCCAGGCGAATTAAGAACAATAGATCCGATAAATAAACCTTACATTTGTCATTATCACAATCCTATATATTTATTAGCCGATGAAGGCATAGCTAATGTTGTTTTTTCACTATGTGAAGAATATGGCGAGCTAAAAAATATACTAGAAAAATCTGACTTTTGGGTATGGAAACAACTAGCAAAGTAGCCTTATTAAATTAATTAACTAGATTGCCATTTGATGCCCTTTGATGTCATTTCGATGTTTTTATGATAAGCATTTAAAACAAAATCAATGCTATGTTTTAAAGGAATGCAGGGACTCTCCGAATGTTCCCAAGTTGCCTCATATTGATAATTTAAGATAAATGGCTGCATAAAAGGCTTTAAATGCGTGACGTCACTTGATAGAAACCAATTTTTCCAATCACCTGATTTAACTCGTCGCTTACCATAGGCATGTTTCTCTGGAATACTATACTGCCCATGACTATTTAACCCTAACTGGTCACGTAAATCTTCAATACTATTTTGTATAAACATCTCATATTTAATGCAAATACAGCGTTTAGAGAAACACAATACTTCATCAACTAATTTAAGGTCCGTGCTAACCTGCTTGCATACTTTTTCAACCGTCCAGCCAGGGTAAATATTAGCAATCAGATCAAGAAAAGGGGTTTCAATTGGGCTCTCTGACTTTTGTTTTAAATGGTGCAAACGCCTATCTAATTCTTCTTTATCAACACCGTGCATTGCGAACAACATAGAACTAACTAAACGATCTCTCGGATCCCGCACTAAAACGATCACATGATCAAATTTTTCAATCAGAGGGGATAAGCTTTCCATACGAGAAGAGTCAATTATAACCTTTGCTATACATTGGGAAGGTAAGTCTTTTAGTTTTAATAAATCAATTGAAGGTTCAAAAATTTCGAGCGTGCTCTTAGGCATCTCAGCTAAGATTTGATAATACAAAGCCGTACTACCACTGCGGCTTAATGATAAAATTAAAATTCGCATATTGTTACTTTCCCTAATGACATAGCTAAATTCAACAAATACAGTAAATTCGCATACCAAATAAATTGATATATTAAAAATATTAAACTAAGTTTCAATAACTTACAAAAAATAAAACGGCGTTTAAGTTTAGCTGGTTATTGATATTTTTATCAAAAATATGCTTATGAAACGTCCATATAACAGCTCTAATAAAGAGCATGCTTATATACCCTAGTGACTTTAAAAACTATCGATTAATTACAATGATAAATAAAAAAAATAATAAAACACATTTACCCATGCTTACAGGCCAGCGATGGCTGATTATCTTCAATAATTACAGTCATTTATTTCAAATAATGGGTGGAACATTGCTGCATAATCAAGAATTTTTAGACGAACTGCATTTAGTCTTTTTATTTGATGAAACCAATAAAACGACGACAGAAAGTTTTAACATCGAAGAAATTAAAAAACATTTACAAGCTGAAATTCATTGTTTATATACTTGCATGGGTGAAAAATGGACCAAGCCTATTCAGAAAAATTTAATTGATTTAATTAATTCAAAGCAAATTGATACGATTTTTACTCCTGCATTAATAAGCTCTCATAATCAAGAGAAAACAGTAACGATAAACACTTGGCAGTTAATCAAGCAGCATAAGATCCAGTTAAGTCTGTATGCTTATATGGAAAAACATCAGGGAATAAACAATAAACTAGTTGATATTACGCCTACCTTTGAATTGAAACAGAAACTCATAAACCAAAGCTTATTGGACCTAAAGCATCCGCGGTGTGTTAATGATGCCCCTATTATCAATACAAATAAACTTAGAAATCATGCCGATATAACCGATGTTCACAGCGAATCATTTTTTCTTTTTCCGAGTCATGTTGACGATATAAGAGAAATTTTTGATCGTGAAGCGTTCAAACATTTAATGAAAGTTGAGGCGATAGCGCTCCCGCTTGTGTCAGTTTTGATCAGAACAAAACAGCGACCATCACTTTTAATTAGAGCGATTCAATCAGTCGTTAATCAACGGTATCAAAATATAGAACTCATTATCGTTAATGACGACGAAAATGAACTCAACATTGATTGGAGACAGGTTGAAGGCCGCTTTAAAGCAATCAAACAAATAGAGCATCAAAAAACTAAAGGAAGAGCGGCAGCGGCAAACAGCTTACTTCAAAGCGCCCAAGGTGAATATTGCATATATCTAGATGATGATGATGAATTCGACCCTGACCATATAGAAAGTCTAGTCAATGAAACGCTATTCTATAATAAAAGTCGAATTTGTTACGCTGGGGTCAGATATATTCAAAATAATACAACGATAAAACATTTTACCGACCCATTTGATAAATGCCGATTTTATACAGGAAACTTCATTCCAATTCACGCTGTATTATTTCCTCGCCTTCCGACTGTATATCGTTGCAAATTTGATATAAATTTAGATCAATTAGAAGATTGGGATTTTTGGTTACAGCTTTCAAGTATGTATCCTTTCCATTACACAGGAAAAACATCTGCTAGTTATCATGCGGAAGGTAATTCGGGCTGTGCACCTCAAGCACCTATAACACAATACAGAGTAGATACTCACCATAGCGTGATTTTACGCTGGTTAAATGAGTTTTATCTGTGGGTTACGGCCTTACCGACAACGTCCAATGTATCGTCACTGATTGAAACATTCAACCTTGTAGGGCAAGTACAAAACGCTGAAAAGCTTTTTAATAAATACGTTAATGTATTTAGCGGTGTCGAACTACCGGCTCTTTGGATTAAGATATTACTGTCAAAAAATGAGCTTAATAAAGCGGAAGAAATAGCGGATCAGTACTTAACCATTTCAGACTCTTTTGAGGCACTATTAGTACAAGGCGAATTAAAACTAGCTCAAAACAAAAAGCAAAATGCGCTACAGTATTTTCAACAAGCAAAGCAAGTAGCTCCTCATAATTTAGATATTTCACTTAAGCTTTGTAACCTATATGCGAATTTAGGTTTATTTAGTCAAGCATTACATGAAAGTGAATTCGCGTTACAAAATACATCAACTAATTCAAGTCTTTATAAATTTGCAGGCCAACTCTCATTAGAGCTAAAAAATAATGAAAAAGCATTAAATTATTTGGAATGTGCTTTTTTATTGAATAACGAATTAGAAGATCTTCATTATCATTTAGGTTTATTATTACAAAAAAAACAACGCCCCTTTAAAGCACTGTATTGCTTATATATTGGTGCACATAAATACCCCAACAATTCGCAAGTTCAACAAAGCTTAGATACTCAGCTCAAATATTTAAATAGCATACCGACCATAAAACCAAAGGTCGAGGCCACCACAGCCATAGTGATAGTCAATTACTATGCACAGGCACTTCTACTCGATTTACTTGACAACATTCAAGAACAAATTGACGAATTAGAGACTCAAGTAGAAGTCATTATCGTCGACAATGGAAGCACCCGAACCGAGCAAACATTATTTAAACAGTTGCCAGTAAAATACATATTCAGTAAAACTAATATCGGCTACGCTGGTGGCGTTAACCTTGGTGTGAAACATACACAAGCTGATTATATATTTTTAATGAACCCAGATTTAAAATTAACACCCAACTGTCTTAAAACACTGCTTAAGCATTTACAAAACGGCGCGGCTACCGTTGCGCCCAAGCTATTTTGGGACGATGAAAAAACGGTTATTTGTGCACCAACACCAAAGAGAACATTTGCTTGTGAATTACTCGCAGCCAATTGGAACACGAATAAAAAAATAAACAGCTTTAATCAAATCATGTGGCGGCAACATGCTTATCGTTTTTGGCAAGCTAAAGAACCAATAATAGGCTTTGAGCTATGTGGCGCTTTTCTCGGAATACGCAGAGATGTATGGAATAAAGTTGGAGCGTTTGATGAAAAATATCAGCTTTATTTTGAAGAGACCGAATGGCTTCAACGCTTAAAAAATCATGGGTTCAATGCTTATTACGTTCCACAAGCGGAAGCTATCCATTACTATAATCAAAGTTCGCGAAAACAACCTAAAGCCGCTCTTTGGTTCGCTGAATCAGCTAAGCGTTATTATGAACAGCAATTCGGTCCATACGGTCAACCCATTTTATCGGCTAAACCGAAAGTCCCTCAACAGCTCAAGTTAACTTTTAATCGTATTGGCAGTGAGCTACCTTGTATCGATCTTACGCTTTACTCAGAATCCGCTCATTGGCTTGAAGTATCACAATCGCCATCAGGAGTCACATCTAGTGCTATCAATATTAAAAATTTACAAAAATGGTCATTACCTAAATCGATGTGGGACAAACTAACTGATGGGCAATATTACTTGTTCTTATTGAATGAGAGTAAACAGGAGTTGGCTCGTTTTGTGTTTGAAAAGCAAATCACTGTTCAGTCATGATCTTAACCCCCCCTCCGAAGGTATTTAATCATAAATGAAGATTCATATTATTCAGCATGGGTTAAAAGATAAATCGGCACATGAGTTCCCTGAACTTATAGGTTGGAAGCAATTGTTTTTTGACCAAAAACAAGAACATTATATTTATTGCCACTCTTCAGCGCCAACTGAATGGCAAGAAAAATATGATGTAATTCCATCTTTTAATTTAATTCCTGAGCACACATTCGCCGCACCAGAAGGGCTAACCGAGCTTTATGATTTTTGTGAAAAATCAAGACATTTTGGTTTGGCTTGCCAAAATATTGATGGGAAAAATTTGCAAGCAGATGACTTAATCATCGTGAGCTACGCGCTTGAAGCTGAAATTTACGGCGTTGCACAATGGTTACAGACTTTACCCAAAAACAAACAGCCTTTCGTCGCATTTATTATCCATAGACAACATTTTGCTACTAAATTGTCAGAAGATAAAAAAAGCATTTCTGTACCAGAAGGTTATTATAACCTCGCCGCTAATGCATTAAGAGAAGCATATTCAGAATTCAAAACGGCTGTTTTCACATTAAATAACAACCGATTAGCACAATACATCCATCAGACGACTCAGTTACCCTGTTACCCTATTCCTTATCATATAGAAAGCCACAAGCTACAAAGTAGAAAGGCCATACCGACGATTTATGATATTAGTTTCATCGGACAATATCGACCAGAAAGAGGAACTCAATTAATACCTCAAATTATTAATCAGCTTTTAACTGTTTTGCCAACAAAAAAAATATTTTTACAAGTTACAGAGGCTTATGAATACGAAAACGTGGCCGCTTGGTTTTTTAAAATAGGTTCACCAAAAAATTTGATCATTCATTATGGTTCATTAGAAAGACAATCATTTATCGAAATTATCCAGCAGAGTAAATTGATTGTATTAGCATACTATTGGCAGCGATATTTAATGCGCAGTTCAGGTGTATTTGCAGACGCGGTCTCTTTAGCAAAACCGACAGTGATCCCAGCACAATCTCTAATGGTGGACCAAATCAAAGCAGTTAAAGGCGCTGCAGTTGCATTTAATAGTTTCTCAGAAGCAAGTATTACTCAAGCTATAATTCAAGCTATATCTCAAATAGAACAATTAACAATACAAGCCCAAATAGCCTCTCAAAACTGGCAAAAAGAAAACTCACCTAATCAAGCAATAAATGTCATAAAAGCTAAATTAGGCATGTGAAATTTTACTCTCCTTTAACCTCGTTAGATTCATTGAAAATGAGAATCAAAAATTGGGTATATTTCATTTTAATCCAGGTAGTACGCTAAATAGATGAAAGTTTGCTTTAATACTTTTAGAAAAAGCGGTTAAGGCTAAGCTTGTCAAAAGTATGACCAATGTAAAATCCATTAAAATAGCTCAATACTCGCTCCTCGCTATACATCCGGTATATTCAGTTTTACACTGCAGATTATTTGAAAATATTAGCGTCAAGAAATCTAATTAAAGAAAGCAATTAGATTTGATTCTCACAAACGGCTTTCTAACAATTTCTAATTACGCACACAACTTGGCACTGGGTATTGAAGTTCTTCTGGGAACAGGCACATTTTGTCGTCACAGGCTTGGACCTTAAGCACGATCAACGTTCGGTCAATTAAGTATGGAAGCTCACCGTTAATGACTAACTCACCTTCGTACAAGCTTAATTCTTCGGCTGAAAACCCGACACGCAGGTTTGAACCGATTGGGTATTCAATATTTACACGCTGAGCCTCAGCATTTTTTAGTTGAATACGCTCCACTAACGTCGCTTTAAGATGTGATTGTATGGGTTGATGCGAGTTGATATGCCAACCTTCCTCAAGCTTAATATGAATTGCCAAGTCCATATCTCCTTTACAGTGATGACCACTCGATATATCAAAAGTTACCTTACCGGCTCCACCCGCAAAGTATTGAACAGCTTGCATAGATTGAGTATCCAGTGCCAATAAGCTTTTTGCAACGCCACCGGCACTGCCAATATCTTGTTGCGTAAATTGAGATTGAATGCCTTTTTGAATTTTGTGCAAATGATGCTGCCAGTCTGTTGCACCACCAAAAGCAGAGTTATTGGTCATTGTTCGGATCCGCGTTAATAACTGCAAAACTGCCGAATTAGCTGAAAGCGTTTCACCATCAACTAACACATTTTGTTCACGCAGATTTGTCGCTTTTACTTGCCGTTTATCAAGAGAAAGATAAACCCCGGCTTCGGTATCGAATTGATTCACAATAATATTGGCTAGCTGTAAAGCGGTTGTTTTCCAATACACATTACCGGTAATATTATACAAATCTAAAATAGCATTCGCGGTAAAAGCATAATCATCCAATCGGCCTAGTGTTGAAAATTGCCCGCCTACCGCATTTCGATATAACGTTTTGTTTTTAAGATCATAATGACGGGCTAATAAACTTTGCATGCCATCTTTCGCCATGTCTAAAGTTGTTTGATCATGAGTAATATTATAAGCAGCGACCAAACCACTGATCATTAAAGCATTCCAAGATGCGATCACTTTTTTATCGATAAATGGTTTTGGCCAATGATGTCGAGCGTCTAACAACGCTTTTTGCGCATTGTTATTAGCAACTGAAAAAGGGGTTTTAAATGTTACACCAAATAATGTATCAGAGAATCGATAAGGCTTAAGTACATCCGCTAGCGTGTTGGTGTTGGTGTTGGTGTTGGTGTTGGTGTTGGTTAATAACGTAGACTCTAACTCTTGAGCTTGCCAAAGGTAAAAACCGCCTTCTTGCGCTTTATATACCGCGTCAACTGCGCTACCAAACCCTATATTCGGTTGATAAAACCAATGGCGTACAAAATCCACGACATGTTGCAACAACGCTTTATATTTAGGATCACCAAAAATAGAATAGGCTTGGCTATAAACAGATAACATTAGCCCTTGGTTGTATAACATTTTTTCATAATGCGGGACTTGCCAACGAGCATCTGTTGAATAACGATGAAAACCACCATTAACATGATCGTACAAACCATGAGTCATCATTTGATCAAGCTGTAATTTGACCAACTTGGCTAAATCTGGCATATCATTACGTGCAAGAAACGCCAGCTGAAATAATAAAGAAGCCTCAGTCGGAAATTTATTCAAACCTTTAAATCCGCCAAATTGCGGATCTAATCTCGATACTAAGGTTTTCATCGCCCCAGTTAATAGGATCTTGTCCCACACTAAATCATCCGCATGCTGGGTAGTGGCATTATTTGTGTTAGCACGAGCAGAAGTGATCAAACTCACTAATTGCTTAGCGCTCATGTTTAACATACTTGGGTTTTGTTGCCATACCCGTTGTGTGTTATCCAACAGTAAGCTCAATTTTTCTCTTGTTAAATATGAGCCAATAAATATAGGCTCACCGGCTGCATTCAATATAGCGGTAATTGGCCACCCTGCTCGACCCGTTAAAGCCTCTAAAATTTGCTTATAATGCTGATCAATAATAGGCGAAAGCTCTCGGTCGACTTTAACCGAAATATAATGTTCGCCAAGTTGCTGAGCAATGCCTAAATCAACAAAGCTTTCGGCTTCCATTACATGGCACCAGTGGCAGGTAGAGTAACCAATTGAGAGAAAGACTAACTTACCGGTCTTTTTAGCGTCTTCAAATACAGCAGGACGCCAAGCCTGCCAATTGATAGGATTAGTCGCGTGCCGAAATAAATACGGCGATTCTTGTTCTACTAAGGCGTTTAAGTATGCTGGGGGATTGTGCTGACTTGGATCACCCAGTGAAAAACGTGGGTATTTGTTAATGTAACTTTTTTGCCAATCAGCAAATGTTGCTTTGGAAATATTTGCGCCTATCGACGGTGATGATCGCGTATCCGCAGCATAAGCAGCCGAATCAACAAAACTGTTAATAATCGTAGCCAGCATCAATGCAATGAGACACCTAGCCGGTGTGATAAACACTCGAACGTTAAAAAAAAGATAACCCAATCTATTTACCCTTAATGCGCTTCAGTAGGATCATATTGAATCGTTAAACGTTGATTAACCGCGCGCGTTTTTACCTGTTGCTCACGTCCATTTGGCCAAATCACTTTAATAGACAATCCTTTGGCTTTACCCAAACCAACATGCTGAACTTTTGGATGAACCGACATATAGCCAATAGAGCCATGCACTTCACGCCAAACGGTATTGCCTTGCTCTGTTGTTATTTCAAGTCGCGCACCGATGGCATCTAAGTTCACTCCGGCACTTGGCTTACCCACGAGCTTAATTTCAAGCCAATTATGCCCCAGTGCCTCACTGTTGTTACGTAGCACAACAGCCGCTTCATGGTAGTTATTAAGGATCACATCTTGATCGCCATCACCATCATAATCAAGATACACCGCACTACGTGAATTACTTAATAAATCCGTACCACTTTCACGTGAAGCATTAACTAAACGCCCACCTTGATTAGTAAAAAACACATTAGTCTCTTTAAAAGAAACGGGCATTAAAATATCTTTTTTCTCGTTGCTTAACGGGTCAGTGTAATAAGGGTTTTTACTACTATAAAGGTTGAACTCATTCATGCCATTGAGTACATAAAGATCATCATCACCGTCATTATCAAAATCAAAAAAGTCAGCATCCCACGACCAACCTGTAGAAGAGTAACCCCGGCCAACTAAATCGCTCAACGAATATTGTGGTAATCCCGCTGACATGTTTTCAGAATCAACAGATGACGAAGACAAAAATAAATCATTGGCCTCAACCACTCGCATATTTGCTAGCTTTTCAGGGTTAAACTTCATTCGAGTATCTTCGCTTGGCAACACATACTTTTCATCTTTATTCATCGTTACAATATTCGAGATATAAATATCGGGCTTAAAATCACCATTTAAATCCGTTAAACCAATATTCATGGTGTAAGAAGGCTTATCGGTCCCGAGTATGGCAGATACATCTTTAAACTTTCCTGCACCTTGATTTAAATAGTAAGCATTCACGCCAAAATCATTACCCACAATTAAATCTTGTAAGCCATCGGTATTAAAATCGGTATGTGTGACGGCTTGTCCCCAACCTGTATTATCTAAACCACTTTGCTCGGTCACATCTTTAAAAACAAAACCACCCTGATTTTTGAATAATTTATTAGCAATACCATTGGTATTACGACGTTTTAAGCTAGGTAGTTGCCCATTAATATAATCACCAAAATAAGTAATATAAATATCCAATAATCCATCGTTGTCATAATCAAATACAGTAGCTGGACCACCCACTAAATTAACACCGCCCAAGCCACTTTGTGCCGTTACATCCGCAAACGTACCATCGCCCAAATTTTTATAAACGCGATGAGCATCATTCACATAAGTAATTATAATGTCTTGCCAGCCGTCATTGTTAACATCAGCAATAAGAGGTTGGCGTGGCTCACCGGGCGTTTTACTATCGGCTCTGCGCCATTTATCAATACCCGACTTTTGAGTAATGTCGATAAAACGGCCATGTTCATTTTGATAAAGCCGATTGCCTGCCCCGCTCAAAATTAACACATCGGGTAAACCATCATTATTAATATCGCCAGCCGCAACTCCGCCACCACCAAATGCAGGCGGAATAGTCGTCACGCCGGTGTTTTCTCCGGTTGGTAAATAACTCCTTAATAAACGATTTAACCAATCAGATGTTCGATGCTCTATCTTTATCCCTGTTTGCGCTGTCACATCGGTAAAGTAAACATCATCAAAAGTAGACGCTAACGCAGATGAGGCTATATTTTGCGAAGTGGTTACCTCACCGGTTTTTTGACGTTGTTTACTCACAGCCGAATGATTGTCTATTCTTGTTTGTATAAGCGATAAAGCAGAAATAAAATGTGAGTAACTGAGTCGGTCTTTATTCTGTTCGATGGCTAATGTACCGGCTGTACGCCACAACAACACACCAAACTGTGCAATATTTTCAGCTAATAATTCAGCAGAAAACGGGCTAGGCTCCAAAACAGGAATGAATTTTTTATCTTCAATGGCAAATTGTAAATAACGCCAATGCACACCACTGTCTCTAAATGCATCCATATCATAAGCTTCTATCACGACTCGTGACGATCTAGGTAGGTTTGGAAAAAAAATAGCATCTTCATATTCATTAATGGTGTGCGGAATAAATTGCTGTACAGCTTGGTTAACATCAGACTCGGTGATCACTGCATGTCCGTTAGCTAAGGCGTTATTTTGCGATGCTAAATATAAATCACTCGCAAACCCAATTAGCACCTCGGTAAATGAACCTTTTAGTTTTTTACCTTCGGCAGGATCTTGTGGCCAACTCACTCGCGCAAAATACACCTGTAAATTTCTAAAAAACAATTGATTGTTAATGTCATTATAGGCTTCATATGATTTAAGTTTTTGAGCGATGGTTTTCTTTAAAATAACCAGTTCGGCAGGTTGCGTGGGGCGACTTTTTTTAGCGATTTCAGCATCGGTTTTATCCTTATCAGCTTGTGCAAGTTTTTCGAAAAAAGGCTGATTTAAACCAAACCAAATCGATTTTAAATCAGTTGCCCCCACTTGATACTCATTATTCATTCTCGCTTTATTATCTGCCACTTTTAATACCGCTAACGTGTATAAATTAACAACATGCTTAAGGTATTGAATAGCCGGTTGAGACAATAATTTTAACTGCGGTGAAGATAATAATAATTGCTCTTGTTGCACCGCTAACAAAGCACGTAATGAATAAGCAATACTATCGTATTGACGTAAATCACGTTGATGGATGGTAATTTGCGTTTGCCCTGCCAAGTTAACAAGCCAATGCCCTTCTTTATTTTGTGAAAAAGAAAGGTGTGCATGAATAGCTTGCTTTATATCATCAGCACTCATTGCGGATACCGCTAATAGTTCTGCACTGGCTTTTTGCCAAACCAGTCGCGCTAATTGCTTTTGTAAATCATTCTTAATAAAACGAGCTTCATCCGTCAGCGGAGTGCCAAACATGAAATCTTCTAACCGTGAAGCCGTCGCATAACATTTGGGGTCACTTTTAGATTCAAGCGATTCAATTTCAGCGAGGATATTTTGTAAAGATTGAGAATATACCGATGATGAAAATACCGTAATAAACGTCAAAACAACCCACATCGCTGTATATATTTTTTTTGCGGTTTTTAAACACTTCAAATGACCCACTCCTGATAAAGAAAAATTTCACGTTTTAGTTAACGCCAAGCACTTAATATTCTGATGGCTAAACAATCATTTACATGAGCCATTGTAGTATTTGTTAAGGCCGCTTGCCAAGCGTTGTCATGCTAAAGCGCATGTTTAAAAAGCGAGTTAAACATGGGTTAGACTATTTTGTCTTTTTTCTTATATACTAATTTGTATACGCACAATAATAACAATTAAAGCATGGAGCCATATCAGTGCCATTGGAAACAATCCAGCAAGCCGAAATCGCCATTCAAAACAACCAATACCAAACCGCTTTAGACTATTTTAAACAAGCGCATGATAAAGGGGCAACCGAACAACAAACTTTAAAAGGTATTAGTTTTGCCTTGTTTGGCTTAGGTGATGCACAAGGCGCGATAAATCAATTAAACAAATACGTAACGCTGATGCCTAAAGACGGTGAAGCGTGGCGCAATTTAGCCGTTATATTGCTCAAACAAAAACAAGACGATAAAGCCGTTATAGCGCTAACCAATGCGATAAACAATAAAAAAGGCGACCCATTTTGTTGGCTTAATTTAATTCAATGCCATTACCGCTTAACACAATACAGCGATGCATTATTAATATTACATCAAGCTAAAAAAGCGTTACCTAATGAATTACAAATAGGCAAAATTGAGTTTGAAATACAATGTGCGATCGACTCTTTAACGCTATCGCAAACCATAGACCCTCAACCTCTACAAAGACTCACTAAGCTTGCTGAAGAATGGAGCGAGAGCAACCCTTCTGCGGGTATTATTTTAGCATTTAAAGTTTTGCAAAGTGCAGTCACGAGCACACCAGAAACATTGCAAATATTACTTGAGTTGTTTTCAAAGTTTGCTTTTTATTATACCAACATTAACTTATCGTCTTACGGTTATGCTTTTGCCCTGCATTTAAATAAAGAATACGATAAAAGTGTACAGTGGTATTACACCGCAACAGTAACCAACCCCAAAAACGATCAATTATATTTAAATTTAGGGATTGTGCTTCGCCAATTAAACCGACAAGACGAAGCCATTAGCGCTTTAGAGAAATCAGCACAACTCGGTAACCAAAGCGCAAAATTGCATGAAAACCTAGCCATTGCCTATACCGGTGTTGGACGCTTAACAACCGCTATTCAACACTACAAAATCGCTGCCGAGCAAATGGCACACGAACCCAAAGTACGTTTTTCATACGGAATTGTACTCTTACTTAATGGGCAGTTTGATCAGGGTTGGGCAGAATATCAACATAGAATTAATGCCCTTAAATTAGCGCATAAACCGGCTAATACAACAAACTGGACAGGACAATCACTGACCAATAAGCACCTCATTGTGATCCACGAGCAAGGCTTAGGCGACACAATCAACTTTGCACGATACATTCCTCTTCTCACGAGAAGCGCGGCAAAAATCACTTTAAAAGTACAAGCGCCCTTAGTTAATCAATTAAAAAACCTCGTCGGCGCGGGTGACAATTTAACGGTAATTTCAACAAATGAAGTAACAGAGCCCAGTGATTATTTCTGTACTTTAATGGACTTGCCTGGGTTATTTAAAGCCAATATCGCCAATATTCCAACAACCATGCCTTACTTGGCACCAATCGCTGAAAAAGTTAAATTTTGGCAACAAAAATTAAGTACGATCAAAATTAAAAAAGTAGGTTTGGTTTGGGCCGGAAACCCCGGCCATGCCCGCGATAAAGAAAGAAGCCTATCATTAACGCATTTTTCTGCCTTGTTTAATGAAGACAACGTGCAATTTATTAGCTTGCAAATGGGTGAGCCACTCAAGCAACTCGATGAAGCCACCAATAACAATGTGCTCGACTTCAGTGAAGACATTAATGATTTTTCAGATACCGCCGCCCTAATAAGCCAATTAGATTTAGTGATCACTATCGATACGTCAGTGGCGCATATGGCAGGCGCACTTAATATCCCAACTTGGGTACTGATTAATTTTGTTCCTGATTGGCGCTGGTTAATGCAAGGTCGAAGCTCAATTTGGTATCCAAGCATCAGGTTATTCAGAGAACAAAATTTACACGATTGGAGCGCCGCATTAGCCCAATTACATCATGAATTTGGTTTATGGTTACATGGTGACAATTGGCTCGAAAATGAGCAATTATTTAAAGGTGTTGAGCAAAAAGAATATAACCTTGTTAGAAAAGCCACATTAGCGCGCTTAAAACACAACCCAGAAGATACCGAAGCACTTAGGGCTTTAGCTATGGTTGCAGATAAACAAGAGCAAACATCATTTGCTATTCAGCAGCTCGAAACCTTACTTTATTGGCAACCCTTTGACCTAGATGCCCATATTCGCATTGGCCAGCTGTATCAAAAACAACAAAAATTCGAGCAAGCCTTAACACACTTTTTGACCGCACTGCCGTTGCAAACACATAACCTTAATTTGTATATATTAACCGCACAATGCTTTCACCGATCTCACCGCCAATACGAAGCGATCGCTTTGTATCACAAAGTATTAGAACAACAGCCCAATAATATTGATGCGTTAAGTGAATTAGGCAGCAGTTACAAACAAATAGGACAACATCAAAAAGCCCTTGATGTGTGGCTGCAAGCACAAAAAGTAGCCCCAGATCATATACAAACGCTGATCAGGTTAGGCATGCAACAGCTATTACTGGGTCACTTTAAAGCGGGTTGGCGCCATTACAATGAGCGCTGGAAGACAGACCAATACAGCAAAGACCACATTTATAATACCTGCCCGGTATGGCAAGGTGAAAACGTTGACACCTTACTGATTTATGACGAACAAGGCTTGGGCGATACCTTACAATTTTTACGCTACGTTTGGCCTGCGGCGCAAAAAGCACAAACAATACATTTATTAATTAAAGACAAGTTACACTGTTTATTAAACCCCAATACGAGCTTATTACCTACTAACGTAAACTTAGTGCAAGGCATGACATTTCAAGGGGCTACTGATGCTCATTGCCCTTTGATGGCGCTACCTATCGTCTTAGGCATGGAATCAAACCCACTAGCCGAACAAGTCCCTTATTTACAATCTTCATCGTTACCAAGCTCGACTAACGCGGCATTAACAAACAAACCGCTTATCAAACATAAAACGAACAGCAAAAACACAAATACCACAAATAACACAGAGACAAACGTAAAAGTCGGTTTAGTCTGGGCTGGCAACCCAGAACATTTAAAAGATCAATATCGCAGCATTCCTTTACCCCAATTAAGCCCTTTGTTTGAAACGCCCAACATTAATTGGTACTCGATACAAATGGGAGCCGCAACGGCAGAATTAGCCGAAACAACATTACCGATAACACGGTTAGACGATCAAATAAACGACTTTTCAGACACCGCAAACATAATGCATGAACTTGATTTAGTCATCACTGTTGATACCTCGGTAGCGCATTTGGCCGGCGCACTTAATATACCTTGCTGGGTACTCATTTCTGCCGACCCAGATTGGCGATGGTTACTCAATACAACTAAAAGTCATTGGTATCCTAATATGCGTTTATTCCGACAATCGCACATCTACCAATGGTCGCATGCCATACAAGCAGTAAAAGATGCGTTAGTTGAATTGGCATTAAAGCACAGCCAACATAAGGCCCAAAACGGTGACCAAAACCGTAAACATAACCCTAAAAGTATGAATAAAAAGCACAGCAAACAGGAAAGCCGATATGAGCATTAATACCGAGCAGCAATTTGCCCAAGCCGAATCGCATTTAATGCAAGGTCGCTTCACCCAAGCGCTGACTACTTTTTCGCCTTTAGCGGCAATATATAAACAAAATCCACAATATTTTAAAGCGGTTGCAACCTGCTATTTTGGTTTAAAAGAGTATCAACAAGCTGTTAACGCTTTTGAGCAGGCTTATCAATTAGACCCTAACGATGCCAGTTTATTATCGGGCTATGGCACCGCGTTATATCAAAATAGACAAATTCAAGATGCCGTTGATAAGTTTTGTGTTGCGCTTAATCTGCAACCCGAATCCATCGACACACGCATAAAACTTATCGCCTTGCTTAAAGAATGTGATCATATTCAACAAGCACTCGTGGTTTTGCGAGATGGGTTAAAACATACCCCAAATGACACCACGCTCAATCAATTAAAAATAGAACTATCCGGCGTTGTATCATCAATAGAGCCGCCACCAACCCAGCAAAAGCCACTTAGCAATAATCAACAGCTTGAACAACTTTGGCAAAACCGAAAATTAGATCAATTGTTAGAAGCCGCCATAGAACAGCTCAATCAAGAATTAACGACTGAAACAGCTGATGAGTTAATCGTTTACCTCAATAAAGTAAGCGAAGTACAACCTTTTTGGTGGCAAATTTGGCTAACCAAAGCCATGTGTTTACATAAAACCAACCGGGTTAAACAATCACTGGCTTTTTATCGTCAAGCGCTCGAAATCGATAACACGCAGTATGATTTATTACTTAATGCAGCAGTTGCATTTAACAGCCAATTTGAATTTAAAGCCGGCCAATATTGCTTAGATCGAATGCAGTATTTAGGTTTTGCGTTACCGATAAAAGCGTTAACCAGTTTGGGATTTTCTTTATTAGAAACTGGTCAATACGATAAAGCACTCAACGCTTATCAAACTGCACTCGCCAAAAAACCAGATGAAAACTCAGCCGCGTTCTCAATCAGTTTAATCCATCTAACGCAAGGTGACTTCTTAAAAGGTTGGCAAGCATATCGTTTACGTTTACCCAATATATCGCAATACAACCGAGCACTAAAACACAATATTCCGGTTTGGCAAGGCGAATCACTCAGCGAAAAAACATTAGCGATAGTGTATGAGCAAGGTCATGGCGACACCATTCAATTTATGCGTTTTATTCCGCAGCTTTGCCAACAAGCAAAACGGGTTATTTTTCAAGTAAACCCACTGATAGCCAATTTGATTGAACATTTTGTTCGTGATGTTCCTAATATCGACATCATAACCAGCAATGTAAACACTGGAGATTATTTGGTAAGTTTAATGGAACTAGGCCAAATATTGTCGCTCGATCAACATAAAATAGCGCGTTCATGCTCGACTTATCTCGATGCCCCACAAGCAAAAATAAACCAATGGCAAAAACGATTTAACCAAACGGATAAAATTAAAATAGGCATTGCATGGTCGGGCAACCCCGATAATAAACGTGATCTTATTCGCAGCATTTCATTTGAAAATATCGCCCCGTTGTTGGCGCTTAATGGCGTGCAATTTTATTCTTTACAAATCGACAATGCGATCCCTGCCCCATTTGATGAGTTCATTATAGATTTATCGGCTGAAATAAATGACTTCACCGACACGGCCGCTATTATTCAGCATCTTGATCTGGTGATCTCAGTCGATACAGGCGTCGCGCATTTAGCCGCAGCCATGGGAAAACCCGTATGGATGATGATAAGTTATGTGCCCGATTGGCGTTGGTTACTCGATCGTAACGATAGCATTTGGTATCCGAGTGTGACTTTGTATCGACAAACACAAAACCAACATTGGCAGCCAGTAATCAAACAACTCCATGATGATTTAATCAGTCGCTTCAATATACAATCAACAACAGAACACCACCTTAGCTTGTTACTATCGCAACAACATCATCGTTATGCATTAACACAAATACACAACCACGAAATGAGTCAAGCTGACTTAACAACTGAAATGTACTATCAAAAAGTACAAGCATTAGTCGGTACAAATCAACATGAAGCCGCGCTTGAACTCGCACTTCAAATTACGCAAGCCACCATACCTAAAGCTCATAATGTGTATTACCAAGGTGTTGTCGCCACACAAACACACGATTATAAACAATCGTTTGATTGGTTAGCCCAAGCTTTTGCGTTAATGCCCACTAACATAGACTGGTTACTCAACTTAACAAAATGTGCAACCAAATTAGGACGCACAGGTTTTGCACTTGAACTTATCGCGATCGCCGAAAAAAGTGTGGGTTACCATCATCAGCTCATACTACAAAAAGCCTATGTGCATATGTGTAATCATGAGTTAGACCAAGCCGAAATAGTGCTGCAAAAAGGCTTAATTCAAGATCCACAATTTCAAGGTTACCAATTTGCGCTTTCGCAGTTGCATTTATTTCAACAAAATTTCACCACGGCTTGGCGTTGGTTTGAACAGCGCCCGATTGATAAAAAAACAGCCCAAATAAAAAACAACGCCATATTGCCTGAATGGCGAGGTAATAAAGTACAAACAGCCGAGCACAAAAAATGTTTATTCGTTTATGGTGAACAAGGCATAGGTGACCAAATTATGTGCCTGCGCTATTTACCTTTATTGCTAACCTATTTTGACAAGATCAATTTACACATTCATGCCTCTTTGCCAACATTGATCAAAAACAGTTTAAGCCCAGCACACCAACAACAGGTTAATTTTGTGACCGGAGAGACGATCCCTGCCGATGCTGATTTTTGTATATCGCTGTATAGCTTGCCTTATAAGTTGCAAAATAATTGGCACTATTCCAACTTTGGTCAAGCGTATTTAACCAGCAAACCGACACACAAGCGTCAAATTTCGCAATGGGTAACAACCAACCAAAATAAACTAAAAATAGGCTTAGTCTGGCAAGGCAGTAAACAGCATGAACGCGACGATGAAAGAAGTATTTCTCTTGAAAATTTCTTACCCATACTCGATTTAGAAGCCTGTGCATTTTGCAGTTTACAAATAGATAATCACGACTTAACACAACAAAAAACAAACCACGCCATGGGTAAAATAGCTGATTTCTCTGCGGGTATTCAAAACATGAATGATACAGCCAGTTTAATCAATCAACTGGATTTAGTCATTTCGATTGACTCAGCCGTTGCCCACCTTGCGGGCGCACTCGGTGTACCTTGTTGGTTATTAGTGTCATACCTACCCAACCCAAGATGGCTAATCACCGGAGAAAAAAGCAACTGGTACAATAGCATCACGTTATTTAGGCAGCCTCAAATAGGCGATTGGGAAGCCGTGATAAAACAAGTCGCTCAACAACTTAAAACGACCAAACTCGCAGTCCAGAATTAATCATTTAAAAAGCTTACACGACAAAAAATGGGTCACTTTAACCTTGACCCTGCTCGGTTATTTTAGCTTACCAGCCGAAAAACCGCTGACAGGGTCGGACAAATGAGCCAAACCTATTTATTTAACTTTGACTTCAAAAATTTAAATAACATTCGAACGTTACCTAATCCAATAGGTATTTATTTAGCGAGCGCTTTAGCTGCGCTTCTATTCTATCTTCACCACAGGGTGACGCCCCACTCCACTGATCAATTTTTTCACCATTAGGTAATGTCATGGTTTGAACGTCGTAACACAACCCATCAACTTCAACTAACGCATTTTGATCGGTTATTTTCATATATTCATTTGATTGTAATTGCGTAGGCTGATTAGCTTTTATCGCCCTTCGCTTAGGCAACATAACAGATAGTCCACGTTGTTCACCAATACGGGTAGGCCGCTTTATTGTGCCTAGCCATTTATCTTCATCTTTTTGCAATTGCTTAGTGATCCGTTGCTGCCAATACAGAGTTGATTTAGGTTTTGATTGAGAAGATGATTTAGGTAGTGATTTTGGTTTTGAGACGGTAGCTGGCTTGACAGAAAGATCACTCACAGAAAGCTGAGAGCTAACAGTCGCGGTTGTACTTTTGGCAGGGTTGACGGGAGTTGAATCAACCCATGATTTCATCTTTGCTTTTAATGCTGGTTTTTCTGGTTTTGGTTTGTCTAGTTTTGGTTTATCTCTTTTTAACTTGGGTTTTGACTTAGATTGTATCTTTGGTTTTGCTACCACCTTAACCGATGGCTTTGAAGCGATAACTCGCGGTAATATCGAAACACGAATAGGCGCTCGAATTGGGCCTGCCACCGAATTAGATGACCATACCGATGTATGCTTTGACGAAGCAGAATAGAGTATTTTTTCAGGTTTATCTATTTCCATCAGCACAATAAATAAACTAAACAAAGTAACAACCGCGACCTGATACCGTATCGGTAAACTAAACATCCCTATCTGCCAAAACTCATCTATTAAAAATCAAAAACTATCAGACTCACATAAACTCGTCAGGTTCCTCAGTAAACAAGATAAATATAACAAGAAGCCAAGCCTTTAACATTGAAGAAGGCAAACTAAGCCATCTCTTTCAAATTAACATGCCCATGCTGATTAAATGCTTTTTTAACTATTTGTGGCTTAGCTTTTTCAGTAAATTTGTAACTCATTTTTATTAACTGCTACTAAAAAGTTAGAAGCAACAACAACCCTGATACAACTGATCACCAAATAACGTCGTATAACTACTTAGGCCGACAAGAGGTCGTAAAATTGAACCTGCATTATCGCGTTAACCTTAAATAATAACGATACCAAAACCCAACTGCACGTTAGGTATTCTTTTGTTTTCAAGATATTCACGTATTAACCATTAATGATGATCAAGAATGGGGCGTCAATATCGAAGAAATAAATAGCATTATCATTCATTGCATCGGCAGCATCTATCAAAAAATTCATCCCTAAAAATCCTGCAGAATGTCGGCTAAATCATAGTGTTAATGATAATTTGCTCACCATTTTGGTCACCAATCATGTTTTTATAAGACAAGGTGTTTTTTAAAGCGATAAATAAACGTATTTGTATTGTTTTTGAATGAGCCAGTTGCGGGATATTAGATGAGGGTAAGAAGACAATTTAACCTTTAGCCATAAGGGTATACCGGCGTGATTTGGTCACAATTGGGTCACAAATAGCTAAAACAGTGAGTTAATATTT
Organism: Algibacillus agarilyticus; assembly: GCF_003286125.1. Classification (GTDB taxonomy): domain Bacteria; phylum Pseudomonadota; class Gammaproteobacteria; order Enterobacterales; family Alteromonadaceae; genus Algibacillus; species Algibacillus agarilyticus. The sequence continues at coordinate 38,963 of NZ_QMED01000001.1, forward strand.
TTCAAGCTTTAAGGTAAGTATTTGATAGGTAACAAGAAGAAATGGCGGAGTGGACGGGACTCGAACCCGCGACCCCCGGCGTGACAGGCCGGTATTCTAACCAACTGAACTACCACTCCGCGTGGTTGCTTATGCAGGGAAAAATCAATAAACGTGCGTTTAATGAAATGGCGGAGTGGACGGGACTCGAACCCGCGACCCCCGGCGTGACAGGCCGGTATTCTAACCAACTGAACTACCACTCCGCGTGGTTGCATAAAGCATAAAAGTTCTAATTTACTATTTCGATGTTGGCGGAGTGGACGGGACTCGAACCCGCGACCCCCGGCGTGACAGGCCGGTATTCTAACCAACTGAACTACCACTCCGCATATATCGAAATGTAAATTGTTATTAAGCATTGGCGGAGTGGACGGGACTCGAACCCGCGACCCCCGGCGTGACAGGCCGGTATTCTAACCAACTGAACTACCACTCCATTATGCTTAATGGTGAGCCCTAAGACTCGTGCTACTGACGGGGTCTGTCAGAAGCGGGCTGAATATTAAGGTCAGATGGCCGATGAGTCAACCGCTTTTTTACATTTTTTTTAATTATCTTTCATCTGGTAAAGATAGGTCTATTATATCGTCAGATTCTGTTGATTTTTCAGCCCCACCATCCAATGTTAGCTCGTCTTTAGGCTTTTTCTTCGGTAATTTAAATTTTGGAATTTTAAATTTAATCTTTTTACCTGAGCGAAAAAACCAAATAACTAAGATTGAAAGCAACAAAGCAGCAATATTTACGCTAATTAATATGATTAACGCTTTTTCTTCTTTGGCTTTTTGTGCATCTAATGCTTTTTGTGCTTCAATGGCTGCCAAAGCGTCTTGTTTTGCTAGTCGTTCTGCTTCTAATTGTGCAAGCTCTTCTGCTGTGGGTTCTGGTATTGGGGGTGGATCAGCCATAAAAATAAAGGTAGGTGCTTTGATGATCACGTCTCGATCATTTATATCTTTACCAAAACCACTTATTTCAACTTTGTATTCACCATCTTCATAATTCATTAAGGGTTTAACCCGAGGCTCTATCGTTTCATCACCAAGTGAAAATAATTCGATTTCACCATTTGGGAAATACGCTTTACCGTTAAAAACAAATGTCTCAAATTTAATTTTATCGGTTTTAGGGCTAATTTTTAAATGATGAAAGTCGCCATTAACAACCGTTTGATTTACGCTGATCTCAAAAGGTATTGGCTCTAACATAATAGGGTCGAGTGTCACTTCTCGATTAAACAGCGCTAAGTCAAGATACATAGTGGGGATCCATTCACCCCAGGGTAAAGCAAAGCTATATTCCCCTGTAAAGACTCCATCTTTAGGGTATTCATCAAAACCTTTGCCATCGTCATAAAATGTGCCGACTACTTTTGTATCAGCACCAAAATTTTCATATTCACTGTTATTTGTACTAGCAAACGTAACGTCTAAGGCGACGACATCACTAAAGCTTTTATAATCGATTGGCTTACCATTACTGGTTAAGTTGGCATTGAGTTTGAGCGTTTCACCTTGAAAGATTAATGCCGGTAAAGGATCGGCGTGTAATTCAATATCTGATAACACCATCACTTTGTTGTTTGGTTGCATTTTGCCTACAACTTGCCAAGGCCCGATCATTGGGTTGGTTAAATGCACCATATCGAATGTATCAGAATCATACCAGTGGCCTTCGGAATCAGGCATGGTAGCAGCATAGAGTTTGCTGCCATCGGGTCGGATCAATATAACGGGGACAGAGCCGTATTTACGGAAAAAAATAAAGGTCGCTTCTTCAACGGCATAATCAATTCTAAACCGATTTTCAAGCAATTTAATACCATTAAATTGCCCTTCAACATCGAGTAATTTAATGGCATCAAGAACCGTTGGATCTTCGCCAGGCCATTCTAGTTTTGGCTTAGCGTTTAATGCCGAGGTTTGACCGACAAAGATAATAAAAGTAATTAAAATAGCCCCAAGGCGGCTCATGTTATGTCCTATATTATTAATTTGGCGCAGTTTAATCGTTTAACCAAAGACAACTGCCCCCTTCTTGTTTTACGATCGCTAAGCGCTCTTCATGTGCTTGTAATTCAGTGTTATTGGCCGCCAGTACTTTTAATGCTGGCCGCTCAGTATTAATGCGCCTAATTTCATCCGCTACGGTGTTCTCACCGCCACCATCTGAAGCCAAATTAAGTGCAGTTTGCCCACCCGTCATTAATAAGTATACGTCAGCTAAAATTTCGGCATCGAGTAATGCGCCGTGTAGTGTACGATGTGAATTATCGATTCCGTAACGCGAACAAAGTACATCTAAGTTATTTCGTTTTCCGGGAAATAACTTTTTAGCCATAGCTAAAGTATCGGTTATACCGCAGATATCTGCAGTTTTTATATCGATTCCGTTCGATCTAAATTCATGATCCATAAAACTAACATCGAACGATGCGTTGTGAATGACGAGATCAGCCCCTCGGATATATTCAATAAATTCATGCGCGATCACATTAAAACTGGGTTTATCCGCTAACATTTCATCGGTAATACCGTGAACTTCAATCGCTTCGGGGTCTACTAAACGATCGGGTTTTATATATATATGATAATTGTTACCTGTTAATTTACGGTCAATCACTTCTACGCAACCGATTTCAATAATACGGTGGCCTTCGTAAATAACGCCATTTTGGTTCATACCGGTTGTCTCGGTATCTAATACTATTTGTCGACTCATGGATCGGTATCTCTAAATCTAAACATTTAATGCGAAATGCGTTGGGTCTCTCACGTCAAAAATGACGAACAAACTTTAACACGCTCATCATTTAACAAGCACTGCTTATACCCAAATCACTTGGGTATAAGTCACTTGGGTATAAGTCACTTGGGCATAAATTAGTCGGTATACTTAAGAATAAGTGTTCAATATACCTTATACTGCGCCACAGTTTAAATTTGTAATTGAAATAATGAAAAAAGTCGATTTATTTACTGATGGTTCATGCCTTGGTAACCCGGGGCCCGGTGGTTTTGGGGCCGTATTACGTTATGGCATCAAAGAAAAAGAATTAAGCCAAGGCTTTAGATTAACAACGAATAATAGAATGGAATTATTAGCCGCTATTGCAGGGTTAGAAGTATTAAAAGAGCCCTGCGAAGTAATATTAACCACCGATAGCCAATATGTAAAAAAGGGGATCACACAATGGATCCATGGTTGGAAAAAACGAGGATGGAAAACTGCAGACAAACAACCGGTTAAAAATATCGACTTATGGCAAAGGCTCGATAAAGCAGTAAATCAACACAGTGTCGACTGGAAATGGGTTAAAGGCCACACAGGCCATGCTGAAAACGAACGCTGTGACGACCTTGCTCGCAACGCAGCTGAGGCAAAAAACTTATTTGAAGATAAAGGTTATCAGCCTAACGTTTAACGACTTACAGCCTGATATTAATTAAGATCGCTGCCGAATTCTTACCGTACCCACTTTTGCGGTTTGTAATTTCGCATTTAACTTCCAGCTCGGTTTAATGGGTGTTAACGGTAATTCTCTTTTTCGAGCGATTAGCATATATATGGTGCCAAAAGGCTGTAGATGTTTATGTACTAAGGTAGTTAGCCTTTTATTACGCAATACCACTTTATTTGTTAATAGCGAACGTTGTACAAAACGCTCTTCATAAACGACCTGACAACCTAATAATTCAAGCCAATCGGTGACTCGATGAGGCGTGAAAAATCGCCCATTCCAAGGGTAACCTCGCTTTTTGTTGGGTAAAAATCGCCCTAACCCGCATAAACTAATCGGGTTAAACCCGGTGATCAGCAAGTATCCATCAGGAATTAATATACGGTGAGCTTCGCGCAATAATTGATGTGGGTCGTAAGAAAAGTCTAAATTATGCGCTAATAAAACCGCATCAATTGAATTTTCACGAAAAGGCAAATGATGCTGATCGGCTCTAACACCTAAATTGTTACCCATCTCAGCCACATTAACCTGATGCTTGATAGGGCTTGCACTACAATCAATTTCACTGCTTAAATTACCTAGCTTAACAAAATGATAGCCAAAAACGCGAGGTAACCAAGCATTTAAATGTCGTTGTGTTTGTTTGCGCAAGAACTCACCTTGCGGTAATGCATGCCAGGAATTAGGTTGGCTACAAAATTTAAACTGTAATGCTCTTTTCATTTATCTCGCTAAAAACTTTTAAAAAGCCTGAGCTTAAGGTAAGTTAACTACGTTAAAAACTTAATATAGCATAACGTCGATGTCAGTCACCCCAATACCCATATTTAACGATAATTACGTATGGAAAATGAGCTCAGCAAATAACGATAATATCATTATTGTTGATCCAGGTTGCGCTAAAAGCGTGTTAGCCGCGCTTAAACCCAACGAAAAAATTTGTGCGATACTTGTTACTCACCATCATTATGATCATATTGATGGCTTAACCGAGTTAAAAGCGGCATTTCCTGATGTGCGTATATATGGGCCCGATACATCAAAAATAATTGAAGTAACCCATCCGGTAACCGAAGGTGATCAAATTAAGATCACCGAACTTAATCTTTCATTTAAGGTTATTGGCGTACCCGGGCATACCCTTGAGCATGTAAGTTATTTTAGTGAACCCCATTTATTTTGTGGCGATACTTTATTCTCAGCCGGTTGCGGTCGCATGTTTGAAGGGACTCCTGAAGTGTTTAGCCATTCCCTTAGTAAGCTTTTAGCCTTACCGAATAACACGCTTGTTTATTGTGCTCACGAATACACCCTCGCTAATTTAGCCTTTGCACAACATATTGAACCGGGTAATACCGATATCAAAGACCATATCGATAAAGTAGAAAAACTGAGAGCAAACCATTTACCCAGCCTGCCCGCTTTACTTGCTACCGAGCAAAAAATAAACCCGTTTTTACGCACTGAATTAAAGAGTATGCAAGAAAGATTAACCCAACTCACTCAAAAACCCGCAACAACCGTTGCTCAAACGTTTGGTTTATTGCGTCAACTGAAAGATAATTTTTAAGTGCTATGCGCTCAAGTCACTTCAATATGCTCGTTCTGCATCTTGAAGTCACTTGAGTATATTAAGCCTTTCATTCAGTTAACATGCCTAAATTAACGTAGTTATAACAATATGCCATATTAAAAGCCTGATCTTATTGATTTAAGCGGTGTAGCCCTTTAACATCGCTTTGAATTTATAAAGTCAGTGTATCAATATGAAATATTTGCTATTAAGCATAAGCCTTACCCTGCTGACTGCATGTCAGCAACTTGACATGTTAACTGGAAGCCCAGTAGCAGAAACCAATAAAGTCGTCGAGCTTAAAGATGAATTTATTGCCGTCGAAATAGATGATGAAGAGTCATTACATTTTTATGATGCCGCACTAGCGCAAGCTTATGTGAACCAACAGCAAGAACCGCAATCAACCAAACCGGTATTTGGTAATATTTGGCAGCGGATCCAAGCAAAATTAACGTTTGATATACCAGAGAATCGTCGAGTTGCCATTCAACGTTCATGGTACGCGCGCCATCCCGATTATTTAAATCGTGTCGCTAAACGAGCAGAACCTTTTCTTTACATGATTGTAGAAGAAATAGAGGCCAGAGGGTTACCGATGGAGCTCGTATTATTACCGATAGTAGAAAGTGCATTTGATCCTTTTGCTTACTCTCATGGCCGCGCTTCAGGCCTATGGCAATTTGTACCACAAACAGGCGATCGTTTTGGATTACATCAAAACTGGTGGTACGACGGCCGAAGAGATGTGCCCGCAGCAACAAAAGCCGCATTAGATTACCTTACCTTTTTGCATAAACGATTTGATGGCGACTGGCTACATGCCTTAGCCTCTTATAACTCAGGTGAAGGCCGAGTTGCCCGCGCTATAAAAGCAAACTACAAATCAGGCGAAAACGTCGATTTTTGGTCTTTAGAATTACCTAAAGAAACAGATGCTTATGTGCCTAAACTATTAGCACTGGCGGACATGATACGTCGCCCACAAGCTTACAATTTAAAAATATACCCCATTGCCAATGTCGAGGTGTTAGAAGAAGTGAATGCACCAGGCCAAATAGACTTAGCTAAAGCAGCTGAACTAGCGGATATGCACGTTAATGAGCTTCACGCTTTAAATCCAGCCTTTAACCGCTGGGCCACACCACCAGAAGGGCCACACCGTTTTATTCTTCCAATTGAAAAAGCGGAATTATTTAATCAAGCGATTAAAGAGTTAAAACCTGAACAGTTAGTCTCATGGAAACGTTATAAAATACAGTCAGGCGACAGCTTGGGTAAAATAGCGAGCCAACACAATGTGACGATTGATAGCATTCGCACTGCTAATAAAATCAAAGGCAATATGATACGTAAAGGTCAGCACTTACTTATCCCAGCAGCTTCACAATCATTAGACAGTTATGATTTAAGCATGAAGAGTCGAACAGAAAAAAAACAAAATATTGAACGCGGGCAAAAAAAGCAAAGCTACGAAGTAAAATCGGGTGATACATTCTGGGATATAAGTCGCGCGAATAAAGTTAATGTTCGCGAGTTAGCCAAATGGAATAATATGGCGCCTACCGATCCTATCTATCCAGGACAAAAACTGGTTATTTGGAAAGATGATGCCGTAGTAATAGGTCAATTAGGCGAAGCGCCGACCGTACGAAAAGTTAAATATAAAGTACGAAATGGGGATTCATTAGCCCGTATTGCTAATAAGTTTAAAGTAACGATTGCCGACATAGAAGGTTGGAATAAACTTAAACGCAGTAAATATTTACAGCCCGGCCAACTATTACAACTCTTTGTTGATGTGACCCGTATCTAGTGTATTAACAACGCGAAAGCACTTGAATCCAGTTTAGCCAAGTTTATACACAAGTTACTTGGGTTAAATAGACCAATAGACGTAATTATTTTGCTGACGATATAAAAAGCCGCAACCTAAATAGTTTGCGGCTTTTTACTGTTTAACGTTAAGTTGTTTATGCCGTTATAACCTGATGAAGATGCCCAATCATCAAAATTCAAATGATTAAGCAATCACCTTTATTATTATTTATAAAAAGTTATAAAGCGTTATAACGAGGCACTAAACGCTTTAATAGCACGTGTTAGCAGCTCAGGATGACTTGAGCGCCCCATAGCTAACCATTGCTTAAATAACGACTCAGGGCTTTGTAAATCGCCATCATTATGCTTACTGGCTAACATTTGTACTTGTAATGCCATTCGGCGATTTTTATCTGCGGCAGGCGATTCTTGTTCCGTTGTTAATTCAAGTTTGATCGTTAAATCATATTGACATGCATCATCAGCTGTAGATTGGCTGTATGTCGTTAATAGTTCCTGCCATTGACTCGGTAATTCGGTTAAATCCGTTTCAATTTCATTGGCTATATTATTAACTTGCTCAAATATGAGTTGATACACGGCATGCGACTTATTTTGCTCAAATTTAGATTTTTTATTAATCAAAGCCTCTTGTACCGATAGTTGCACTTGTTGTAACTTTTTCAATTGCCCAGCTGATAACGACTCTTCATCAATCGCTATCGCTTCAAATTCGGCAAATATAGGGCTTAACGTCACCAAGTTGTTACTGTCGTTAATCTGTTGCGATAAAGCAGAATATTGCTGTAAGTAGCTATCAAGTTGCGCACTACGTGCATCTTGCTCAACTTTAGCTTGTTCACTACGTTTAGCAAAAGCATCATCATTAATCTTTCTAAAGGCTTGCCATTGCTTACGATCTTTACCACCGCCAGCAAAACCTATGGTTTTCCATTGTGATTGCAACTGTTTTAATGTTTCAATGGCCTCTGCAAAGTTTTGTTGTTCTTCTGCTGTAGCCACGACTTGCTGTGCTTTATCAATTAACAATTGCTTAGCAGCCGCATTATTTTTATATAATTGATTAAGTTGTTCTTTTAAGGGTTTAAGCAAAGCATAATAAGCATCGTTAACGTCGTTAAAAACATCACGGTTAACATGCCCTATTTTACTCCAACGGTTTTGTATATTGGTTAGATCTTTACCAATATCCATCAGCGCTTTTTCTTCACTTGCCACCGCTTCTTTTAAACAGGTTAACTCTTGAATAATACCTTGTTTTAATTCAAGGTTTTCAGCCCTAATTTTATCTTGCAGCGCATAATGCTCTCGGCAAGGCGTAAATGCTTTTTCACTGGCTTCATCAAATGCACTATTAAGTGCTTTATCTTCGTCGGTATTAACCGAACCCAGTAACAGCCATACTTTGCGTAATTGTTTTACTTCGCTGGCTTGTTTTGTCGGATCAGCGAGCGGCGTGTCAACGAGTGCATTGATTTCAAGCAACAATTCACGTTTGCGTGGGATGGCGATATATTCTTTTAAATCGGCGAGGTCGTCGATTTTTTCTTGCAGCTTAGTAAAATCGCGCGCTATCTTTTCTTGGTTTTTAAGGGTTAATTCTTCATGCCAAGCGCTGACTTTACGAAACAATCCAAACGCCGCATTGTATTTACCGTTTACAATCAGTTTATCGAGCTCACGCAATTTACTGCTGATTTTATCTAATATTTTCTTTTGTGGTGCTTGTAGTTGCGTTATCGCATCTTGCCATTGCCTATTAACCGTTTTATAAGTATCGGTTAGCGTAGCCGGTAAAGGTAATAACAACTGACGAGCTTGTGTTTTCCAGCTTTGTTGCCATTCGCGATAAACATCAATCGTTTCGTCTAGCATTTCGAGTGTTTCTGGAATGGATACTTGGGCAATTTGAGTGAGCAGCTTCGTCATCGCAACAAGCTGTTCAGCAAACGCAGGTAATTTGTTAAGTGTTGCTTCTAACTTAGCTATTTGATTAAACAAACTTTCGACATCTGCACCGCTAATTTGTGCGGCCACTAATGATTGTTTAATTTTTTGTACACTATCATTTAATTCGTCAACATTAACATCACTGTCACCTGCCGCTGCGACGGCTATTTTTTCTTTTATAGTCGCGATTTCTGTTTGAGTGGCTAGCACTTGTTCTTGATGCGCAATTAAACGTTGTTTTTCTGCTTCGATTGCAAACCATTCATCTTTTAAGCGTTTTGTCGCCGCATCAATGCGCTGACATATTGCTTGGTATTTATCGGCATATTCATTTTGTTCGAGTTCAGGTAAACAAGGTAAGTCTGCACTGACTTCACTCCATTCTTCAACTAAAGCTTCACCTTCAGACTTAATTTGTCCGTAATCTTTTTTCTCTTTTAGTGCTAACAACTTACTCAATATCAAATTAAGTTGTTTACGTAATATTTTAGGTTTTTCTGCTTGCTCGGCAATGGCTGTTAATTGCTCATTGGCTTTGTTTTTAACTGCAGTTGATTTAGCTTTCGCCACTAATCGCTCTAACGTTTTGATCTCAGGCGTCAAACGTGAAAAACAAAATAAAGCAATTTCATCTTCACTCGAGCGTAAAGCATACTCTAAGTTGAGCTTGTCTTTGTTAAGGCGCGTGATGATTGAACAAACTAGCGAAGTGGATAATTCATGCACAAGTAAACTTTCTACCAATGATGCATGTTTATAGCTGCTAATAAACATTTGTTTTTGTTCGTCAGACAAGGCATAAGCATTGTCTGCGCTAAACGCATTCACTAAACGGCTTTGGGCTGTTTTTTTAACGCTAGCATCTGAATCGTCTTCGCTTGCGGTCCGCCATAAATCAAATTGATTAAGCGATTCGAGTGCTATTAATCTAATTTTGGCAACCGGGTCGGTCGTGGCGATCGATATTAAAACATCGCGATTAGCGTCAAGGTCAAGCTTAGCAATTGCCGCTTGACGGATCACAGCATCTGTATGCTGCCATTTAGGTTTGAAAAGAGATTTAAAGATCATCGTGGGTTATTCGCACTATTTCGTTTTCGTTGTTGTTTTCAGCAAATTGCTTACGTAATTCTGCTTTACGTTTTTCGATCAACTGACCATCTGAACCAATTGTATAATGTTCGTCTGAGTTTAAATGTTTAGCTTGCCAAGCTAAAACCGTTTGGATTGTTTGTTCTTTCTGCTGTTCAGTTAATGGATTACCATCTTCCCACTTACCAAGCTCGACGGCTTGTCGCAAAGCCAAATAAACCGATTCTGGCATGGTTTCAACCATAGATAAAAAATTCATTAATCTTTCTCTTTTTTAAACAACATAATTTGGACACGCAAAACGATGTACCAAATAAAACCAACCCCTGACACTATCTGTGAACCCCATTTATCCCAGGAGGCTCCTGTTTCTGCATACATACCACTATAAGCGATGCCTGCAATAAACATGATGAGCGCAAAGAAAGAATACGTCATTAAGCGAGCCGACTTTTCAATACGCTTAATACGTGCACCCGTTCGAATTTTTTCAGGGTCACCCACGAGAACTTCATGGCAATGTTGACACGATTCAGCTTTATCTGAAATTCGTTTTCTACATTTAGGGCAAGCGATTAATGCCATTTATTTTCCTCTGTCTTTGTGGATATAGTCTTTTACTGTATTTTTCATATCTTTACGCAGCAGCAATATACCAATTAAGTTAGGGATCGTCATTAACACAATGGTAACAGCCGCTAGATTCCAGATAACAGCGGTATCTTCAACTGCCGCCCACATAAATCCAGCAACATAAACGACGCGATAAGGCATCACCGATTTAGGCCCCAGTAAATAAGTCATTGCACGGTCACCGTAATAGCTCCACGCAATGGCCGTTGAAAACGCAAAAAGTAATAAACCTATTGTAACTACATACTCGCCATATTCCCCCATAAAGCCACGAGTAAACGCTTTAGCGGTCAGTTGAGTCGAATGGATAAGCGATTTGCCGACCACAACAATGCCTTTATTTTTAATCCGGCCATTTTCAATGTTTAATACGCCATCAAAAACATGTTCACCTTCTAATTCAAAACGAACATCTTCAGCCACTGAACGGGCATTAATAATGGTCACTAATTCAGGCTGGGTTAATTGACCTTGCTTAACAATAAGCGGTCCAGTATAAGGTTCGACTTTGGTATCTTGCTTCATCAAGTAATTAAATAACTCACTTCGGTTAGCGGCCGATTCTTCGTTATATTGACCTGCGATGATGGTCATTTCAGATTTAGGAAAGGTGTTTTCAAATTTTTCATGCCAAACACCAGAAGATAAAATAACCAATCCGGTGATCGTACACAATATAATGGTATCGATAAATGGCTCTAAAATAGACACCATCCCTTCAGATACAGGCTCATCTGCTTTAGCGGATGCATGCGCAATTGGAGCCGAACCTAACCCAGCTTCGTTAGAGAACAAACCACGATTAACCCCACGACTGAATGCATAAGCAAAACTGGCGCCCAAAAAACCACCCGCGGCGGCTGAACCCGTAAAAGCATCAGCAAATATCGACATAAACGAAGGCAAAACATTATCAATATTATAAAAAATAACGGTTAATGCGCCCAAAATGTAAAGCCCAGCCATTAACGGAACAACTTTAGCCGTAACAGCCGCTATTCGGCTTATGCCCCCAATAATGACAAAGGCTAATAAAATAGATAAAACCGCGCCGGTTATCCAAGGCTCAATACCAAAAGAGCTTTGCATACCCGAGGCAATGTTATTAATTTGTGGCATATTACCTGAGCCAAAAGAACTTAACACCGTCGCAATAGCAAAGGTAATGGCTAACCATTTTGCATTTAACTTCCGCTCCATATAATACATGGGGCCGCCAGCCATTGTGCCATCTTGCGTTTTAACTCGATATTTGTGAGACAGGGTCACTTCGACAAATTTGGTTGTCATGCCAACAAAAGCCGTCATCCACATCCAAAATAAAGCAGCGGGCCCGCCCAAGAAAATAGCAAAAGCAACACCACCAATATTACCGGTTCCTACCGTTCCCGATAACGCAGTCGCTAACGCTTGAAAATGTGAGGTGTCGCCTTCTAAATTCGATTTATCTTTTTTGCCAGAGACTATTTTGCACGCTTGTTTAAAATATCGAATCTGCGGAAACCCCAGATAAAGGGTAAAAAAGATACCCACACCTAATAACAGATAGGGAAACCACCAAGCGCTACCGAGAAAACTGTCGATAAAAAGTAAAAAATCATTAAGTGCATTCACATTATTTGCCTTTTATTTATTGTTATTATTGGTTGTTTAATTTTGAATTCGCTTTTATTTATCTATAAGCAATAAAAACCGTTCCAATCATTTGTGGTGCTAAGATGGATCAGGTTTAGCCTCACCCATTAACGTATTCACGATAAGCCCCATGCTCGTGGTGTAACCAACAGCTGAATGACTAATTGTTCCATCTGCATTAAGTACATAATAAGTTGGAAAAACATCGACTTTAAACTCAGCAGCCAATGTTTCTGAACCTAAATAAGCCGGTAATTTAAAATCGCGCGCTTGTAAAAAATCATTTACGCTGGCGATATTTTCATAACTTAATGCAATTGGCACGACGTTGATGTCATCTTTATAAACATTTTTAAGTGTTTCTAGATTATTAATTGATAATTTACAGACGTGACACCAAGGTGCAAAAAAATACAATACGGTAACTTTACCTTCAATAGGCAGTTGGATAAGGCGATTCGTTGGCTCAGCGAGTGTATTAACACTGATAAAACTGACTTGTTTAGTATCCCTATCGGTTAATAAATTGCGAGCTTGGAACCACGATAGCAGCCAAAAAACCATGAGCACTACCGCAATATGCAGCGCATATCGTAAAATTTTTTTAGCCATTAATTCACTTCTTAACCTATTTTTATGCGTTCTTATTTTGCAGCGCCGTATTGTATGCAAATTAACCTCAAATTAAAACAATCAGTCACTTGTGACTTGATAATATAACGGTTTATTTTTAGATCATTAAAGTAGGTTTAATATCGAATTAATTTTTAATACTTATGAATCATATTCACCACACAAAACAGATTCAGGTATGTATAATTAAATCAGGAATAGATCGAAAAATTAGGAAGAATATGTTGCGCTATACTCCATTCACCTTTTTTATAACGGTGTCATTATCTTTATTTTTAACCGCGTGCGATTCAGGTTTGTCAGTACGCAAAGTTTGTAAAGAAACACCGCAATTTTGTGAAGATTTAAACACGGACTCTTGGTGTAAAGATGTTAGAGCCGATATAATCATAAACCGCTATTTAGAACATCAAACGCCAACAGACGAGCTGCGCTACAAATTAATGTTAGATTATGAGACTTACAGCGAATGTGTGGAATTGGCATCTCATATTGAACATATTAAATTAAAAGAAAAAAAGACGTCGCGAGTTGATGGTTATGTGACAAGCCAGCGAGAACTTAAACGTTTATCAACCGCGACTCAAGATTCAATGAAACCCGAATTACTTTATTGGCACTGGTCGCGTAATGGTAATGAAGACGCAATGACCAAATTTTTATCATTAAAAGATTCAGGCCAGCTTGAAACCCCCGAATTGCAATTTAAAATGGCAACGTATTGGAGTAAAATTGACCGTAATCGAACGATAGATATTTTGTATCATGCATTATCTCTTTATAAACCAGGCGCGGATATTAACCCTGAAATATTAAAAGCCTTGAGCACGTTATTCACTAAAGAAGAAAAACTTAAACACGCCTATGTCTGGGGGCGAATAGCTAAAGATTATGGACTTTCTGATATTGATTTAGCGCCAATGAAAGCCGTATTGTCTAATCAAGGCGTTAACAGCGATAAACTGGATGATTTAGCTGACGATTTTAAATCGGCGATTGAAGCAGGTGAATTTATTCCACCAAACCGTTAAAACAGTAGTACTAAAGTTTTATACCCAAGTGATTTGGGTATAATGACTCAAAACAAGAAGCTGTAAATTTATTCGTTTGAATTAAAACTTAACGATAAAGAATTAACACAAAAACGCTTACCTGTTGGCTTAGGTCCATCATCAAAAATATGCCCAAGGTGAGCGTCACATTCTGCACAACGAATTTCAGTTCGTTTCATGCCATGAGAGTTATCTTCAATAAACGTAATTAATTGCCAGTCGATCGCATCGTGAAATGCCGGCCAACCACAGCCCGAATCAAATTTATGCTGATGGGTAAACAGCGGGGTTTCGCAGCAGACGCATAGGTATTCGCCTGATTTTTTATTATGTAACAATTTACCCGTGAAAGGATACTCTGTACCGCCTTCACGAGTAACATGGTAGGTATCAGCATCAAGCTTTTCGAGCCAATATTGATTGTCTTTACTTGATGCCATATAACGACCTCTTAAATTTAAACCATAAACCATTAACGATTAGCTAATTTTAACTAATGGACGCTCAGGTAAACTCCATTCTAAATGATACTTTTCGCCTGCTGGCTTATCAGTGCGCTCAAACGTATGTGCACCAAAAAAGTCACGCTGACCTTGCAATAGATTAGCAGGTAATACCGCCGTACGGAAAGAATCATAATAAGATAATGATGAGTTAATGGCAGGCATTGGGATACCGGCTTTTATAGAACCTATAATAGCTTCACGCCATGAACCTTCAAATTTAGAAATTTGCTCAGCAAAGAAGCCATCAAGTAATAAATTTTCAAGCTCGGCATCACGTTGATAAGCTTCGGTGATCGACTGCAAGAAGACAGCTCGGATAATACAACCCGCACGCCAAATTTTAGCTATTTTAGCGTAATCTAATGTCCAACCTTGCTCTTTAGCTGCCATCTTCATTAGATCAAAACCTTGTGCATATGCACAAATTTTTGCGCAATATAATGCATCATGCAGATGCTTAATTTGCTCTTGCTTTTCTTCTTCAGAAAAACTAGCTTTTGCTGGCGCCTTATATATTTTGCTTGCGGCAACACGTTGCGTTTTGATTGAAGATAAGGCACGTGAAAATACAGCTTGAGCAATCGCGGTAGCCGCAGAGCCTACTTGTAAACTACTCACGGCAGTCCATAAACCGGTGCCTTTTTGGCCCGCTTTATCAACAATAACGTCAACAATTGGCTTACCTGTTTCGGGGTCATATTGCTCTAAAACCTCAGCCGAAATTTCGATTAAATAACTATTTAATTCGCCTTTATTCCATTCACGCAATACAGCTGCAATTTCTTTAGGCTGCATAGACAATGCATTACGCATATAATCATACGCTTCGCATATCAATTGCATGTCGGCGTATTCAATACCATTGTGCACCATTTTAACGTAATGACCCGCACCGGCAGGGCCAATATAGGTTACACAAGGCTCACCTTCTTTAACAGGGTTACCCGGTTCATTATTAACTAAAGGTAAACCCGTTTTAGCATCAACTTTAGCCGAAATAGCTTCTAATACAGGCGCTAAACGAGCCCATGCTGTTTCGTCGCCACTTGGCATTAATGACGGACCAAAACGAGCGCCAACTTCACCGCCCGAAACAGCACAACTAAAGAAGACAAATTTACCTTGATAACTGGCTTCACGCTCAACAGTATCAGACCAGAGGCTGTTACCCGTATCGACAACAATATCGTCTAAATTTAAACCGAGTGCTAATAGCTGACTGCAAACAGAATCAACCGGTTTACCCGCTGGGATAGAAAGAATGATAATACGAGATTGCTTGGTTTTACTGAGCAAGTCTTCAAATGATTGGCATGGGACTAAACGAGGGTCTTGAGAACCACGTTCGGCTTCATCTTGTGCAACAGCCGCATTAACACGACCTGCATCGAGATCGAATGCAGCAACAGAATAGCCGTTATCAGCAAGATTTAATGCTAAATTTTTTCCCATTACTCCTAAGCCAATAAGGCCTATATCGCATAATTTAGTTAAGTCGGACATGTGTGTGTGTTCCTTTATACTTTAATTTAGGCAGTAAATAGTGACCGCGATTATACGGACACTACTAACCTAAAAACACATTTCCGAGGTTTATTTAAAGAATACTAAGTATTGATTTTAACTATAATCTGGCATATTGGGAAAATGGTATGACCAAATAAAACAGTGAGCTTAAGCTCACCATTTTCTCATTAACAACACCAAGCTTTGCGACTCTACCGCGTATTTTTTAGTAACCCCACCTAGACGCCGAGGTTTACCATTATCAAAACGAGTATCAAATAAAATTGACCATTTCGTTTTTTCGGGTAACGTAAAATTGACATCATGAGTAGCCGCATTAATACAAACAAAGAGCGTTTCATCACCTTTATTTGAACCTGCTTTCATCTCAACCGCGATGATTTGAGTGTCAGGGTTATGCCACTCCTCAGTCGACATTAACTCACCATTTGCATTAAACCAATTAACTTCATGTGTGTTGTTATAACCAAAGTAACCATCATCTTTTAACGATAAAGAATGTAAAAGCGGACTTGAATGACGGGTTTTAATCAGGTTTCGCACAAACTCAAGTTGCTTTTTATGCACCGATTTTAATTGCCAATTTAACCAGCTAATACTGTTATCTTGGCAATAAGCATTATTATTACCTAACTGAGTGCGGCCTATTTCATCACCCGCCAATAAATGCGGCGTGCCTTGTGAAATAAAGAGTGTCGCTAATAAATTACGCTTTTGTTTTTGACGTAACTTATTAATCGCTTTATCCGTTGTGGGGCCTTCAATACCATAATTATAAGACAGGTTATGCCCGTGCCCATCACGGTTTTGCTCACAGTTAGCTTCATTATGCTTGTGGTTATAACTCACTAAATCTTCTAACGAAAAACCATCATGATAAGCAATGTAATTAACACTCGTGTTAATCGTACGCAAATCTTTATGGAAAACATCACGGCTTCCCATAAAACGGGTGGCGAAATCACCAATTAATCCACGGTCACCCTTCCAAAAGCCTTTGACCGTATCACGAAACTTATCGTTACATTCATGCCAATTTTCAGGGAACTGCCCTAATCGATAACCACCGTAACCAATATCCCATGGCTCAGCTATCAACTTAGTTTGGCTTAACACCGGATCTTGGAACAACACCTTAAAGAAAGCAGAATAGTTATCAAATTCATTACCTTCTCGCGCTAAGCTCACCGCTAAATCAAAGCGGAAACCATCTACATGCATTTCTTCAACCCAGTAACGTAGCGATTGGGTAACAAGCTGTAATACATAAGGGTTATCTAAATTAATACTGTTACCGCAACCTGTATTATTTACATAATGACGATAAATGCTTTGCCCATGTTCATCGGCATCAAACAAATAAAAATTTCGGTTATCAAGTCCGCGGAAAGACAAGATAGGGCCATCCCCTCCACCTTCAGCACTGTGGTTAAACACAACATCCAAGATAACCTCAATGCCTGCTTTGTGTAATTCACGCACCATGGTCTTAAATTCGTTAACCGCATTGCTACCACAGCTACTATAGCGCGGTTCAGGGCTAAAGAAGTTAATCGGGTTATAACCCCAATAGTTAGTCAAACCTAACGCCGTTAAGCGAGGTTCAGACATAAAGGCAGCAACAGGCATCAATTGTAAAGTGGTTACGCCAAGTTCTTGCAAATATTTAACGACTTTTGGATGAGCAAGCCCCAAGTATGTCCCTTGAATATCATCAGGTACATCGGGGTGCATTTGAGTAAAACCTTTAACGTGCATTTCATATACGACGGTATCTGAATCAGGTACATAAGGACGTTCAGCATCTTGCCAATCAAATTCAGGGTCAACAACAACTGATTTAGAAATCATTTGCTGAGAATCACCTGCATATAAACGTTCATTCCACACCAGTGGTCGGCTTAGCGCCTTGGCATAAGGGTCGATTAACAACTTTTCGTGATCGAATACTAAGCCTTCATCTAAGTTATAATCGCCATAGACTCTGTAACCATAGAGCTGCCCTGGCACTATATTCGTGACAAAACCATGCCAGACTCGACCTTTTTTAGCTGGTAGTTCGATCGCACAAATTTGCGCTTCAGTTTGCTGATCAAATAAACACAATTCGACTTTATGTGCTTGAGGGCAATAAATAGCAAAATTAACCCCAAGCCCTTTAACAATAGTGGGTCCTAATTTTTTGGCCGACCCCGCGTAAACATCGAATTTATTAACAGAAAATAACTTGGATTGCTTTGATAAATTGATCATAACCGTCCCTTGTGTATGCATTTGAAATGTAAGTAAGGAACTTACGAATGTAAGTTCCTAAGATAGTTTGATATTAACGGTTTTCTAGTAGGATTGTCGATAAAGGTGGCAGGTTAATTAATATAGAATATTCTTGACCATGCCAAGGCGTTGCATCCGCAGTGACTTTAGTAATAACGTCATAACCGCTACCCCAATACTTTTCATCATCACTGTTTAAAATTAGCGAGTATTGGCCAGGCTCAGCAACACCTAAACGGTATTCATTACGCGGGATTGGCGTAAAGTTACTAATCGAATAAACTTTAGCATCGGTGGTTTCAGCTTTACGCATAAACGCTAAAATACTGTTCGCTGAATCTTGATGTTCTAACCATTCAAAACCTTGGTAGTCGTGATCTAATTCATAAAGTGCAGGGTAATTTTTATACACATTATTTAAATCACGATATAAATTTTGAATACCTTTATGTTTATCATACTCGGTTAAATGCCAATCTAATGAGTTGTTATAATTCCATTCAGCCGATTGACCAAATTCATTACCCATAAAGTTAAGTTTTTTACCTGGGTGTGCATACATAAAGGCGGCATAAGTACGCAGGTTTGAAGCGGCTTGCCATTCATCACCTGGCATTTTACGCAACATTGAACCTTTACCGTGTACCACTTCATCATGTGAAATAGGCAATACAAAGCTTTCATTGTAGGCATACACCATTGAGAAGGTGATCTCATTATGATGAAACTTACGATAAGCCGGATCTTTAGAAATATAATGTAAACTATCGTGCATCCACCCCATATTCCATTTAAAACCAAAACCTAAACCGCCCTCAAAGGTGGGTTTAGACACTTTAGGGAATGCCGTTGACTCTTCAGCAATGGTAAACGCGTGCGGATGTTGGGTGTAAACTTCTTCATTAAACCAACGCAATAAACTAATGGCTTCGTAGTTTTCGTTACCCCCATCAACATTTGGGATCCATTCGCCTTCATTACGAGAATAATCCCAGTACAGCATACTGGCAACAGCATCTACGCGTAATGCATCAACATGATAATGCTCTAACCAAACTAAGGCGCTAGCCACTAAGAACTGACGCACATTGTCGCGGCCAAAGTCATAGATGCAAGAATTCCAATCTGGATGCCAACCACGACGTGGATCTTCATACTCATATAAATGCGTACCATCAAATCGAGACAAACCATGTGAATCTTCAGGGAAATGAGCCGGAACCCAATCAATAATAACCCCGACTTCAGCTTGGTGAGCCGCATCAACAAAAGCTTTAAAATCGTTTGGATCGCCAAATCGACTCGTCGGCGCAAATAACCCAACAGGCTGATAGCCCCAAGATCCATCATAAGGATGTTCTGATACCGGTAAAACTTCTATGTGTGTATATCCCATGTCTTTAACATAAGGAATAAGCTGTTCAATAAATTCTTGATACGTTAATGAGCGCAGTCCTGTTTCTGTTGCCACTTTACGCCAGCTAGCTAAATGTAGCTCGTAAATACTCATTGGCGTTTTGTAGCGATCCACTTTTGCTTGTGCTTTTAACCATTTTTCATCATTCCATTGGTAAGTAGATTGGTCAAAAACAAGTGATGAATGCGATGGATATTGATCTTGGTGAAAACCAACAGGGTCAGATTTATGCGGCAAGCGATTGCCTAATGGATCTTTAATTTCATATTTGTACTTAGTACCTTCTGTGACACCCGGTACAAATAAAACCCAGTGACCACAATTGGTTTTTTGCATTGGATGATAGCGGCCATCCCAATGGTTAAACTCACCAATTAAGCTAACAGCAGATGCACTAGGTGCATAAACAGCAAAACGAACACCCTTTAAACTATTACCGGCATCGGTAACCACATCAACAAGTTGCGCACCTAATTGCTTATAAATATTCTCAGGTGCCGTGTTAACATAATGAACAGCATGAAAAGCGGCTTCAGCAAATTGATATGGGTCTACAACTTCGTAAGTATGTTCTTTGTTTGTGATGCGTAATTTATAATCAAATGTTTGTGTTTTTCCTGATATTAAGGCTTCAAACAAACCATTTTCATCGGTTAACCCAAGGTCTTGAATATATTGACCCGTGATATAATCAAGGACCTCAACTTTTATTGCGCCTGGACTCCAAGCCCGTAACTTTAAACTTCCATCTTCTGTTTTAATAAACCCGAGAACATCGAGAGGATTATATACTTTTGCTTGTTGTAAATTATTTGCGAGCATCTTTCCATCCATTAAAATAAAGTGTACTTAGCCTGTGTGTTATGACTAGATTAATACAATAACGTTAGCATTATCAATTATTTATTAAGTGATAATAATAGAATATAAGAATTATTAGTTGTGGGTGTGTTAAAAACATGACAATGCACAAAAATAAAAAGGCTGTACACTTCAATTAACCTCATTAATCAAAGTAAATACAGCCATTTAATTAAGCGACTTAATTAAGCGACTTAATTAACGTCTTAAATTATGTTTTAACTGGCGTCGTTACGGGCTTGCGTTAAACGAGCGGTTAAATCATCAATTGCTTCTTGACTGAATATTTCACTTAAATTCATCGTCAATTTACGACGCCAGTTTGGATATTCCGTGCTTGTGCCCGGTATATTAACCGGCTTGTCCATTTGCATCCAATCTTCTAATTGCAAACTTAAGAGTGCACTTGAGCCTTTAGCCATATGATATTGCAACCCAAAATTTAACTCTTGTGTCATCTCGGTATATTCCACGTCACGTGGTACCGCATCTGAAATAGATTGATGCCCATGTAATGTATCTAATATGGCTTGTTTATCACGATGACGGCTCGCAAATAAAGTTTGTAATACCTCTTCATCTGGGTAAACCCCCACTTCACGCCCTAGGTTTAAATCGTCACAATGCCAATAACCACGTAGAGTTGGCATATCATGCGTCGTTAATGTAGACATTGCTTGTACGGGATAGTGCGCAGGCGAGAAGAAACCACCATCGGGTGCAACTTCAAAAAAGAATACTCGGTAAGAATGAACACCATTTTCTTGCAGTAATTCGTAAATGCCATCTGGCACCGTACCAAGATCTTCACCGATCACTAAACACTTATTTCGATGACTTTCTAATGCCAGCAATGCTAACAAATCATCTACGGGGTAATACAGGTAAGCACCTTGCTTAGCGGTATCCCCTTTTGGCACCCACCATAAGCGCAATAACGCCATTGCATGATCAATACGTAAAGCGCCACACGCGCGCATGTTTGATCTAAATAACTCAACAAAAGGTGAATAACTTTGTTTAATTAATTTTTCAGGATCCATCGGGGGTAATCCCCAATTTTGTCCTTGTGGGCCTAATACATCAGGTGGAGCACCTACACTGGCATTAGTGCAATATAAATCACTATTTGCCCAAATTTCAGCACTACCTTCACTAACACCCACGGCTAAATCACGATATATACCAATCGACATGCCCGCATCCACAGCCGCTTGTTGGCAAGCATTAATTTGCTTGTCGGCTAGCCATTGTAAATAACAATAATAGTTAACTAATTCCGCATTATTTTTCGCGAATTCAGCAACGGCTTCTTTGTGGTATTCGTTAAGTGAATCAGGCCATGCCGGCCAACCCCAAGCGATTTCGCCCGTTGCGGCGACGGTTTCTTGGATGGCATCAAAAATAGCAATTTGCTGTAATGACTCGCCACCTTCTTCAACAAAAGCCGCAAAATCAGCTTGATCTTTTTGCTGATTAAACCAAGCAAAAATCAGCTTAAGTGCACTGTGTTTTAATTGTGTAACGGCTTCATAATCAACCGATTCAACATCACGTGCATGTTGTAATTTTTGTTGAAAATCGGCTGAATTAACCAAGGTTTGTACCGCCTCGGTATCAAAACCGGCAACGGCTTTTACGTCAATGTATAAACTATTTAACCACCGACGTGAAGACGGACTATAAGGACTACAACTATCAGAGTTAGCAGGGTAAAGTGCATGAATAGGGTTTAAACCGACAAACTCAGCTCCGCGAGCGGCGACTTCTTTTATTAATGTCGTTAAATCAGAAAAGTCACCAATACCCCAGTTATTTTCTGTTCGGATACAATATAACTGAACACTCGGCCCCCAACCTTTTTTACCTTGTGCAATCGCAGGTTGTTTATAACAAGCGGTTGGAGCAATAATGAGATCTTGCTTAGCTTCTACCTTAGCGTCGTCACTTTTTATGCTCAGTGTATGATAACCAATAGGTAAAAGCTGATCGATTTCAAGTAAGTATTCTTGATACTCTAAACCATCAAACTGGGCGACATCGACTAAATTTCCATCGATAGGCGTAAAAGGTGCTTGATATTGCTGACCCTGCTCTGTTGTGATTAACCAATTAAATTCGGTATTTACCGCTGTTATCGGCAAACGAATACTGGTGAGTAACGAGTCTGTATCACGTAAAATAGTTACCGGATTTAGCGGTGAACTCCAATGCTCCTCTGTTTCTGCTTCAATAGCTTCTTTTAAAGCCTCTTCATCATCTACCGGATATCCCATACCCGCTAATAGTTTAACTTTAACTGAAGGATCGACTACGGCATCCTTTCCCCATGCATCGACGTAATTACTTTCTATACCGCGAGCTTGCGCTAGCTGCTCGATCAACTCATTTTTCATTCGTTTGTTAACCTTATCGCTCAAATTTTAACTAATTAAAGGATACCCTACTTTTAAAATAATTCATCACTTAAACCCGTAAATTAAGTCTAATGCATACGTATTTATTCTTTGAGAAACAGACTAATGATCGTTTATAATCTAATTCAATTATAAAAGTGCTTAATTGGTTTAAATATTAAAGATTAATTAAACATACCAAAACATACAAATTTACTAACTAACAGTGGAACCAACAATGACTATTAAAGTTGCTATAAACGGATACGGACGTATCGGAAGAAATGTTCTTAAAGCGTTATATGAATCAGAAAAAAATTATGACATCAAAATCGTTGCGATTAACGATTTAGGCGATTCAGATATTAATGCTCATTTAACAAAATACGATACCGTTCACGGTCGTTTTAACGCAAAAGTTTCTCATGATGACGAAGCTCTTTATGTAAATGATGACAAAATTCTTACTTTCTCAGAGCGCAACCCAGCTGATTTACCTTGGGCTGAGCTAGGCGTAGACGTAGTTTACGAATGTACTGGTTTCTTTGCAGATAAAGACAAAGCTCAAGCACATATTGATGCCGGCGCTAAAAAAGTCATTATTTCAGCTCCAGCTAAAGGCAACATTGACGCAACTGTTGTATATGGTGTTAACCAAGATGTGATCACATCTGACATGACAATTATTTCAAATGCTTCATGTACAACTAACTGTTTAGCCCCAATCGCTAAGCCATTAAACGATGCTTTAGGCATTGTTTCTGGTTTAATGACAACTATCCATGCTTATACAAACGACCAAAAATTATCTGATGTTTACCATACAGATAAATATCGTGCACGTGCTGCAGGTCATAACATGATCCCGACAGCAACAGGTGCTGCAAAAGCGGTTGGTTTAGTGGTTCCAGAACTTCAAGGTAAGTTCGACGGCATGGCTGTTCGTGTACCAACAATCAATGTTTCATTAGTTGATTTAACATTTGAATCAGAAAAAGAAACAACGGTTGAAGAAGTTAATAAGATCATTGCTGATGCAATCGCAGCCGATCCAGTATTAGCTGAAGTATTATCAATCAATGTAGAACCATTAGTTTCTTCTGACTTCAACCATTGTGCATATACTTCAAACTTTGATGCAACACAAACACGTGTTATCGGCAAGTTAGTTAAAGTTATGGCTTGGTACGATAATGAGTGGGGCTTTAGTAACCGCATGTTGGACAACACTGTTCAATTAATGAAGGCCTAAACCTCAAAAGAACATCTAGCGCAGGCGGCTTATGCCGCCTTTTGTTTTTAGCGAGTTTTATTCCTATGAAAAATCCATTTATTCAATTCGACATTCTTGAAAACTATTCAGACGAGTTTAGTTTACGTGCTTTACCAACGGGTTTACATTATTGGTGGGTAGAGACCGAACGATATAAAGCCGCGATCACAGTAACGGGTGGTCAAGTCATTTGGTATGAAACCAGTAAACATCCTCACCCTGTAATTTGGCTTAGCGATTTTAGTCATTTAGATAACAGTAAATCATTAAGAGGCGGCATACCCGTTTGTTGGCCTTGGTTTGGTCGACATAGAACCGATAAAAGCAACCCGAGTCATGGGTTAGTGCGTAATATACCTTGGGTGATCAAAGATTTTAAGTTTGAAAATAGCGAATTTACATTACGTGTAACCCCGACTCAAACTGACGAAATGCGCAAACACATCCCAGAAGGCGTCGTGTTAACTGAAGTTATTAAGTTAACCGAAACACTCGATGTTAGTTTAGTTACAACCAACAATAGCCATGCGCCCTATGAATTCAGCGCCGCTTTACATACCTATTTTTATGTTGGTAATATCAAAGAAACCGAGTTACATGGATTAACTCAATCGCATTATATTTCTGAACAAACTAACTGGCAGTCTACCGATTCACCTAAATGCTACCGCTTTAGAGAACACACAGACAGAATACATATTGATCAAGCTGAATATGCAGAAATTGAAAGTCCGGTGCATACTTATCAATTAACTCAAAGTGGTCACAATAGCTTAATTGTGTGGAATCCGTGGAGAGAAGTTTCAACAAAGACTCCGGGCATGGGTTCGGAAGTTTGGCAAGAAATGCTTTGTGTTGAGCCTGCAGCATTTAAACCTTATTTAAATTTAAAGCCAGGTCATTCGCATACACTAAAACAGCATATTGATGTAGTTAAATAAGCTGACTACAAACGACTTTAATTAGACATAAAAAAACCGATGCAAGCATCGGTTTTTTTGTACCTTAATTAATTTAATGTCTAGGTACATTAAAAAAACCTGGGTGTATACAAATAAATGGAGGCCTAACCTTTAGCACCTTCAACAGCTGCTTTAGCGATTTGTGTAATGCGTTTCCAATCACCCGCTTCGACAGCATCTTGTGGCACTAGCCATGAACCACCGACACAAGCTACATTAGGCAAGGCTAAGTAATTTTTGTAGTTATCAGGGTTAATTCCGCCAGTAGGACAGAAAGTAATTTGCGGACAAGGACCGGCAATCGACTTAAGCATAGGAACGCCACCCGCAGCTTCTGCTGGGAAGAATTTAAAACAATCTAAGCCATGCTCAATGCCCGTCATCATCTCAGAAATTGATGCAATCCCCGGAATTAAAGGCATTGTACCTTGGTTAGCTGCTTGCAATAGCGCAGGTGTTAAACCTGGGCTAATACCAAATTGACCACCCGCACTTTCAACAGCACGATACTGATCAGCATTAATGATCGTTCCAGCGCCTGTTACCGCTTCAGGTAATTTGTTAGCTAATAATTCAATAGCATCAAGTGCGCATTCAGTTCTTAGTGTCACTTCTAAAACTTTAACGCCGCCTTCTAATAAGGCTTCTGATACCGGTAATGCATGTTCTAATTTTTTAAAAACAAGTACAGGTACAACTGTACCTTGCTTTAAAATGTCTAGAGAAGTTGTTTTCCAATTATTTGTAGTACTCATTTGTTAAGCCTCAATATTTTGAGTTAAATACGCAGCAGCACCTAATAATCCCGGTTGTTTTTCGGTGATAACAAACACCGGAATTTTTTTGTTTAATGCGGTAAATCGTCCTTTGGCTTCAAATTGTGTTCTAAAATCACTGTTTTTAAAATACTCAATAAAGCGTGGAATGATCCCACCCGCAATATAAACACCGCCATAAGTTAAAGTTGTTAATGCTAAATTACCACCAAAGCTGCCCATTACACGACAGAAAGTATCTAATGTTAGCTTACAATATTCACAGGTACCATCAACAGCATGTTTAGTTATATCAGCAGGTGAGCTAAAACTTAACTCAACACTTTTTATGTGACAAATTGCTTGATAAATTTCTAAAATACCGGGACCTGACACTAAACGCTCAACAGAAACATGCCCATATTTGCTCTGTAAAACATTTAGTATTTTTTGTTCTAATTCATCGTTACTGGCAAAATCAACATGTCCACCTTCGCCAGGAAGCGGGATATATTTTTCATTTGCTTTAATTAAGTGAGCAACACCTAAACCTGTACCGGGACCATAAACCGCCATCGGTGCAGATAAATCAGCTTTATCACCACCCACTTGAATTTTATTTTCGTCGGTTAAAAACGGCAAACACATAGCTTGAGCCGTAAAATCATTAATAACTAAAAAGCTATCTAGATTTAATTTCTTTTTAACCGCTTCAATCGAAAAAGACCACGTATGATTAGTCATACTGACTTGGTCACCATTAATCGGACACGCGATGGCAACACAAACATGCTGAACTGCATTGATGTTTTCATCGGTACAATATTGATTAATCACATCATCAATATTGTCATAGCCAGTAACAGGGTAAGTTCGATCTTGAGTAAATTGAGTATCAACACCATTTGTTTGGGCTATACGCATGTTGGTTCCACCAACATCTGCGATTAAACAAATCATATTAAATTCCTTAATCTTGGGTAAATACACATGATGCGCCTAACTCAGCACCCGTCATGTTGCTACGTAATGCGCCAAAAAATTCACGCCCCATACCCGAACGTTCACCTTCTACTCGTGTCGGTTCAGCAGGCTTTCTAGCCGCTAGCTCAGCATCATCAACCAACAATTGAATACCACCATTAGCTGGATCAACGCGAATTAAATCGCCGTTTTGCACTTTTGCCAGCAAACCGCCATCGATGGCTTCTGGTGTCATATGGATTGCTGCCGGTATTTTACCTGAAGCACCCGACATACGACCATCCGTTACAAGGGCAACAGAATAACCTTTATCTTGCAATACGCCAAGAGGTGGGGTTAATTTATGTAGCTCTGGCATACCAATCGCTTTAGGTCCTTGGAAACGCACAACAACCACGCAATCTTTGTTCAAATCACCGCTTTTAAATACGGCCTCTAAATCATGTTGACTTTCTAATACAACGGCTGGCGCTTCTATTACGGCATCTGGGTCTGGCATTGCTGACGTTTTCATAACACAGCGCCCAAGGTTACCTTCTAGTACCGATAATCCCCCATTCGATTTGAATGGTTTTGCGGCTGAAGCCACAACCTCGAGATCAGCAGACGATGTAGGGCCATCGCGCCAAACTAATTCGGCATTTTCTAAGAAAGGCTCTTTTGTGTACTTGTCTAAACCTTCACCACAAATAGTTTTAACATCATTGTGCAATAAACCTGCATCAAGCAATTCACGAATTAATAAAGCCATTCCGCCAGCTGCAACAAAGTGATTGATGTCTGCATGGCCATTTGGATAAATACGCGTCATTAATGGTGTCGCGCTAGATAACTCTGCAAAGTCATCCCAATTAATAATGATGCCAGCAGCTCGAGCCATAGCGACTAAATGCATCGTGTGGTTAGTTGAACCACCCGTTGCCAATAAAGCAACCACACCATTAACCACTGATTTTTCATCAACGATATGACCTATCGGTGTGTAGTTAGTCCCTAAATCAGTAATACGGGTCGCTTGTACAGCAGCAGCTTTGGTTAAAGCATCACGTAAAGGTGTACCAGGGTTAACAAATGATGAACCAGGCAAATGCAAGCCCATCACTTCAACCACTAATTGATTAGAGTTAGCCGTACCATAGAAAGTACAGGTGCCCGCTGAATGATAAGAAGCAGACTCTGCTGCTAACAATTCATCACGGCCCGCTTTACCTTCAGCATATAATTGACGTACATGGGCTTTTTCTTTATTAGAAATACCCGATGGCATAGGGCCAGCTGGTACAAACACCATAGGTAGATGACCAAATGATAAAGCAGACATCACTAAGCCAGGCACTATTTTATCGCAGATGCCTAACATTAAAGCACCATCAAACATATTGTGTGATAAGCCAATACTTGATGACATCGCGATCACATCGCGACTGATCAAGCTTAAATCCATACCCGCTTGGCCTTGTGTTACGCCGTCACACATAGCAGGAACGCCGCCTGCCACTTGGGCAACACTACCCACTTCTGAAATCGCTTCTTTAATAAAAGCAGGATAGGTTTCATACGGTTGATGTGCAGAAAGCATATCGTTGTATGACGTAATAATACCAATATTGGCTTTGGTGAATTGTTTTAATGAAGTTTTGTCTTCGCTGCCACAAGCCGCAAAACCATGCGCTAGATTACCGCAACTTAAAACGCCACGATGTGGTCCTTTTTCACGGGCTTTTTCAATTTTATCTAAATAGGCTTGGCGAGTTTCGCGACTTCTTTCAACGATCCGCTTAGTAACTTTATCAACTATAGGGTTCATAATTTCGTCTCAGGTTTATCTGTGTGTAATACTCAATATAAAAATCACACGAGCGTGTTATCTTCAGTTGAGTGCATGATGATGCTATGCATTCATTATGTGTTTGGTACATTGTAGCTATAAGGTATAGGGACTCAATTAAGCCCCTATTACAACGCAGCTCTGATGGCTACTTAGTTGTTTATTTTCATACTGTTATTAGGCTTAACCTTTTGGCTTGTTAATACAAAAAGGGTTAGCCAAATACTCTGTTCGCGTTATAACTTTGTTGCCGTGTAGATAACGTCAACAGGTACAGCGTCCTGCTGTAAAATAGCGCGAATAGGCATTTCAAATTTATCATCTGAAGCAAGCGCTTTATCTAAAACCGTTTTTTTGCTTGCGCCGACAATGTGTAAAAAGATTTGATTCGCGTTTAAAAGTGATTTCAATGTTAACGACATACGCTCATGAGGCGCTGTAGTCGGTTGTACCGCAATCACTAATTCTTCGCTTTCGAAGCATTGCTTAATTTGTTCTGAACAGGGGAACAAAGATGCCGTATGACCATCTTCACCCATGCCTAAAATCAGCACATCTAACGGTTGAGGTAAACCGGCTAAGCTTGCTGTCACACTTGCTTCTGAA
Source organism: Algibacillus agarilyticus (assembly GCF_003286125.1). Lineage (GTDB taxonomy): Bacteria > Pseudomonadota > Gammaproteobacteria > Enterobacterales > Alteromonadaceae > Algibacillus > Algibacillus agarilyticus. The sequence continues at coordinate 68,267 of NZ_QMED01000001.1, forward strand.
CCAAACGCCGATGCTTCAGGTGTTTTGATTGCAGCAAAAGTAGCCACCGCTGCTTTATTTTGCAGCAAGTTATTTTTAACTAAAGCGGTGTTACTGTCTTTGTGATCTTCTTCAACCCAACGCTCATCCGCTAGCGTAACGGTTACTTTTTCCCAAGCTAAATCAATTTGTGATAACGCTTTGAAAAAAGGAAGTGGCGTACTACCACCCGATACCACTAATGATGCTGCGCCTTTTGTAGCAATAGCGTCAGCCAAGATCCCCGCTACGCGTTCAGCGAAAGCAGGGTTTAACTCGTTAGTGTCTTTATATTCAACTAAATTCATCATACTTAACCTTATTTATCCCAATGACGACCGTCTTTATCTAACAATTCAAAAGACTCAACCGGCCCCCACATGCCAGCAGGATATGACTTAGGTTTATCACCTACTGTTTTCCATGCATCAAAAATGCCATCTACATATTTCCAAGCCGATTCAACTTCATCTCTACGCACAAATAAAGATTGATTACCTAATAACGCTTCAAGTAGTAAACGCTCATAGGCATCTGCAATACGTGAGTTTTTAAACGTGTCAGAGAAACTTAAATCCAGTTTAGTTTGCTGAAGTTTCATCGTTTCATCTAAGCCTGGAACTTTGTTCATCACTTGTACTTCAACACCTTCGTGTGGCTGTAAGCGGATGATCAATTTATTGTCTGGCACTTTTTGATATTCTTCGCTGAATATGTTGTGTGGTAATGATTTAAAATGGACAACGATTTCAGTTAACTTTTGTGGCATACGTTTACCCGTTCTAAGGTAGAACGGTACGCCAGCCCAGCGCCAATTATCAATATCGCAACGTAGCGAAACAAAGGTTTCAGTGCTGCTTTCAGTATTTGCACCTTCTTCTTCAAGGTAACCAGGCACATCATTGCCATTCATTTTGCCAGCGATGTATTGACCACGAACGGTTTTTATAGCTACGTTATCGGCTGTAATAGGACGTAAACATTTAATAACACGTACTTTTTCATGACGAATATCATCCGCATTTAAGCTCACCGGAGGATTCATCGCCACCAAGCTTAATACCTGTAATAAATGATTTTGTACCATGTCACGCATTTGACCGGCATCATCAAAATATCCCCAACGGCCTTCTATGCCCACTTCTTCAGCAACGGTGATTTGCACATGATCTATGCTTTTGTTATCCCAGTTTGAAGTGAAAATAGCGTTAGCAAAACGTAATGCAAGTAAGTTAAGAACGGTTTCTTTACCTAAGTAATGATCAATTCGGTAAGTTTGTTCTTCTTTAAAGAAACGAGCAACTTGGTCATTAATCACAGCAGAAGACACTAAATCATGGCCAATTGGCTTTTCTAAAACCACACGCGTTTCATCGTTAATTAATTCAGCAGTATGTAAACCTTCACAGATAGCCCCAAAAATCGACGGTGGCGTTGACATGTAATTAACCATCACTCGATTTTTAAGATCAACATGCTGTGCTAAATTTTTATAATCTTCGGTATCAGCCATGTTAACCATGCAGTAATCTAAACGGGCTTTAAAACGGCCCCAAACGGCTTGGTCGATCTCTTCTTTTACGAATGTCGATAAAGCGTCTTCAACAATATCAACATAATCATCAAGTTTGTATTCGTAACGAGCTACACCAACAATGCGCGTGTCGCTATGTAAAAGGTTTGCTTTTTCTAATTGATATAAAGCAGGTAATAATTTACGGCGTGCTAAGTCACCTTTTGTACCGAAAAGGACAAAATCGCAAGCTTTAGCTTTAGATTCAGAGACCATGATTGCTCCCATCGTGGATTTGATTAAAAGTGTGTGTATTAGGCATTTAAAGCCAATGCTTAATATATAACTATAAAAACTGTAATTTTACAACCTAAATAGCGTTTTTTAGTTAACAAAACGCTATTTTTTGTCTAAACTTACTAAAAAATAGGCACTAATTTGTTGCATACTTTCATTTTGCTGCATTAAGTGGCATTATAGCCTAACAATATGAAATTAAATTTCAGTGACATTAGCGTGAACCTTTTATACGGTATATAAAGCAATGAACATCTTAGAGAAAATCTCTCAGGTCCAAAACTCGTTCAGTAAATCTGAGCGTAAAGTAGCTGATGTTATAATAGCGTCTCCTGAAACAGCCATTCACTCAAGCATTGCCGCTTTAGCTAAAGCGGCCGACGTTAGTGAACCCACTGTAAATCGATTTTGCCGTCGACTAGAGACTAAAGGTTTCCCTGACTTTAAATTACACCTTGCACAAACAATTGCCAATGGCACTCCCTATGTTAGCCGTCATGTCGATGTTGACGATGGCCCTGACGCCTACTCTGCTAAAATTTTTGAATCTATAATGGCTGCGCTTGATGATGCCAGAAAAAGTTTAGATATTGTTAAGGTCAACAAAGCCGTTGATTATTTAACACAAGCAAAACATATTTCTTTTTTTGGGCTTGGCTCTTCATCATCGGTTGCACATGATGCGCAATATAAGTTCTTCAGGTTTAATATCCCTGTTAGCTGTTTTGACGATGTGTTGATGCAACGTATTAATTGTATCAATGCCAATGATAGTCATGTGATCGTGATCATCTCGCATACTGGCCGCACAAAAAGCTTAGTCGAAATAGCGAATATTGCACGTAGCAACGATGCGATCGTGATAGGTATTACCAGTGAAGATAGTCCACTTGCACAAGCTTCAAATTTGGTATTATCTATGGATGTACCAGAAGACACTGATATGTATATGCCAATGGCATCGCGTATTGCGCAACTGGCCTTAATCGATATTCTGGCTACAGGCTTTACATTACGCCGCGGCGATAAATTTATGCAAAATTTAAAGCGTGTCAAAGACGGACTCAAAGACTCTCGATATGAGAAATAAGCATTTAGATTAGCGATATAAAAAAGAATAAGGTTAAAGAAACTATAAACACTTGAAACCTAGCTGAAACACATGCAGAGTATCTTTAAACAAATTGAACACACAAAACGTTACATTAACGAACACGTTGCCGACTAAGTGCATCGGCAAACTAACGGGGAAATAGAATGACTAGAAGAACAAAAATAGTAACCACTTTAGGTCCAGCGACTGATCGTGATAATAATTTAGAAGAAATAATTAAAGCTGGCGCGAACGTTGTTCGCATGAATTTTTCACACGGTAGTGCTGAAGATCATATTGAACGAGCGGATAAAGTCAAAGCAATAGCAAAAAAATTAGGTGTTTATGTTGGTATCTTAGGGGACTTACAAGGCCCTAAAATTCGAGTTTCAACTTTTAAAGATGGCCCGGTATTTTTAGAAGAAGGTGCGGCATTCACACTCGATGCCGATTTAGGTAAAGGTGAAGGTACTGTTGATAGCGTGGGTCTCGACTATAAAGCGTTAGTCAAAGATGTTGTTGCAGGTGATACATTATTACTTGACGATGGCCGTGTACAACTGATTGTGAGTGGCGTTGAAGGCAACAAAATATTAACCAATGTCTCTATTGGCGGCAAACTATCGAACAACAAAGGCATTAATAAATTAGGGGGTGGCTTATCGGCCCCAGCACTAACAGCTAAAGATAAAAAAGATATCAAATTAGCCGCTAAAATTGGCGTTGATTTTTTAGCCGTTTCTTTCCCTCAATCCGGTGCTGATTTACGTTATGCGCGTCAATTAGCTGAAGAAGCGGGTTTAAATACCCAAATTGTTGCTAAAGTTGAGCGAGCTGAAACAGTTGCAACAGATGAAGCAATCGACGATATCATTATAAACTGTGATGTTGTCATGGTTGCACGTGGCGATTTAGGTGTAGAAATTGGCGACCCAGCATTAGTCGTTATCCAGAAAAAACTAATCTCTCGCTCTCGTCAATTAAACCGCGCGGTTATCACTGCAACACAAATGATGGAATCGATGATTGAAAACCCGATGCCAACACGTGCTGAAGTGATGGACGTTGCTAACGCGGTATTAGATGGCTCAGATGCGGTTATGCTTTCAGGTGAAACGGCAGCAGGTAAATACCCAATTGAAACGGTAACCTCGATGGCAAGTGTTGCAGTGGGCGCAGAAACTCACCCACATGTGTCATCTTCTAAGCATCGTTTATCTGAAGAGTTTGATTCAATTCCAGAAACGACAGCACTTTCAGCAATGTATGCGGCTAATCACTTACACGGCGTTAAAGCTTTAGTTTGCTTAACTGAATCAGGTAATACAGCGAAGTTAATGTCGCGAATTAGCTCTGGTATCCCAATTTTCTCTTTGTCACGCCATACCAGCACTTTAAATACCTGCGCTATGTATCGTGGTGTTCAACCTTTCTTTTTTGATTCAACAAAAAGTAACCCTGCATCATTAACAAAAGATGTCATGACTCTTTTGAAAGAATCTGGAAAATTAGAAGATGGCGATTTAGTGGTAATGACACACGGTGACGCAATGGAAACCGTTGGTGCCAGTAACTCATTTAAAGTGGTTAGAGCTTAATTAAAACCGCCTAAATCAACACTATAGTCAAAGCGATCGGGTTTTAGGGGAAGCCGTCAAAGCTACCGCGTCCTGCTCTCGCCCCTTACCTGCATCCATGCAGGCAAGCTTCGAGACGCCATGAGCATATGCTCTACTATGTGATTGGGGCCGCCTAAATGGATTTAGGTGTTAGAACGACGCAGGAGCCAAAGTCGAGAGTAAGCGCTGACAATGAACCATAAAACCTGAGCGAGAAGACTATATTAAGCCTGTGAGTTGCTAACCACAGGCTTTTTTTATGCCTATTTCGAGCTTACTTAGACAAAATTAACCCTATTAATCAACATTAACATACAGCCAAAACTCAGATAACTGCTCGCATAACCACTTCGGATCATCTAAAGGCAAATCGTGCCCTGCACTTTCATGCTGTATATGTTTAGTTTGCCACGCCTTTGCTAAATCAAGACTACATTGCTGATCAACTAATTGATCTAATTTTGAGCTCAATATTAACATCGGACAATTAGGTTTATTAACTAAGGTAAACCGTGCAGCCGCCTTTAATTGTTGATAAGCATTGTATATTGAAACAGGTTGACTCTGAGCAAATAAAAGCCAAGAACGCAGCAATGCTGAACTTAAGTCGACCGATTGTTGAGCGTGAATATTCGATGTTAATTGATATATAAGTTGCTCGCGTGCAGCGCTTTTACTGAATAACGCTTTGAAAATAAGCGGGTACTTCTGCCAACGTAATCGTTTATAAAAAGGCGTTATACCTTTTAAACTGCTATTGATTAAAACTAAAGATCGCACTTTTTTAGGTTCTGCTGTCGCCCACTCTGTCGCAACCATTCCGCCCATCGATAAACTTACGATATCAATAACTTGATGAGCGGGCACAAATGTCTTTAATTGCCTTTGCAATGACTTACGCATTGCCTGAATGGTATCTGGTGATGTTTCCGTGTTTAATAAACCGTTACCGGGTATATCTAAACAAATGAATTCTCGATCATAAAAATACTGCTTGGCGATACCGGTAAAATCCCCCCAATGCCTTTTTTCACGTAGTAGACCTCGCAATAAAATAACAGGTGGCTGCGGGTGAACACCGTTATTTTCAACTTCGTCATTATTCAAGTATCCCATTATGCTTGATCCTTGTACCAAAGTTTTTTTGCTCGTTCACAAAACTCACTATCGTTATCCATCTCTAGCCAATTTTTATAGGATGCCGTTGCTTGAATTAAAAAATCAATTAACGTTTGATGACCCCGTAAGACTCTTTTAATTCGATGCGGCTTTATCGGGTGATACAAACCCAATATTTTGAGTAATTGTAACGGGTTCTTTTTAACCCAACGCCACGATCCCATTTCTAACGTTAGGGGTAACAAGGTCGTTTGAGAGTCTATTGATAAATCATACAAATGATCCCATAAGTCACCATGACACAGATAATGTTTGGATTGCGGTTCAAATACATAGGGATGATAAGGGTGTGTTTTATTTAATAAGTTTTGCAGTTGATACAATTTACCAATATCACGGATGGGCTGAGTGGTTTTAGCGTAAGGAAACCATAATCGGTCACGAATACCAAAACCCGAATGACAATCAATAACCACACTCAATGGTGCTTTAAACGTTTTAGTTATAATAAAATCACACAAAGCTTGCGACTCTGTTTGCATTGGCTCATTCGCTTTACCTCTATACCAAGGTATACGTGTAGAAATACGTTGCCCGCCAACTAAAAAAGCCGCTCTTTTTTCGCTTTCTACCGGGGCATTGCGCATTAAATCAACGTGTTCACCATTTGATCGCCAATGGTTTAACATACCCACGGGGTTTAGTAATGGAATAAAATGAATACGTACATGCTCAAGTAAATGTTTAAAGTGAATATCCCAACTGAGCCGCTCAATTAACGTTTCTAAGGCAGCTAATACCACTTGAGTACCAATGCGTTCTAATCCATGTACACCGCCTACTAACGTGATAACAGGAGCATCGGGGTTATCTGAGCCCATACTGATCGCATATATTGGGAAAACATGAGTTTTATCACTCACCTCTGCAATGGTATTCACTTCTACGAATGAGGGAACTTGCGCAATAATCGATTCAAGCTGAACTAATTCGGGCAACAGAGAGGAATACTGACTAACCGGCATTTTACCTACCTAATATGATTTAGTGTTAATTTATTCTAATTTGGCGTGAGTTATCAGCGTATGCCCCATTATTTAATTTATCGTTAACTGATTTCGCCTAAGCAAATAACTTAGATCTAAAAAAGCACAACAAATAGCGAGTCCAACTTTTTAGTGTGATGTTACTTGTGATCTTAAAACACGCATACACTCACCATGATAACTAAACTAACTTAGCTTACTTTAAAATGAGATTAGCTGAATTATTGACTAATTTTTTATGACATTTATACGACATAAAGATTACACATGGCCTAGGTTTATACTTAAAGTTATTCCTGCTTTTCGAAAAAAATACAACGTGAATATTTTGCAGCAATGAATAATCACTATTACGCTTATAAAAGATAACGGTTTTAATGAGCTTAAACGTTGATAGATTTGAAGCAAAAAATAACGATTGGTTTTTTAACCAGCGAGATCACGCGTAATAATAATAGCCGGCTGTTTTTTGCATTAAAAAACCAAGCCATCAAAGCGAATTTAAATTTTATAGCGTACGAAGGCCGTTCGTTAAAAAGCGCAAACTACGCAGAAAAACAAAACAACTTTACTTACCAATTAGTGAATCAATCCAGAGTGGATCACATCATCGTACCTTCAGCGGCGATGCCAGAAAGTGTCAGTAACAAAGCATTTGATCAATTCTTTCAAAGTAAAACGAAACATCCAGTGATCACATATTATAATAAGCGAGCTCATCACCATGCTATACGCATTAATAATAGCTACGGTGAAACCAAGTTACTTGAGCATTTGATCAACGATCATGGCTTTCGAAAATTTATCGTTGTGCGTGGGCCAATAAGAGATTTAGACGCTAATCAGCGATTTGCATCGAGTATTCATATGCTTGAAAACGCGAGAATCAAACCGTTAGAATTTCAAAGCTCGTGGGCAGCAATAGACGGTATTAAAATAATAAAGCAGATCATTAAAAATCACTTAGATTATCAAGTCATTGTATTTCCAAACGATGAAACCGCAATAGCCGCCTTAGATTACATCAATAACTTTAAACCCGAGCTAAAACATCATTTTGCAATTGTTGGTTTTGATAACTCAGTCAATTCAAAAAATATTTCCCCCCAATTGACGACTGTCGATCATCCACACGAGGCGATGGCACAAAAAGCGATTGAACTGATTACAACAAAGCAACCTGTTATTACCGACAATATTTTCAATACCCATGAAATTATTAGAGCATCTTGTGGTTGTTCAACTAAAAATGAAGAGACAGCACCGACTCTAAAACTGTTCACCGATACTTTCAACATGCATGAAAACATTCAGGCGTTGAGTTACGATGAATATTTTAATAAGTTGTGTATCGCTTTAGCGGAAAAAGATATGCTGGGCTGCTCCATTTGTTTATACAATCACCCGCCATTTCAGCTCGACTCCAAATCAAACGTTCCACCCCAATCAACGCTTATATTTGAGTTTCATGATGGCCAACGTCAAGCCGAATTTGAAAAAGCCCATTTTGAAACCGGTAAATTACTACCCGATAATGTGATTTATAGAAAGCCTAATCATTACTTGCTCGTTAAAAATTTATTTTATAGTAATCATCATTTTGGCTATGTGGTATTTGATGTAAGCAGTGGTCGGCTACAAGACATAGCCGATATAACAGCGAATATAGCCACCTCGTTACACATAATATATTTGTTTGAATCGATGCAAAAAGCGCTCACTGAGAATGCACGGTTAGTTGAAAGCTTATCAGAAAAAAATACACATTTAATTAATGACAATTGTAGTCTCAAAGCTATATCAACAACGGATGAAATGACTAAATTGCTTAATCGTCGCGGCTTTAATCAAGCGATTAAACCGCTGATAAAAAATAACGAAGGTCAAACAGTGACTTTTTTATATGCCGATATGGATAGATTGAAATACGTTAATGATACATTTGGCCATCAAGCAGGCGACCATGCGATAACAGTTATGGCAAATACACTAAAAACCGTCTTTAGAAAAGACGATATCATCGCTCGCATTGGTGGCGATGAATTTGTTTTGTGTATCACAACCGATGATTTAGCTTACATACACACCATGATACAACGAGTAGATACCGAGTTAGCTAAACTCAATGATAACCCTTTCACTATCAGTATGAGTTTTGGTGTGCATTTAGCCATGCTTGATGAATTTTTTGATTTGGAACTTGCTATTAAGCAAGCTGACAAAAATTTATATACTCAAAAACAATTAAAAAAACAACGTTTAAAACAATCGAATCATACCAATTCATATAAATAAGTGATCTCTCAGAATGCATCCAGCGGTTTTTGAACAAGGCGTCGGTATACTTCAGGCATCCTGCCTTTCGCTAAAGCCAGCAAAGCTGTTCAAAAATGTTCCAGACATTTTTGTGTAGGAATGGTTGTTCCCTTTCAAATACCGATAACGCAGGTCAAAAGCCGCTGGGGCATTCCTTACAGCCGAGTTTAAATGCGCTTACTCTGTATTGCTCGAACTCAAAAGAGCACCACTATTCTTTCATTTAAGCGCATTTAAACGCTCGCTGACTGGGCACTTATTATTACGGATTGGTATTACACATCGACTCGATAGTTTAAATCCCCCACTTCATCACCTGTAATACCTCTAAAACCCCAACAATGCTTGGGTTGCTCTTTGATCGTAATTTCAACATCGATTGGGGAAATGGCAAGTTCGGCTTCGATATTATTGAATAACGCTTTTATCAGTGCTTTTTGTGTGTCAACTTTACGCCCTGCCATCATGTTTATTTCAATAACAGTATAAGCATCTGATCTTCCTTCGGGGTAATAGAAATCAGATTTGGTCATTGGAAAAAATCGATGTGCGCGTTTATCTTCAGGCATGCCTAAAACAACTTGCATTGACGCATGAATAATATTTGAGAGTTTTGCTTTAATGGGATTTAAATTTTCTTTGATACCATAAACGAGGATCATATTGTGTTTCCTTACGTTGATTATCCACAGAATAATTAATTTGCTTTTTTAAAAGCATATCTTTAACAAATTAGGTAAGAAAGTAAATAACCAAGTAGGTAAGAAAGTAAATAACCAAGTAGGATATGAGGCAGATAAAAATGGCGGTGAGAGAGGGGTTCGAACCCTCGATACGCTACAAACGTATACACACTTTCCAGGCGTGCGCCTTCAGCCGCTCAGCCATCTCACCGTTTTTATAAAAATCCTATTGCAGGACGGTCGTTATGGTAGGTAAATCTTTAAAATATAGCAAGTATAATCAATCAATTGCAGTCTATGTGTTTAATAATAAACCAATACGATTAAACACATACACAAGAAACAGTTTATGCCCACATTAAACGCTTATTAAGCATTACCTTTTAATTTCATATTTAAGGTTGCAGCAAAGTTTAGCATTCGATCAAGTGGAATTAATGCACGCAAACGTAAAGCTTCATCGACAAAAACTTCATGATGACCTTGTTCACCAGCCGTTAAAGCTTGCTCAATGGCCGCTAAGCCGTTCATTGCCATCCAAGGGCAATGAGCACATGTTTTACATGTTGCGCCTTCTCCACCGGTTGGCGCTTCTAAAAACACCTTGTCTGGAGATGATTGTTGCATCTTATAAAAGATACCGCGATCGGTCGCCACAATGAATTTTTTATTCGGTAATGTTTGGCTCGCTTTTATTAATTGACTTGTTGAACCAACGGCATCAGCAAGTTCGACAATTTCATCTGGCGATTCAGGGTGAACCAATACAGCAGCATCTGGGTTTTGCGCTTTTAAATTAACTAAAGCTTGTTGTTTGAATTCATCGTGAACAACACAAGCGCCATTCCACATTAACATTTTTGCGCCCGTTTGCTTCTCAATATAGCGACCCAAATGCTTATCGGGTCCCCAAATGATTTTATGGCCTTCCGAGTCGAGATGTTCAACAATTTCAAGTGCGATACTAGACGTAACAACCCAATCGGCACGAGCTTTAACAGCAGCAGACGTATTAGCATAGACAACAACAGTGTGATCAGGGTGAGCGTCACAAAATTCTGTAAATTCTTTTTCTGGACAGCCAACATCAAGTGAACAGGTTGCATCAAGTGTTGGCATAAATACGCGTTTTTCAGGGCTTAATATTTTTGCGGTTTCACCCATAAAACGGACACCCGCTACAATTAAATTGTCGGCGGCGTGATCACGACCAAAACGAGCCATTTCTAATGAATCAGAAACACAACCACCTGTTTCTTCCGCTAAAGCTTGAATCTCAGGGTCGGTATAATAATGCGCGATCAATACGGCATTTTTTTCTTTTAGCAATTGCTTAATACGTGTTTTATGTTCTTGTTTTTCAATATCACTTAACGCCTTGGGCTTAGGCGGGAATGGATAAGCAGCGTTACTAAAATCAATAATACTCATGCGTAATAAAATCCTGTGTTCTAGTGTGTTAAATGGCGGTAGTTGCGCGCGCGCATTATACAGGATACGTATGATAAAGACAGGTTGAAATTGATAAATATGAGATAGATTGTTCAGATGTGATTTATATAGTGGTGGGTCATGCTGGATTCGAACCAGCGACCAATTGATTAAAAGTCAACTGCTCTACCAACTGAGCTAATGACCCACTATATAAATAAACTGTAGTGTGACAAAAAAGTGGTGGGTCATGCTGGATTCGAACCAGCGACCAATTGATTAAAAGTCAACTGCTCTACCAACTGAGCTAATGACCCACTTTTTTGAAAACTTGATGATTGAAGATTGGTGGGTCATGCTGGATTCGAACCAGCGACCAATTGATTAAAAGTCAACTGCTCTACCAGCTGAGCTAATGACCCATCTTCAATGCTTGCCTAACATGCTTAATAAGCACCCCTTGGCAACGGAGGCGTATATTACTGATTTAAATTTTTAGTGCAACTACTTTTTGTTTGTTTTTTAAGTTTTATTTCAAAGTCTTAAAAAACAAACAATAACACCTCAAAAAACCACCAAAATGACTTTTTAAAATCTTAATCAATGCTTTATAAAGCACTTAATCTGTTTTTAGCTAAACGAGCAGCGCTCGTATCAGCACACTCATTTAATACTTTTTTATATAATTCAGCAGCATCGCCCAAATTATTTTGTTTTTGTGCCACCATACCCAATTTTAATAAAGCATCGCAGCGTTTATTAGAGTCTGGGTATAAATCAATTACCGTATTAAAATGGGTTGAAGCTTGTTTAAAATCACTTTTATTAAACAATAATTGCCCTAACCAATAATGCGCGTTAGGTAAATAAATTGAACTAGGAAAGGTTTTAATAAAGCTTTGGAATTCAGGTATCGCTTTATCATATAGTTTATCTTTCAAAACCATATTTACCGCACGATCATACGCTTCATTCTCATTTAAGTTGTCCGTCAATTGCACATCGTTTGATGTTGCCGTTGTTGGTACTAATGGTGAATGACCGCTTTGGCTGATTTCTTTTGTTTTCTCTATGACCGCAGATAACCGTGAGTCCATCTCTTGATATAAATCACGTTGCCGCTGTAATATTTGAGAAAGCTTGTAGCTATGCTCTTCTGTTACGCCTCGTAAATCACTAATCTCTTCTTGAAGACTGTCAATTTGTTGAGCAAGGTTAACTTGGGCACGACTACGCGCTTCTATAACACGCTCTAGCTTTTCAACTCTTTCATCAAGTTCAACTAATGTTGATTTTGCAAAAGCAGTTGGCGATGCCGCTATAAAAACAGCGGCACTTAACAAAGCCATACGAAAATGATGTTTACTCATAATACGTATTAATATACCAAGATTGCGCGACGGTTAGCAGCAAATGCAGCTTCGGTACGTGAACGATCAGTTGGTTTTTCTTCGCCATAACTTACGGTCGAAATCTGTGAAGATGAAACACCTAAGTTTTCTAAATAACGGGCAACTGCTTTAGCACGACGTTCGCCTAATGCAATATTGTATTCAGGTGTACCGCGCTCATCACAATGGCCTTCTACAACCACTTTAACACTGGCATTATCACGTAAATAAACAGCATGCGCTTCTAATACTTCGAAGTATTCGCCTGCAATGCGAGATTGATCAAATTCAAAATTAATAACGGTATTTTGACGTAATGCATCTTGCTTACGCTTACGCTCTTGAATTTTGAATGCTTTTTCTTTTTCAATCGCACTCACTGCAACATCTTGGCTGTTTGCTTTTTCAGCTTTAGCGGTTTCAGCGGCATTAGTTTCAACCTGACTTTCTGCGTCACTTGTCGAACCACAAGCGGTTAAAGTCATAATAGGTAAAGCTAGCGCGAGTGCTTTAATAATTTTTGAAGACTGCATCATTTTTTCCTTTATCTTTCTTTTATAATTAAAATTCAAATTCTTGGTTATTGCATTGGCGACCAAGCAGGTGATTTTACTTGGCCTGAGCCCGAAGGCAATCTCGCTTTAAATCGTCCGTCCAGCGAAACAAGGGCCAGTACTTGATTTCCTTCATGCAACGTACTGTAAATAATCATACTGCCATTGGGTGCAATACTCGGTGATTCATCTAAGTATGTTTTAGTTAAAACTTGTAATGAACCCGATGTTAAATCTAGACGACCTATATGGTAGTTGCCACGTGTTCTATTTACCATTACAAGATCTAGGCCATCTGGCGTATAAGAACCACCTAAATTCATATCACCCGTAAAAGTCTTACGCTTTAATCGCATTGTGTCTAAATTTACGCTATAAAGTTGAGGTTTACCACCCCGTTCTGAGGTAAAAATCAGTTTCTTACCATCAGGGGACCAGCTTGGCTCAGTGTCGATTGCACGATGCTTAGTTACTCGTGTTAATTTTTTACTCGCCAAATTCATAACGTAAATTTCTGGATTGCCATCTTTAGACAAAACCATCGCCATTTGAGTGCCATCCGGTGACCATTGTGGTGCACCATTAATTCCAGGAAAAGATGAAATCATTTCGCGAGCCGTACTATATAAGTCTTGAATATAGATCTGAGCTTGACGGTTTTCAAAAGTCACATAAGCCAACTTAGTGGCATCAGGCGACCAACTCGGCGACATAAGTGGCTCTTGGCTTGATAAAAGTTGTCGCTCACCGTAACCATCATAATCAGCAACCATTAATTTATAAGGTTGCTCAATACCTTCTTCAACATCCACTTGAACATAAGCAATTCGCGTTTTAAATGCGCCCGGTATTCCCGTTAATGTTTCAAACACACTATCTGATATATGATGGCCTAAACGACGAAAGCGTGGCGCATCGGCAGTGACATCCGCATCATACATGATATGATCGTTCGACTCGATTAATTGCCCTTCTGATAATATTTTTGAGCTACCGCCAGTAATTTGTCCACGCACAATATCAATCAACGTAATATGTACTTGATATTGCTCTAAAGCGACTTCTTTAACATGACCAATCAAAATAGCCTCAACACCTAAACCCGCCCATGCCGCATAATCAACATCGCTTTCTACATTCGGTTTTTGTGGCATGTTGATTTCAGCAATAGGGTTAAACTTTCCACTTCGCGCTAAATCAGCGGCAATAATACTCGACAATTTTAATGGCGCATCGCCCTGCCCTTCATAAGAAAAAGGCACAATAGCGATCGGTCTGGCGGTGTCTAACCCTTCAGTGATCAGTATTTCTAACGCAGCTTGAGATTGAAAACAAGATAAGACCAAACTCAACAATAAAATAATTCTTTTCATTACACACTCTAAATTAAACATAAATAGTTTTGCGACTTCAAACTCGAATAAGCATTAATACCGACTTACTTAAAAATAGGTTCAACAGTTAGATTAATATTTTTCAGTTCAGCAAAAACGTCAGGGTCTTGCGATACAGGCACCGTTTCCGCTTTAATAACCGCTCTTTCGGCTGCAACACAGAGTCGCTCATCACCAGCTAATTTTTTAACACCTATAACAAAACCACTCGCGGCCAGTTTAATGTTAAGTTTACAAGACTTACCCTTAAATGTCTCATCAACCAATAAATGCTGCTGTATCGTGTTACGTATCAAAGCTTGGTATTTCTGCCTTTCTGTGAGTATTTGCTTTTGCTTTGCTTTTTGACGAGCCGCCTGTTCAACTGCTAACTGCTCAGCCATTTGTTTTTCTAACTCCGCTTTTTCTTGTGCTTCTAGCGCTTTCCGTTTGCGTTCAGCAATTAAGGCCTGCTCACGCTTTTTAGCGTCATCGGCTCTTTGCTTAGCGGCCTGCGCTTCTTGCTCAGCTTGTGCTTTGGCCTGCTCTTGAGCTTCGGCTTGTTTTTTTAACTCTTTAGCACGTTTGGCTTCTTTAATTTGTAATTCTTTTGCAGCGTCGGCTTCTTGTTGAGCTTTCTTTTTTTGTTGTGTTAAATCTTTAATCTGTTTTTGATTACTGTTTAATTTTGATTCAGCGCGTTCAGCCCTGCGTTCCAGGTCTTTAACTCTCTTTTCTTCTGCTTTTTTTAGCGCTACTTGTTGAGCTTCAATACGTTTAACTTGTTTTTGCATTTCAGTTTTATCTATCGATACCGCTTTAACAATATCAGGTTCATTGTTTGATACCTGAGGTTGCGGCGGTGGCGTAATTTCAAAACTAAAAAATAAAACAAAGCCTATCGCTATATGTACACCAAATGATGAAATAAATGAGACTAGATATTGCTGCATCATTAAATTACTCCGGCGTATCGGTCATTAATCCAACCGATGGTACACCTGCTTTTTGCAGTAATACCATTAATTGCACAACCGTATTGTAATCAACTCGTCCATCACCTTCGACCATAACAGGGCTTTCTGGTTGTGCTTGCATATAGGCTGCCACTAAAGTAGCGATTTCTTGCGGTAACAACGGCCCTTGCTTTTCACTGCCAACCGTTAAAAAATATTCGTAATCAATTGTGACAGAAGCAACAATCGGTGGTTTTGAATCTTCAGCTAAAGGGTTGGCCTGTGCTTTGGGTAAATCAACATTAACCCCTTGGGTAATCAACGGTGCAGTTACCATAAAAATAATAAGCAAAACCAGCATGACATCGATATAGGGCACAACATTTATTTCAGCGACTGGGCGTCGACGGGTACGCGGAGGCGGTTGCTGCATTTATTTGTCTCCTGACGCTGACTCGGTTGCAGCTAAAGCTTGACGATGCAAAATAGCAGAAAATTCTTCCATAAAATTGTAATAGCTGGTTTCTATTTTTTCGACATTGTTAGCAAATCGATTGTAAGCGACAACCGCTGGAATAGCAGCAAACAACCCCATTGCAGTTGCAATCAACGCTTCAGCGATACCGGGTGCAACCATAGATAAAGTCGCTTGTTGGACTTCACCTAACGCAATAAAAGAATTCATGATGCCCCAAACAGTACCAAATAAACCAATATAAGGACTAATTGAACCCACGGTAGCTAAAAACGATAGATTAGTTTCAAGCTTTTCGACTTCACGAGATAAAGATACACGCATTGCACGGTGCGTCGCATCCATAATGGTATCTGACGAGCCTGTTGTACCTCGTCGGTGGCGAGCAAATTCTTTGAAGCCCGATTTAAAAATAAGTTCCAAGCCGTTTTTGTTCAAATTGTCGGTATTTAATTCTTGATAAAGTCGAGCTAAGTCAATGCCTGACCAAAACTTATCTTCAAATTGTCGTGCTTTTATGCGGGCATCTTTTAAAATCGAATTACGTTGAAAAATCATAGTCCATGAAATAACTGACAGCGCTAATAACAAAATCATCACTGCTTGTACTAATATACTGGCTTGTAAAAATAATCCCCAAAAGGTGATATCAGCAGACACGTTCTAATTCCTCATAAATTGTTTCGGGTATACGTACAGGTTTCATTGAAGCTAATAACACCGAAACAACTGTAATTTCACAGGTGTTAATCGGCTTACCATCAAGTTCAATCCATTGTGTAAATTCAACACTGGCTTTTTTTAAATGCTTAATTTTTGTTTTAACAACCAAATCATCATTAAATCTCGCTGGCGCTTTATTATCAATAACAATATTTTTTATAACAAAACCCATGCCTTGACTAAAAAGTACCGTCTGACAAACATTCAGCGCGCCTAACATTTCGGTACGAGCCCGTTCATAATATTTTAAATAGTTAGCGTGATAAACGACGCCACCGAGATCAGTATCTTCATAATAAATACGAACCGGAAAACGATATATTACATTATCAAAACCAGCACTAATCATAAGTTACCTATAAATAAAATCGGACTGCAAATTAAACACAAACTATTGAGTTTGCAAAGGCGGTTAAACGTTCATTAATTACCGTTTATCGCTAAACGATCATCATGCTCAGTATAAAATTATTCAGTTTTATTCTAAGCGGTTATATTAATAATTTTCTTATTGAGAAGACTTGTTTTTGGTAAAAAAGTTTACTCACATATAAAAAATGATAATCAACAGCCGAATATTGACTCTGTTTTAAGCATCAACGCTATCGTGTTTGCATACATTTTATCTTGATAGCGACTCATATACTTAACACATTTTTAACTCGTTCGGCACTCAACCGCTCATGCATACCCTGTTTAAAAGACCACTCTTTCTTATACGCTTTATTTTTTCTAAATAAATGAATATTAACAAATAAATTTAAATAACGAGTTAATATACAAAATAAAACGTAAACTTGTTTCAAATATGCCAAAAAGCCGTTACGACTTAAAGTCGATTATGGAATATACAAGATGATTATGCGTATGGTGAACGAGTGTATTTTTGGTAACTTGCTCTTTAACTAATGGCGGGCAGCAGTTTAAATAAATAGTCTGCTCTCTAAATGCATTAGTTTTTCTAATGCGAGGTATTGATTTATATCGTTTGTTGTTTTTATTCATTTAGCTAAGATACGCACATCTGAAACGTTAAACCCCTTTAGCGCACTACATTGTAGTACTCGGATTGATATTGACATGTTCCCAAGATGTTTTTGTATCTTACACTTTTGCCCAGTTTATTAACTGGGCTTTTTTTTGCGCGTTTTATTTAAACGGCCGTTATACCTTTTTTGTTAACCCAAAATGTTCATAAGCTCGCAGTGTCGCAATGCGCCCACGAGGTGTACGCTGTATAAAGCCTTGTTGGATCAAAAACGGTTCAATAACATCTTCGATAGTATCTTTTTCTTCACCTATCGCAGCAGCAAGATTATCAAGACCAACCGGGCCACCATCAAATTTATCAATGATGGTATCTAGGATTTTTCGGTCCATATAATCAAAGCCTTTTATATCCACTTCCAGCATGTCTAACGCCGCCGCTGTCACATCTTGGCTAGCATCACCTGCGGCTTTTACTTCAGCATAATCTCGCACTCGGCGTAAAAGTCGATTAGCGATTCGAGGCGTTCCGCGAGCTCGCCTTGCTACTTCTAGTGCGCCTTCTTCACCCATATTCATCTTTAAATGACTAGCTGAACGCATCACAATTTTTTGCAGTTCTTCAACTTTATAAAACTCTAAACGCTGAACAATACCAAAACGATCACGTAACGGAGATGTAAGTGAACCGGCTTTGGTTGTCGCTCCAATTAATGTAAAAGGGGGTAAATCAAGCTTTATTGAGCGAGCGGCGGGGCCTTCACCTATCATAATATCTAGTTGATAATCTTCCATCGCCGGATAAAGTACCTCTTCAACAACTGAGCTAAGGCGATGAATTTCATCAATAAACAAAACATCATTAGGCTCAAGGTTGGTTAGCAGTGCCGCTAAATCGCCAGCCTTTTCTAACACCGGACCCGATGTCGTTTTAATATTCACATTCATTTCATTGGCCAATATGCGAGCCAATGTTGTTTTGCCTAAACCAGGCGGACCAAAAATAAGTACATGATCGAGTGCATCTTGGCGATTTATCGCCGCTTCAATATAGATACTCATTTGTTCGACGACATGCGTTTGCCCCGTGTACTCACTTAACGCTTGTGGTCTTATCGCTCTATCAATAACCTCTTCATCAATATCAAGGCTGGCGCTAATTATTCGATCGGCTTCTATCATCGTTATAACATCGCTTTAAGTGCTTCTTTAATCACAGCTTCGCTACTCATACCAAGTTTTGCCACTTTTTTAACGGTCGATTCCGCTTGTGCAGGTTTGTAACCTAGCGCTATAAGCGCATCAATAGCATCATTAACGGGACTATGCGCAACCTCTAATGGTAAATCACCAGACGAGGCGATTTTTTCGGGACTTGTAACTTGAGGTATATCTCGCCAATTTTTTAATCGGTCAGACATTTCAAGTAATAACCGTTCCGCGGTTTTTTTGCCAACACCCGGTATTTTAACAAGTCGACTCACATCTGCTTGGTTAACCGCCCAAATGAAATCTTCAGCCGACATAGCAGATAAAATACCTAAGGCTAATTTGGGTCCGACACCATTAGCTTTTAGTAATTCACGAAATAAGTCACGTTCAAATTTAGTGATAAAACCATATAAGGCTTGAGTGTCTTCACGGTATACCGCATGTATAAATAAAGTAACGAGACTGTCATCTTGCGGCAATGCGTAAAAACTGGTCATGGGCAAATTAACTTCGTAACCCACTTGGTTCACATCGAGTACACATTGTGGTGGTGTTTTTTCAATAACAACACCGGTTAATCTAACAATCATAAATATCCTTAACGCCTTAAGCGACCTCTAACCGTTTTACTCGCTTGGCCAGCCATATAAACCAAGCTTTGACGAGTGTGAGCATGACACATTGCGATAGCAAGTGCATCTGCTGCATCTGCTTGTGGCATTTTAGATAAGTTGAGTATGCTCTGTACCATATGCTGCACTTGGCTTTTAGTTGCATTACCTTTACCCACAACCGATTGTTTTATTTGCCTAGCTGAGTATTCAAAGACAGGCAAATCGACTAAAACAGCAGCAACGATAGCGGCACCTCGAGCCTGGCCTAACTTTAAAGCTGAGTCAGGGTTTTTAGCCATAAAAACCTGCTCGATAGCAAACTCTTCTGGTTGAAATTGTTTTATGATTTCGGTAATGCCCTGGTGTATATTTTTGAGTCTCTCAGGTAAAGGGGCATCACCTAAGCGAATACAGCCACTGCCTAGATATTCAAATTTATTGCGTACCTGCCTGATCACACCATAGCCAGTTAAACGCGACCCTGGATCAATACCTAAAAATACAGTCACTTATATCTTACCCACACTTCATTTTTAGGTTCTATAAATGAAACAAAACGACAGGCTGAATTAAGCACTATCGTTTTATTTGTTATTTAAGTTTAAATTTTACCCAATGAATAAATACTCAAGTATATAGCGTATGCGTTACTCGGCAGTTTCATCTTCAACAATTGGTTGAATACCTAGCTCAGTTAACTGAGCCGGATTAGCAAAACCAGGGGCATCAGTTAAAGGACACGCCGCCGTTAATGTTTTAGGGAATGCCATTACATCGCGAATAGATGAAGCACCGGTCATTAACATCACAAGACGATCAAGGCCAAAAGCCAAACCGGCATGGGGTGGTGCACCAAACTGTAATGCTTCAAGTAGGAAGCCAAACTTTTCTTCTGCTTCTTCTTTTTCAATGCCCAATATCTCAAAAATAGCAGCTTGCATATCTTGTTCATGAATACGGACCGAACCACCGCCTAACTCACAACCATTTAATACCATGTCATAAGCATTTGATAAGGCTTTTTCAGGATTAGCTTTTAATTCTTCTGGTGTTAAGCCAATTGGCGCAGTAAATGGATGATGTAGCGGGGTTAAACCTGAGGCGATTTCTTCAAACATTGGGAAATCAACAACCCATAATGGCTTCCATTCATCAACAGTTAAACCTAAATCTTCACCTAATTTAAGACGTAACGCACCTAATGCTTCAGTTACCACATTGTATGAATCTGAACCAAAGAAAATAATGTCACCTGATTTTGCATTAACACGGGTTGTAATTGATAACGCAACATCTTCAGGTAAGAATTTCAAAATAGGTGATTGTAAACCATCAAAGCCCGCATCAATATCGTTCACTTTGATATAAGCTAACCCTTTCGCGCCATAAATGCCGACAAATTTAGTGAGTTCATCAATACCTTTACGCGAGAACTTATCGGCGCCGCCAGGTACATTGATAACGGCAACACGGCCTTTTTCATCATTAGCCGGTCCAGAGAATACTTTAAAGTCTACCGCTTTTAATAAGTCAGCTACGTCAACCATTTCAAGCGGGTTACGTAAATCAGGCTTATCACTACCAAATCGAGTCATCGCTTCAAGGTAAGTCATACGAGGGAACTCACCTAAATCGACATCGAGTAAATCTTTAAAAATACCCGCAATCATTTTCTCGGTGATAGCCATCACTTCATCAGCCGACATGAAAGACGTTTCAATATCGATTTGTGTAAATTCAGGTTGACGATCAGCTCGTAAGTCTTCATCACGGAAGCATTTTACAATTTGATAATAACGATCTAGGCCTGACATCATTAATAATTGTTTAAATAATTGCGGAGATTGTGGCAACGCAAAGAACTGACCTTTATGGGTACGACTTGGCACTAAATAATCACGTGCACCTTCAGGTGTGGCTTTAGTCAAGATAGGCGTTTCAATATCTAAGAAATCATTATCGTCCATAAAACGACGGACAGCACTGGTAATTTTAGCTCTGAACTTTATGCGATCAGACATTTCTGGACGACGTAAATCTAAATAACGGTATTTTAATCGTTGCTCTTCAGCGTTTTTTTGATGGCCATCTAAGCTAATCGGCGATGGTAAAGAACGATTTAAAATAACCAAGTCACTCGCGAGTAATTCAACCGCGCCAGTGGCCATATCTTTATTAATCTGACTATCAGGGCGAGCACGCACAGTGCCGGTAAGTTGAATACAGTATTCATGGCGTAATTGGTTAGCCGTTTCAAATAACGCTTTAAAATCGGGATCGATGACAACTTGTAAAATGCCTTCGCGATCACGCATATCAATAAAAATTAAGCCCCCGAGATCACGGCGACGATTTACCCAACCACATAATTTGACTTCTTGTCCGACAAGAGACTCATTGATCTGCCCACAATAATGACTACGCATGAATTTTAATACCTTGTGAATTTTAAACTGAAAGTACGCCTCACTCTTTGAATGTTATGCTAATAGCCGAAGGGGTATTATATAGAGTAAGAGGATGCTATTTATGGGGCGGATTATAAAGCAATTAAAGGCCTAATCCTAGGGCGTGTATATTTAAAGACAGGTAATAAAAAGAAAAGTGGTCAATAAAAACGGTTATGAAAGCATAAGTTTTGTTGCTGCGTCATTCGATGATCAGTTAATAAATATTAACATTGACCATTTAACGTAACAACAATACGTCGGCTACCGCCATAATCGCGGTGTTCACCTAAATAAATACCCTGCCAAGTCCCTAATGCTAATTTTCCATTCGAAATTGGAATGTCGACACTAACACCTAGTGTACTCGTTTTAATGTGTGCGGGCATATCATCACAGCCTTCATAAGTGTGTCGGTAGTATGAAGCGTTTTCGGGGATAAACTTGTTGAAGTGAGACTCCATATCAGTACGTACTGTTGGGTCGGCATTTTCATTTATTGTTAGACTCGCCGAAGTATGGCAAATAAAAAAGTTTGCCATACCAACTTCGTACTGTCGCAACATAGGTAGCTGCGCCAATAATTCATCCGTGATTAAATGAAAACCTCGGTCACGAGGCTTAAGTTCAATTGATGCTTGTTGCCACATTATTTGTCAGAATGGAAACAGATTTCGATATGCGCATTACCAGCTTCACCTTCAAAAGGCATTAATACAATAGCACCTTCTGATTTGTGCCCAATAGTATGTCCTTTGCCAGAAACAACCATAGGGGTAGCCATATCAAACTCATAACCTTTCTCGCCTAAAAGCTTTTTCGCGCCTCCCGTAACCATGTTAGTGATTTCACCCACCATGTCTGTTACGTCTTCGTTAATGCCATCAGGTCGCTCGCCGAGCATACGACTCATAATATCAAGCGCTAGTGCTTCATCAAATGATATTGAAAAAGAGCCTTTAGTTTGTGGTCCAACCATACCAATCAACCCTGATACATCTCCACGAGCGACTTCGTCTTTTTTAATGCGTGGCTTACCTGGCTTTAATTCCACGGTAGCCATCGTACTTAACACGTTTAATAGAGATGATAAAAATGGATTAACAAAATCAACATTCATTACAGTATCCTGAATAGCTTTTATGTTTAATTAACTGGGTTTCAATTTTATATATAATGTAAACTGCATTGCACAATAGTTCAATGCTATTCCCGCTCACATTTTTCGTTAGCTTAAAAAATAAACTAAACGTTTGTTAGTCTCTTTAGTGCGATAAAAGCTTTTTATTGCCGATAAAAAAATAGCTTAATACAAACGTAGACAACAAAACGAT
The DNA here is from genome assembly GCF_003286125.1 of Algibacillus agarilyticus. Taxonomy (GTDB): domain Bacteria; phylum Pseudomonadota; class Gammaproteobacteria; order Enterobacterales; family Alteromonadaceae; genus Algibacillus; species Algibacillus agarilyticus. The sequence continues at coordinate 91,468 of NZ_QMED01000001.1, forward strand.
TAAAGCCAAGCTTAATAGATTAATTTAATAAAATCAGTTGCTTGTTAATAGCATTTTCGGCTACAAAATTAAATTATATCAACGCCTTTTTTTCTTTTTATAGGCTTCTTTACGTATCAAATCTTTAGCTGCTTTTTTCTCTCGTTGAATAATTAAAGCATCTTCTTCTACTAACATCATGTCAGGCGTTTCCATCGATATCAGACCCAAAGTTGAATCCCTTAACTCGTGTAATACGATATCGGCAGCTTTATTCATCTCAACACGACCACCAGATCTTAAGCAACCTCGCTTACGGCCTATTAATTCAAGCGTATCATAGCCAGTATGAGCAAACGCTTCTAACCCGTAACGATTTTTAAGCATTTCGGGATAAGCTTGCATTAAGTATTCAACAACATAAGTAGCAACATCATCAGATTCCATAGCCGTATCTTTAATCGCACCGGTTGCAGCTAAACGATAACCTGAGTTTTCATTTTCTACTTTTGGCCACAACATACCTGGTGTATCTGATAGCACAATATCATTATCTAATCTAATTCGCTGCTGCGCTTTTGTTACAGCAGGTTCATTACCGGTTTTAGCTATAATTCTATCCGCTAATACATTTATCGTTGTGGATTTACCAACGTTAGGTATTCCACAAATTAATGCGCGTAGTTGTTTACCTTGCTGCACTCTATGAGGGGCAAGTTCAGCACATAACGCAAAAATTTGCTTAGTTTCAGTCACATTTCGAGCACTGATTGCAATCGCCTTAGTTCCCAGCTGCGCGTTAAAATAATCAAGCCATAATTGAGTTGTGACGGGATCTGCTAAATCTTTTTTATTTAAAACTTTAATAAAAGGTTTATCACCACGCAAAGTAGCAATCATTGGGTTATTACTGCTGTATGGAATGCGAGCATCTAAAACTTCAATGATGACATCAATAGCAGGCATAATTTCTGCAATTTCTTTTTGTGCTTTATGCATATGCCCTGGATACCAATTTAATGCCATGTGTTTATTACCTTTATACAATTAACTTAATTTGATCTTACCTGCCTAACTTAAAAGAATCGATATCTTATTGTCTAAACCGCCATAATTTACAAATTCATTTGCAGACAAACACAAAATCGCTTAAATATCAGACGTAATGTTCAAAAAAAAGACACTTAAATATTATTTATAAAAAAAGTGCTAGATTGTGTTGACACTCAAACGTTCATCTCTATAATACGCCCCCACAAAGACAGAGAGTCTTCAGTTGGGTGGTTAGCTCAGTTGGGAGAGCATCGCCCTTACAAGGCGAGGGTCACTGGTTCGAGCCCAGTACCACCCACCAACTTAATTCTTGTTTTTGTCGCTTATTAAAGAGGGTGGTTAGCTCAGTTGGGAGAGCATCGCCCTTACAAGGCGAGGGTCACTGGTTCGAGCCCAGTACCACCCACCAATTTTTTTTGGTCCTCTTTAATAGCATAATATATCTGATTGGGTGGTTAGCTCAGTTGGGAGAGCATCGCCCTTACAAGGCGAGGGTCACTGGTTCGAGCCCAGTACCACCCACCAATTTCATTGGTTTCCTCAATCAGATATCCTACACATTCAAAGAAAACATCATTTAAAATTCTACATACTCAGCTGTTTAACGACTAATCCAGTCTCTTGGTTCTACTCTTTCGCACTTCTTACAGTTTAATTTCAAGCCTAATTTACTTTTTCGACCAGCTGGAGTGATCACCCATTCTCGGTTAATAAAAGGTGGTTGGTGACGTACATGTTGATTGTGACCACAAGCTAGCTCTGCAACCCAATCTTCGATCTCATCCTGATGAAAACCAATTATACCAATTCATATAAATAAGTGATCTCTCAGAATGCATCCAGCGGTTTTTGAACAAGGCGTCGGTGTGTAGGAATGGTTGTTCCCTTACAAATACCGAGAACGTAGGTCAAAAGCCGCTGGGGCATTCCTTTCAGGCGAGTTTTAAATGCGCTTACTCTGTGTTGCTCGAACTCAAAAGAGCACCACTATTCTTTCATGTAAGCGCATTTAAACGCTCGCTGAGTGGGCACTTATTATTACGGATTGGTATTATAGGTTGTAGATATGCCTTTACTTTTAGCATGGCGACTATAGTTAAACTGACTTGAGTGCCGGTTTATTTGTTAAAGAGAAAAGTTGATAAAAATTATGTGTTGTTATTGTAGCAAGTTCATCTATTGAGATACCTTTTAAGTCGGCCACAAATTGCGCTACGTTTTTAACATAAGCAGGTTGATTTTGCTTACCACGATGAGGAATAGGCGCTAGCCAAGGAGAATCGGTTTCGATCAATAGTCGGTCTAATGGAATCTCTCTAACGGTACTTTGCAATTCTGCCGCATTTTTAAACGTGACAATCCCAGAAATAGAAATATAAAATCCCAATTCCATCGCTTGTTCAGCCATTTCTAAAGACTCAGTAAAGCAATGTAAAACCCCACCCACTTTTTCTGCACCTTCCTGTTTTAAAATATCAATAGTTTCTTGTCTAGCATCACGGGTATGAATAATAAGCGGTTTATTTAAGGCAACAGCCGCACGTACATGTTTTCGGAAAGAATCAATTTGGATATCTTTACTTTCTGGAGAGTAAAAAAAATCTAATCCGGTTTCGCCCACCGCGACAACTCGTTCATCAGATGCTAAACGAATTAGATCGTCATATTCATACTCAGCATCTTCTTGATGTAAGGGGTGAACACCACATGATATAGAAACGCAATCGAACGGCTTTACCGCTTCAACCATGCTTGAGAAATCTTGCAAAGATACTGAAACACAAAGAAAATGCTCAACCCCCTGCTCTTTAGCTAAACCAATGACACTATTTAAGCCATCATCAAACTCTTCAAGTTTTAATCTGTCTAAATGACAGTGTGAATCAACAAACACTTATTACACTCCGAAAAACTACGCCTAAAATAAAGACTAAACGAATAATACATGGCCCATAAAATTACATCGTATAGGTAGGTTCACTCGAATTAAGTAATGTCCCTAACATCGTTTCTATACGATCTTTAACACGATCTTTATCATCAATAAAGGCAATCCCAATGCCTTGTGGCGTCGCACTTGAAGCCCCCAATGGATTCAGCCAAGCGACTTGACCGGAAACGATAAGTGAGTCGAGCGCATTGGGTAATAAAACACTTAGCGCGACCGCATCTCCCATATCGTAGGGGCGAGTTGTTTGCACAAATAAGCCACCGTTGTTAAAAAATGACATATAGCTTTTATATAATTCTTGTACGGTTCTAAATTCAACAGGGATCTCTTGCATCTATTTACACTCCAGATGTTTGACTATGGGATATTTTATGGCAAAGCTGCTGATAGTTCAGTTTTTTATTTACCCCATTGTAATGGCTTTGCCGTTGGCTTGTTAACACTGCTTGATACATATCCATAATTTTATATCGCTGATCTTGGCGCGGGATCTGAAGGTCGACACCTTGTGATTTAACCTTCATCCATTTATTTAACGCCTGCATAAGCCAAATGTAGTAAAAGGCGATATCCTCTTCATTAATCGTTTTACTAAATTCAGCCGTGCTCACCTTTCCACTTAACAATGCTTTAAACTGACTCAGATATTCAGCTCGTTTTAATAAATAATCAGTTGAATAATGAGCAAGAGCGGTTAAAGGAGCCTGCCCCATATCTTCAAATATAACGTCAAATTGCGTTGGTTCGATCTTTTGTTCATTCAACCAAGGTAATAATTCGGGTAAGGTAGGGCTTTTAATTTTATAAAGCTGACAACGACTAATCAATGTGGGTAACAACTGGCTAACCGATTCAGTGGTTAATATAATATAAGAATGCGGGAACGGCTCTTCGAGTGTTTTAAGCAGTGCGTTGGCAGCTGACTCAGTCATTTTATAACTCTGATTAACCACAAACACTAGGTTTCCACCTAATTGAGATTTATGCTGAGATTTATTAACTAAAGCACGAATTTGATCAACACCAATCGAGTTAGCGTCTAGATCACTAATTTGAAAATAATCAGGGTGATTGCCATGTTTAAATAAATGACAAGATTTACATTGGCCACAGGCTTCAATATTAGGTGTTTGACATAACAAGACTTGAGAAAGATCACGGGTAAGTTCAAATTTACCCATCCCTGCCCTTGCCTCAATTAAAAGGCCATGGTGCAAACGTTTAGACAAAAATTGATTCGTTATTTTTTGCGTTACGTCACGCAACCAAGGATACATCATGGATACGCCCTATTTAGCGCATCAATGATAGACTGATGCACGTCCTCAATTGTTTGCATCGCATCAATGGTTACAATGCTTGCATCTTCAGCTGCTATTGCAAGGTAACGTTGTCGAGTACGTTCAAAAAAACTGAGTTGCTCTAACTCTATACGGTCGAGTTCGCTACGGGCACTTGCTCGCGCTAAACCCACTTTAGGCTCAATGTCTAAATAAAGCGTTAAATCAGGTTTAAACCCTTTTAAAACAGCATGGCGAATAGGGTCAAGCAATTCATCTGAGATCCCGCGCCCACCGCCTTGATAAGCTCGAGAAGATAAGTCATGACGATCGCCAACAACCCATTTTCCTTGCGCCATATTAGGCTTAATAACGGTTTCGATTAACTGAACTCGGCTAGCATACATAATAAGCAATTCGGCTTCAGGAGTAACAACTTCATCTCGCACTTGCTTAATGAGTGTTCTTAACTCTTCAGCCAATGGCGTACCACCTGGTTCGCGGGTTTTAGCATAAGCTATTTCACGTTGGTTTAACCAAAACTCGATGGCCTTAATAGCCGTTGACTTACCAGCCCCTTCTAAACCTTCAATCACAATAAATTGAGTTTGCATTTAGGTTTAACCCTTATTCTTTAATTGACGTAAATAATCTTTAACTGCTCTATTATGATCAGCTAAATTTCTTGAAAATGTATGACCACCTGAGCCACTTGCAACAAAATAATAATAATCACTCACTAATGGCTGTACAGCAGCTTGTATTGCAGATTTTCCCGGCATCGCGATTGGGGTAGGCGGTAACCCTTTAATCACATAAGTATTATAAGCTGTTTTTTGTTTAAGATGCGCACGTGTTATATCGCCTTTGTATAGCTCACCTAAACCATATATAACCGTTGGATCAGTCTGCAAGCGCATGTTCTTTTTTAACCGATTATAAAAAACAGATGAGACCATGGGCATTTCATTGACAATAGCCGTTTCTTTTTCGATTATCGAAGCCAAGGTTAAAATTTCATAATCATCTAGTACGGTATCATATTCAGTTAATTGACTATTATGCATTGCATCGTTCAGCACTTCTTCCATGCGAGAATGTGCTTGCTGTATCAGTTCAATATCTGTCGTTCCGGCATAAAAAACATACGTGTCTGGAAATAATAAACCTTCAATAGATCCCTTTCTTTTAAACTTATTTAACGCTTTATCATGATGAGAGACCAGTGTTTTGATAATATAAGGATGCTGCTGCAATTGCGTCCACCAATCTCGCCATTGACTACCTTCAATAAACGTTATTTTAAACTCAGCCGGCTTAGCATTAAGAATATATTCGATCAGTTCTCGTTGAGTTAACTCACTCGGAATTCGATATAAACCGGCTTTAAGCGTTTTAAACTCAGGGTTAACCCAGCGCAATACTTTAAAAGGAAAAACAGAATCAATCGAACCTTGCGAAGCTAATTCATTAATTAACCGATAATAAGACCAGCCTTTTTTGACTTCATAAAGCTCGGTAGTTTGCTCTGCGGGGAGCTGCCAAGTATTATTTACATAAAATAACAAGCCACCAAGCCATGTTAGTAAACTGAAAAATGAAACTATAATTAATTTGAAAAACCAATGGATTTTAATATTCAACACTATTTTTCACTTGCTCAACTAAAGTTGTATTCATTTTAATACCCGCTAACTTAATAACAGGCACAATACCAATTAATGCATTACAAATAAATGCAGAGCTGATTTCATTTAATCTCGATTGGTGTATTTCTATTTCTTTTATCGTTTGATTTTCCGCTTTAAATTTATTCATTATATGTTGCCGCAGAACACCATTAATGCCCGCTTTGTCTAGTAAAGGTGTTTGCCATTCGCCTTGTCGAAATAAGAAAATATTGGCCACGGATGTTTCAATTAAAGAATTGTTTAAATCAAAGACTAAACCATCAAGCAAGTTACGTTGCATAAGCTCATTTTTAATTAAAACTTGCTCAAGTCGATTACAATGTTTTAAACCGGCTAATATAGGTTGATGACCTAATTTAAACTCAACTTGCTCAAGATTAATACCTTGCTGCATATTATCGAGTAAAGTTTGAGGACGGTCGGATACAAATAGATAGACATTAGCTTCACAACCAAGACCAGCATAACCGCGTTGACTCTCACCGCGTGAAATAACAACTTTTATTACACCAAATTGTTTTTTCAATGCCTCATTTTGCATTGCTTGCCAAACGGTTTGCCAAGAAATTGCAGCAAACTGTAAACGCTCAGAAGCGATTTGTAAGCGTTGCTTATGTAAATCAAACAAGCAGACTTTGCCATCGTGGATCTTAGCCGTTGTAAAATGCGCATCACCAAATTGTACTGCACGATCAAAAGCACTCACTTGTTGGCGCCCAGTCTCAGCAATAAAAATATTCATACCGTTTGGCTCTACCTTCATGATCAACAATTTGGCTCATTTTAATCAAGTTTATCGTATAAGGATCACGCAAACAGCGCTTAATCCACCAACTTAGCAACAAGTCATTTTAAAATTGACGTTACGAGTGGTTAAACTCGTTTAATGCACCACTATTTTACCTACAAAAAAGGCCTGCAAGCAGGCCTTTTTTATTGCACTAATAAATAAAACTAAACACGTTTAAATATTAATGACCCATTTGTTCCACCAAATCCGAATGAGTTACATAATGCATACTCGATATCAGCTTGACGTGCTTCATGCGGGACATAATCAAGATCACAGCCTTCATCCGGGTTATCTAAATTAATAGTCGGAGGAATCGCACCATCTTGTACCGCTTTAGCTGTAATAATAGCTTCAATGGCTCCGGCAGCACCTAATAGATGCCCAGTCATTGATTTAGTCGAACTGACTGCTAATTTATGCGCATGATCACCAAATAAGTTTTTAACCGCAGCGGTTTCAGCTTTATCACCAACAGGTGTTGAAGTGCCGTGAGCATTAATGTAAGCCACTTTATCAAGTGCAAGACCAGCATCATTCAATGCATTAGCCATGGCAGCTTGAGCGCCTCGGCCATCTTCCGGTGGAGATGTGATGTGATTAGCATCACCACTCATACCAAAACCGACTAACTCGGCATAAATTTTAGCTCCACGGGCTTTGGCATGCTCATATTCTTCAAGCATAACAACACCAGCACCATCACCCATAACAAAACCATCACGGTCTTTATCCCATGGACGACTTGCACGTGTTGGATCATCGTTGCGTGAAGATAATGCACGAGCAGCTGCGAAGCCACCTAAACCTAAAGGTGTAGTGGCCGCTTCAGCGCCACCCGCTAACATCGCATCTGCATCGCCATAAGCGATCATACGGGCAGCGTGCCCAATACAATGAACCCCAGTCGTACAAGCGGTTGTGATCGCAATATTAGGGCCTTGTAAATTATACATAATCGACAAATGACCAGAGATCATATTAATAATTGTCGACGGCACAAAAAATGGCGACATCCGCTTAGGACCACTGTTTAATAATTTGTTGTGGTTCTCTTCTATAAGAGATAAACCACCGATACCCGATCCAATCGTTGCGCCTACGCGATGAGCGTTTTCGCTTGTGATCTCAATACCAGAATCTTTAAATGCTTGAATACCAGCAGCAACACCATATTGGATAAATAAATCCATTTTTTTGGCTTCTTTTTTTGGTAAATATGCTTCTATATCGAAACCTTTTACCAAACCGCTGATTTGTGTAGTGAATTTAGACACATCAAAAGTATCAATTACTTGAATACCACTTTGACCCGCTAATAATGCTTTCCATGAATCGTCAACTGAGTTACCAACAGGCGACAGCATGCCCAGGCCAGTTAAGACTACGCGACGTTTAGACACTTTTCTTGCCTCCGAAAGGAGAAATAACAGATGGGAAATAAAAAAGGCGGTCTGAAAACCGCCCTGTGGTAATTAGTCTTGATTAGCTGTAACGTAATCAATAGCTGTTTGAACAGTAGTGATTTTTTCAGCTTCTTCATCAGGAATTTCAGTATCAAATTCTTCTTCTAAAGCCATAACTAATTCAACTGTATCTAGTGAATCAGCGCCTAAATCGTCAACAAATGACGCTTCATTGCGAGCGTCTTCTTCTTTAACGCCTAACTGTTCAACGATGATTTTTTTAACTCTTTCTTCGATAGTGCTCATAAGTGTATCCCTTAGAATATATGCAATATAAATATTGCCGATAGTGTATTTGATTCGTTAAATCAGATGCAAGTTAAGATTGACAAAACTAGACTGGTCTAACCTGTATAACGCAATAATTACGCACATAATAACTTGTATAAATCGCATTTCAAGCTTTAAGTAGCCGATTTAGGCGCTAAAAACTATCACTTGATTAATAATCAAGCAATTATGCCATGTGCATACCACCATTTACGTGGATAGTCTCACCTGTAATATAAGCGGCTTCTTTAGATGCTAAAAATAAAACAGTTGATGCGATCTCTTCTGGTTGACCTAAACGGGCAGCTGGGATGTTAGCAAAGATGCCTGCTTTTTGCTCATCGTTTAAAGATTTAGTCATATCGGTATCAATGAAACCAGGAGCAACGGTATTAACCGTAATACCACGAGAAGCAACTTCTTTCGCTAAGGCTTTAGAAAAACCAATGACGCCTGCTTTAGCAGCACAGTAGTTAGCTTGACCAGGGTTACCTGTAGATCCAACAACTGACCCAATATTAATAATACGACCATGACGTTTTTTCATCATTGGACGCAAAGCGGTTTTTGAAATACGGAAAATAGACGTTAAATTGGTATCAATAATGGCATCCCAATCTTCTTCTTTCATGCGCATCATCAAGTTATCACGAGTGATACCGGCATTGTTAATAAGGATATCAACATCGCCAAACGTCTCTTTAATTTCTTTAAATGTAGCCGTTATGCTATCAGTATCGGTTACGTTTAAAACTAGACCTTTACCATTATCACCTAAATAATCGCTAATCGCTGCAGCCCCATTTTCGCTTGTAGCCGTACCGACTACTTTAGCGCCGGCAGCAACTAATTTAAGAGCGATCTCTTTACCAATACCTCGGCTAGCGCCAGTGACTAGAGCCGTTTGCCCTTCTAAATTTGAAAACATACTTGTTACTCGCTAATAAATGAATTTAATGAATTAAGGTCATTAACTGGCGCCGCCGTCAATGATTTATCGATTCGTTTAGTTAAACCCGTTAATACTTTACCAGGGCCAACTTCTACTAATCGTGTAACCCCTAAAGAGGCTAACTTTTGAACCGTCTCAGTCCAGCGTACCGGGCAATATAACTGACGAACTAATGCATCTTTAATCGCTTCAGCGCTTTCTTCTATCGCTACGTCTACATTATTAATTAAAGCTAAGTTAGGTGCCGATACTGAAATATCGTTTAATGAATTAGCTAAAGAGTCAGCCGCGGGTTTCATTAATGCACAATGCGAAGGCACGCTAACAGGTAAAGGCAATGCTCTTTTAGCACCCGCAGCTTTACAAGCTGCGCCTGCTCGTTCTACCGCTGCTTTATGACCGGCAATCACAACCTGCCCTGGTGAATTAAAATTAACGGCAGAGACAACCTCATCGCCTGCGCTTTCTATACACGCTTGCTTAACTGCTTCATCATCAAGGCCAATAATGGCAAACATGCCGCCAACACCGGCGGGAACAGCCGCTTGCATAAATTGACCACGCGCTTCAACTAATTTAATTGCATCTTCAAAAGCGATAACGCCTGCAGCAACCAAAGCAGAATATTCACCTAAGCTATGGCCAGCAATATAAGCAGGTTCAGGTAAACCTTTCTCTCGCATCACCGCTAAAATAGCCATACTAGCAGCAAGTAAGGCGGGTTGGGTTATATGCGTTTCACCGAGTTTTTCATCAGTACCATTCGCAATAATATCCCAAAGATCATAACCTAAAGCAGCACTTGCCTTAGCAAATGTTTCTTTAACGATAGGAAACTCTTGATAAAGATCATTTAGCATTCCAATGGTTTGCGAACCTTGACCAGGAAATACATAAGCAATTTTTTGTTCAGACATATTTTTCACTTTTAATAAAAATAAAGCCCTAAAAAGGGCTTAAAGTAATAATTAATATTTTAATAAGGCAGAAGCCCAAGCAAAACCAGCACCAAATGCTTCAATTAATACCGTTTGCCCTCTTTGTATACGACCGTCGCGTATACCTTCGTCTAAGGCTGTAATCACCGAGGCGGCAGATGTATTACCATGTTTTGGTAACGTCACTATCACGCGCTCCATGGTCATATTTAATTTTTTAGCTGTTGCTTTAATAATGCGTAAATTAGCTTGGTGTGGCACTAACCAATCTATATCTTCTTTTTCGAGTTGGTTGGCTTTTAAAGTTTGCTCACAGATCTCGCTTAACTTAGTCACTGCCACTTTAAAGACTTCGTTACCTTTCATGTAACCCCAAGAAGTATGAACTGACTCTTCATCACCCCGTAGAGGCATATCTGCGCCTAACAATTCACCATAGCGACCGTCAGCATGAATATGCGTAGATAATATACCGGGCTCTTCACTTGCTTCAATAATACAAGCGCCTGCTGCATCACCAAATAAGATAACAGTAGAACGATCGGTTGGGTCAATTAATCGAGTAAGCGCATCGGTGCCAATAACTAGGATACGTTTATTAGCCCCCGTTTTAATAAATTTATCAGCGATACCGATTGCATAACAAAAACCTGAGCAGGCAGCCGCAACATCAAAGGCAGGAATATTGGTTACACCCAACATATTTTGAATTTCACAAGCAGCACTAGGAAACGCTTTTTCCCAACTGGTTGTGGCGCAAATGATCATATCGAGATCTTCTGCTTTTATATTTGCAGCTTCTAATGCTTTTTTAGTTGCTTCAAACCCCATTGTGGCTACATTTTCATCCGGACCGGCAATCCGACGTTCACATATACCAGTGCGCTCTATAATCCACTCGTGGCTTGTTTCAACCATTTTTTCAAGATCCGCATTTGAACGAACTTGCGAAGGGAAATAACTACCTGTTCCAACAATTCTAGAATACATACAAATTTTAAGACCTATCGTTTAACGCTGTAATTCGGTTACCAATTGACTCTGGTACCTTATGTTCAATCTCATTAATCGCTTCAATAATCGCGTATCGAAATCCATCTTTGGTCGCATTACCATGGCTTTTAATAACAATACCCCGCAATCCTAACAAACTTGCTCCATTGTACTGGTCGGGGTTGACCTTTTTGTACATCTTTTTAAGAGCAGGCAAAGCTAGAATGGCTAAAATCTTACTGATCCAGCTTTTACCAAGCGCTTCTTTTATACTTTGAATAACAAACTTTGCAATACCTTCACACGCTTTTAATGACACATTACCAACATAACCATCACATACAACAACATCAGCACGGTCCGTAAAAATATCATTGCCTTCAACATATCCGATGTAATTAATCTCATCATCATTGGCAATTAACTTAGCGGCCCGTTTGATTTTATTTGAACCTTTAATCTCTTCTTCGCCAACATTTAATAAAGCAACTCGCGGTTTGCGAGAAGAGGCTGTTCCTTTGGTTTCTGCTAACACACTGCCCATTAAAGCAAACTGATGCAAAATGGTTTCATCAACATCTACATTCGCGCCTAAATCTAACAAATATGTTTTATGCCCTTCAATTGAAGGCATGGCCGTGACTAAAGCGGGTCGACTAATACCAGGGATCATTTTTAGCACATAATAAGCAATCGTTATTAATGCACCTGTATTACCTGCGGTCACACAAGCTTGAGCGTCACCCGATTCAACCGCTTCAAGCGCTTTTCGCATTGAAGATTCAGGTTTATTTCTTAGCGCTTGAGAAGGTTTTTCACCCATAGTAATCGTTTGACTGCAATGAACAATTTGAATACGTTCAGCGATCGATTTAGCAGGGGAGTCTATTAAAGGTTCTATTTGGTATTTATCGCCAAATATAATAAATTTTATGCGAGGAAAAGCAGAAAGGACTTCGAGAGCCGCAGGGATTGTAATGGGAGGACCGTTATCTCCTCCCATTGCATCTAACGCAATCGTTAGATCTACCAAAGCATGAATCTCTTATACAGAGATTACTTTTTTGCCTTTGTAGAAGCCATCAGCAGTGATGTGATGACGAATATGAGTTTCACCTGATGTGCTATCAACTGATAAAGTTGTGCTAGTTAAGGCATCATGTGAACGACGCATACCACGTCTTGAACGAGATTTTTTACTTTTTTGAACAGCCATTGGCCCACTCCTAATCTATTGAGATTTTAACTTTTTTAAAACATCAAACGGGTTTGGTTTGGATGGCTCATCTTCGCCAATATCGCCCCAACTCATTTCACCTTGCGAAATTAAACAATCGTTTTCATCGTGCTTAGGAAAAATAGGAATAGCGAGCAAAAGCTCATCTTCAACCAAATCTCTTAATGCAACGAAGCCATATTCATCAGTGGCAACAATTTCATATGTAGAAGGAATTATATCTTCATCTACTTTCTTAGACTCAGGCGTAAAAATACCTGAAGTCTTCAAATGCAGTTCAAATTCACTTCCACAACGTTCACAAGGTAAACGAACATCCGTCTGCGCATCAACAAGTAAGACCGTTAAGCCTTGCTCATCTTGTTTACAGGATAAAGTAACCGTCACGATCCCAGTGGAGTCGTTAACCGTTTCTTTTAGTCTTTTTAAATCTTCCAATCGATACACACCAGAATAATCAGAGCGCTTTTGCGCACTTTTCCCCGGTTCGATATCAATTGGCATTTTTACATTCTGCATAGCGCGCGAATAGTATAGATCTGGGGTTGTTTAGTCAAACAAAATTAACGAAAATAGCAGCAATTAATCAAATAGGTATTTCTAATGACGACACCCGATATTATTCTAGCTTCGACTTCACCTTATAGAAAACAAATACTGGAAAAATTAACCATCCCTTTTAACACCGCAAAACCTTATGTAGATGAAACGGCATTAGCTAATGAAAATGCACATGATTTGGTATATCGCCTTGCCGAAGCAAAAGCGCAAGCTATCGCGATAAAAAATCCAGGGTCATTAGTTATCGGTTCAGATCAAGTCGCCGTCATCGACAACACTATTTTAGGTAAACCGGGAGATTATGATAATGCAGTAAAACAACTTTCGCAGCTTAGTGGTAAAACCGTAAGGTTTTTAACCGGTTTAAGTATGCAATGGTTAGATGAAGATAAAATAAAAACCTGCGTGGTACCTTTTGATGTTACTTTTAGGCAATTAATGCCTGAAGAGATATCGGCTTACCTTAATAAAGAAAAACCTTATAACTGTGCTGGTAGTTTTAAAAGCGAAGCATTAGGTATTACATTATTTGAATCACTTAGAGGTGACGATCCAAATACGTTGATGGGTTTACCGTTAATTGAAGTCACCAAAATAATGAAAAACTTTGGTATTAACCCGTTACTCGATTACTAAACACAGTATGCCCAAGTCACTTTAAGCTACTAATTAGCTTTTATACCCAAATGAATTGGGTATCGTGACTGGGTAGATATAGGTCATACACTGATTAAGTTATTATTTGATATTTAAAAAGTGATTTAGCTCAGTTAATGAATCAACCATTGCAACAGGGTTATGCTTAATTAAATCTTCTGCGTGACCTGCGCCATGTGTAATACCGATATGATCCATATTACACGCTTCAGCCATTGCCAAATCGTGTACCGTATCACCAATAAATACACACTCTTCCATGTTCACACCCAGCTCTTGTACTATTTCTAGCAACATTTGCGGATCTGGCTTAGAAGCACATTCATCAGCACACCGGCTTGCTTTAAAATAATGTTCTGTTTGCGTATTCTCAAATATACGGGTTAACCCCGCACGGCGCTTTCCTGTAGCCACGGCTAGCAACGCTTGCTTTTCAATTAAATCATTAAGTAAGGGCAAGGCATCATCAAATAATGGCGCACTAAAAGTCGTATTTTTAAATACATCACTATAAGCTAAAGAAAATGCACTTCTGTTATCATCTGACTCTTCTGGAAATAACGTCGCAATCGCTTTTTCGAGTGACAGACCAATGATACTTTTTGCTTTATCGTAACTGGGGACGGTAAATTGCATCTTTGTTGCTGTTTCTTGCATGCAATGCACTATTTTACCGATCGAATCCATTAATGTACCATCCCAATCAAAAATGATAACTTTATACTTAAGCATTTTTTAACTTCTCCAACCCAGTCTTTAACTTCGCCTCCAAAGGCGCTTCAATTTTAAACTTCTCTTCTGTCCTGGGGTGAATAAAACTGACGCTCGCAGCATGCAGGAATAAACGTTTTATTCCCGTATTTTTAATTGATTGATCAAAATCTTTGCTTCCATATTTATCGTCACAAGCTATTGGGTGACCACTTGCAAGTGTATGGACTCTGATTTGATGCGTTCTTCCGGTAATTGGCGACGCTTCAACTAAGGTGGCATTATTAAACCGTTGTAAAACCCTAAAACGCGTCATACTTGGCTTACCTAATTTAGCATCAACTTTAACTAAACGTTCACCAGAAGATAACTGATTTTTATAAAGTGGTTTTTCTACCACTCTTAATTTATCTGACCAGCGTCCTTCAACTAACGCCCAATAGCGCTTATCAACGGTTTTCTTTCTTAATTGCTCATGCAGAGATTTTAAAGCCGAACGTTTTTTCGCAATAATGATACAACCCGATGTATCACGATCTAAACGATGAACTAACTCTAAATCTTTAAGTACCGGTCGTAATTTTCGCACAGCCTCTATCAAGCCAAAGTTTAAACCTGAGCCACCGTGAACAGCTAAACCAGATGGTTTATTAATAACCATCAAAACTTCATCTTCGTACAAAATGCTTTTTTCAACAACATCTAAAATTCGCTGCCCAACTTGTTTTGGCTTGTCCGCAGTTTCATCAATTTTAATCGGTGGTAAACGAACAATATCTCCCGGCTGTAATTTATATTCTGGCTTAACTCTTTTTTTATTTACACGGATTTCGCCCTTGCGAACGATCCTATATATAAGAGAAGTTGGCACGCCTTTTAAATGACGCTTGAGCCAATTGTCTATTCTTTGACCGCAAATTTCTTCATCTAGGGTCACAAAGCTTACTGACTTCAGGTCATTTAGGTTCATTTGTCATATTTCTTCATTTAATTGAGTTTTTCAATTGCCGCTTATGGCGAGTATTTGCTATATTTTCCTTTATGGCATTAAGCAATGCCAGTATTATTTTCCAATTGTTGAAAAGACATAGTAATTACCCCTTGCTTACATAAGAGGTTTACGCGCAGCATACACATAAGCAGTGATAGTTTTTAGTAGGTGACTTGTGTGTCTTAACGCATTTTTAGTTCAGTCGGAGCGTGTACTTTTTCGTTACTAACTAAAACGTGAAAATCCTGTAAGGAGTGGTTTAAATTAAAGTTTCGCTAATCGCGGAAATATAAACTATCCCGATCTACATTTAATGGATAACGTTATCCCTTAAATTTAAGTTTTAAAAGAACTTACGCTCTTGTAAAGGCAGTGCCGCCCGTTAGCGATCACACTGATTACATTAGTTGAAGCGTATTAAAATTTAAAAATAATGAAAACAACATGAAAACAAGCGAGCTAGAGTGTCCTATCATAAGGCCCTAGCAAAAGTATTTGGCTAGCATTAAAGTTAATGCTAGCTTCGCCGTATCATGCCGTTTAGTTATTCGAATGTAAAAATACATGACGCTCGTGAGAACGACATGGAAAGATAATTTGTATTTGTCCACGATTAGCGGTATCAAGGTAAAACAGCCATGAAACGCATGCTAATTAATGCAACGCAAGAAGAAGAGTTACGCGTTGCCCTAGTAGACGGCCAAAAATTATATGATTTAGACATTGAAACGTCTGGACATGAACAAAAAAAAGCCAGTATCTACAAAGGAAAAATAACTCGAGTTGAACCCAGCCTAGAAGCCGCATTTGTAGATTACGGCGCTGAAAGACATGGTTTTCTCCCGTTAAAAGAAATAGCCCGCAACTACTTTCCAAGTGGTTACACTTTCTCCGGTCGTCCTAACATCAAAGACGTTGTTAAGGAAGGTTTAGAAGTCATTGTACAGATTGATAAAGAAGAGCGAGGTCAAAAAGGCGCAGCACTTACAACTTTTATCAGTTTAGCCGGTAGTTATTTAGTTCTTATGCCGAATAACCCACGTGCAGGTGGTATTTCACGTCGCATTGAAGGCGATGAAAGAACGGAACTAAAAGAATCACTAAACAAGTTAACCTTACCTAAAGGTATGGGTTTAATCGTGCGTACAGCCGGTGTTGGCAAATCTTATGAAGAACTTGAATGGGATTTAAATGTACTGCAACGTCATTGGCAAGCTATACAGCAAGCCGCTGATGAACGCCCTGCTCCATTTTTAATTCATCAAGAAAGTAATGTTATTGTTCGTGCAATCCGTGATTATCTTCGTCGTGATGTAGGTGAAATCTTAATAGACAGTAAAAAAATCTATGAAGAAGCAAAAGAGCACATTTCTTTAGTTAGACCTGATTATGTAAACCGTGTTAAACGTTATACCGGTGAAGTACCTCTATTTACTCATTACCAAATTGAAAGCCAAATTGAATCAGCGTTCCAACGCGAAGTCAGATTGCCATCGGGTGGTTCAATTGTTATCGACCCTACTGAAGCATTAACCTCTATCGATATCAACTCATCTAAAGCAACTAAAGGTGGGGATATTGAAGAAACAGCGCTAAATACCAACCTTGAAGCAGCCGATGAAATAGCCCGTCAATTACGTTTACGTGATTTAGGTGGTTTAGTTGTTATTGATTTTATTGATATGACACCGACCCGCAATCAACGTGAAGTGGAAAATCGTTTACGTGATGCAACTCGTCAAGATAGAGCACGTATTCAACTCGGTCGCATTTCACGTTTCGGCTTACTTGAAATGTCACGTCAACGCTTGCGTCCTTCGTTAGGCGATAACGCTAATAAGATGTGTCCTCGTTGTTCAGGTACCGGTACAATCCGTTCAACTGACTCTTTAGCGCTTTCAATACTTCGTTTATTAGAAGAAGAAGCAATAAAAGAGCACACAGTTCAAGTTAAAGCGACAGTGCCAGTTGATGTAGCCACCTATTTATTCAATGAGAAACGTGGTGCCGTTCGTTTTATAGAGAAAAGTCATAATGTGCGCGTTTTGGTGTTACCAAACCCACATTTAGATTCACCTCATTATGAAATGGTACGTTTAAAGAAAGATGATGTAACCGATGAATTAAGTTATTCATTAGTTAAAGCACCAGATCTTGAAATGGACGTGAGTATAAAACAATTTGTTGATACGCCAGCCAGCGCGATTAATAAAGAAGAACCCGCTTTAAAAGGCTTTTCTTCTCCTGTAGCGGCTCCGGCTCCAACAGCTGCGCCTAGCAAAAAACCAGCCGTTGCAAAACAAGCTGTCCCTGCCAAGCCGGTGGCAACACCTTCGTTACTTGATAAGTTATCAACTTGGTTCAAAGCATTATTTGCGACAGAAGAAGTCAAAGAAGAACCGCCGGTTAAACGTAATAATCAAAACCGTAATAACCGTAACGGCTCTTCAAATAACAAGCGTAACCAAAATAGACGTAACAACCGTAATAATCGTAACCGTAAACCTTACGAAAACGATAACGATGTTAAAGAACAAAAGAATACGGCAAAAGAAAATCATAAACCCGTAGCGAAAAAAGAAAAACCGCCGGTTACGGAAGCAAAAGTAGAAGAAAGAAGAAAACGCCGAACACAACGTAAGAAAGTGCGCGTGCAAGATAAGAATGCTGAATCTAAAACGACGAATACACCAACGGAATCAAAAGTTGAAGCGAAGTCGGCAGTGCAAGTAACAAAAACGCAGCCAGAAACCGATGCTAAGTTAAATGCACAAGCCAATGAAGTTGTTAATACAACCGATACGGCAACAACAAATAATGATGAAGCAAAACGAGATGAACCGAAACGCGAAGGTCGTAGTCGTCGTACACCTCGTCATTTAAGAACATCAGGGCAAAAACGTAATAAACGTCAAGATGATACAGCAGATAATGCTAATAATGGTTTGAAAACGCATGAAGAACCTTCATTTAAAACCGAACCAGAACTTCAAAATGCAGATTCAGCGCCGGCTAAACCAGTAGTAGAAGAGCCTGTTGCAGCCGCTACTGTTGAGACAGCACCAGCTGAGACTGCGCCTGTAGAGTCAGTAACGGAAGCTAAAGCTGAAACAGTTGTTGAAGCGCCTGCTGAGACAGTAGCTGAGGTTAAAGCTGAAGCGGTTGTTGAAGCACCGGCTGTGGAGACAGCACCAGCTGAGCCATTAACGGAAGCTAAAGCAGAAACCATTGTTGAAGCACCGGCAGTGGAGACAGCACCAGCTGAGCCAGTAGAAGAAGCTCAAGCAGAAACCGTTGTTGAAACACCGGCAGTGGAGACAGCGCCAGCTGAGCCAGTAGAAGAAGCTCAAGCAGAAACCGTTGTTGAAACACCGGCAGTGGAAACAGCACCAGCTGAGCCAGTAGCTGAAGCTAAAACTGAAACAGTGGTTGAAGCACCGGCAGTGGAAACAGCACCAGCTGAGCCAGTAGCTGAAACTGAAACAGTTGTTGAAGCAGACGTAGCTCCAACTGCTGAAACTAAAGCAAAACCTGCGAAGGTTACAACCAATGCTCTAAAGGCGTTTAAAGGACATGCATCTTCACCTATGGTGAAAACAATACCTGAAGCGTTAGATTTAAGCCGAGAGCTTAATGTGATTGCAGCACCTAGTGAGCAACGTCAGCATATTGCGGTATCAGGTAAAGCAGCAGGCAGTGTATCAGCAACCAGTCATAGTGAATCAGCAATGACCCGTGCTATATAAAAATTAATGGCATAGTAAAAAGGGAAGATGCGAGCATCTTCCCTTTTTTAATATGACCACCTAGCTTTAAAAATAAACGTACCGCACAAACACTTTAAAAGCCCCAGCCAAATTACGGTTAAAAACCCACTAAGCGACCAACAAAAGATATACTCAAGTAACTTTGACTTTATAGAATTCAGGCACAAAAAAACCGATAGTTATATCAATACGGTTAATAAGCGATTGACATTAAATATCGGTTTTTAAATGCGGTCTTATCGTCTAACTTAACGCGATTTAAAGGTTACGGTATATTCACCTAAACCCGTGTATTTAATGGTGCAACACTCATCAAAATCAGCATCGACAATACCCGCATATGATCCCGTGATCATGGCTTGACCCACTTTAAAATCAACACCTTTTTTAGTCATCGTGTTAATCAACCAATGTAATGGTTTAAAAGGTAATTCATTAGGATGGACACCATCGAATGATTGTGTATTTCCATTTTGTGTAAAACTAACATAGATCGATGTGGCTTTATAAGCGGCAGCTTTGTCAATTTCAGGGCCAATAAATAGCCCTTGATTAACCATACAATCTGCTAATTTTTCAAAAAAAGTTGCCTCACAAGCATCTTCGAATCGATGTTGCATTAATTCTAAAGCCATATGGCATGATGCAACAGCATCATCTATTTCTTGTTCAGAATATCCCGTCTCTGAAGCCGGTAAATCACGTCCTAAAACAAATGCAATCTCAGGTTCAACTCGGGCTTTTCCACCTTGAGGGTATAAATAACACTCAGCACCCGTTTCAACCGTATCTGAAAATATCGGCGCTGCAATTTGCTTATCAACATCGAGTGGCAATAAACATTTCCAACCCGAGATTGAGTCAGAGCGAGTTTTAGCCACCGCTTGTTGAATAGCAAAAGCTTCATCTAATGACTTTGGTCTAGCCTCTTCGTTTAAACGCTGGCCTTTGATATTACTTTTACGACGCGCTAATAAATCAGCAACAATTTGTGCATACATAATTATGGTTCCATGGAGTTAATCAACCTAATGATCAGCAAAATATACGCTCAAAATTAGGTTAAGGGGTAAACAGAAGTCTGTTCTTATGCATCTCACTTCACTGTTATTCTTTATCATAGTGAAGTAAGATGATTTTAAAGTGAGTTAATCATAAATAACAATCATAGCAAAACGTGTCTACCGAAAAATTAGCTTAAATCGACTTGATCACCTTTTGATTCAAGCCAAGTTTTACGATCACCTGAACGCTTTTTAGCTAATAACATGTCCATTAATTCATTAGTCGCTTCTTGTTCATCAATCGTAAGCTGAATTAAGCGACGCGTATTAGGGTCCATTGTCGTTTCACGCAATTGTAATGGATTCATCTCACCTAAACCTTTAAAGCGTTGAACATTAACTTTACCGCGCTTTTTCTCTGCTTCAATGCGATCTAAAATACCTTGTTTTTCACTTTCGTCTAACGCGTAATAGACCTCTTTACCCACATCAATACGATAAAGTGGCGGCATGGCAACAAACACATGACCTTGCTCAACTAGCGTTTTAAAATGACGCATAAATAACGCACATAATAATGTAGCGATATGTAATCCATCCGAGTCAGCATCGGCTAAGATACAAATTTTGCCATAGCGGAGTGAAGATAAGTCAGCTGAATCAGGGTCAATACCTAATGCAACGGATATGTCATGTATTTCTTGTGAAGATAAAATTTGTCCAGATTCAACTTCCCAGGTATTTAAAATTTTACCTCGTAAAGGCATAACCGCCTGAAATTCACGATCTCGGGCTTGCTTTGCAGAGCCGCCAGCAGAATCACCTTCAACCAGAAATAATTCACCCAATGCAGGATCTTGAGAAGTACAATCGGTTAATTTACCGGGTAAAGCCGGACCCGACGTGATTTTTTTACGGACGACTTTTTTAGCCGCCCGCATACGTCGTTGTGCATTGCTGATAAAATTTTCAACAAGTTGTTCAGCCACGTCGGTATGTTCATTCAACCATAAACTGAAAGCGTCTTTGACTACACCCGAGACAAAAGCAGAGCATTGTCGAGATGATAAACGCTCTTTGGTTTGTCCCGCGAACTGAGGGTCTTGCATTTTAACAGACAAAATATAAGCACAACGATCCCAAATATCATCTGGCGTTAACTTAACACCTCGAGGTATTAGGTTTCTAAATTCACAAAACTCACGAACTGCATCAAGTAAGCCTTGGCGTAAACCATTTACATGTGTGCCGCCTTGAGCCGTAGGGATCAAGTTAACATAACTTTCAGCTAAGCCTTCACCACCTTCAGGTAACCATGCAACGGCCCAATCAGCACCTTCTGTCGAGCTACTAAATTTACCCACAAAAGGATATTCAGGTAATGAGATATAATCTTTTATTGATTCAATTAAATAATCGGTTAAACCATCTTCATAAAACCATTTGTAGGTTTTACTACCAACTTTATCTATAAATTCGATAGTTAAACCAGGACACAAAACGGCTTTGGCTTTTAAATTATGAATCAAGCGAGAAACAGAGAATTTAGCCGTGTCAAAGTAACTCGCATCAGGCCAAAAATGCACACTTGTTCCTGTGTTACGTTTACCACAAGTACCAGTAACCGATAAATCAGTCACTTTATCACCATTTTCAAAGGCCATTTCATGCACTTGGCCATCACGCCTAACGGTTACTTGAACGCGAGTGGAAAGCGCATTTACCACCGAAATACCGACCCCATGTAAACCACCGGAAAATTGGTAGTTGTCATTCGAGAACTTACCGCCCGCATGTAATTTGGTAAAAATCAATTCAATGCCTGGTATACCTTCCTCAGGATGAATATCAATTGGCATGCCTCGACCATCATCAATAACTTCAAGTGATTGATCGGTGTTTAAAATAACTTTAATGCTTGTAGCATGACCAGCCATTGCTTCATCAACAGAGTTATCAATAACTTCTTGACCCAGGTGATTAGGCCTCATGGTGTCTGTGTACATACCTGGACGACGGCGAACCGGCTCTAATCCATTTAAAACTTCTATTGCTTCTGCATTATAATTTTGCGTTGTCATATTTTTATTTCTTTTTCAACTTTCGGTAACGAACTTTGCCTGCCAGTAGCAAGATAATACTTAAATTATCAAAACAATATTCAGGCTAACGCTAAGCGTAACAACTAATGGCATGTTGGTTTTTTCTTTGCCATTTATCAACAGCTAATAAAACGCTAATTAAGATATTTTATCAAGCCTTCGCGTAAAATACTCGACGATATCAGGTAAAAATCGTTCATATTGCTGAAATGCATGATCTCCACCTTCTTCTATGGTGAAACGGCAACCTTTATATTTATTAACAGCATCTTGATAATTTAATGTCTCATCTGCCGTTTGCACTAGTACCCATAAAGGTAAAACAGGTACTAAAGGCACTTCAAATGACTTAAGTTCATTATTAAAATCTGGCGTCACGACAAAGGTTTCTTGTGTATAGGGGTGCACATGTTCACCAAAGTAATCTTCTAATAAAATATAGGGATAGGCAGCCGGATTAATTAATACCGCAGGTAAATTTAATTGATAACTACACCAAGCTGCAAAGTACCCCCCTAAAGAACTCCCCACAACCCCGATTAATTCATTTTTGTGCTCAACCAATATATCGGTGAGTTCTTTTTTAACCACTGCCGGATCATTGGGTAGTTGTGGCATAACGATGCCGAGTTCAGGGTAATGCTGAGTGAGATAGGCTTTCGTTTGTTGCGCTTTAACTGAATTAGGCGAACTTAAAAAACCATGTAGATAAAGAATTTTATTTTTCATAACCAAACCGTATTAACGAGTAAGTCGCCATTACTTTGTAGAACTAATTCATTTAAGCCAGGTGTTAAACGGCCGATTTCAAATGCAGGACGATCATGTAAATATTCAATGCTAGTGGCAGGGCATGCGTATACATCAACATCCATAAAACGATAATGTCGACTAGAATGGATATGACCATGCACAATTGATTTTTTATTCGGTAAAGCCGATAACCAGTTCATAAATTCATCATCATATTCAGCTATATACTTGTCCATAAAGCTATGACAAGGCTGTAAATGATGATGCAAAACAACTAAAGTAAATAAAGACGAAAGATTCGGTAATTGTTTAATCTTTTGATTATCAATTAACCCTTTTGCTTGCATCGGTATAGTAGAATCAACATGTACTAAAGCCCAGTCACCCAGTAAAAACGGCCATTGCCAACTAAAAACAGGGGCCGTTAAATACGTTTGCATTAACACCTTGTCATCGTGGTTACCAGCGATACAGATGAAAGGAAGCTGCCAATCATAGTCCGCAATTACCTTGTTTAATAAGGTGTATGTCTCAGGCGTAATCTCTTGTACAAGATCGCCTGTAATCAAAATAGCGTGATACTGATGCTGGCGCAGAAAAAGATAATCAAGCGCGGTAGTTAAATTAACGAATGGGTTTGCCCCTTCATAACACGCTTTAGGGTCGGATAATAAATGAAGATCAGATAGCTGAGCGATAGAATATTGAGTCACGTTTAGCTTCGTATATTTAATGGCAAAGGCACCGCCATCCCATGTTTTAAACTAAATTTAAGCCAATCATTTAAAAAAACATTATTTTGTGTTTTTTCGTCTTTTTGCAGCATGCGTTTATTGGGGTAATCATAACTAGGCTGTATGCGGCCAATATTCTTATTTTTAACAACTTCGGCAAGTTTAGCATCGTGATACACCCTTATTTGCAATAAAGGCTGTAACAAAGCAGGTAAACTGGCTGATAGCTGGCGCATCTCTATTAAATTAGTGTATTTAGCACATTCTATAATCTTGATTTGATAGACCAACTGCTGACTCGTTTCAAACTGCACGGTCGATAGGGCTTCATGCCAATTTTGCACAAGTTGATCTAACATTTGATAGTTTTGCTCATGCAAAGCTGATAATTGTATCAAACTAGGCACATATCTATTGCTAAAGGCAATCAATTTATAACCACGCTTCTCTGATCTTAGCTAAATTAAGTTCAAGCCATTGTAATGAAATAATCGTTGCTGCATTTTCGATTTGGCCAGTATTCATATAGTGTAGTGCTTGTTCACGAGAAACGACATGTACCTTTATATCTTCATCTTCATAATCTAAGCCACAAATATGTCCGGCTTTACTGGCATCAACTTGACCAACATACGTAAAAATACGCTCAGACGTGCCACCCGCACTCGATAAATAATTAACCATTGGCGTTAAGTTTTTTAAACTTAAACCGGACTCTTCTTCCGTTTCACGGTGTGCTACAGCTTCAACTTCTTCTCCTGGTTCAATCATGCCGCCAACGAGCTCAAGCATCCAAGGTTGTTGGCTATTTGCAATGCACCCAATTCGAATTTGTTCAAGCAAGACAATTTGATCACGCTCTACATCATAAGGCAATACAACAACGGCATCGCCTCTTTCAAATAATTCACGCTCAACACTGCCAGACCAGCCGCCGGCAAATAACTTGTGCTTAAATGTCACTTTGTTGATATTAAAAAAGCCATCGTACAATCTTTCTTTTTGTTCAATAACGACATCGTCTTCTGTAAAACTGAAAAGACTATTAGCAGAATCTTGCATACAAAAACCTTAATATTCTGACGTTGATAGAAAATATTTGTTGATTTAACCTATTTCAGTGCCAAGCGATTAAACTTTATATAAACTCCGCTTTAAATAAACCGCTTGGTGATCTAGACTCACTGCTCGAACAAGCGATATAACATATTCATTTCAGGATAGAAAAATATGAACAAAACACTTTCATGGAGTGTTCCAGCAGCGCTAGTTAGCTTACTGGCCATGCCAAGCCAAGCCGAAAATTTAATCGATGTATATCAACTCGCTGAAAAAAACGATCCTATCATACAAGAAGCTAAAGCCAATTATTTATCTACTTTAAAATCCCTCGATATTTCGCGCTCAAGCTTACTACCTCAACTGCAAGGCAGTATTGCTTACAATGATAGCGATAGCGACTATAGCCAAACATCATCGGCAGGCATCAGTCTTACACAGCAATTATATCATCACGATAGCTGGCTTAACTTATCTCTAACTGAAAAATCAATAAAACAAGCTGAACTTAATTATCAAGATGTAGAACAATCTTTAATTCTTAGAACCGTCGAAGCCTACTTATCTATCTTAAAAGCCAAAGACAACGTCGAATTTGTTATCGCCGAGAAAAAAGCATTTGCCCGTCAATTAGAGCAAACTAAACAGCGTTTTAGCGTTGGTTTAACCGCAATCACGGATGTACACGAAGCTCAAGCACAATTTGATAGCGTGATCGCGCGAGAAATTACAGCGAATAATGAAGTCGAATTTGCTTTAGAAAACCTTCGAGCCCTGACTGGCCACTATATAAACAATCTGAATGGGCTCAACACAGAGCAATTTAGCACAAATGAATTAAGCCCTAATAAACCAGAAGAATGGGTCAAATTAGCACAAAATGGCAGTAAAACGTTGTTAGCTCAAAAAATAGCTAAAGATATTGCGCATAAAAAAATTGATATTAGTCATGCCGATCACTTACCGACAGCCGATTTCAACGCCGGATACGGTTGGTCTAGTTTAGAAACGGTTAATGGCGATATCAGTGGCACCGGTGTTAATTGGGGCGTATCAGTTTCAGTACCTATTTTTTCAGGTGGCAGAACATCAGCACTGACAGAACAAGCCCGTGAAGCTTATGTTGCGGCCTCACAACGCTTAGAGTATACGTTTAGAACCACACAACGCGATGTCCGCAACTCATTTAACGAAGTGAAAGCCACCGTTTCACGCTTAAAAGCCCTTAATCAAACAGTTATATCGACTCAAAGCGCGTTAAAAGCAACAGAAGCCGGCTTTGAAGTGGGTACACGAACGATTGTTGATGTGCTTAATAGCACTAAGGGTTTATTTGAAGCTAAACGTAATTTAGCGGACGCTCGCTATAATTACATATTATCGGTTTTAAATTTAAAGAAATCGGCGGGCGTACTCCAGCCCATTGATATCAAAGACGTTAACCGAGGTTTAGCACAAGGCTAAATCATATTTATATGCCTAAGTCAGAAGCAAGTGCCAGGTTCACTTGCTTCTATACCCTAGGGCGTGTTTATCACCTTAACTTAACGATTTGATGTTTACCGGCCTCATTACCAACCATTTATTTAAAACACTAATACAACATAAGAATTAAGATAAGCAAGACAATATCTAATTCAACCCACCTCAGCTAGTATCTAATCTTCAATTAAGTAATAATAAACACGTCTATACGTAATTTATTGGAGTTAAACATGCAACAATCAAGTAAAATCTCAACCCTCATCTCTGGTATTGTTTTACTCACCTTCTCTAGTTTCTCATATGCAGAAGAAGAAAAATCGTGGTGGCAACTTACAAAGAATTATGTAAGTGAATCGCTAAATATTTTTAATGAAGAAACGGAAGAAGTCACCACTGATATTACTGAAGGCTCTAAAGAATTAATGGGTGACATTAAAGATAAAAGTGGTCAACTTTGGGATAAAAGTAAAGAAAAATCAAAAGAAACTTGGCAAGATATCAAAGAAGGTAGCGAGCCTGCAATTGACAAGACAAAAGAAGTAAGTAATGACTTACTTAACAAAGCAAAAGAATTAGTTAAAACTGAAGAAAAGAAAGACGTTATTTAGTTTTAAATAAGCTATCACTATAAAAACAGTAGCCAATGTTACCGTTTATATATAGTCTTCTCGCTCAGGTTTTATGGTTTATTGTCAGCGCTTACTCGCCCCAATCACATAGTAGAGCATATGCTCATGGCGTCTCGAAGCTTGCCTGCATGGATGCAGGTAAGGGGCGAGAGCAGGACGCGGTAGCTTTGACAGCTTTGCTTACAGGGATGTAAGTACTTCGGTTTCGTCTGGCACGAGAAACCTGCCCTTAAAACCCGATCGCTTTGACTATATCTAAAATAGATACGGTCATATTTTCATTCAACAAACTCAATCGCTAACGTCTTTGCTTATGTAGCGCTTATCATCGATGTTGTATAAATCGATTGAAGTTGACTTACGATAATAGGCGCTGAAGGTTAGCGCATTAATGCCTGATAAAGCGTTGGATTAGATAGTTTACCGCCAGTTACTCTTCATCTTGCATTTTAAGATAGGCTTCACGAGCTTCTTTTTCAGCAAATGCCGCTTTGATCTCTTCAAGAACAGAGTCCACATCGGCTGCTGCGCTGTCATCAACAAATTGACCAGTCAATTGTGTATCCGATTTTAAATCGCCGCTTTCGTATAAATCCCACATTTCAAGCGCATATTGCGTTTGGGCTAATTCAGGGCAAAACTGAGCGTAATAATTCGTAATGTTTTCAACATCACGTATGAGCATTCTTTTAGCATTGTTATTAGCCGAAGCATCTACCGCTTGCGGTAAATCAATGATCACCGGGCCATAGGCATCAACAAGCACGTTAAACTCTGATAAATCACCATGCACGATCCCTGCACACAGCATTCTCATGACATAAACCATCATAATGGCATGATCTTCTTTAGCTTGCTCTGCATCCATGGTTACATCATTTAAACGCGGAGCTACATCGCCATCATCATCCGTTATAAGCTCCATCAATAATACGCCATCCACACAAATATAAGGTTGTGGTACTCGCACCCCCGCTCGCGTTAACGTATATAAAGCATCAACTTCGGCGTTATGCCAAGCTTCTTCTTGCTGATCACGACCGTATTTTGAGCCTTTTTCCATTGCCCGAGCACGGCGGCTGTTACGACTTTTACGCCCTTCTTGATACTGTGCCGCTTTTTTAAAACTGCGTTTGTTAGCTTCTTTATAAACTTTAGCACATTGTATTTCTTGACCACAGCGCACCATAAATACGCTTGCTTCTTTACCGCTCATGAGTTGCGACAAAACTTCGTCAATTAAACCATCATCTACGAGTGGTTGTATTCTTTTAGGTATTTTCATAAGGCGATGTTATACAGGAGTAAGATTAAAGAAGAAATATACTGGCACTTTATTTTATTGTGCACAGACAGGAAATTGACTTTGCGATCCATTATACAATTCAAAATCGCTTACAACTGATAATCAATTTCAAGAAAATCAATAACGTCAACAAGCCAATAATCATTAACAAAAGCTTGGTGTAATGGGGCTTCATTATAGGTTTGGTATGCCGTTTGATTAGCAAATTCCATCGACAAACCAAAATCAAAATTATTTTTAGTACTTATTTGGACTAAACATTCAAATTTTTCAACACCGGGGATAAGCGCTAATTCTTTTGCTTTAGCTAAAAAAGCGTCTTCTTCTGCAGAACCTGCAGCATGCTTTAATTTAAAAGCAACAGTATGTCTGATCACGAGAAAGCTCCCTACTCTCTTTATCAATATCAAAATAAATCGTTATAAAAAAGGCGATTAATTCATCGCCTTTTTTATGTAATATCCAACTCACTGCAGAATGCGTGGTTAGCGTTACTTGAGTTTCGTTATGCTAATATATACTATTCAGTCGACGATTGGGTATCCACCAGCATATCTTTGATATTTTTATTTAAACTATCAAAGCTATAGTTAGCAATTTGATACTGCCATTGACCAAATCGACTATTAAAATCATTAGCCGCTAATTCACTAGCATCATCAGTGCCTCTTGCGGTTGCACTCAACCAGCTTTTATCATTATTTTGCTTTAATTTAATCTCAAATTTGAGTCCATTAAATAAATTAACTTGAAATTGGTTTGCTAGATCCGTTTGCCAAAAATCGGCTTTAAACTCAGTAGGCGCATTCATACGTAAACCGGCTAGCGAACTCGCAAGGCTGGCTAATTCTTCACTCGGTTTAGCAACCGCATTTTTAGGCAATTCAGCTAAAGAAAAACCAACAGCTGATTGATCAGCTTTAGTTAAACTAAATCCGTCAGCACCACTTTTTTTAATCTGCTGAATATCAAGCATGGTAAATTCAGTGAATAGTTTTTTATCTATCCAACGGGTCGCACTACTAGGTGTTGTTAATGCATTATCAACAAGCCACGTTTGATCATTATTAGCAAAACGAACATATCGACCGCCACTGCTTTTTGCGGTATGACCAAGTAATAAAGTTAACGTTTGAGTATCGTTTGTTAATGCTAATTGCGTTCCCGTGTTAGCTTTACTATCCACACTCGATTGATCATTAAGCGCATTTAACCCTAACTGTCCGTGTTTCTCAGCAACCTTAGTTTTAGCTTCAATAATGCGCGCATCTTTTAATGTTTGCACAAATTGACTTAAATCTTGAATTTTAACCGGGTAATTATCCAAGTTGCTATGCTGCCAATGCACAGTGCCTTCGTCCGTTAACGCTTTTTGAGCTTGAATCACGGTGCCTGAAACATCACTTATTTTAAGAGCTGTTAAACTGGCTAAATCAAATGTCTCTATCAACGGTTTATTCGTTAATTTATTTGTCGCTTTATCATTCAGCTGCAAAATAAATGCAATAATGATAATGATTAACCCTGAAAAAATTAATGGGATCTGTTTTTTCATAATAAATGCTAACCTTTAAATTATCTCTTTACGTAATAAACGACGGCTTACAAAAGCCAATAATAAAGTCAGTAATAATGGAATTAAGCCAATATTTAAAAATTTAAGCCACGAACCAAGTGCATCAATATCTTTATTAAGTTGATGTTGCACATCTCGCAATTCTTTACGTATCTCGACTTTTTGTTTTAAAAACTGCTCTAACGCTAAACTTTGCTCATTGTTTAAGACTAAACTTTCACTATCGCCCGTTGCACCTTGCAACTGTTGTAGTTGTAATTCGGTTTCGTCTAAACGTTTTTGCAGCTCTTCTTGTTTTAAGCGAAAAGCCGCTTCAGCTTCTACTTTTAACTCTGCGACCACATCAAATGGACGAGAGAATTTTCCACGAGCGCGAATACTAATTAAATCAGAACTGCCACCCAGATTTTCGATAGCATTAGCAATAAAATCACCGTTGTTAGCAAATGGGTTTAAAATAGTCTGGCCAAAAAATGCAGACTTTTGCACCCAAAAATTATCAGCAAGCAAATCAGAATCAGTAACAACCAAAACACGAGCTTGTTCAGTTTGTTTTAGTACTTCAGTATCACTCACTGGCGCACCCTCTGCATAAGCTGATGTTAACTTACCCGCAATGCGAGCCGCTAACGTATACACGTCTCCACTCGCGGCAAAGCTGCGTTGGAATATTTGCGGATCTTGAGTGGTGGCATAAGATGAAGCGGCTATAAGTTTGGCATGTTCAGAAGAATATAATAACGGGGTAAATTCATACTCACTGCCCTCTTTAGCGCTCACAGTACCAAAAGAAGCGCCGTTAACCAATTCAAGTGACGATACAATAACATCTTGGTTATCCACATTTTGACTACCCAGACCTAAATAACCAAAGTGTTTACCTTGTCCACCCGTTGGAAAGCGAATTTCGAGCGCGACGGCAGCATCCAATACAATCTTATCGCTGCTATAATCAATACCCCAACCTTGTAATAAGTGATCAATGTCACTCGCATTGGCCCCCATCATTCCCATCGCTGATTGACTAGACACTTCTGCATGTGGGTCAACAAAAGCCACTAACGCTTTGCCTTGCATCACATATTGATCAATCGCAAATTTCAGTTCATCAGATAAGGTTTTTGGGTGCACCAACATTAATACATCAATATCAGTTGGCAACTCGGTCACCGTTGTTGATAACGACGTAACATCATACATTTCTTGTAATTGCTCATAAAAAACCCAAGGTTGCGAAGCAGGTCCTGGCATCATCGGATTAGGGTTAGGAGCGCCCGCATAAGGTAAATCGCCTAATAAAGCGACTTTTAATTTTGCTGGCGCATTGAGTTTATAAATTAATTGACTGATATCGTATTCCAAAAATTCTTCTTTTGATAAATCAAAGAAAGGAATCGTCAGCTCATCATCAAGAGAATTGCTCGCACTTAAGCCAAAGTATAAAGTTTGGCCACTCGCTCCCACTTGTGCTGCCGTTAAATTAAGGGCGGCAGCACGATCTTCAGCTTCTGAAAAGGGTTCAGGGTCAATAACATGAAGCTTAATTTTACCGGCGCTGTATAACGCATACTCTTCTAATAAACTCTGTACGCGATCGGCATAATTACGAATATGCGCTAAACCTTCTGAGTTTTCTTGTGAAAAGAAAAAATATAAATTTAATGGCTCATCGAGTTTTTCAATAATCGCTTTTGAACCCGGTGAAATTGAATAAATTTGATTTTCAGTTAAGTCTAAACGCGCTTTATCAAATAAAGTGTTGTTAATAATGACTAAACCAAAAAACAGAATAGCTAACGCACTTAAACCAATAGTTGATTGAATTTTTTTCATGATTGTCTCCTTATTCGGCTTTTTTACGTTCAATCAAGATCAGACCGGCTTTTAACCAAACCGCCATTACAATGACAAAATAAAGTACGTCTTGTAAGGCGATAACGCCTTTCACTAAGGCATCAAAATGGCTAATAAATGACAATGACGCAATGGCATCAAGCAACACACTAGGTACCACCCCTTTAAACGCGGATATCACCATCGTTGAACCACTCAACACAAACACAAAACAAACGACAACCGATAATATAAAAGCAACCACCTGAGATTTAGTTAATGCCGACATGCACACGCTAACCGCTAAAAAGCTGCCCGCCATTAACCAACTGCCAAGATAAGCAGCAAAAATAATACCGTTATCTGGATCACCTAAATAATTTACCGTGATCCATAAGGGTAAAGTCAGTAACAAAGCTAAACCTAACACCGCCCAAGCCGCTAAAAATTTACCTAACATCGCTTGCAAAGGTGTTATGGGTAATGTCATTAATAATTCAATCGTGCCACTTTTACGCTCTTCTGCCCAAGTTCGCATGGCCATCGCGGGTACAAGAAACAGATATAACCAAGGATGAAAATTAAAGAAAGGTTGCAAATCGGCTTGGCCTCTTTCGTACAAATTACCAAAATAAAAGGTAAATACACCACTTAATATTAAAAATATCGCGATAAAAACATAAGCAACCGGTGTGGCAAAAAAGCTGGAAAACTCGCGCTTAAATAAAATTTTAGTCATATTCATTTTTATACTCCTGCCGTTAATTCTCTAAACACATCATCTAAACGACCTTGCTCGGCATATAAAGCGGTCACAGGCCAATCATGCGTTTTCGCCAGCGCATAAATCGTACTGAATAAAGTATTGGCCGTCGCTTGAGGAATAACCGTAATTTGTGTCAGTTCAGCATTTTGTTTGATATCGGCAACCGACGACTCAGCCCGCAGTGGCGCAAGATCAACCGGCTCGGCAAAATGTATTGTGATCGCATTATGGAATTGCGATTTAGCTTGTAACGTTTGTGGTGAACCTTCAAATAATTTTTTTCCACCGGCAATGATCATCGCGCGATTACAAACAGCAGTCACCTCTTCTAAAATATGAGTTGAGATAATCACGATTTTATCGCTCGATAAATTTTGTATTAAACGCCGAACTTGGTGTTTTTGATTGGGATCAAGGCCATCGGTGGGTTCATCCAAAATTAATACTTTTGGATCATGAATAATAGCTTGCGCTAAGCCAACACGGCGTTTAAAACCTTTTGATAAGTTATCTATGCTCTTATGTAGTACAGATTTAAGCTCAACGCTGTTAATAACACGACGTAAACGTTCAGTTTTTTTATTACCTTGTAAACCTCTTACATCCGCAATAAAGTCGAGAAATTGCGCCACCGTCATATCACCATAAGCGGGGGCACCTTCAGGTAAGTAACCAATACTTTGTTTAATGGCCAATGGCTGGTCTTCAATATTTAAACCATCAATTTCAACAGTTCCGGCACTGGGCTGTAAAAAACCCGTGATCATCTTCATCGTTGTAGACTTACCGGCACCATTAGGCCCTAAAAAGCCGAGTATATCACCCGGTTTAAGGCTCATTGATAAATTATCGACAGCGACATAATCGCCAAAGTGTTTAGTTAAATTGTTTATCTGGATCATAGTTTTGTTGTACTTATTTGACTGAATTACCCATTAAACGAACGGTCTTTATTAACATTTACATAAATGCTTAATAAACACCCCTAGCAAAATTTATGAATTTAACTTTATTCATTTATGATAAATAAAGTTAAACCAGAACCTTGATTAAGTGACTTGAGCTAACGCTTGGCATTTAACCACAAATATCAATTATCCGACATTGTCTTAACCTTAAAGGCGTAAATAACATAAGAACGTCAAACTTTTAATGCTTTGCTTTCACTTATATATCCAAGTTATTGAACATAAAGCCTTAACAATAGAGTGAGCAATAACATAGTGAGTGCTAATACAGACCACACATTAAAGAGTCATTGATATAGAACAAAAGCAATTAATAACAGCTTATTGCGGTTCTGATTCAATAATTGGGATGCTTTTTTTTATTTTCAAGTGTAAAAAAAGAAAATTATACAACAGAGAAAAATGCGAATTAAATGCGCGATTTAAGAAAAATACAGGCAGGGGTATACAAATAAAACGAATACCAATCATGGTTAAATACGTGCTCAAGCTTAATCTAAAAAAAGAGTGAGAACCTAGAAAAAATTTATCTAAGTCGTTATAGTCTTCTCGCTCAGGTTTTAGGGTTCATTGTCAGCGCTTACTCGCCCCAATCACATAGTAGAGCATATGCTCATGGCGTCTCGAAGCTTGACGGCTTCCCCTAAAACCCGATCGCTTTGACTATATTTTTAAACGCAGCTATCGAGTTTTTATCCAGCAAAGGTAAACGGTTATTAACGACTATGGGTCTAACATGGTTATTCCATGGCTAATTCATAGGTATCAACCCATTTAACAGCATCTTGATAACACTCACCCATTTGTTCATAAGTTATCATCAATTTAGCGGCCTCTTTCGTGGTTAAATGCCAACTCCCCGCTTCATATAACTTAACGGCACGCAAGATGATATTCAGTGGGGTTTCGTTTTCGTCAACTAACGCATCCTCTATTGTTTTATCTAGCGGTAATTGCTCAATAATACTGGCCATGGGCATATCTAAAATAGCATCGAGTAATGAAAATAATCCCGATAGAAAAGCCGGCTCACTTAATTTAATATCGACATGAATAGTCAATAACTCAGCAAACCTGGCTCTTAAAATAGCAACTCTAATTAACTCTTTAGGCTTATCAAACGCCAGCACACTCGTAGTAAGCAATGAAATCAATTTGCGCATTTCTGATTCACCCAAATAAACAATAGCTTGTTTAATAGAGCCTATTTTTTCTCTAATTGGGATCGCGCCCGAGTTGATAAAACGCAACAGTTTATAACTTAGATTTAAATCTTGTTCAAAATAACGAGTTATACGTTTTACATTCAAATCATTTTTAAGCGTTTCGCGATATAAGCCTAATAATATGTGTTTATTACTTTCAACTTCTTTACGTTCACTCATCTCAGGTTTACAAAAAAAGTAACCTTGGAAGTAGTCAAAGCCCATTTTTGCCGCTTCGACTAATTCTTCTTTCGATTCTACTTTTTCAGCTAATATTTTTACGTTTTTACGTTCAGATTTTAATTGCTTAACTAAAGGCTCAATATATTTAAGCGGGGTTTGCATAATATCGAATTTAATTAATTTAACGTATTTAAAAAAACGTTCCCATTCTTCTTTATATATAAAATCGTCAAGTGCAATGTGGTAGCCTTGATGAAATAAGGTTTTACAAACTTCGTATACTTCATCAGAAGGCGATACATTTTCGAGGATCTCAATCATGACTTTTTTGTTTGGTAACATAAAAGGTAATTGTTTGATCAGGCTCTCTTCATTGAAATTGATTAACGCCGGTTTGCCCGCGGTAAAATGGTCGATCCCTTGGCTTAAGTGCGTACGCACAATGAGTTTTGATGTCGCTTCATGAGAATCAATATTAGGGAAAAAATTGTCGGGGCCATCACGAAACAATAACTCGTAAGCGACAACATGACCTTTTCGATTAAAGATGGCTTGCCTAGCGGTATACACAGACATAACGGTAATATCCCTATTAAAAAGCGAGGAGTGAGGAGACTATATTTGAGTATAGAATAAAAAAGAAAGAAGAGAGGGGTCGATGACCACTTTATATAAAGAAATAAACGCTCGCCGGTTTAAAATACCCCAAAGTGAGTTTCGATTAGATAACACAATTTACTTATTTTCTGATTAGATAACTGACGGTAATCAAAATAAGGACAAATAATAACGTGCTCTTCAAGGGCAATGGCAAACTCATCATCTAACCAATTTACTGAAATTTTAGCTTGTTGAGTTAATTTAAGGCCGTGCTGCTTACCCATTAAAATACGAATAAGCTTGTTGTTAGCATTAAAGTTTGCTGTACTAACACGACTCAGTTGACTAAACAATAAATTATGCTGGCAGTCTAATGCTAAAAGCGCATCATCTCGAAAAGCTTGCCAAGAAGCATAACACTGACGATGTTCGGCTTTTAATTCATATAAAAATTTAGCATACACATTAAATATTTTACGCCAATGATTACCCGTTTTTTCAGCGATATCGGCTACTTCCCCTTTTTGTAATACATGCATTGAGTCTAAATCGGTATATAGTGGTAAAGGCGGGCGATTAGCAATATAAACTTCAATGCTCACGGTTCGCTCACCTAGACCAACTTTATCGATATTAAGCATAAAAAGTACCGCTCATTAAGCAAATATAAAATGTGAATATAAAACTATTATTTTCATTCATCGGCTTAGGCATGCTTAATTACCCTATCGAATTTCTCTTCTCCCATACGCAATAAACTAGGTAAAAAGATTAAAGTAAATAGAGTGCTGACACTCATCCCACCCACGATCACAGCAGCAATACCTCGGTATAACTCAGCCCCAGCCCCAGGTATGAGTAATAGTGGCATCATGCCAAACAAGCTGGTTAAAGTACTCATTAAAATAGGCCTTAATCGTAAACGCACAGATTGTTTAACCGCATCACGTCTATGCATTCCTTCACGCTCGGCTACTCGAGTTTGATGCACTAGCAGAATGGCGTTATTAACCACTAACCCTAATAAAATAACAAAACCAATCATGGTTAATAGATCAAGAGGTTGAAAGATAAACAGGTTAGTTATTTGCAGCACCGCAACGCCGCCAAAAGTAGCCAGCGGTAACGCTAATACAACCAGTAAACTATCTTTAAATGATCGAAATAACGCCGCCATAAGCAAATATAAAATAACTAAAGCCAGTAAAAAGCTGCCCCCCATTTGTTTCAACGTGGTTTCTAATGCATTAGCACTCCCGCGATAGGTAACCGTGCCATCTTCAGGTAGTAAGGCAGTAATAACGGGCTCTACGTCTTCTTTTAAAAGGGTGATCGCTTGTTCTAAGCTCATATTGTCTGGTGGTGTAACCAGTAATGTGATCGCGCGCCGACGATCAACTCGCCGTATTTGCGAAGGCCCAGCGGTACGTTTCATGTCAACCAGTTCAGACAAGGGTAATACATCACTGTTAGGGGTATAAACCGGAGATGCGACAAGTTGCTCAGGAGTGGTCCACTCAGGGGCACGTAAAATCATACGGGCGCGGCGCTGGCCATCAAAATATTCGCCTAAAAATAAGCCATCGCCTAATGCGGCAGTCATTTGAGCGACATCTCGACGTTGCAAACCAGATTCAACAATTCGCGATTCATTAGGCGTTAATCTGATTTCAGGCTCTGCAAATTCCAACCCTGGCAAAGGTCGAGTTTGGGCCGCAGGCATCACTTGCATAATTTTACCAAAACCGGCACGAGCAGCATCAAGCGCTAAATCAATATTAGTCGCTTGTATATCAACTTCAATAGAGCGTCCGCCATCTAAACGGGCAAAAATTTCGGCTTGGCTAGCAAAGGCAATCGTATCAGGAAACCCCTGTAAAATTTCAGTATTTAACTTATGCAACAATTCTTGAATTTGATCAGGATCTCGAGCAGTTCCCCCAACAAACCCAAAGTTACCAAATAGTCCTAAAAAGTAATCTTGAATATGAGGCTCTTTTTCACCTTCATAATAAGCCTTCAAGCGTTCATTCAATACTTCGCCAATTTCGACTCGGCTCGCTTCAACACCTTGTCCTGGCGGTGTCATCACAATACCAAAAATCAAATTGCGATTACCTTTAGGTAAATAATCTGTTTGTGGAAATAATAATAACGTAATCGAGATAGCCGTTAACATGAGGCCGATAACCCATGCCCAACGTTTTTGTGCTGTAGAGGTTATCAACATCACTTTATCTGTGATCTGATCCCACCCTTTTTTATGCGGATCATCATCTTTTACATCCGAAAGTAAATTCACACTGCCAGCCGGTAGTACTAACACCGCAACCAATAATGAACTCACAACAGCAACCGTGATCGCTAACGCTAAATCACCAAATAACTGACCAGATACATCTTCTAAAAATAGAATAGGAATAAAAATAGCGATAGTTGTGGCGGTAGAAGAAAGCAATGCGCCCCACACTTGCCCTGCACCTTGCAAGGCGGCTTCGACCCGTGATTTGCCTTCCTCACGCAAACGCACAATATTCTCAAGCACCACAATAGC
Organism: Algibacillus agarilyticus; assembly: GCF_003286125.1. Classification (GTDB taxonomy): domain Bacteria; phylum Pseudomonadota; class Gammaproteobacteria; order Enterobacterales; family Alteromonadaceae; genus Algibacillus; species Algibacillus agarilyticus. The sequence continues at coordinate 129,512 of NZ_QMED01000001.1, forward strand.
GGCATCGAGAACCATGCCAACCGCAAAGGCAAGACCCGCAAGCGAAACGATATTTAAGCTGCGACCAAAAACATCAAAAACAATAAAAGTTGATGTTAATGCCAATGGAATGGCAACCGCCACCATCAGCGTGGCTCTAAATTTGCGTAAAAACCACCATAATACGGCAATCGCTAAAATAATACCTAAAGCTAAATTACTGCGCACTAACTCTACTGCATCAGTAACATATAAACTTTCATCATAAACTTTAGTAATACTTAATCCGGCTTTCGGTAAAACATTGGCGTTAAGCTCATCTGTGATCACTTTCACTTTAGCCATAATATCAAGCACGTTAACATTATTTTCAGGAATAATGTTCATCGCGATCCCGCGCGAACCGATTTGATAAAGTACCCCAAACTCATCTTGTAAACGATATTCAATTGCAGCCACATCACTTAATAAAATCGCTTGTTGATTGTGTGTTGCTACGACTATTTGGCTAAAATTTTCAACCTCGTGTTTACCTTTAAAGCGAAGGGTATATCGTCTTCGTCCCACATCGGCAAACCCACCAGAACTATCTTGAATGCCTGAAAGGCGGTTAGCAAGCTCAGCGATGGTTAATCCAACCGCGGCCAATTTAGCAGGATCAAAGGTTATTCTTAATTCTTGCTCTAGAGCACCATAAATATTCGTTTTAGACACGCCATCAATACGTTCAATACGAGTTTGTATAACATCTTCAACATACTCTTTGTATGAGCGAATATCTCGCTCATTGCCTTCGGTTGCTTGAATGGCAAACCAGGCTATCGAACCACCAAACTCATCAGATCCAACATAAAGAATCGGCTCATCGGCATCAACAGGATATCGCGGAACACGATTAAGTTGATTCATGGTTTCTAACAAAGCACGGCGCAAGTCAACTTCAACATCAAACTTTAACGTAACGGAACTACGGCCTTGCGATGCTTCACTTTCGAGTTTAATTAAACCCGGTACATTTTTAAGTACATCTTCTTGCGGTTCTATAATTTCAGCTTCGATTTCTTCTGGTGCCGCTGCGCGCCAATTGGTTTGTACAATAATTTGTGGCCGTTCAACATTTGGGGTCATTTGAACAGGTAAACGTAATAAACTGAGTAAACCAAACAAAGTAATTAAGATGAGGCCGACAACAACCGCGGTCGGGTTACTCAAGGCTTGACGAGTTAAGTTCACGAACGATGTCCTCGTACTTTAACTAATCCTTCTTGCCCACCAATTTCTTGCACCGCAGCCCCTGTTCTTAAACGCTCAGCACCGCGCACAATAACTTTTTGGCCAATTTTGAGTTCACCAATCACGGCAATATTTTGTTCCATGCCGAAGGTTTCAATCACATCAACTTGCAAAGCAAGGTTGTTTTCATCGATAACAAAAACGCTAGTACGACCTTTGCGTAACACGAGTGCATCACGAGGCACTAAAAAAGCATGTTTAACATTCGCTGTCGGGGTAGCTAAAGGGGATAACGGTATTGCCACATCAACAGCGATACCCACAGGCCAAGATAATGATTCAGCATCAAGTAATAATTCCATTAAACGCGCCTTGTTATCGCCCACCGGCACTGCTTGTCTAATTTTTAATTTAGCGTTACCAAGCGCTGATTGCACTTGCAATAACATGCCTGCTTTTACATTTTGCCAAAACTTAAGTGGAATTTTTACTTTAACGTCTTTATGTTTTGTATCCACCAACCTAATGACGGCATCTGTTTGATTAACCACTTGACCTATTTGAGAAAATCGCTCAGTAACCATTCCTGAAAATGGAGCGGCTAAATCGGTATAGTCGAGTTCTAATTTGAGCCCTGCTAATAACGATTGCCCAGCATCTATTTCGGCTTTAATCATTTGTAACTCAGCAACCCGTTGCTCTAATAAGGTTTTTGATGTGTTATTTTGCGCAGCAAGCGTTTTCAAACGCCCAACTTCTTGCTCTAGAAAAGTACGCTGAGCTTCATGTTTACGTAATTCGGCTTCTTGTTTTATTAGTGCTAACTCAGCTTGCTTTTTGTCTAGTTTAAAAAGTATATCTCCCGTATTTACCTCATCCCCCACCTCAGCAAGCCAAGTGATTTGCCCCATCATTCGGCTTGCAACCATAGAATTATGACGGCTAATAAGATGTCCATTGCGCCAAACTAATTGAGCTTCTGTATTGGCTTTTATAACCGCCGTTTTGACTAAAGCAGGCGGCATATTAGCAAACGTATGAAAAGAGAAGAGAGAAGAGAGAAGAAAAAAACAAGGCAAAAATACTGAAATTCGAGGCGGTAACGACATGTTTGCTCCATGCATAAAAATGTTAATACAATTATTCTAAACAAAGAATGAATATTGTTATAGGTATACAACGACTTGTGTTAATACTTGATGAATGGGTTTAATTTGTTAAACCCAAGCCTAATAAATAATGCTATTTAATCGGTGTTTCGGCTGACTCATTAGGTGCAACCACTTCGTCTACTTCATCGCCACTAGAAAGCAATACCGCGATCCATTGTGTTTCTTCGGATGACTCTAATGCAATTTTCACCACCATGGTTAACGGCACGCTCAATAACATACCAACAGTACCTAATAACCAGCCCCAAAAAACTAATGATAAAAAGACCACGAGTGTCGAAATACCCAAGCCTTTACCCATGTAACGAGGCTCAATCATGTTGCCCATAACCGTGTTGATAGCAAAATAACCTAATGCGATAACACCGGCACCACCTAAACCAACTTGTAATAATGCTAACAAAATAACCGGCACAGCAGCAATAATGGATCCAATCGTTGGAATATAGTTGAGTAAAAAAGCCAAAAGTCCCCATAAAATAATATAATCAACGCCAACGACCCAGCATAAAATACTGGCACAAATACCCGTTAATAAACTAACAATGGTTTTGATCGCTAAATAATTTTTAACCGACGCTAAAAAGCCATCAATTTTTTTAAGGTGCATTGTTGGATCATCAAGTGCAATGTGTAATTTCTTTTTAAGCACATCGGCTTCAAATAACATAAATATCGAAGTCAGTAATATAAGAAAGAAGTTAGCTAACACATTGCTTAAGCCAGACAACGTATCGGTGGCAATAGACATAGCAGCACCAGGATCAAAATGTTCAGTGAGAAACGCTTTATTTAAATGTATGTTAAAGTTAGCGAGCTTTTCAATCAACCAAGCTAATTCGGCTTGTAACTGCGATTTATACGTCGGGATATCTTGGCTAAACTGGCTCATAGATTTAGCGACAACCCCTGTTAATAACACGCCCACGATCACAACAAAAACAATCACTAAAACAACAGCAATACTTTTGGGAATGCGATGTAGGCTTAAAAAATTAATAACCGGCTGACAAATAATAGCGACAAAAATGGACAATAATAATGGTTCTACAATAGCTGAAGCGCCATGAATACCAGCTAAAACAATAAATGTTGCGGCTAAGGTAAGCATCATTTTACTGGCAACGGATATGTGTGTTTTTATGTTCATTTTGTCCCTAATTTAATAATGAGGAGGCATAACCCCCTTTTCAAGTAATTGATCTAGACTACTTTATAACGCTATTATTTGTTTATATGCGCCAATATGCAATATATTGCCACGTTTATCACTCAAATATCACACATTATGATTAAACATTCATGTGACGACGATAGCATTATTGCGTTATGATAAAACCACAACTTTTAGATAAAATGCCTCATGAATAACAACTTAGCTAGAATAAAAATTAAAAATTTACGCCTTCGAACTTTTATTGGTTTTAATCAAGATGAAGTAAAAAACAAGCAAGATGTCATCATTAATGCCGCCATTTATTACAGTGCCAGCCGCGCTGTCACATCAGATAATGTCGATGATGCCGTGAATTATCGCACGATTACAAAAAAAATAATTGCACATGTTGAAGATGGGCGATTTTTACTATTAGAAAAGCTAACTCAAGATGTAGTTGAGATATGTAAGGATCACCCGTGGGTAGAGCTAGTCGAGGTAGAAATAGATAAGCCACATGCCTTAAGATTTGCAGATTCTGTATCGTTACAACTTAATTGGCAACGATAACGCATTATAACATTATAACATTATAACATTATAACATTATAACATTATAACATTATAACATTATAACATTATAACATTATAACATTATAACATTATAACATTATAACATTATAACATTATAACATTATAACATTATAACATTATAACCGCTACACACTGCTATTAAAGCAGTGTGCTGACACCGCATTTAGCGTAATATTTGCATTTCTTCGCCAATTTGCTTACGCATATCCATCAGCTTGATAGCAGATTCATGCTGTCGAATATCTTCTTCGGTCACAGGCACCCACTCCGGCACTTTGATTGTTTGACCCGACTCGTCTACCGCAACCATAATAACGATACAATGCGTGGTTAACCGACGATTCAATGATTTAGGATCACAAGCATAAACTTCAAGCGCAATATGCATCGAAGAACTCCCCGTATAAATAACTTTAGCCCCAACTTCGACTAAGTTACCAACATGGATAGGCGAAACAAAACGAATTCCCCCTGCATAAGCCGTGACACAATAGCGACCACTCCAGCCAGCAGCACAAGCGTAAGCGGCTAAATCGATCCATTTCATCACGGCACCACCGTGAACTTTACCACCAAAATTTACATCTTGTGGTTCAGCTAAAAAACGTAAGGTTATTTCGCGTTGACTTTGATCCATGTTTCTCTCCCCGCATAAATCAAATATAAAGAATAACTAGGCGAATAATACATACGCTTAGTTGGATAACTAATATTATCGCATGCTTCTGGAGATTTTTCTTTTGCGCTTTCAATAAATTGTCATAATTTTGCAATTAAAAACAAGGCAGGGTTTTAATTTATCAAAGCTAATTAAATAAACGTTGCACACGTTAAAAAAGAATTTAAGCCAAGTTAATAATGGGTTAGTTTATTTTAAACGTGCCGTCTTTTTTCCAAAATGCTAACGCCGATATTTGCGTTTCCCATTGCTCATTGGCATTCCAAGTAAACTTACCTTGGTAGCGTTTATTGAGCATATCAGCAGGGAATTCAGATTTTTCACGGGCAGCGGCATAATAAAAGTTAGTATCTCGACTCACAATGACTTCAGCATGACTTAATGATTGGGCTTGTTGTCGCGTTATTTGTTTAACGGTGGGTTCATCAAATCGCGTTGGGTATAAAGACGACACAATCGCTTTTTCAATCATGTTCGTTTCTTTAGAGAGAAAGTAAATACCAGCTCCTACCGGGAAGCTACCAACCATTTTTAAAAATAAACGCGTGAATTTTTCATGATAAAAACCGCGTTTCATGCCATCAAGCATCCAATCATAGGCTTTATATATTGAGTTGTAATCAAAGTCTGCTTTAGTTGATACAATAAATGACGAATAAGTCATGGGTATCCGTAGCAACTCGTTAAGTTCATTTTTAACGCCTTCACGCATATCAACCATACTTAACATGAAACGTAGCTTTTTGGTTTCAGCTTCAATAAATTCACGACGTTCGTCACGCGAATCTAATTTTCGGGGCGGTAAGCCAATCCCTAAACGCAAATAATCAACCGATTTTTTGCGCATGATCGCCAGCATAGGCTCACGTTCGTTAGGGTCTAAATTTCTGAAACGATCACCATCAAAAATAGCTTCAACTTCGGGTGCATAGCTCCCCATAGAATGCACGAGGGCAACTTTAGTTAATGGTTTTAGAATTTCTTCACGATATTTCATTTTGGCTACCGGATCGAGCTTGTTGACTTCGTCCGACATGTAACAAAGAGATTGCTCTTTAAAAATATCTTCGAGGTTTTCGCATAAATACGGGTGTTCAAATTGATGATTCCGTCTGGCATCATCAAATAAAGCAACACACAGGGCCGTGATATAAATAGGCTTAAATTTTTCATTACGTTTGCACCTAACTCGCTCTTTTGGTAAAGGAGTTGAAAGCGCGATTGTGCCTAAAAACTGGCTGAATATGCGTCGTCCATCTAATAAGTCTAATATTTGATCCGATAAACGATCAAGCGACTTAAAACGTTGCAAGCGCTCTTCATTCATTTCTTTAAATAAGCGGGTATAATCAGCTTGAACTTTTTCTTTTAGATCATATAAACGCTCTAAATAACGCTTGGCTGATTTCTGGCCCTTTATCTGCGGTAACTTCCCATTTGCTTTTTGATAGTCAGTAATAATCGTAATTTGATTATCATACTCACCAATACTTACTTTTAAGTTATTTAATTTTTTATGCTTCTCTTCATATGTTTCAAAAAAAACTTGTGCATCATCTGCTATTTTCACATATTGAGTTTTAAAATCAGAAATACGTTTTGAAATCGCACTCGCCATAGTCGGGATCGCCGATAAACGATCAGTACGATATTGCGAAAAACGCTTTATTTGGGGTTTAGTTGAACTAGCCATCAATAATTAACAACAACTCACAAAGTAAATAAAAAATATTTAGGCCGCTTTACAGCAAATAAATAACCATTTTAGCCATAGTGCAACAGAAAACATGGCCTTCGAACGAATAACACAGGTAGATTTATCATTTTAAACAAAACCGTAACATAAAGCAGCTTTCTATTGCATATTTATGTTAATTACATCAAAAGATATAAATAAATCACAAACCTTACTTTTAAAGTATATTGGTTAAAGCAATTCCTATACCAAGCCTTTGATGTTTATGGTTATAGTCAATTAAGCTTTCACCATATCCAGCAAAATACTGCGCATAGCCTCTAATTTTGCCCCACAAAGGAAAAGTAAAACCCAGTTCGACGCCGCCATTATTTGAAGTGAAATTATATCGAGTCATTAAATTGACTTCATAACGATCCCACTTATGGGCCATCAACACTTCAAAATGCCCCATATATTTCTGTATATCAGGGTTATCATCGCCTTTGTCATCCAGTGGATCTGCTTTTTTGTTTTCAGGAATACGGATCCAAGGTACAAATGCAAACGCAAAATTTTGCTTCTCTACCAGAAAGCCGGCATAAACCCGATTCCAACTGCGTGATAAAATTTGTGTACGGCCATTTGACTGATGTTCAATACCTATAATTGCCCCTGTACTCACAGACAAAGGTCGCCAATTGATAGGCGTTATGTAAAACAATTCAGGACGATAATTTGTTTCTCGGAAAGGTTTAGATATGTTATTGGAATAAACTTGCCACCACGAGGCTAACGTAAAGCCAAAATACAAGCCATCACCTTTGCTAAAAATAGGATCTTCATTAAAAGGTACTTTCAAGCTCATTTGAAATTTTGATTCTGACTTTTCTAAATTATCCGCATAATTATTCAAATCCTGATATGCGTCAGTATTTATAGAATCGGTATAGGTGAAGGGTAAAATATAATTCATGCGATGTGGGGTTATCACATACGGGTTAAACGCTGAATTTCGTTCTTTATCAAAACGACGTGATAACGCGCCGGGTTGATTGGCTTCTTGCGTCACTAAATGTTTACAGCGCTCTTTAAGTTTAGCAATCATCGCATCATTAGCTAATTGAACGAGGTGTGTTTCAATACAATCAAGATAATCCGTTTCTTTTGCTTGCAGTGGTAGGTTCAGTATTAATAACAAGCCATATACTGTAGCGCTTACTTTTTTCATCATTAACCTTATTTAACAAAGGGCAAAATAATACCAATTCATATTAATAAGAGATCTCTCAGAATGCATCCAGCGGTTTTTGAACAAGGCGTCGGTGTGCAGGAATGGTTGTTCCCTTTCAAATACCGATAACGCAGGTCAAAAGCCGCAGGGGTATTCCTTTCAGACGCCTTGATCAAGCGCATTTAAACGCTCGCTGAGTAGGCACTTATTATTACGGATTGGTATTTACCTGATGCAACTTTAACTGATTTAATTATCAAGCTAAACAGGTGATAATGACAAATAGATGATAGGTTTAATTTTGACTAGGATTTCATAAGTAGGTAAAGATTGGAGCGGCTAACGAGACTCGAACTCGTGACCCCGACCTTGGCAAGGTCGTGCTCTACCAGCTGAGCTACAGCCGCACGGTAGAAATGTCTTTCTTGTATTTATCAATTATGATAAATGGTGCCCGGGGCCGGACTTGAACCGGCACGTCCTTACGAACGAGGGATTTTAAATCCCTTGTGTCTACCAATTCCACCACCCGGGCGTTTGGGTGCTCTATTGCAAGAGTCTGTGGACTATACAATTTAACGTTGCGTTTGCTACTGCGTTGTTCTCTTGTATGGCGCGGCATTTTACGGATTTAGAGAAAGTTGTAAAGCCTTTTTTTAAAGTTTTTTTACATTTTTTGTTAACCGAACACTTAATAATCAAAAAAGCCATTTTTTGTTTATTTATTCAGCAATAACAATGATTTAATCCCTTCATATTAATATTAACCATACTCTCTACATTAAACTAAAATCACGTTACCAACATTCAAATCACTATTCTTCTAAATATTTTTGATTTGTAATCACTAATCAGTGCTCCCCAGTTAACACAAAATAATAACTACAGTTGCTCTCTCCTTTTTACCGTCATTATTTTTCTAGCATATAAAATAAAAAAGGCCTTCATTTAATTGAAGGCCTTTAAAATTTTCTATGTTGAAATACGTTACTGATTAACCACCAAAGTCATCAAGTAAGATATTATCATCTTCAACACCTAAGTCTTTCAGCATGCCGATAACAGCGGCATTCATCATAGGTGGACCACACATGTAGAACTCACAATCTTCTGGTGCATCATGGTCACGTAAATAATTTTCATATAATACGTTATGAATGAAACCAGTATAACCTTCCCAGTTATCTTCAGGTTGTGGATCCGATAATGCAACATGCCAAGTGAAGTTTTCGTTTTCAGCGGCTAAACCGTTAAAGTCATCTTCGTAGAACATTTCACGTGATGAACGAGCACCATACCAGAAAGTAATTTTACGCTTAGAATTAAGACGCTTAAGTTGGTCAAAGATATGTGAACGCATTGGCGCCATACCAGCACCCCCACCAACAAATACCATTTCGGCATCAGTGTCTTTAGCAAAAAACTCACCAAATGGCCCTGAAATAGTAACCTTATCACCTTCTGTTAAACCCCAAATGAATGAAGACATTTTACCACAAGGTAAAGTCAGGTTATTAGGCGGCGGCGTAGCAATACGCACGTTAAGCATAATAATCCCTTCTTCTTCTGGGTAATTAGCCATTGAATAAGCACGTAATGTAGGCTCATCAACTTTTGATTCTAACTTGAAGAAACCAAAACGCTCCCAATCACCACGATATTCATCAGGGATTTGGAAATCAGCATATTTAACATGATGCGCTGGCGCTTCAATTTGAATGTAACCACCCGCACGGAAAGGGACTGACTGACCATTAGGGATCTGAAGTTTAAGTTCTTTAATGAAAGTTGCTTTATTATCATTAGAGATAACTGAACATTCCCACTGTTGAACACCAAAAATTTCATCTTCTAATTCAATGTCTAAGTCTTGTTTAACACTAACTTGACATGATAAACGACAGCCTTCTTTCGCTTCACGTTTAGTTATATGGCCTTCTTCAGTTGGTAATATATCACCACCACCTGAATGAACGTGCACACGACACTGACCACATGTTCCACCGCCACCACAGGCAGATGGTATAAAAATACCTTTGTCAGCTAAAACACCCAATAATTTACCACCGGCTGCTGCTGTCACTGATTTTTCTGGATCGCCGTTTATCGTAATAGTTACATCACCAGATGAAACCAACTTTGATTTAGCAAAAATAATTACTAAAACTAAAGCTAGCACTATCGCGGTAAACATCGATACGCCGAGAATGATTTCCATCGACTTTTCCTTTAATTTTATCAAAAGGCTCTCGTATCATTAATACGAAAGCCGACATTAACCTTACAGGGAAATACCACCGAAAGACAAAAAGCCAAAAGCCATAAGTCCTGCAGTAATGAATGTAATACCCAAACCTTTTAAGCCTGCTGGTACGTCAGAATATTTCATTTTCTCACGTAAACCTGCCATTAATACAATAGCAAGCATCCAACCAACACCACTTCCTACACCATAAACAACACTTTCACCTAAGGTGTAGTTACGCGCTACCATGAATGATACGCCACCGAATATTGCACAGTTAACCGTAATCAAAGGTAGAAAAATACCTAATGCGTTGTATAAAGGCGGAAAGTACTTATCTAACACCATTTCAAGAATCTGAACTAATGCCGCGATAACACCAATAAAGGTAATAAATGATAAAAAGCTTAAATCAATTGATTCAGCCGGATCAGTAACGCCTAATAAACCATCTAATGCGCCTGGTGCTAGAATGCCTTGATATATAACTTGGTTAGCCGGTACAGCGATACCGAGTACCACAACAACAGCAACACCTAAGCCAATAGCCGTACTAATTTTTTTAGATACCGCTAAAAATGTACACATCCCTAAGAAGAAGCTTAGCGCCATATTCTCAATAAATATGGTTTTAACAAATAAACTTAAATAATGTTCCATTTGAATTAATCCTTCTCTACTTGTTCAGGTTTCTTTTGACGAATAGCCCAAATCAATAAACCAATAATGAAGAAAGAACTAAAAGGTAAAACCAATAAGCCATTCGCTTGATACCAACCGTCGTTTTGAACTAATGGTAAAATCTCAATACCAAATAAAGTACCAAAACCAAATAATTCACGGACAGTCGCAACCACTAATAAAATGAAACCGTAGCCTAAACCATTACCAATACCATCCATAAAGCTAAGCATTGGGGTTTCTTTCATCGCAAATGCTTCAGCACGCCCCATAACAATACAGTTGGTAATAATCAAACCAATATATACCGATAACTCTTTCGATAATTGATAAGAAAAAGCTTTTAACACTTGGTCAACCACGATAACTAATGATGCGATAATTGCCATTTGCACAATAATTCGCACACTAGATGGTATGTGGTTACGAATAATAGAGATAAATAAGCTTGAAAATGCAGTTACAACAACAACGGCTATTGTCATTACTGCTGCATTTACCATTGAACTTGTAACCGCTAATGCAGAACAAACACCCAGTATTTGTAATGCGATAGGGTTATTATCAAGTATTGGACTCGTAAGAACTTTTTTTGCATCTGCAGACATTAGTTCAATCCTCCATTACGGAATTTAGTAATGAATGGGCCATAGCCTTCATTACCTAACCAAAAATGTAGTGTGCGCTCAACGCCATTACTTGTTAACGTTGCACCAGATAGAGCATCAACACCATGCTCGTCACCTTTTTTAGCGCCACCTTTAACAATGCGAATTGCCACTTCATTTTGCTCATTAAACATTTTTTTACCATCCCACAACGCTTTCCATTTAGGATTTTGTACTTCAGCACCTAAACCTGGCGTTTCTTTGTGATCAGAATAAATAACACTTTTAACGGTATTTAAATCAGTTTCTAAACCGATGAAGCCGTACATTAAATCCCATAAGCCACTACCAACGATCGGCAATACTACGGTATCAACTTGGCCTGCATCATTTTTAACTAAATATATAACCGCAGTATCAGAACGTCGGTTAATACCGGCAATATCGTTTTCAGGTTTGCTGCTTTTTTCTGCATCACGTGCATTAGCACGTTCATCAAACATATCAACATCACCAGGTACGACGTTACCGCTATCCAGTTCAATAATTTTTGCTGATACATACTTAGCATATGTTCCAACAATATCTTTGCCAGCTTTATCTAATAAACCAGCAGCTTCTAATATTTTAGTTTGCTTATCTAACAATTTGTTAGCGGTTTGCATCTCTTTAAGGCCAACAGCAGAGGTTGAAACTAAAGCAGCACAAACTAAACAAACAGCTAAAACGAATAAAATCGTTTTGCTAAATGATTCTTTATTGCTAGACATGGCGAGCTAATCTCCGTTTTACATTTGCTTGAGCAACGAAATAATCAAACAATGGCGCAAACAAGTTAGCAAATAAAATTGCCAACATCATACCTTCTGGGAATGCAGGGTTAACAACACGCACCAGTACAACCATTACACCGATTAAGGCACCAAATGCATATTTACCTTGGTTCGTAAATGACGCTGATACCGGATCAGTTGCCATAAACATCATACCGAAAGCAAAACCACCAACAACAAAATGCCAATACCAAGTCATCGCAAACATGTGATTAGTATCACTACCGATTGCATTAAATAAACTTGCCGTCGCAACCATACCAAGGAACACACCTAATACGATCCGCCAAGAAGCAATACCTTTATAAAGGATATACGCACCACCGAGTAACACGGCAACAGTAGACACTTCACCAACAGAACCAGGAATAAAACCTAAGAAGGCATCCCACCAAGCAGCATTAAGTGTGTAATCAACTAAACCGCTGTTAGCTGCGCTTAATAAAGTTGCACCAGAGAAACCATCAACGGCCACCCAAACAGCATCACCTGAAATTTCAGCTGGGTATGCAAAGAATAAAAATGCACGACCGGCTAAAGCAGGGTTTAAAAAGTTCTTACCCGTGCCACCAAATACTTCTTTAGCAATAACCACACCAAAAGTAATACCTAAAGCAACCTGCCATAACGGGATGGTAGCCGGTAAAACCAATGCAAAAAGAATAGATGTTACGAAGAAACCTTCGTTAACTTCATGTTTGCGCACGGCGGCAAATAAAACTTCCCAGAAACCACCTACGATAAAGGTCGTTGCATATATAGGAAGAAAGAAGCAGCCGCCATAGAACATCAATTCAAACCAAGCTGAACTGACCGTTAATTCACCACCTAAAGCAGCAAATATAGCGGTTTGCCAAGAATCTGGGATTGCATAACCAGCAATCAAAGCATCTTGCGCTTGTAAGCCAACGTTGTACATACCAAAAAACATGGCAGGAAAAACAGCTAACCAAACGGTGATCATAATACGTTTTAAGTCAATACTATCACGTACATGGGTTTTACCTTTAGTTACATAACCCGGTGTAAATAAACCGGTAGCGACTGCTTCATATAAAGCAAACCACTTTTCATATTTACCGCCTTTTTCAAAATGCGGTTCTATGTCTTCAATAAACTTTTTAACGCTCATGTCTAACCTTCCTTCTCAATTGTCGTTAGGCAATCACGCAATATGACTCCGTAGTCTGTTTTACCAGGACAAACGAAAGTACATAAAGCTAAATCTTCTTCATCTAGCTCCAATGCGCCCAATTGTTGAGCCCCATCAGTATCACCCGCACATAAATCACGTAATAATAAAGTAGGAAGGATGTCTAAAGGCATGACTCGCTCATAGTTGCCAATTGGCACCATCGCACGATCACTACCATTAGTTGTAGTGGTCATGTTGAATAGTTTACTTGGGAAAAGATGAGACATATAAGCACGTGTAACCGAGAACATATTAGGTCCAGGATACATATAACCAATGAATTCTTTTTCGCGACCTTCAAGTAAAGCAGATACTTGAGTATGGAAACGACCAAGATAAGCATGCACACCCACGGCTTTAGAACCCGCTAAAACAGAACCAGAAATAAGACGCACTTCACCTTCGTTGGTTTCGTTTGCCATTAATTCTTCTAGGTTTGCACCTAATAATGTTTTAACTAATCGAGGCTTAGCAGCAACAGGGCCACCCAGCGCAACAACACGTTCTGAATTTAATTCACCGGTTGTAAAGAGCTGACCTAGCGCAATCACATCTTGATAGCCAATATGCCATACTGATTTATTTGCACTAACCGCATCTAAATTGTGAATATGCGTACCCACTAAGCCTGCTGGGTGTTTACCCGCAAATTCCTGGCTTTCAACACCAGAAACAGAAGGGACATTACTGCCGCCGGCTTTACATAAGAATACTTTGCCATCAGTTAACTGAGTTAATAGCGTTAAACCATTAATAAAGTCTTCTGATTTTTCAGCGATCACAACTTCTGGATTAGCAGCTAAAGGGTTTGTATCAATAGCCGTAACAAAAATTGAATGCGCAGTAGCATCTAATGCTGGGGTTTTACTAAATGGACGTGTACGCAAAGCCGTCCACAAACCCGATTGAACCATGGTTTCTTGAACTTTTTCACGACCTAAGCTGCTTAATGCACCCGAGTCATATTTAGTGAAGGATTCTTGCTCATCCCCTTTGAGAGTAATAACTACAGATTGTAATACGCGTTTTGCACCGCGATTAATCTCTGTAATTTCACCAGCTGCCGGTGCTGTAAATACAACACCTAAATTCTTTTTATCTTCAAAAAGAACTTGCCCTTTTTTAACGTTATCGCCAACGCGAACACGCATAGTAGGGCGCATGCCAATGTACTCTTCACCAAGGACAGCAATCTTTGTAACGGTATTACCGCTAGATATTGCTTGTTCAGGTGCTCCTGAGATAGGAACATCCAAGCCTTTCTTGATAGTTATCATAGGTTTGCACTTAATGTTTTAATGTTAAAAACTAGAAATAGGAATTTTTTTGTCATGTGTGCTCGCATATTATTTTTATTCGACGGCAAGCTTTTACACTTAAATATGTATATATGTGCTTAATAACCGGTAGATTTTAGCACGTATTGATTTTTTTTCGCTACGAAAAATACGTAACTTATAATTTTTTTGCAGTAAAATGGTGTTTTTTTATGCACAAAAATAATGCACAAAGGAAAATACAGCTATTTAAGAATAACAAGCCTGCATGACAGGCTTGTTATTTAAACACAAAATTGCTTAGTCAACTAAGTTAACATTCACAATCGGGCTAACATCTTGATCATAATCAACGCCAGCCACTTCAAAGCCAAATAATTTTAAGAATTCATGATTATAACCAACGTAATCGGTTAATTCATCGATAGTTTCAGTTGTTACTTCATGCCATAACGATTCAACACGCGCTTGTACATCGTCTTCTAATTCTTTGTAGTTTTGGCGTAAACGGCCTTCTTCATCAAGGCGTGGGCTTTCACCGTACAAGTTTTCCCAGAATAAGCCAGCAATTTGCTGAATTACACCTTCATAAGTGCCATCTTCTTTCATCACTTTAAATAAAGCTGAAATATATAATGGCATAATTGGAATAGCCGAGCTTGCTTGAGTAACAACGGCATTTAACGAGGTTACATAGGCTTCACCTTTTAAATCACTCGTTGTTGATTTAATTGCTGTTGCCGCTCTATCAAGATCTTCTTTTGCTTTACCAATAGTCGCGTGGCCATAAATTGGCCAAGTTAATTTTTTACCGATGTATGTGTAAGCCGTTGTTTTAAAACCGTCGGCTAATACACCCGCTTCTTGTAAAGCGTTGATCCACAATTCCCAATCTTGGCCGCCCATTACATTAATGGTGCCTTCGATTTCAGCTTCATTTGCCGCTTCAACACTAACTTCATCAATAATACGTTTAGAGGTATTTAAGTTTTTAGTGGTAACAGACGAGCCAATGGGCTTTAACGTTGAAGAGTAAACTTCACCTGTTTCAGGATCGGTACGGCGAGGAGACGCAAGGCTATACACAACTAAATCAATCTTACCTAAATCTTGCTTGATCGTTTCAATTGTTTTGGCTTTTATTTCATTAGAGAATGCATCACCATTAATATTTTTTGCATATAAACCTTCGCTTTCGGCAGCGGCCTGAAATGCAGCCGTGTTATACCAACCTGCACTACCGGTTTTCTTTTCAGTAGCCGGTTTTTCAAAAAACACACCTAAGGTGTTAGCGCCACAACCAAATGCAGAGGTAATACGCGATGCTAATCCATAGCCAGTTGAAGAACCAATAACAAGTACATTTTTAGGGCCTTTAAGTGCACCTTTAGATTTTACAAAGTCAATTTGCTCTTGAACCGCAGCAGCACAACCAACTGGGTGCGCATTTGTACAAATAAAGCCACGAACTTTTGGCTTAATTACCATAATAAATATCCTAATAAAAAAGTATGGGTCAGACCCTAAAAATAGGGCCTTATGTTAATCGTTTTAAAACACAAACTGATCTGATCAGTTAGCTTTTAATTCTCGAGTTCGATAGTAAGCTTGCTCAGATACTTCATGATACTTTCGAGCTTGCTCATAGAATGCTAAATAAGATCCATAAACCTTTTTAGAAACTGGATCATTTTGAATTAAATCAGCAATGACTTCATCGGTGAGTTGCTTATATTGGCGTAGAACATCATCAGGTAATTGCTTAATTTCGACGCCATGTTTATTAACTAATGTTTGTAGAGCTTTATTATTCTCTGCTGTGTATTCCGACAACATATCAGAATTTACGGCACGCGCAGCCACTTCAACTATCTTTTGCAGATCGGCGGGTAAAGCTAATAACGCGTCTTCATTAACAATAAACTCCAACATAGAACCAGGTTCATGCCAAGCCGATGTGTAATAATATTTAGCCGCTTTATGAAAACCAAACGCTAAATCATTATAAGGACCAACCCATTCAGTCGCATCAATCGCGCCAGTTTGTAATGCGGTAAATAACTCACCACCGGGTAAATTAACCGGTACACCGCCAGCTCTTTGAAATACATCGCCAGCCAATCCTGGAATACGCATTTTCAATCCTTGGATATCGGCCAAAGAATTGACTTCTTTGTTAAACCATCCCGCCATTTGAGTGCCGGTATTGCCCCCTGCAAACGGAACCAAACCAAAAGGCTTATAAACTTCACGCCATAACGCGAGGCCTTCACCGTGATGGATCCAAGCATTGAGTTCTTGTGCATTCATCCCAAAAGGAATTGAAGAGAAAAACGGTGCGGCTGGAATTTTACCTTTCCAATAATAAGCGCCAGAATGCCCCATCTGAGCAGTCCCATTTCTTACCGCTTCAAATACACCTAATGCCGGTACGATCTCACCTGCCCCATAAACTTTGACGGTTAAACGCCCACCCGACATTTCGTTTACATACTTAGCAAATTTTTCAGGCCCTAAACCTAAACCTGGAAAGTTTTTAGGCCAACTCGTCACCAACTTCCATTTAAATTGTTGTGTTTTTTGTGTTGTGTCTGCTGTATTTTTTTCACCGCAACCCGCTAAAAATAGTGCGCAGATAAGAGTGAGATAAGGTAATAACAATTTCATTTTATTCTCATTATTCTTCTAATGTAACGCCTTGAACGTCCATTAACATTTTCATATAAATAGGGCTAAAAGTGTCTTGTGTTGCTGTATCAAACTTCAACCCCATGTGTAATTTTTCTTTTATCGTCATATTTTTTATATTAGCCGTTAACTGCGTATTTGATTCTGATAACGGATCAAACTGGGTAATAAGCGATATAGGCTTATCTAACAAATCAAGCGTGTCTAATTTTAATTCTGATAACGCTGAGCCATCAACAGGTAAACATTCACATTTACAACCCGATAACGAAATATCAGTTATCAACGCCAGTAGTTTAATTTTATGATTAATTATTTCAAGCTCAGCCATGAGTTCAATTCGAAGTCGAGGCTGAGTTCTTAGCTTTTGAGTTTTCACATCCTCAGGAAAATCAAGAACAAGAATGGTTTCTTTATAGGTCGTTAACGCTTGAACAGCCGTATTAAAAATAACGTAATCCATACGTTCAGAATTAATAACGGCTCTAACCGTTAAAGAAACGCCCGGTTTTAATAACATCAAATCACGGCTTTCTCGCGTTTTAGGCATACGAAACATTAAGAATTGCTTTGAAATACACCCTATATATTCAGCTCTTGCCCTGACTTTTTTATGGGCCGCATTCATAAAAAACAAATCAACTGCGGTTGTAGGTTTCAACTCTAATAACTGATACATACTCATCCTTGGTCATAAATAGTTTTATTCGATGTTAATACACTTGTTCGGGTAGCCAAGTCGCGATCTCAGGCCATAAGGCTAACAACAAAAGAACAAATAATTGAATACCGATAAAGGGCATGACACCTTTATATATATCTATCGTCTTCACCGATGCAGGAGCCACGCCTCTTAAATAAAACAAAGCAAAACCAAAAGGCGGTGTTAAAAACGAGGTTTGAAGATTAAGCGCTATCATAATACCTAACCAGACGGGGTCAATCCCCATTGATAATAAAACGGGCGCAACAATAGGAACAACAACAAAAGTTATTTCAATAAAATCGAGAATAAAACCCAATAAAAAAATAACAAGCATAACAACTAATGTAGCACCAACGACGCCCCCAGGCATATTTTCAAATAGAGAATGAATAAGCTCTTCACCCCCTAAACCTCTAAACACTAAAGAAAAAATAGACGCGCCAATTAAAATCAAAAAGATCATGCTACTAATTTTAACCGTGCTTTGTGATACCGTTTTTAATTGTTCAAAATTAAGCTTTCTTTTACACAGTGCCAGCAAAATCGCACCAAAGGCCCCCACTCCAGCGGCTTCTGTTGGCGTTGCAAAGCCTAATAAAATAGAACCTAACACAATTAAAATTAAACCCAGAGGCGGTAATAGTGCAGCCCAAACAGAAACGTTCACATCAGCTTCAATCGCTTTTGTCGCAGTCGTTATTGTGTCAGAACGCCAACAAACAATACAAACATAAATAGCATAACAAGCAACAAGAATTAATCCTGGAATAACAGCACCAACAAACAGGTCACCAACCGATACTGTTTCAGGCGAAAATATCCCCATGTTAATTTGTGACTGTTGATAAGCACTTGAAATAACATCGCCCAACAAGACCAGTGCAATAGAAGGAGGAATTATTTGGCCTAATGTCCCTGTAGCACAGATAGTGCCAGCCGCTAACGAAGTAGGATACTTTTGTTTAAGCATGGCCGGTAAAGATAAAACCCCCATTGTAACAACGGTTGCGCCAACGATCCCGGTGCTTGCAGCCAGTAACATGCCAACAAGAATAACACTTAAACCTAAACCGGCTTTGTAACGGCCAAAAACACTTGAGATAGACAAAAGCAGGTCTTCTGCTATTTTTGATTTTTCAAGCACCAAGCCCATAAAGACAAATAGTGGAACCGCTAAAAGCGTTTGATTATTAATGATGCCAAATAAACGTATTGGTAAAGCATTAAATAAACTGGTATCAAAAGCGCCAAATAACGCACAAGCCCCCGCAAAGAGCAATGATGTGCCAGCCAAAACTAACGCGACGGGGTAACCTGACATTAAAACAATACAAACTAATACAAAGAGAACGAGCGATAACCATTCCATTAGCGCGCTCCTTTATGACTTAATTGACGAAAGGCAACAAAGTCATTAATCATCATCGCAAGTGCTTGTATAAATAAGCAAACGCAAAAAAGCAAAAGTAATGATTTTTGAATATAGACAAAAGCTAAGCCTCCAGGCTCAGGCGATGTTTCCATCATATCCCAAGAATTAAGTACATATTCAAAACTCATAACAAAAACGAATACAACAACCGGCATTAATAAAAATAAATGACCAATAAAATTAGTCAGGTGTTGAGTTCGCGCAGTCACTGAACGATAAAAAACATCAACCCGCACATGGTCATCGTGTTTTAGTGTATAACCGGCTCCCAGTAGCAACGCAGCGCCATGTAAATAAAGAACACCTTCTTGCATCGCAACCGTACCCACATCAAAGCCATAACGTAAAATAACGATGGCCGCCATGAGTAACACCATAATAAGCGTAAACAAGCCCATAGCGTTGCCTAACCATTCAGAGGCGGCATTAATTTTTTTTGTATATAAATTCATTATTATTCTTATTTATGAGTAACGTCAGATTAAGCAGATTTACTGCCCCCCAAACATTTAGGTGAAAGCGGAACTGAATGTTGTCGAGTTTCCCATTCTTCAGGAGTGTAAACATGAATAGCTAAAGCATGAACATCACCAGCGAGCTCTTCCGCTAAACATTCATTAACCGCTCGGTGACGGGCAATTAAACGTTTCTGTTCAAACACATGGCTAACCATAATAACTTTAAAATGTGATTCTAAAGCAGGTCCCGAATGCATATGACTTTCATTCACCACATCTAACACGCGAGGAGTAAATGTTAAGGAGAGCTTCTCAATAATACTTTTTTCAATGGACATCTATCGTTATTGCCTAAATTGTTCAGTTAATAATCATCATTTCGAAATTTGCCAAACTATCTTTTATCGATGTTTTAACAAAGTACGAAAAGTTAAATTTATACGAGGTTGCGTGACACGGGCACGTTTTGGCAGGCTATGATACCAAAACTCCTGCGTTTTGCCTGCCATAATTAGTAAACTACCGTTATTTAAACTAAAAGTATGAGTTAATGAATTATATTTATGCTTCATTTTAAAATCACGACTGATGCCAAAACTGTATGATGCAATAATGGGTTCAAAACCTAACTCAGGTTCATCATCCGCATGCCAACCCATACAATCTTGTCCATTCCGATATAAATTACCTAACATACAATTAAAATTAACACTTTCACCCATTGTCTCTGAGACATACTGTTCCGCTGTTTTTTTTAACTGTAATAAAGGCGCTTGCCATTTTTCAGTTTTAAAACGAGTATTTGAATAAACATAACTTAATTCATCGCCATAAAAACACTGCAAACGTGGAATTTTATGTGTTTCACCGTAAAGTGTTATATAAGCTTCATGCCAATTTAAACCATGTAAAACGCTAAAAAGTTGCTCAGTTTTACTTGATGAAAATAATTGCTCTGTGTAATGCAATTTGGCATCACTTAATATCACTTCGCCATCAGGTACATCAAACATATTCATTTGCATAATAAAATCTACGGTATAACGCTGTGCAAGACGTCTCGCCTTGGTTAAAATAGCGTTTTATCATAATAGAAGGTCGCTCCATTGCAAACAGAAACCGAACTCACACTCTCACCTCAAGAGAAATTCGAATTATGGCGCTACCCTAAACAAACAACACACTCAACCTTAAGAGCGTGGGATGCATCTGACCTTTATTTAGTAAATGAACTAAAGTCAGAAAATAAAAAAGAGTTAAACATGCTCATCATCAATGATAGTTTTGGTGCTATTAGCTGCATGTTAGCCGATATTCATCACCTCAGCTGGTACAATGATTCTAAAGTAGCAGCACTCGCTTTAGATCAAAACTTAGCTTGTAATCAAATAGATTTAAATAAAATTCAGCGTTTAACCACGCTAACAAGCGACGAATTAATAACTAAAAACTATCACAAAATAATCATCAAATTACCGAAAAGCATTGCGTACCTAGAATTCATCTTAACTCTAATACATCAAGCCGGGTTGCCAAATTGTGATGTGTTGCTCGCAGGTAAAGCGAGTGACTTTTCACCTAATATCATTAAAAAATTAAAATCATTATATGATGACGTGATCCCGAGTCGCATTGTAAAAAAATCACGTTATATTTCATTAAGTGGCCAAAAAAGCCAAACGCTTCAATTTAATTACTGGCAACCAAACAAAGAAAAATTTAATGATCTAATCACCGATAGCGCCCCCAATGTATTCTCTCGCGGCAAATTAGATATTGGCGGACGCTTTTTAGCCGACAATTTACCTTCAATAGCAGAACATGCTCATATTCTCGATTTAGGCTGCGGTAACGGATTACTTGGCTTAGCCATTTTAAAGCAATGCCCAACTGTGAATGTGGATTTTTATGATGAATCGGCCATGGCTATTGAGAGTGCACAGCATAATTGTCTACTTAACGAATTTAATCTCGATCAAACTCGATTTATACAAGATGATTGTGCTAAAACAGCGCAGGATACGCATTACGACTTAATCGTTTGTAACCCTCCTTTTCACCAATTAAATGCGATCACTGATCATATAGCAGAACAAATGTTTACTGATGCATACCGTATTTTAAAACCAGGAGGTGAATTACGTATTGTTGGTAATCGGCACTTAGCCTATCAGCAAAAATTAATGGCTATTTTTGGTCAATGTGATCCCATTACGAGTAATCAAAAATTCGTTATTCTAAGTGCAATAAAAAACTAAAAGAGAACACTATGTTTTTAATTAAAAATTTCATTATTATCCTGACGACTTGCTTTGCTTTTTTGCTTCATGCTGCCGATCAACGCATACAGCCCGATACCATATACCCAAGAATAAAAATAGAGACGACATTAGGGGATATTACAGTCGAGCTTGATCGCCGTCGTGCACCTAGAACTGTCGATAACTTTTTAACTTATGTGGTCAATGGAGAATATGATGGCAGTATATTTCATCGAATCATGCCGGGGTTTGTCGCTCAAGGGGGTGGCTACAACAAAAAATATGAAGAACTAAATAAACAAGCCCAAATCAGTAACGAAAGTGGTAATGGTTTATTAAATAGGCAAGGAACAATCGCGATGGCCAGACTTAATGACCCGCACTCAGCCACAAGACAATTCTTTTTTAATTTGGCAGATAACAAGCACTTAGATCCCGGAAAAAATTGGGGATATACCGTTTTTGGTGAGATAGAAAGCGATTTAAGTATTTTAGAAAAAATAGAATCGGTTGATACTGAATTTAATTCACAATTAAACCAACCTAATGTGCCAAAGCAATTAATTCTAATAAACCGCATTACATTACTACCACATAATTAATCTATGACTATACTTAATATCAAATGATATTCACGCTTTTACACAGTTGATAAAAGCGTGCTATTTCATATTTGAATTATTTAGGGTACTAACAAGCAATTTATCTTTTAGTTTTTTTAGTGCCGCCTGATAAATAAAACAAGTGTAAAGATTACCTCGCTAAGTGGAAATCAATTTAGCGTTATTGTTATCACCACGATAAATCTATAGATCAAGGCCGGCTAAAAAACTAAGTATAATTTGTTCTATCTGGGGGGTGGATCAGTACGTGATTGTAAAAGAATTCATCGAGCTCAAGAAAAAACAAGTTAGTTTTTATGTAAAAGAATTTAATGCAAAAAGAATTCCTTACAGCGAACTTAATCTGTTTTTATGGGACACGCTAGAAGAATGGACCCAAGTTAATTTAGCTCAAGATGAGCCATACACAGAAACCGAGCGTGTATTTTGGCACCTTATTCATTTACTCAGTTATTGGTCTGAGGATAAACTCTTATCTGATCAATATTTAAAAGATGAAATGCTTTTATGCATTGAGTATTTTGAGTTTGAAGGCGAAGGGTATTTCCCGTTTGAATGTATCGGTATACGCCCCTAGCCTGCTTTTAAATGGTTATTTTACTGAGTTTCTTCTAAGCCCTTAATCGACGTTTTTATCTTCCACAGTAATAACAGGGCTGGAATGATCATCAGTGTAGTTAGCATAAAAAACAAAGACCAGTTTCCATCTAAATAGTCGACTAAAACACCACTAAACGAGCCAATAAGTGTGCGCCCCATGGTGCCTAACGAGGCCAGTAAAGCATATTGAGTCGCACTGAATGTATGACTACACAGTAAAGAGATAAAAGAGACAAAAGCCACAGTACCCCAAGCAGCGGTAAAACCATCAACAATAACGGCGAATATAAATAAATCAGTTTGTGGTCCTACATGCGCTAACCAAGCAAATAACAGGTTGCTTGACGACATCGCAATACCGGCAATAAATAACCCTTTGACGATCCCGTGTTTAGCTGTGATCCACCCACCGACTAATGAAAAGAGTACAGTTACCCACCAAGTAATCATTTTAGAATAAAGAGCTATATCGGTGTTTGAGAAACCAATTTCTTTATAAAACACAATCGACATACGGCCTAAAATCGCTTCTCCTAATTTAAAAATCAGCACAAAGCACAGTATTGAAAGCGCCAGTTTAATTCCGTTTCGATCAAAAAATTCTTTTATCGGTTCTACACTCGTAACCAAAAACCAAATAAGCATTTGTCTTACTTTTAATGGTAATTGCGTATTATGTTTCCATTTATCTTGGTATTTGAGTTCTAATGCTTTTAACTTTTCTGAGCGTTGAGCATTTGGCTCATTAACCCAAATAACCGGTAGAGTGAGCAAAATCATTATAAGTGCGATGACAAAATAAACTTGTGACCAACTCCAAACCGCTGAATCAGATAAAATGAGCGGAATGCTGCCTAATGCCGCATACCCTGTCCACCAACCAGAGGTTGCCATACCTGCCGCTAGCGGTATTTTTTCAGCTTCGTTTTGCTTAAAAAAATCAATCCGTAAAGCATCAATTGCAATATCTTGACTGGCAGAAGCAAATGAAACAACCAAAGCGGCTAACGCTAAATACAAAATCTGACTTTGAATATCGATAAAAGCCATTGCTAAACAACTGCTCGCAATCAGTGTTTGACAAAATAAAATCCAGCTCCGTCGTTGTCCAAACCAATGATATAAAATAGGTAATTTAATTCGGTCAATTAAAGGCGCCCAAAAAAAGTTAATTGAGTAGGCCAAGAATACAGCACCAAGGTATCCAATTTCTGAGCGAGAGAAACCTTCATCTTTTAGCCAAGCGGATAAAGCAGAGCCAATAATAACCCAAGGAAAGCCACTTGAAATACCTAATAAAAAAACAGAAAATAAGCGACGATCGTTATATTGCTGTAAACGTGAAAAAAAAGCAGACATTAGATAAGCATCCTTTGCATTCTGACGAGAGACGTGAATAATAGGCTTATTGAATTATGAAACCTAAGCCTGAAGTAACTAACATAAAATGATAAAACTATTCTTACTAATACCTTTACTCTCTTTTGGTCTGTGGTATTTATTTTTAAAACAAAACGGTTGGAGCTCTGATCAAGGTCGTAAAGGCTTTATTGTGATCAGTATTTTTAATGTCGTGATTTTATCGTTCTTTGGTTTTTTGCTTTGGGTAACAAACTAAAAACTAAAGCACTTCGTTACTATTAATACCGTAGTGCTTTAATTTTCATCATCTAAAATGATACCCAAATCAATGGGCATCGTTTTATTTAAGCATGATCCCACGTATCACGTAATGTCACCGTGCGATTAAATACAAGATCATCTGGAGTTGATGACAGATCCGGACAAAAATAACCTAATCGTTCAAATTGCACGGCTTTCCCAGCATCTAACTCAGCTAAGCTAGGCTCTACAACCGCACTTTTCATTTCGATCAAACTTTCTGCATTAAGCACTTGCGTAAAGTCGTCTTCGGCTGCAGGATTAGGCACAGTAAACAAACGATCATACATATTAACGGTAGCCGGTTTACCTTCGCTTGCAGAAACCCAATGAATAACGCCTTTAGGTTTAGTGCCATCTTCTGGATTTTTGCCTAAGGTATTTGGGTCGTAAGTACAATAGACTGTGGTTACATTACCCTTCTCATCTTGTTTAAAACGTTTAGCCGTTATGACATAAGCACCACGTAAACGTACCGATTTATCAATGACTAAACGTTTGTACTTTTTGTTACCCGATTCTCTAAAATCTTCTGCTTCAATGAGTATTTCACGCGTAAAAGGCACCATGCGTTTACCAAATGATTCATCTTGTGGGTGGTTAGACACCATCAACTCTTCAACTTGGCCTTCAGGGTAGTTTTCTATGATGACTTTAATCGGATCTAAAACAGCCATTGCACGTGCTGAATTCGCATTTAAATCATCACGAATACACGCTTCTAACATACCCATTTCGATCATGTTTTCCATTTTAGTTACGCCTATACGTAAACAAAATTCACGTAATGCAGCGGCGGTATAACCTCGACGTCGTAAACCCGCAATCGTTGGCATACGGGGATCATCCCAACCATTAACATGCTTTTGAGTTACTAAGTCGTTAAGCTTGCGTTTACTCATCACGGTATATTCAAGGTTTAATCGAGAAAACTCATACTGATGTGGACGGACTTCAAGGCTGATATTATCTAAAATCCAATCATATATACGGCGATTGTCTTGGAATTCAAGCGTACATAATGAGTGTGTAATACCTTCAATCGCATCTGATATACAATGCGTGAAATCGTACATAGGATAAATGCACCACTTATCCGCCGTTTGATGGTGATGAACAAAACGAATGCGATATAAAATAGGATCGCGCATACACATAAAAGAAGAAGTCATATCCACTTTAGCGCGTAAACAACATTCTCCTTCCTGCATTTCACCATTTTTCATTTTTTCAAATAAAGCGAGGTTTTCTTCTATCGATGTATCACGTGTCGGGCTGTTTTTGCCAGGTTCTTTTAACGTACCGCGATACTCGCGTGTTTGCTCGGCATTTAAAAAACAAACATAAGCTTTGCCGGCTTTAATCAGCTCTACAGCATAAAGGTAAAGTTGATCAAAATAATTCGATGAATAACACACTTCACCATCCCATTCAAAACCTAGCCATTTAACATCTTCTTGAATTGAATGAACGTAGTCTATATCTTCTTTTTCTGGGTTGGTATCATCAAAACGTAAGTTACACTTACCTTGATAATCTTGTGCTAGGCCAAAATTTAGACAAATAGATTTAGCGTGACCTATGTGTAAATAGCCATTAGGTTCAGGCGGAAAACGAGTATGTGTTGAAGGATGTTTACCTTCAGCTAAATCTTTATCAATAATATTACGGATAAAGTTGGTCGGGCGAGTTTCATTCTCGGCCATAGGGATATTCTTCCTTACATACTTAAATACAAAAATGCGAGTGTGGTTGTTAGTCAACTGACTAGCGATAGTTGATTTTAACCGCTTGTTGGATTGGGATATAGGGGTTCGTGCTTAAAATTATTAAAAAAATGCATAAAAAGCATTTGAGCTTGATATTTACAGTCTTTTTAATTTTATACGCCTGCTTAGCCTTTAATTTAAGGTATTAAGATGCCAATGAAACATTAATAAAGCCATAAGATCAAAAAAGCCGATAAAAATATCGGCTTTTTGTATAAACAAAAAATAATAACTAGGCGTTGCCTTCGGCATCCTGTTGATTTTTTTCTGCCTGTATACGCATATAAATTTCTTCACGATGAACTGAAATTTCTTTAGGTGCGTTAACACCAATGCGAACTTGATTACCTTTAACGCCTAATACAGTTACGGTAACATCGTCACCGATCATCAATGTTTCACCAACACGACGCGTCAAAATTAACATATCCTACTCCTTTTCCTAATCCAACTAACCGTTTAAATAAGTACAAATTAAAGTTAGTCTAAAAAGTGCAAAGCTTCACTCTAATCTGCAATATTTTTTAATAAAAGCTAAATAATAATACGTGTTTATAACTTTTCTTCAAGCCATTTATCGACACTTGCGATAGCTGACGCTAGGTTTTCAGGTTGTGAACCACCCGCTTGCGCTAAATCAGGACGCCCACCACCTTTACCACCTACTTGTTGAGCAAGATAATTAACTAACTCTCCTGCTTTAACCTTAGCAGTAAGATCAGCGGTTACGCCAACAATCAGGTTAACTTTATTATCACCTTTTAAGCCAAGCGCTATAATTGCCGAGCCTAACTTAGCTTTTAGGTCATCAACCGTGGTACGTAATGCTTTGGGCTCAATGCCTTCTATTTCAGTTACCAGTACTTTTACACCTGCAATAGTTTTAGCGCTTGAGAGTAAATCTGAACCCGCCATGCTTGAGAGTTTATCTTGTAACTGGCGCAATTCTTTTTCTAACGATTTAGTTTTATCAAGACCCGCTTTCACTTTATCAATAACACTCGCGCTATCCGTTTTTAATAAACACGCAATAGATGAAATATCATTCTCTAAATGATGTGTATATTCAAGTGCTGCTTGACCCGTGACGGCTTCTATACGACGAACGCCTGCCGCAATACCACTTTCAGATGTGATTTTAAATAAACCAATATCACCCGTCGCGCTGACATGAGTCCCCCCGCAAAGCTCAACCGAGAAGTCACCCATGCTCACCACTCGTACTTCATCATCATACTTCTCACCAAATAAAGCCATTGCGCCTTCTTTTTTGGCTGTTTCAATATCCATTAGCTTAGTATTTAGCGGATTATTTAAACGGATCTCGGTATTAACATCCGCTTCAATTTGTCTCAGTTGCTCAGCGGTTACACCTTCAAAATGAGAGAAATCGAAACGTAATTTATCTGGGTCTACTAATGAACCTTTTTGAGAGACATGCTCACCTAATAAATTACGTAAAGCAGAATGCATAAGATGAGTCGCAGAATGGTTTAATTTAATGGCTTGACGACGCTGCACATCAATTTGCGCATCTACTTTGTCACCCACGGTTAAGGCCGCTTTAACTTGACCTTTATGAGCTATCGCATCATTTAACTTAACGGTATCAGACACCGAGAAAACAAGCTCTCCGGCCGTTAAAAATTGACCTTGGTCACCCACTTGTCCACCTGATTCGGCATAAAATGGAGTTTGATCTAAAATGACAATCGCGGGTTGATCACTCGCAACCGCATTTACTGATTCACCATTCACAATAATTTCAGTCACCGTTGCGTTATCGGTGTCTAAATCATAGCCGGTAAATGTTGAAGCTTGTTCGCTCGAAATCGAATCATTATAATCTTTATCAAAATGACTCGCTTGTTGCGATAGTGAGCGCTGTGCTTGCATCGCTTTTTCAAAGCCGGCATCATCAATGGTTAAATCACGTTCACGTGCAACATCGGCAGTTAAATCGGCCGGAAAACCATACGTATCATATAATTTGAAAACCAACTCACCTGGTATAACTGAGCCTGATAATGTTTTTAAGGCATCATTCAAAATAGATAAACCACGATCTAAGGTTTTTAAGAATTGCTCTTCTTCAATACGTAACATTTTTTCAATGATCGCACGTTGAGATATGAGTTCAGGATAAGCATCACCCATTTCAACAATCAAGGCTTGTACTATTTTATAGAAAAAGACATCTTGGGCGCCCAGCTGATTACCATGCCGAATAGCACGACGAATGATACGTCGCAATACATAGCCACGGCCTTCATTTGAAGGCATTACACCATCAGCTAACAAGAAGCTACAAGAACGGATATGGTCGGCAATCACGCGTAATGATTTATTCTCAAGATCACTTACATTTAATGTTTTAGCGATAAAATTGATTAAATTTTGGAAAATATCGATTTCATAATTAGAATGCACACCTTGCATAATCGCGGCGATTCGCTCTAAACCCATGCCAGTATCTACAGACGGTTTAGGTAATGGCTCCATTTTACCGTCGGCATGACGGTTAAATTGCATGAAAACTAAATTCCAAATTTCAATATAACGGTCACCATCTTCTTCTGGCGAGCCAGGAACACCGCCCCAAATATGTTCACCATGATCATAAAATATTTCAGTACAAGGCCCACAAGGTCCAGTGTCGCCCATTGACCAAAAGTTGTCTGATTCAAATTTCTTTTCAGGTGATTTATCACCAATGCGAATAATACGTTCTTCTGGCACACCAATTTCATCGCGCCAAATAGAAAAAGCTTCATCATCGGTCGCGTAAACAGTCACCGTTAATTTTTCTTTAGGTAACTGTAAAACGTCAGTTAAGAATGCCCAGCCAAAGCGGATCGCATCCTGTTTAAAGTAATCACCAAAGCTAAAATTACCTAACATTTCAAAAAAGGTGTGATGGCGAGCTGTATAGCCTACGTTTTCTAAATCATTGTGTTTACCACCCGCTCTAACACAACGCTGGCTTGATGTAGCACGAGTATAGGCACGTTTATCACTGCCTAAAAATACATCTTTAAATTGATTCATACCTGCATTCGTAAATAACAAGGTTGGATCATCTGAAGGGACTAAAGAACTACTCGCAACTATTTGATGTTTTTGTTGTGCAAAAAAATCTAAAAATGCCTGCCTAACTTGTGCAGTGTTCATTTTCATTTATAAATCCTGTGGTAAACAATTTGCCTAATATAATGGGTGATGAATGTAGCACGAACTTGTGATTTAGTTAATAGATGATCGAACATCATAAAGACTAAATTATGCAAAAATTAACTATGCAAATTCAATTTGGGTTTGCCGAAGAATAATCGGTAAATGGTAAGCCTTAGGGCACAAACATAAATTTACAAATCTAATCACATGACTCAACAAGCACTTGCCACATATTTTGGATTTGTGCACCGGTAAATCCACGTTGATACAAAAAGCGTTGCACTTTTTGTTTGGCTTTAAAATCGTTTAAATCGATAGCTCTAAATTTACGATCAAACAAAGACAATAAATTTTCAAGCCAATCTATATCAGTTTCTTGCTCGGCTAGTGCGTATTGATATTTATCAATACCATGCTGCATTAAGCTTTGTATGATCGCATTAGGGCCAAAACCTTTACTGGCTTTGATTCTGATAATTGATTGCGTGTAGCGAAAATCTGACTGGTAATCTTTTTCAGCAAATTCGGCTAATAACGCTTGGGTTAACTCATGATCATATTCTTTTTCTGTTAATTTTCGTTTAAGCGTAAATTGAGAGTATTCGCAACGCCCCAACAGATAAAATAGATAATTGCGAGCTTGTTGCCTTTGTTTATCCTGGTCACTCATTGTTTTTATGCGTACCTAAACTACCTAAAAATCATTATTCAACACGCTTTATGCCGAAAATAAACTCGCGTCATCACCCATATTGAGTAGGCTGAGGTGCTGAATAAACGCTGGCACAGTTGAGTCACCTTCTGCTGGCGCCCAATTGGCAAATCCTTTATCCGTTGTTACGGTATAAGGGCCTTCTTTTACTTCAAAAAAAACGGTACCCGCACTTAACGCGATTGTTGAATGCCATACATTGGGCGGTATTTCTAATCCTTGTTGATCCCCTTCTGCCGATAATGTAATTCGTTCAGTAACAACGCCTTTATCGTCATACATTAAAAACAATAAAGAGCCCTTAACAACAAAAAAGAATTCCCACTTATTACTTTCTATGTGCTTGTGCGGCCTAACATAGCTATCAGGTTCCATTGCAATAAACAAACGTTGAACTGGCGATTGATAATCATCATGAATGTTCACATTACTGCGACGACGTTCAGATGCTTGCGCTGTGTTAACTAAATTAGCAAAGAAATCATTATCAAAATGCTGCATGTATTTTCCTTAACGAGTGTGATTGATGAAGGTCTAATGAAGATTATAATGCGTTGGCTTTAAGTATAAAGTCATTACCATTTTTAGTAACAGGATAAGCCATGTTGTATTCGCTATAAATACAAATAGGCCGACGATGCAATGAGCAATAAATATTCCCGTCCTCTTTTAATGGCTCCTTACTAATATCATAATGTTGATGCGGGCAATAAGCAGAAATCGCACGATAATCGATACTTTCGTCCTCTTTTATTACGGCATAAATAACAATTTTACTTAAACAATCTTCTTCAGGCAAAATAGCATGACCAGTCCAAACACCATCTAGTTTTGTCGTTTTTATATTGGTAATTTCAATATCAACATTAACCGTAGCCGCTGCTGGGTAGATCGTTTTCATTGATGGCAGAGTAGTCAAAAGATCACCATGTTAAATTCTATACATTTAGAAAAGGTAAATAAAAAAGCCACTCAATGAGTGACTCTATATATTTATAAGTGAGGATGTCAGTTCGCCGCTGGCATTTAAGGCTTATTTTTTACCAAACATGCCACCTAAACCGCCTAGCCCTCCAGGGCCACCAGCACCGCCCATACCGCCTGCGCCGCCAGGAGGCATCATGCCTTTCATTCCTTTCATCATCTTCATCATGCCACCTTTACCCGACATTTTTTTCATCATTTTTTGCATTTGGGTAAATTGCTTAAGCAGACGATTAACATCTTGGATCTGAGTACCCGAACCGGCAGCAATACGACGCTTACGTGCACCTTTAATTATATCCGGGCGTTGACGTTCACCAGGGGTCATTGAATTGATAATCGCTTCAAGCTGGTTAAATTGCTTATCGTTCACTTTGTCTTTCATATTATCAGGTAAATTCGACATACCGGGCAGCTTATCCATCATTGACATCATGCCGCCCATGCTTTTCATTTGCACAAGTTGGTCTCTGAAGTCTTCAAGATCAAAGCCTTTACCTTTTTGTAATTTCTTAGCCATTTGCTCAGCTTTGGTTTTATCAACCTTACGCTCAACTTCTTCAATTAAACTAAGAACATCACCCATACCTAATATACGAGATGCGATACGATCAGGATGGAAAGGTTCTAATGCGTCAACTTTTTCACCCATACCGATAAATTTAATCGGTTTGCCGGTTATTTGACGTATAGAAAGCGCAGCCCCACCGCGCGCATCACCATCGGCTTTAGTTAAAATAACACCGGTTAGAGGCAATGCTTCATGAAACGCTTTGGCCGTGTTAGCGGCATCTTGCCCCGTCATCGCATCAACAACAAACAAGGTTTCAACTGGGGTTATAGCCGCATGTAGTTGTTTAATTTCATCCATCATGGATTCATCAACATGCAATCGACCAGCGGTATCGACTAATAACACATCAAAAAATTGAATTTTTGCATGTTCAATTGCAGCGTTAACAATATCAATCGGTTTTTGTTCAACTGAACTGGGGAAAAATTCAACACCGACTTCTTCAGCAAGTGTTTCTAATTGCTTTATCGCAGCAGGACGATAAACATCGGCCGAGACCACCAATACCTTTTTCTTTTCACGCTCGACTAAATATTTAGATAGCTTGGCGACAGACGTGGTTTTACCCGCCCCTTGTAAACCCGCCATTAAAACCACGGCCGGTTTTTGTGCGGCTAAATTTAAAACTTCATTAGCTTCCCCCATCGCTTTAACAAGTTCGTCATTAACGATTTTAACAAAAGCTTGGCCTGGGTTAAGGCTTTTACTTACCTCTGAACCTAACGCTGCGGTTTTAACATTATTAATAAAGTCTTTAATAACCGGCAACGCAACATCAGCTTCAAGTAATGCCATGCGCACTTCGCGCAACGTTTCTTTTATATTATCTTCGGTAAGGCGACCGCGCCCGGTTACATTTTTTAATGTTTGGCTTAAGCGATCTGATAAATTCTGAAACATGAATTATCCTAATAACAAATACAGTAAATAAAATAGGTGCTGAGGGTCACTTTACTTAACCACTCGTAATGCCTCTATTATACGCATAAAAAATTAAATTTCGCCCATCTGAGCTAGTTGATTTAACTTAGATTGACTTTTGCTCAATAAATTTAATTAACTTGTGCTCTTTTCGTTGTTATTATCGGGTGAAATGCAATATTGTGTCTCGATAAATTTAACAAAAGGTTTAATCATGTTACTGGCTGTATTAGGGATTATCGGTTATTTGTTCAGTGCTATTGCCCTGCTTTTAATATTTTTTAACCATGCAAAGCTCAGTTTAAAATTTGTTGTTTTACCTGGTATTGTTGCTTTTATATGTCATGTGCTTTTTGTGCAGCTGCATTATCAATTAAATGAACCGTCCGCTTATAACTTAGTATTGGTTGCAAACATTATTAGTTTAGTTGTGGGCTTTACCGCTTTAGGTTTTGCACAAAAATACCATAATTATTTTGTTGTGCCTGTTTGTTTTTTATTCTCATCACTAATGTTATTTATTGGCATTTTTGCGCCGATATCTTTAACAACTGTTGCCTCTTGGTCAATCGAAACATTGTCGCACATTAGTTTTGCTTTATTAGCTTATGCGGTTTTAACGATCACGACGCTATTATCGTTTCAGTATAGTTTTATTAGTAATCGTTTAAAATCACATGATTTATCGGTATTGCAACTGCCTCTACCAGCGCTTAATGATGTAGAAAAGCAAATATTTAAGCTCTTATTATCAGGTACATTATTTTTAACGGTATCAATTATTACAGGGGCTGTTTTTTTAGATAACTTTTTTGGTTCAGGTCAATCGCATAAAGCCATATTATCTATTTTAGCTTGGTGCTGTTTTACCAGCTTGCTTATTGGCCATTCACTGTTAGGCTGGCGTGGTAATATAACTTTAGCCTTAACGTTAAGCGGTTCGACATTATTAACTTTAGGTTACTTTGGCTCTCGCATCATTCATGATTTTGTCATGATGCACTGAATTTAAAGTCACTGAAAAGACAATTGAAATCGTAAGTTTGATCGACAACATTAAACGATAAGATAAAATTACAATACTGAGCGCAATTAGGTATAATAAAATTCGATAATCATGAAGGGTTAATTTCTTGGACGACATCTCTACCAGTACGCTTGCCATCATACTTGGCGTACTTGTATTAATATCAGCTTTTTTCTCAAGCTCAGAAACCGGTATGATGGCTTTAAACAAATATCGTTTAAGGCACTTAGTTTCTAAAAACAATATTCCTGCACTACGTGTTCATAAATTATTAGCACGCCCTGAAAGGCTTATAGGCCTGATCTTAATAGGTAACAACCTTGTTAATATTGCTGCATCAGCAATAGCCACTATTATTGGTATGCGCTTATATGGCGACTATGGTGTTTTGTTAGCCACAATCGGCTTAACCGTTGTTATTCTCATTTTTGCCGAAGTCACGCCAAAAACATTAGCCGCTTGGTTTCCTGAAAAAATAGCGTATCCAGCCTCAATTATTTTAACGCCTATGTTGTGGTTGTTTTACCCTTTTGTATTTGGTTTAAACAGTATTACAAATGCGTTTCTAAAAATATTTAATATCAAACCCGCCAATGAAAACGGTCAAACATTAAACCCTGATGAATTACGCACTGTGGTTAACGATGCGAATTCGATGATACCGCGCAAACATCAAGATATGCTGCTCAGTATTTTAGATTTAGAAAAAGTAACAGTTGAAGATGTTATGGTTCCTCGACCTGACATTTTAGGTATTGATATTAACAATGATTGGAAGGTCATTGTTAAGCAACTCAATCATGGTCAACATACACGTATGCTGTTGTATCGAACAACGGTTGATGATGCAGTCGGCTATGTACATGCTAAAGATATTTTGCGGCTAACATCAAAAACTCAGTTTTCGAAAGAAACACTGCTTCGAGCGGCTCGTAAAATCACGTTTGTACCCGAAGGTACGCCATTAAATAATCAGCTTTTACATTTCCAACGTGAAAAATACCGTATCGCATTAGTGGTAGATGAATATGGCGACATTATTGGTTTGATCACACTAGAAGATATTTTAGAAGAAATCGTTGGTGACTTTACAACCAACCAAATACCAGGCGCAAACGATGATTATCATAAGCAAAAAGATAATACCTATATTGTAGAAGGTTCAGCGAATGTTCGAGATATTACCAAAGAACTCGGTTGGAAGTTGCCTGTTGATGGTCCTCGTACAATTAATGGCTTAATACTTGAATATTTAGAGGAAATACCTAAACCCAATGTTTCAATTAGGCTTTATGGTTACCCTGTTGATATTCTTGATGTAAACGATAATGCAATAAAACAAGTTCGTGTGCATGTCGATTTATATAAAGCAAAAAAAGCCAAAAAACCTTAATCATTTGACATGGCAAGATTGATTTCTGCTCTTTAAATAGCGCATTTATTGAGTTTGCCATGTTGGTTATATCATTCTTCAAGTAACGACTAAACATGCAACTAAATTATACAGACAAAGGAACAGGCCCCGTACTTGTTCTTATTCACGGACTCCTCGGCAGCCTCGATAATTTAAACATGGTTGCGCGCTCGTTTAATAAACAATTTCGCACGATTTCTGTCGATTTACGTAACCACGGTAGCTCAGCGCATTTAAATCCAATGGACTACCCAACACTCGCGCAAGATGTATTTGAAACACTTGATGCATTAGCAATCGATGATTTTACCGTTTTAGGGCACTCGATGGGTGGCAAAGTTGCAATGCAAATGGCTTTACAAAGCCCTGCGCGAATTGAACGCTTAATCGTCGCAGATATAGCTCCTATCACTTACCCTGAGCGCCATCAACAAATATTTAATGGCTTAAATGCCATTAATCTCAGCACAATAAAAAATCGCACTGACGCAGATATCACGCTTGCAAAGCACGTAACAGAGCCAGGTGTACGACAATTTTTATTGCGTAATTTAGTTAAAGAGCCTAATGGCTTTAACTGGAAAATGTCTTTAAATAATATAATGGCGGGTTATCAAGATGTAATCGGCTTTCCGACCCTGCAAACCCAATACACTAAACCCACCTTATTTATTAAAGGCGGCGCATCTGAATATATAACACGTGAGCATCAAACGGCTACATTAGCGTTATTTCCAAGTGCCACAGCAAAAGTAATTCAAGGTGCCGGTCACTGGTTACATGCCGAAAAAACAGTAATATTTAATAAGATAGTCCATGATTTTCTATCGAACACAACCGAGCAAGGCTAACTCTTATTGTACGCTTGTGTTAAAATGCGCTCTTATATTCAGCATTAGCAATCAGTTATGACATTTGAGCAATTTGAATCACTCGGATTCTATCTTGGTATTTCAGCCCTTTTTCTGTTTATCTTTTTAGCAATAAAAGATGTATTAGACCAAGGTGAAGTGCCGTTAGTAGGTAAAATAGCTGTTTGGTTGGTGCTATTTTTAGGTTGTTTTGGCTTTTTGGTCAAAGGCATAATACAAGTATTTTTTGATTCATAGCGAGACACGACACTATGTCAGTTATAGGCTGTTTTTTTGGTAGCGATACCGGCAATACAGAAGCCATTGCCAAAATGCTTCAAAAAGAAATAGGTAAAGATTTAGTTGATGTTTATGACATCGCTAAAGTAAATAAAGAACAAATAGCAGAATACGATTTTATTTTATTCGGTATTCCAACTTGGTATTACGGTGAAGCTCAATGTGACTGGGATGACTTTTTTCCCGATCTTGAAGAGTTAGATTTCACCGATAAGCTTGTGGCTATTTTTGGTTGTGGCGATCAAGAAGATTACGCAGAGTATTTTCTCGATGCGATGGGCATGATCCGTGACATTGTTGAAACTAAAGGCGCGATTGTTGTTGGTCATACTTCAACTGATGGCTACGAATTTGAAGCATCAAAGGCCTTAGTAGATGACAATACGTTTGTTGGCTTAGGCATAGATGAAGATCGTCAGCCCGAATTAACCGATCAACGTGTTAAAGCGTGGTGTAAGCAACTTCGTGAAGAAATGTGTTTAGACGAGTTAGCTTAATAATTAAATCAAGTCGATTAAAAAAGGGATTAACATCCCTTTTTTTGTGCCTGCCATTTATACCACTAACCATAAATAGTCGCGCTCAGCTGTTCAATAATATTAAATAATACCAATCCGTAATAATAAGTGCCCACTCAGCGAGCGTTTAAATGCGCTTAATCAAGGCGCTTGAATGAAAGAATAGTGGTGCTCTTTTGAGTTCGAGCAACACAGAGTAAGCGCATTTAAAATTCGCCTGAAAGGAATGCCCCAGCGGCTTTTGACCTGCGTTATCGGTATTTGAAAGGGAACAACCATTCCTGTACACCGACGCCTTGTTCAAAAACCGCTGGATGCATTCTGAGAGATCACTTATTTATATGGATTGGTATAAAATATCGACTTATTCTAATCTCATGCTATGTTCAACAAAATTACTTTTAGGTTTAATCAATGTCTGACTTCACTCACATTCAACTAACTAAAACATCAATAGCCACAGGCTGGCAAGCAAACAATCGCGAACAATTTATTGCCGACAATGTTTATATCGTCATTAATAACGACCCAATAAATTTATTGCGTGAAATTCAACAATCCGCTCGTAAACTAGAAAATTTAGGCATTGAACACGCTTGTTTAGTCGGTGAATTATGGGACGAAGCTAGCCAATGGGCTTTTGCTATGGGTTTTACCTGTGTTAATAAACTAACTAACATCACATTTACAGGTTCAGATGCTTTAATTGATAAATTAGAAAAAAAATTAGTCACTTATGCTTGGAGTCGTGATTTAACCAACCAAACACCCGCTCAACTCTACCCTGAAAAGCTGGCACAGCTAACCGTTGATTATATTACCCGTTTAGCACCTGATTTTATTAGCACTAAATTAATATCGGGTGAAGATCTAATCACCGCAGGCTGGACTGGCATTTATAATGTAGGTAAAGGCAGTGTCAACCCGCCTTGCTTGCTCGAGCTTGACTATAATCCAAGCCAAAACGAGACGGCCCCAATACAAGCTTGTTTAGTCGGTAAAGGGATCACCTTCGATAGCGGTGGTTACAGTATGAAATCAGGCCCTGGCATGTTTAGCATGAAATGTGACATGGGTGGTGCCGCTGTCGTAGCTGGCGCTTTAGCGTTGGCAATACAACAAGGGCTGTCACAACGCGTTAAGTTATTCCTGTGCTGTGCAGAAAACATGGTCAGTCACAACGCCTTTAAACTCGGCGATATATTAACTTATAAAAATGGAGTTACCGTTGAAATATCAAATACCGATGCCGAAGGCCGCCTTGTTTTAGCCGATGGTTTAATGGCGGCATCAGAAACTAATGCCCCTTTAATTATTGATGCAGCCACACTCACAGGCGCATCTAAAGTCGCCACGGGTGGCGAATACACAGCACTTTTTAGTTTAGATGATTCACTCGTACATAAAGCACAAACACTTGCAGCACAAGTTAACGAGCCAATTTGGCCTTTACCGCTAGCTAAATGGCATCAAGATAATTGCCCATCCGCATTTGCCGATACAACTAATAGCAACATAAAAAATGGGGGTTTAGGTGGCGCGAGTAATGCAGCTGGCTTTTTATCTCGCTTTGTAACCAATGAAAAAGGCTGGTTGCATTTTGATTTATCAGCGGCTTATCATGCAAGTCAAACACCTAGCTGGGCAGAAGGCGCAACAGGTCAATCTATTGCCTTAATAGCTGAATTAATCTCTGCAAAAAATAGAGTCTAAATTAGGCTAGTGATACTTCTATTCTCTTTAAAGTTATATGTTTAAAGTGGTTTTCAGATAATAGTCGCCTACGACGGTGGGCGACTATGAATCACTAATGCAACACCACTGAGTAATAAAAAAGAAGAAAGCGAAATCAACCAGGTTAAATCTTCATCTAACCAAATAATAGCGGCTATGGCGGCTAATACGGGTACAGTTAATTGCACTGAAGCCGCATATGTCGATTTTAAATGAGGAACAACGGCATACCATAAAGCATAACCCGCACCCGATGCCAATGCGCCCGACAATATCGCATAAACAAGACCGACTTGGTTAAATTTCATCTGCGAATACAACAAAATCGATAATACTAAAGTAAACGGTAGCGCATACAAAAAATTGTTTGCGCTCACACGAATTGGCTCTGTTACTCCTTTAGCCTGAATACTATAAAGAGCCCACGCGATCCCGGCTATTAGCATTAAAAGCGCAGATAAAGTATCAATATCATTGATATCCGTTGTTAGTAATTGCGGTAAAAACAACATCACTAATCCGATGATGGCGGTAAAAAAACCGACTTTTTGTTTAAGCCCAAGTAACTCACCTTGCATGATCCCATGTGTTACCATCACAACTTGTACCACACCAAATAAAATAAGCGCGCCAATGGCAGTCGGTAATTCAATATAAGCAAAAGAAAATGCAGCCGCGTAAGTAAATAAAGCAAACGCAGATAACCAGCGGGTATGATTAAACTGTGGTTTGTTGTGACTATCGCTTTTACTTTTAAGTGAAAGCGTTAAATCTTTATTTCTCCTCAATAAGCAATCAATAATGGCACGGTATTGTAAAATA
Organism: Algibacillus agarilyticus; assembly: GCF_003286125.1. Lineage (GTDB taxonomy): Bacteria > Pseudomonadota > Gammaproteobacteria > Enterobacterales > Alteromonadaceae > Algibacillus > Algibacillus agarilyticus. The sequence goes on from NZ_QMED01000001.1 coordinate 169,303, forward strand.
CCCCATAACATGACGGTACCCGATAATAGGCGAATAGCCGTAAAAGAAGCAGCATCAATATGCTCCCCCGCTAAAGCTAAACGACAAAATAGTGAATTAGCGGCAAAAGCAGCCATGGCTATAAAAGTCAGTATAATTAACGTCAAAACAAAGTGATTTAAAAGTTAGATTCAGATTGAGGGCGCAGCACCAATTCATGAAAATGCACATTGTCCGGTGTCTCAATCATATTAATGATCGCACTAGCAACATCATTCGCCGATAAATATTGCGGTCTTTCTGCCGGTCTAAACTCAGTATTCACACCACCAGGGTAAACAGACAATAATTTGATATTATCTTCACGTAATTCTTTTCGCATCACTTTTGTATAAGCATCAAGAGCCGCTTTAGAAGCCGTGTATGCGGCTATTCCTTCATTAGAATATAAACAAACAGTCGATAATACATTGACAATGCAACCAGCTGATTTTGTTTGCATATAAGGTACTTGTGCTTGCATAAAGCGAATAGGTGCATAGCAATTTACATTCATCTGCCAAGCCAGCGTGTCAATCGGAACGTCTTTAGCTTGCTCACGGCTGTTATTCAAACCAACAGAGTTAATTAATATGTCGACGGGTCGATTTTCATTAGCTTTAGTTACAAAATCGGCTACAGCTTCAGCATCACTTACGCAAAAATGTGCAGATAAGTTAACTTGTTCCACAGGGAGACTAGCAAGCGTTGTTTGTAGTTTATCAGGCTGACGCCCACATAAACTAAGTGTATAACCTTTATGAGCTAATAAAACAGCAAGAGAGCGGCCAATGCCTGATGAAGCCCCATTAATAAGAATGTGTTTATTCATACCATCTTTAACTTTTAATTAATTTAAGTATGAATATACAGGTTTATACAATGAGATAAAGTGAATTTTAATAGTACAAACAGGGTAATTAAACGGATGAAAATGTTACCTTCAAATTAACAGCGTTAACTTTGAGTTGTGAAAAGGTATATCTGAGCAAAGCGTCAATATGAACAAACGTATTGTGTATTAGTTAATTCCATATTTTTTCATTTTTTCGACTAACGTAGTCCGTCGTATCCCTAATACTTCTGCCGCTCTCGCAACAACACCAGAGTGCATGACTAAAGCTTGGTTAATTAACGAAACCTCTAATTCGGCTAAATACTCTTTTAAGTTAATGCCCTCTTCAGGTAAAAAAGCCAGTAATTCTGCAGATGGCGGTGCATCGTTTTCCGGTTCATCACTTGCACTAAATAAATCATTCAACGCTTGACGTTCTAATAACTCATCAGGATATTCAGGCTCAAAAGATTGAATCTCAATGTGCTGGTATTTTTTAGGTAACTCAGCAACATCAACCATTTGATTTGGATACAAAATAGTCATCCGTTCAACGAGATTAGATAATTCACGCACGTTACCAGCCCATTTATGTTCCATCAATGATTGCAAAGCTCGCTCTGTAAACTTAACGGTCTCTGCACCCTGTTCGGCAACCCGTTTGGTTAACTCATTTAATAATTGCGGTATATCTTCTCGTCTTTCTCGAAGTGAAGGGGTTTCAATAGGAAATACATTGAGTCGGTAAAATAAATCTTCTCTAAATTTACCATCCGATACCATCGTTTCTAAATTTCTATGGGTCGCCGCAATAACACGAACATCGGCTTTAATAGACTTACCCGAACCAACCCGTTCGAATAAACGCTCTTGCAATACACGTAATAATTTAACTTGCATCTGCAAAGGCATATCGCCAATTTCATCTAAAAATAGCGTGCCATTTTGCGCCATTTCAAAACGCCCTTTACGACTATTTATCGCTCCGGTGAACGCCCCTTTTTCATGACCAAACAGCTCACTTTCGAGCAGCTCAGGTGGAATAGCTCCACAGTTAACCGGTACAAAGGGTCCTTTTTTACGGTTAGACAGTCGATGTAAACTTTGCGCAACAACCTCTTTACCAGTACCAGATTCACCTAAAACCAAAACATTGGCTTCAGTTGGGGCGACTTGCTCTATCATGCGTCTAACTTGCTGCATCTCAGATGATGTGCCCACTAAGGTTTGTAATAGATCTTTTGCTGTTTTGACAACTTGGTTGGGTTTTTGACGTAGATAGGCTTCACAATGCGCAAGAAGTTGAGTGAATTCAGGATAATTAATATCATTAGCAATAACACCAATCACGTTGGCGATAACATTTAGATCAGATAATTTATGATTAACAATAAAGGGCAAATCAGGTGTGGCAGAAATTAAACACTTATAAGAATCAAAAGATGAAGCATCTCCACCCAACAGCACACACTTCCACTGTTTTTGATCAACTAAATACGTTGTTGCATCATCGATACCAACAACATCATAATCTTCATTAATAAACTGTAATATAGATTTTAATGTTTCAAAGTGACCGTCTTGCGTGTCGACCACTAAGATCCGTTTAGCATTGTTCATGTAAGTGTCAATTTATTGCTATTTAAAAAATATAATAGCGTATTTTTTGACGATATAAAGTTTTATTGACGAATAAAGTTCATACTGTCAAAAATATAACGCTCAATACAAAAAAACCTGCTCAAAAGCAGGTTTTTAACAAAACGATTAAATATTTTATTGCAGTAGGCTAACCACTGAACTTTCTTGTTGCCTGGCTTGAGAAGCAACAGCCGTTGCAGCTTGCCCTCGAATACTATCCGCTGCATTTTCTGAGGCAACTTGCGCATAATCGGTATCTTGAATTCGACTACGAGCCGCTTGAACATTTTCATTAGTCGTAGCTAAATTGTTAATAGCCGATTCAAATGCATTTTGCGCCGCACCCAAGTCACCCCGCTGTGCACTCACAAACTCACTCAAACCATCAAGCGCTTCAATTGCGCCAGCAATTCCACCGCCACTGGTATTCGTAACATCAATATCACTAATACCTAACTCAGCATATTTCTGAGTAAAATCAGCCGTGCCAATCGATTGCGTTTGACCCGCTTCAGAGCCCATCTGAAAACTAAATTCACCTCCACCACTAAATAATGATTGGCCAGCAAATTCGGTATTCTCAATCGTTGATTGAATGTTCTGTTGAAGCTGCGATATTTCAGATTGGATCGCATCACGATCGCTGGCTGAATAAATACCACTACCTGATTGCAATGCAAGCTCACGGATCCGCTGTGTATCTTGAGTTATACCCTCAAGCGCACCATCAGCCGTTTGTGCCAGCGAAACGCCATCATAACCATTACGTATAGATTGTTGATAGGCGCTCGAATCTGCCGTTAAGCGATCAATGATTTGTTGAGCCGCAGCGCCATCAGCCGCTTTATTTACTTTTTTGCCTGATGCTAGCTTTTCTAGATTGTCTTCCTGCTTCTTATGGATTTGATCTAAAAAGCTACCACCTGAAGTTACACTTCCAAAATTCATTACCTACTACCCCTAGCATGTGTAATTAAATTAAGTATAGTCTTTTGAAAATATAGGTCAATAATTAAACAGGTTCGGGTATTAGTATATTTAGCTATATATGAATAAACTTAACTACAAAAAATGATATTTAGCATTTAAATTGACACTATCAACTAAAGCTTGGTTGTAAGACTGCATATTACCAATGTCTCGTAAATAACCATCTGTTGGCCAAACTTTTATATGGTTTAATAACTGGGGTATAACATCTAAACTTATATCGGGTGTTTTGATATTTAGCGCATAAAAATATTTAAACTGTGCTTGTGAAAATATATAAACCGCCCCATTGGCTAAATTACCCGGCGGGTTTTCTACTTTTTCATGAAAGGCTAATAAGTTATTTTGCTTATCAACTTCTAATATTCCACACGTTTGGGGTGTCTCGGTTTCAAACCCCATCATGGTTAAGCCTTGAGCGTTATTGGTGTAATGAAATTGAAAAAAAGCATTCCAATCGCACAAACATAAATTGTCTGCATGGGCGATTAAACAATCCTCATCAATCTTAAATTTATGAATAATGGCTTTTACACTACCCGCCGTACCCAGCAAGCAAGGTTCGTTAAATAAGGTGATATTAGAATATAATGGGTGCTCTTTTAAAGTATTAACAACTTGTTCTGCAAAATAATGCGTGTTGATATAAAAACGGCTAACACCCGCTAAATGCAACTGCTCTAACCAAATAAATAAAAGCGGCTTTTCATCAATAGGCACTAAACATTTAGGAATATCATTTGTGATAGGGCGAAGCCGAGTGCCAAGCCCGGCAGCCAAAAGAATGGCTTTTTTTATTTTTGCCAACGTTATAAACCTTCAATTGCCTTTAATAACTCAGACTGCTGCAAAGGCTTATTGCCAACTCGACTTACCTGACAAGCAGCAGCAACAGCCCCCAAAAAAGAAGACTGCCAAAAATGAGTCCCGGTTGCCAACGCTAAAGCGGAAGACGCCAGAAAACAATCACCAGCCCCTGCCGGATCAATAGCTTTATCAGCTAAAGCGGCAATTTTATCGTTGTCCCAAGATTCTAACGCCGAATCTTCAATGTTTGGTTTATGTAAAAATGCACCGTCTTCAGCTAATGTAATAACAATGTGTTTAGCTTTACATTTTTTACGCAGTTTTTCGGCTAACAAGACTAAACCATCTTTAGTATTGTTAATGGCAAGCCTTGCTTCTCGTTCAGTTGGCGTTATTAAATCCATCTCTTCAAAACGAGAAATATCACCAACTTGTGAAGAAGATTGGCTATCAGCCGCAATCAATACATTATGCTTTTTACATAATTTTATAATTTTTTCAACCAAGCTTTGAGGTAAAACGCCATAATTAAAATCTGAAAAAATAAGTACATTTGTTTTTGGAATAATGCTAACCAAATCATCAAATATTTGGTTTTGAACTTTTTGCTGAATGTCATGGTTTCTCACTTCATTAACTCTCAGCATCGTTTTATTACCCACACGGTAACGTGTTTTTAAACTCGTAGGGCGTGTATCATCAATCGCAAGAAAGCGATCAACTGAATAATCTTTTAATTTTTGATCCGTGTAATGATGAAACTCATCTTTGCCCGTTACGGTAAATAAACTAACACTATTAGCACCGAGCGCTTTAGCATGTGCCGCGGTAATACCAGCCCCGCCCAAAAATAAATCTTTCGTATTGGGTGTTACAACAATAGTCGGGTCTTCTTGAGACATGCCGACAGCATTGCATTGCACATATTGGTCAATTATCACATCACCAATAACGACGACATTCAACTCTTTAAATTTTTCTAAAGTGGAACGACAACTCTCTGTTGAAATATGATGATGTTTTAAAAAACCATTAAGCTTAGCTTTATTAATAACCGGGGCGGTTTCTGTAATTTGGTTAGAAGAGCCGCTGTTAAAAGAAAAATCGCCTGAACAAAAAACAAGTTTTCCGCCAAATTCTTCTATCAAGTGTGTCTCAGGGTTGGGCCGATTTTGATATTCAACCCCTTTAACAACAACATTCGGCTTAATCTCACAAATAACATCTTCAATCGACACTTTATTGATAAAACAATAATCAACAAACCCTAAAGCACTCACCACTTCTGTGCGGTAAGCTTCGTCCATATAATTTGGATTTTGAATATGTGCATCGCAATTAACCCCTACAATTAAGAGGTCGCCACAATCTTTGGCAAACTTAAGCAAACGGATATGTCCGGGGTGAAGCGTATTAAAGTTCCCCGTCACCAATACACAACGCTGTTGGCTATTTGAGATGTTTTTTGCAATTGAAGGTAAATCTAAAACAACCGACATATTAAGCTCTACATTTTTTTATAACTTGATCAAAGCTCGAACAATTTTGCGCTGCTCAAGATCATCCAGTGCATCATTTATCTCGTCTAATGAATATTCTTTCGATAATAATTTATGCACAGGTAAATTATACTTAGTAATAATATCGGCAATAACGGGGATATCTTTATCCGGTTGAGAACCACCACCCCAACTACCGGCTATTTGCTTACCGCAGATAAGCTCAAAGGGGTCGATCGATATTTTATCACCATGTTTTGGGTGAGATGCAAAAACACACTGTCCACCACCACGTCTAACTAAACTAAACGCGGCTTCAATAGATTCAACAGTGCCTGCAGCTTCGATCGCGTAATCAATATCATTAGCGTGATTTTCACGTAATTGCTTTATGCCGATCTCATCCGCTTTATAACATTCAGCAGCACCAAATTCTTTAGCAAGGGTTAACTTATCATCCTCAATATCAACCGCTATAATTTTAATTGATTCAAAATGCCGTAAGGCTAATAACGCACTTAAACCAATCCCTCCTAAACCATAAACAACAACCGTTGAATTAGGCTCTGGCTTTACTTGATTTAAAACAATACCAGCACCAGTCGGTAAAGCACAACCCAATAACACGGCAAGCTTATCATCAAAATGTTTAGGCACTTTTACCACTCGGTTTTCAGAAACAACCGAGTAATCACTAAATGTAGTTACCGCGCCGGCGTTAATTTTACCTATCGGTGAATCATAAACCGTACCACCCGCTTCTAAACCATCACCTTTTATCCAGCCTAAAACAACTTTATCACCAACTTTAACTTTGGTAACACCTTCACCTACTTGCTCTACAATTCCGACACCTTCATGACCTAACATATGCGGTAAATATTTATCTTCACCACGTAGGCCACGAGCTTCCATAAGCTGGCTATGGCACATACCGGCATACAACATCTTAATTAATAACTGCCCAGATTGAATTGCGCCGTGGGAAATAGAATCAATAATGTCAATTTTACTACCCAAATTAATCAACACCGCAGCGGTATAGAACATAAATCTCTCATTTGAAGTTAGACAGCTCTGCACTTACCACCATCAATTAAAATATTAGCGCCTGTCATATAACTATTTTCTATAGAAGATAAAAAAATGACACAATCCGCTATTTCTTTTACCGTACCAAGCCTACCTAGTGGAATACTACTTGTTGCACGTTTATTTTCTTGTACTTCAACGTCTGCTATATCAGTAGTCTCGTTAATAGCTTTTTCTATTATATAATCATGCCACCCCTCTGTTTCTATAATGCCCGGAGAAATGGTATTCACCAATATAGAATCGCTTGACCACAACGCTGATAAATTTTTAGATAAAACTAATAATGCAGCTTTAGAGGCTGCATAATGCGGATTAAACAGTCCTGGAGAAGAAGCCACAACCGATGATACATTTATGACTCGAGGATTAGCCGATTTTTTTAATAAATCATGAAATAAACGGCAAAAAGTGACGACACTTGTCACATTTAAATTAAAACAACTAATCCAATGTTCTTCTAATAGGTCATTAAATGTTCCTTTATTATCAGGACCACTTGGGATCCCTCCGCAATTATTAACAAGTATATCTAAACGCCCATATAGCTTGGTTATTTCTTCCACCAATAACTGAACAGAGGGAGAGTCCATAACATCACATTGGTAATAATGTAAGGTACCGTGTTCATCGCCAGTTAAGTGTTGTTGTATAATTTCAGCTGCCGATTTGAGCCGATTTACATTTCGAGCACAAATATAAACATCAACACCAGAAGCGAGTAAGCCTTCGGCTATACCAAGTCCGATACCTTTACTGCTTCCCGTCACCAATGCTACACGATTATTACCCAAATTCATTTACATCAACCTCAAACATTAATCCACTTTGTTCTACCAACGATAGTCCTCCATCTACATTTAGAATTGCACCTGTTATAAATGAAGCGTCAGAAGACAGTAAAAAACGCATTGCAGGGATCACTTCATCCACAAGGCCTATTCTTTTTAAAGGGTGAGCAAATTCTGCGCGCTTACGATACTGCGTATTATCGGGTGAATGATACTTATCAACAAATTCATCTTGAACAATAAAACCAACACGAAGCGCATTAACTCGAATGTTTTGCTCACCTAAATGGACAGCTAAATATTTAGTCATATTCTCAAGCGCAGCTTTAGCTGAATGGTATGAAATCGTCACGCTTGTATTTAAACAAATTAACTCAGCATGGATCGAACTGATAAATAAAACGGCAGGGGAATTGTCAGAAAAATATGGCATAATTTTCTGAATAACAAAAAAAGCAGATTTTACGGTTAAATTATACTCAACATCCCACTCTTGGGGCGTTATATCTAAAAAATGAGGTTTGTGTTTGCATCGAATTAAATAACAAACACGATCAATTTTACAGTTTGAAAAAATATCTTTAAAAAGCTCCACTAATGAATCCGTATTCGTTACATCAAGTTGGTAAGCAGTACAATTAATACCTAAACTAATTAACTCGTCCCTACAGATAAATACATGTTCAGATATATCAAATAAATACACTTTATTATATTTAACAGCATCCGATTTTATAAAAGATAAACCAATCCCTCTTGCCGCACCAAAAATAGCTAAATTACACATAAATTTAGTTACTCATACCAGTGGTGACAGTGGATAACCGGATAGGTTTAAATAATTTTTCCGTGTTTATCCGCATTAAAATTCTACCTAACCCTTCTATTTTTTCACCGTACTGATTGAAATAGGATTCAACATAATCTCGTTCCTCATTAGAATACCCTAACGTTATTTCAATAGTATCTTCACTATAATATTCCAAAGGATCACATTCATATTTTAATTTTTCCATTTCAATAAAATTAAAATTAAAAGCGTCAGTAACCACTAGCTCTCGATTTGTTAAATTACATTTACGTAAAAGACTTATTTTTTTAAGTTGGTTTAAATAAAGTGCGATTTGATTCGTTAAACTAGATTGCTCGATGAGTAAATCACATACCACTTGATACGCAATATCATGTAACTCTTCTAAACCTTCAAACACGGCACGCGCTTTGCCTTTTGCCATTTCATTAGTCCCAGCTGAATTTCCAATAATAAGCTCATGATTATGCGTAAAATAATCCATTAAATGATCTTTCGTTTGGAATGTATTACTGAAACAATCATGCACATAATCACTGTATATATTAGACATGTATGATCTTGAGTTTAATATTTGAGCGTGCGCTCTTTCAATAAAATCAAACCATTCAATTTTATGACTAATTAATAGATTCCGTAATTCAAAAAACAGCCCAGTATTATGTAAAACTTCAACAGATAAGTCTAATTGTCTGCAGCTTAAATAATCTTGTTTAGAAAGCGTATTGGTTGCAACGCAAATTTCTTCGAATTCAACACTACAAAATCTTTCGCCGTAGCAAAAATAATGACCAAAGCACCTAGGATTGATTCTAAAAACAGTTTCCATCTGATATTTCTGCCGGCTCATCGGTGTCGCCAGTTCAGTTTGAGGTAAAAGTATAAGTTGATACATTCTTACAATACCGAGTCCCGAATTGATAACTTCTTTTAAGCTGGTAACGTGAGTTAAAACGGAGTCGCCAGGTAAAGCTAAAATTATTTCTGTATAGGTTGGAGTATTAACATCTTTACTCTCTTGGACTATTACATTTAAAGCATCACTAGATATATTTGATCTCTTGATAGTACTTAAAATATCTTGATTAGTGGTCTGAAGTGAAGCAGCAATACTCAACGCACCATCTAATTTTTTAGCAACTTCAATAACTCTTTCTTTTTTATTTTTGCCCGTTGATACCAATATTTTTTGTGGCCAATTATATTCTGATTTAAGTTCAGCTATAATATCTGCTTTTGCTACATCTTGAGGGAACATTCCAAAATTAGCATCCGTTATTAATAAGTCTTGTACCTGTTTTCTTCTTTGAGCGATATATTCAAGTTCATTTTTAAAATTATCAACTTGCGACACACGATTATAATAACTATTGCCTTCAGTACAAAAAGTACACCCAAATGGGCATCCTCTCGTTGTATGAACCATAGGGATTAAAACATTATCAAAAAATTTATCCATATAGCCAGATAGATATGGGGAGCCTATTTCAGCAAGGTTTTTTATTCGGGGTAAAATATCCGCACTAAACACACGCTGCGCCCCTTTTAAAAAATGTGCATTAGAAGGGATCACACCATTATTTTTAAGACGATTAGCATCAAATTCAACCAACTCTAATTGAGCTAATAAATCTAATGTCGCTTTTTCGCCTTCTTTAATAAGATAAAAGTCAATTAACGGGTAGGCGGACCAAAAATCATTTAATTCTTCAGGGGTTAAACCATAATTAGGCCCCCCCCAAATAACCACTGTTTCAGGGTGCTGTTGTTTTATACGCTTAGTAAACTGATATGATAGATCGCAATTCCAAGAATAGTTCGAAAAGCCAACTAAATCGGGAGTTTGTGTTTCTAAAGCCTTAGCTAAATCATCTGGATACTTAAATAACTCAATCTCATAATGATCAGGGTTTTCCTGATTAATATAATTAGCAATCAAGCCGACAGCTAAAGGAAATACATTAGAAGCAATACTTTGCCCCGTGTGAGTAAGATCAGCTAAAAATAATTTTCTTTTTCTCATATAAAACTCACTCTGTATAAACAAAACTATCTATTAAATACTTACCAATTCATTTGGTCTTTTTTGCTTACAAAAACAGACCCATCTCTATAACTTAAAGGCAGATCATCTAAACTTATTGCTTTATTCCACCCATCTTTTTGTAAAAATAAATTAAGGCCAAATAACTCCGCACGCTCGAAAATCACCTTAGCATTTTCAATACCATTTACCTCCATCATAACATCAACTAAATCCCAAGCAGTTTCTGGTATATTAATAAACACATCGGCTTCCTGCCCCTCTATATCCATTTTAATTAATGTGAAATTGTGTACAATTTCACATATATTGACAACATCCACATCAAACAATTCTAAAGCACCATATGGGTTTAGCTTTGAACCAGATAAATGACTACCAGTTAAATTGCCACATACTCGGGTAAACTCCGCGGTCCCAGAGTAGCTAGCGACAGCGGAATTTATAGCTTTTACAGTCTGCAGGTTGTTAAGTTTAATATTATTACGCAAGACACTGAACGTTGAAGGATCAGGCTCGTAAGATTCAACAAGTAATCCAAGTTTACCCAGTGCAATTGTATGTAATCCAATATTTGCACCTAAATCTAAAACCGACGAATATTTATGACAATTAGATATATAAAAACTTAAAATTATTAACTCATCAAGCCCAAATAAATGCTTTGTGTTAATATTTCCCATTTCATGGAAGGGTAAAATTAAATTGAAATTATCCGTAAATTTAATCATTGGCGCATTATCGTTTTGATATGCTTTATCAATAATTGATTCAATTTCCAATTTCCAGGTTAAATATTGTTCTGAAGTCATAGCATGTGAACTTGGACTTTTTATAATCTCAACGATATAACTTGATAAATCTACGGCCAATTCATTCATAATAAGCACACTCACTATTAGCCTCAATATATAGGGCTAAGATCTTTAAAAATATCATACAATAATAGTATCCTTTTCTATTTGTTCAGCAGGCAATAAGGGGCTCATATTCTCTAAACCATTACCATATTTGATAATAGGTTCATATCTAAAATGTTCATTAACCTGCATATCAATTAAAATTGGTTTTTTGCTTGCAAAAACAAACGGTAATAATTTTCCTAACTCTTCATTATTACCGACAGAATAAGAATCAATGCCATAAGCTTTCGCAACATCGGAGAAAGCAATTGAAGGTATACCTGAATTAACCGAAGATGATTCATAACAAGCATCAAGCCAATCATCCTGTGTCTGTTTTATCATTGAATGACCTTTGTTATTATAAACAAAGATATATACAGGGCACCCTATATAACACAATGTCGCCAGCTCCTGAATATTCATTTGAAGCCCCCCATCACCAGTAATACAAACAACTGGATTAGTTGCATTAACTGCAACACCTATCGCACAAGGTAAAGCGTATCCCATCGGGGTATTATTAAATGACGTTAAATATTTTTGACCTTTTTGATCAACACCGTAGACCATAGATAATGGTAAGCATGTACCGGTATCGACAACTACAACCTGATCATCAGAAAAATAACGTGAAATATTCTCTGCTGCCATATATGGATTTATGCCATCTAAATCGTAAACAGGGGGGCGATTATATTTTTGAGTTATTTTGTCAATATACCTAAACCAATCATCACTAAAATAAAAGTAATCAACATTATCGTTTAAAAAATTATCACATTGTTCAATAAAGAACTTAGCGTCTACCGGAAATTTAAATGCAATAGAAAATTTAGATTCAGAAAAACAGTCAAACTTATTAATTTCAGTCTCATCAATATCAACCATGCAGACTTTTGCATTCCTTGCAAAAGTATCTAGTTTAGCCGTTGCTCTTGAATCTAGACGACAACCTATTGATAGAATAAAATCAGAATTTTGAAGTACAATATTATTTCCACGATAAGAATGAGTACCAAAACTGCCGATAAATAACGAGTCGTTAGAGGATGCAACACCTTTCAATGGCCACGTTATTAAATAAGGCAAACCAATTTTATGACAAAAAGAGATAACTTGTTCATACGTATTATTTTCAAGTAACCCAGCTCCTAAAATAGCGATAGGACGCTTACTATTTTTTAGGGTTTGAAACATTGACATAAAAACGAATACATCGATAACGGGAGTACTCGTTTTTTTGATTAAGTCGTTTAAAAATAATTTTGCTTCATCATCATTTAACTCAGCTCTTTGGAAGTCATCCGGTATATCAATTAAAACAGGACCTTTCCTTCCCGTTGTAGCATGTTTGATAGCTTGTTTTAATGCGATATATATATCGTCAGGTGACTGTATTTGGATTGCATATTTACATATTGGTGCAGCAACGTTTACGATATCCGTTTCTTGAAAGCCATATTGCCTTACGCCCATCCCTTTTGATAACCTAAAAGATGAAACATTACCGGTTATATGCAAGGTTGGGATAGAGTCAAAATAAGAAACAGCAATGCCAGTAAGTAAATTAGTAGCTCCAGGCCCAGATGTAACCACTGTACATCCTAAACCATATACTCTTGCATAGCCATCTGCAGCCATTGAGCAGGCCTGTTCATGCTGCATCGTCACATTCTGTATATTAGGTTTTTTAGCTATCGAATCAATTAAATGTAAAGCAGCCCCACCCTGTAAAACAAAAACATGTTTAATTGATTGAACAGCTAAAAAATCAGCTAAAAAATCAGATAATTTCATAATAGGATTCTTTTATCATTAGCAAAACGTCTAAGTTTATACATTTCAGGAGTGGCTTTTAAATCAAGACTTAACTTTTCCCGTCCCCATTGATCATGAACAACTGAAAAATTTCGCCCACCGGCGACCGAGCGACCTTGAACGGTTAACCATTGTATACACTCATAAATATCCCTCATCGATGTGCCTTGCGCTTTTGAATCCCAAAAGTCTTGAACTCTAGATAAATTATCTTCCGCTAGTTCCCCCGCGCTTAAAGTTTCTAAGTGCGTTTTTGTTCGAACAAAGCCAGGACCAACGATAAATACATTTAATTCTGGGTTTTCATCATCCAGTAACTCACACATTTTAATTAACATGATCTTTGCAACACAATAAGCAGAATAACATCTGAATGGGTTATTCGTACCTCCACCGGCAAGCAATGCAATAGTGTTAATAGTATTTATATTTCTATACGGATAAAGGGCATGAATAGCTCGAAGTTGAGCGATAGAGTTGATATCTACAGACGAAGACCACGTATCAAAATCTAGATCAAAAAAACGACCAATTGGCTTGCTTGTGCCAACAGAACTAAAAATACAATCCCAATCAAATTTATATTTTTCTACCACGTTAATAAGTTTAGGCATTTCAGTTTTAACGGTTAAGTCGCATTGAACTAAATATAGGTTGTTACAATTTTTTAACCTTTCATAGTTTTCATTTTCAGACCTATATGTACCAATAACTTGGTAACCATCTTCTAAATAAAACAGGCATAAATTCATACCGATATCAGCATTGACGCCCAAGATAATAATTTTTTTATTTATCATACAAATAAACCTAAAACGGACCTTTAAACCAATCACCTGGAACATCATGTTTCGTTAACGGGCTGGATTTGACGTGATTTTTGTTAAATACGTTAGCTACTGCAATTACAATATCATCGGCTTCATTATAAAAACCTTTAGTCAATCCAAAGCTAGTCGGTTCAGGGTAGTTAGGTAAACCAAGTCTAATTGGGGCGACTTTAAGCTGACTAAAACAATTTTCAGTAATACTCGTGATAAGCTCACTCGCTACAGAATAATGAGAATGACTAATATCAGTAACAAGTACACTGCCTGTTTTATTTACAGAGTCATAGACATCCGTTAATTGAGTATTGGATGGTTCGCTTATTTCAAGCACCTCACAACTAACACCCATGAACTTCAAAATTTCAGCGGCTTTTAAAGACTCTAACAGCATATAACTATTGGATATTATTGTAATATCATCGCCTGAAATATGCTTACGTATAGAAGAAGGCTTTTGTTTCAAAGGCTTACAAATATCTTCATTTGCTTGTTGGTTATGCAACCATCTATGTTCTAAAAATATCGTTGGGTTATTATCCATAATAGCGTTATATAGCAACTGCCCTACATTATCAGTCAAACTAGGCACTACTACTTTTAACCCGGGTATATGTGTAAACCATGATTGTAGGCTTTGCTGATGTGTAGGGCCTTGCCCCCACCCCCGGCCAATAATCAAACGAATCGTTAATGGTACCGACATAGTGCCATTAAACATATAATGCCATTTAGCGGCATTGTTAACGAGCTGATCCATGGCTAATAAAAAGAAATCAACGCGTTGATGTGTCATTAATACCCGACTACCCGCTATCGCCGCACCAATACCAACACCGGTCATTGCATTTTCTGAAGTCGGTGTATCAAATACACGCTCTTCACCAAAAGCCTCGGCTAAGCCAGTTGTCGTATTAAATATCCCTTTGGGGTCATCGATTCCCAGCCCCATTGATATCATTGATGGATCGTCTCGCATTGCTTGATGCTGAGCTAAATTAATTTGTTCTGCAAAATTAGTATTAGTTGGCATATAAATAGTTATTATTCTGTTTTGGATCTGGGAATGGTGAATTTTCTGCAAAATCAAAGGCACTATGAATTTCTAACATTAGTTCCTTCTCAATATCGGCTTTGATTGCAGACCAGTTATTCTGCTTTGCGAGTTCTTGAGTCATTTTGAATAAAGGATCATTTGCTAACCAACGTTCTATGTCTACTCGTGGGCGATAGTTTAAATCATCATCAAAATGAGGCCCGCAGTGCTCTCGATGCCGGTATGTATGACATTCTATTAAAGCGGGACCTAAACCAGAACGAACATGGTTTAACAATTCCTGTGTTGCGTTAATAACCTGATTAATATCATTTCCATCAACCGCGATCGATTTAATTCCTATTTCTTGTGCCAGACGAGTAATTGACCGCCCTTCAGGCTGTCTTGGTTTTAAAGGGGTATAAACTGAATATTGATTGTTTTCACAAACAAATAAAATAGGGAGTTTTTTGACTGCTGCAAAATTAGTGGATTCATAAAATGCGCCTTCTTCAGTTGCACCATCACCAAAATAAGCAATTGAAATTTCAGCTTTCTTTTGCACCTGTTGATGTAAAGCGTTCCCGACTGCCAATGGAATGCTATTGGCGACAATAGCGGTACTCGCAACAAAACCAACATCTAGATCGCTTAAATGCATTGAACCGCCACGACCAGCAGTACACCCAGTCTCTTTACCGTATAGCTCCGCAATCAATTTATTTAAACAGCCACCTTTAGCTAGATAATGAGCGTGGGCACGATGGGAACTATAAGCTTTATCTTGATTTGAAAGTAAAGAGGATACACCAACCGCAACGGCTTCTTGACCAATAGATAAATGAGTTGGGCAACGCATTTTTTGTTCTGAATATCGCTTCGCAATTTCTTCTTCAACTAAGCGAATTCTTAATGTTTGGCGATAAAGTTCTATTAAATCACTCATGGCATAAACCAGTAATAATCGCCAGTGTAACCAACGTCTTCAAAGAATTGTTTCCACTCATCAACATGCATGATCGTTTTAGCGGTTAAATTCCATTCATACATACGTTCTTTTTCTTCATCGTCACGGTAAGCGTCAACGGTTATATACGCCTTACCTCGTGAAACACGCATAATTTCTTGCAAAGCTTTAGCACAATCCTCTCGCTCCAAATTATGAACTGTATTAATACTCATCACAAAATCAAAGCTATTATCTTCGTAAGGTAATTGTGTCGCGCAAGCTACTTTAAGGTTAGCTTTAACTTCAGGCTTTGCATTTTCGATAGCATATTCTGATACATCAATACCTTGGGCTTTAATACCGGGAATGGCTTGCGTCAAATCATAAATAAAAAAACCTTTAGCACAACCAACATCTAAAACCTGGCTATTATGATTTAGCTCGTAAAACTCTGTTAAATCGGGGATCACGGGTTGCCAAAAACGCGAAAAATAACTAAACCCACCATAGCCATATTTACGCTCACCATCAAAAAAATCACGCCCAAATTGCCTAGCTATAGATCTAACTTCTTCCGTTTTCTCTTCAACACGGGCTTTAGTATCACGTTTAGTTCTTGGATAATTTTTTAATAAATCAATTTCCATTAATTAAACCTTATGAATGTAATGTGAAGGTTGATCTTTTAAGGTTGAAAAGTGCGTTGTTAACCAATTTATTGTTCTTTCTAAACCCTTTTCTAAGGTAATTTGATCTTGCCAATTTAATGTATTACGTACTTTATTAGCATCTAATAGATAAGCAGCATCTTTACCCGCTCTATCTTCCGTAATTTGGCATAACAACTCAAAATCGGCCGACATCATTCCACAAATAGTTTCAACGAGGTTTCTGATAGAAATAATGTCTTTAGTTGATATATGGTAAGTTTGGCCAATTTCACCTTCCAGACCTATTTTATAAGTCGCATCACTCACATCATCTATATGAATAAATGAACGTTCAGAGTGACCACCGCCATGTAATTGTAGTGATTCACCTTTTAAAATACTTAAAATAGTTTTAGGTATAATTCGATATAATTGCTGACCTTCACCATAAACATTAGCGGCTCTGGTTGTCACAACCGGAAATTGGTGCACATCAAAAAAGGTTTTAAGGCTCATATCGGCTGCAGCACGAGAAACCGCGTAAGGGGTACTCGGGTTATATACTTGGCTTTCGTTTACAAAACCAGTGCAAGAGCCATAAACCTCAGGTGTAGATATGTGAATATACTTATCAACAAAATCTTTTTGTCTAATTAGATTATGTAACTTAATAGTTGAAACGGCATTGGTCATGAACCAATGTTCAGGAAAGTCCCAACTTTGCCCCACCATACTTTGTGCAGCAAAGTTATAAATATGATTTGGCTTTTCAGCGTCAATAAGTGTGTTGATTTCCACTAAGTTTTCATTTAAATCATATTGATAAAACCTAAAGCGCCCTTTGGGTTGTGTAGGGAATTTATAAGGTAATAATGCATTTATCGGCTCAGGTGAACGACTACAGCCAATAACATCGCATCCTAAATCAAGCAGGTAGCGGACAAAACTAGCGCCAGAAAATGAGTTGCTGCCGATAACTAAAATAGTTGAATTCATTGATAGCTCAAAACTAAAAAACCATATATAAACATACAATTAGACTTTTTTAAACTGAAAATAACGACTTATAACTTTGCTCGTCTCTATCTCAGGTATTTTTGAAAATTCGCTTAGTATTTTCTCTTTATCTTGAGTAATAAACTTAAAACCAAATGATTCAACTAATTCGATTAATTCATTTTGAAACCAAGCATTTTGGTGAATAAATTCAAAATTATCAAATTGCTTTTTAGCGATCGAAACAAGAGTATCCGCAATTTTTTTACCAGATGGATCATTCATCACTCGGTCTAATTCTAGCGAGCTCAATTTTACAGGGCCTACGTATCCTTCAGCATTCCAATTGACATTTTTTTCAAATAAATTGGGGCCATTAAGTTCTCTTACGCCACAGAAAATCATTGATGCTCTATTTGCAACATTGTCACAAACATCATGTTTTTCCCAATTAGGCAATAGCGGTTCAATCCCCCATTTACCAACAAAAAAATCAATATTATTTGTTTTCAATGCATTAATGACTTCATCAAAGTCAGGTAGCTTTAAAATGAAATTTGCATTGTTTTTACATACGCGAAATGATTCTAGAAAGACTTGAGTTAAAGTAGCATCATCTAAATGTTCAAAGTTATGAGAAGAGTAAATCAACTCAATAGCACTACTTTCAATAGGAAATTTACAACTAGCCGTTAATTGATAAGGATATAGGTAGGAACCAGAACCTTCTAAGTTAATCCAATTAGCATGATAAAATTTATGCCCGCCGCCAATGTTTAAGTATGAACCATTTAGTTGTGCCTCCAATGGGCTTAAATATCCCAAAGAGTGGAAATAACAGTAAATATTGCGCGCTAAGAATCCTAATTCAACTAATTGTGCATAAATTTCTTTATAGCTTTCAGAAACAATAATAACGTTATAATGACTATCGATATATGGTTGCAGTGCATTCAAAGCGACAAGTGGCTGAGGATAACCATATTCGATAACACTGTCAGGGTTAGTCACACTAAAAGCGTCAACTTCATCACAATTGATCAACCCAGAACTAAACATTTTATGCGTGCCTTCACCAACACCAAAAACCACATATTTATTCACACTGAACCCCATAGGAAAATTTACTTCTTAATTGATAACAGGAAATGTTGCATTATTACCGGCCAGGCAACTTAAAGACAAATACGATGCGTTCTCAGGCACTAATGTGATTTCAATCGTTTTTCGATTACTATTATCAGGGATAATAGCGCGGTGTTTAAGAGCGTTAGAATTAAATAACAAGCATGAGCCTGGCTCTCCTTCTAGAGATACAATGCCATCATCCAGCTCCAATTGAGTCGTACCTGATTTTAAGTTAATTTCGTTAGGGTAATATAATAATTTAACGACTGAGCTTGGTAACCCATCCTTGTGCCACAATAAAGGTCCAAAAAGCGTATCTTGATTATTTACCGTATATTCAAAAACTCTGATATTTGATATTTGCCAAGGTTTATCTATTAGTTGTCTAAGCTCTTCACTAAAACAGTCCATAATAGCGAGGCAATAAGCGACTGTTTCATCCGTTGGACGATAAAAATTAAACAGCTTGGTAATTTTAAGCTTTGATGCAGCATCTAACGATTGATTAAAATCATATCCTTTATGAAAGTCCTTAATATCAAAATCTTGAGGCTCGAGTAACGTTAAATGCTCTGCAATTTCAATTTTTAAAAAATTAGGCACTTGCTTAAAATAATATTTATTTTTAAAATTTAGAAATGAACTCCGTTCTGAAGCAATTAACGAACTAAAGTACAAAAACTCTTGTAAACATGAAAAATGAAAAATTTTTTCTGAAAAATCCAAAGTCATGTAACAACAATCATCAGTTTTCAGGCGACAAAGTCCAGGTTTTAAAACAATAAAGATTTGGTTTAAAGACACACCGATGATAACTAATTGCTGGATGATTTGCTTGTAAGACGCATAAGAAGTTGAAATTACAAAAGCTGAATTTGTCTTAACCTCGCGAGGAAATGGCAAAATATCAATACCTAATATTCGCCCACCTGCTTTAAAGTTATCAATCAAAGAACTTTCATTATCCTCGAATTTATTTAATACTTCACAGCCTTTTGGGGTCGCACCAATCACATAAACATATTCAAATTCTGCTTGAATCTCATTAATCATAATGAATTTTACTTAATAATTTCATCAGCATATGTCCAACGATAAGCTGTAAATCTTCTGATATTTGCATATCGTTAATATCAAAATGAATTGGCATATCCAATATTTCTTTTGCTTTACCACCATCAAAACCTAAAATACCAACGGTATACATTCCCTTAATTTTAGCTTCTTCAATAGCTTTAATTATATTGCTTGAATTACCGCTACCCGATAAAACTAACAGAAGATCACCTTTTTCAGCTTTAACTTTTAGTTGACGAGAAAATATAGAATCGTAGCCTAAGTCATTGCCTAAGCAAGTCAAAACAGAGCTATTTGCAGATAACGCTTCAACTTTTAATGCATTTGCCAGATTAGGACTCACACCGTATAAAAAATCATTAGCTAAATGCATCGCATTGCCGGCACTACCGCCATTACCACAAATGTATAAATGATTTTTGGTTTTAATAACCGATTTAAGTTTATCTGCAAATATCTCAACAGAAGACCAATCGGTTTCGGATAATATAACACTCAGCGTTTGAGCATATTCATTACAGCTAAATTTTTTCATAAAACGGTCTGTTGCATCCATTTTAAATTATAGTGTTCATCTTTATCGGCCAATTTGCCATTTTTATAAGCAGCAATTATTTCTTCTATTGCTATTTCAACAGATTTTTTAGGTTTAAAACCAGTAGCAAGTAGCTTATCTGAATTAACACGATACGATCTTGGGTCATTAGACGGCGTAGCAATAACTTCGGCTCTCGTTCTCTTTTTAAGAATTTCAGCAATTTCAGTGATCGTTATATTTTCAAAACCCGCATTATAAACCCCGGTAACATCAGGGTTTGCTAACATAAATAAATACAAGTCCGTTATATCATCTATGTGTATGTTGGGTCGCGATTGGTCGCCACCAAAAACAGTTATCTTGCCATTTTTAATCGCTTGCATTGTTAACATATTAACCGCAACATCAAGACGTTGCCGCGGAGATAAACCACAAACGGTTGCAGGTCTAATAATTTGCACAACCATATCATCGCTGTAACTCAACAACACTCGTTCTGAAACCATCTTCGTTTTGTTATATTCTGAAATGGGCTCGAGTGTTAAATCTTCTGTTACATTTTCTTCTTCTTTGACACCATATACACTACCAGAAGATGCATAAATAAAGTGCTTTATCCCTTTTCTTGCCGCGTGATCAGCTAATTGCATAGTTGCTAACGCGCTTACTTCCCAAGTTAATTTAGGGTTAAGATCTCCGCACGGATCATTAGCAATCGAAGCCAAATGAATAATAGCGTCAACACCATCTAATGGTATTGTTTCAACAAACCGAACATCGCCTTTAATGACAGATAAATTTTTGTGTTCGTCCAAATGATTACCAAACCATTGTATATCAAACGCTATAACGGAATAGCCTTCGGCTAACAGCTTAGGTACCAACACACTACCTTTATAGCCACACGCGCCAGTTACTAATATTTTTTTTAATTTATTCATAAGCTCTTTTTAAATTATTTTTCACATACAAGTATTGTAAAACAACCTGTTGAGCCTAATTCAACAGAGCCATTTATTTTATCGTTTTGCATATATGTTTCTTTAACTTTAAAACCCGCACTTTCAACTAAAAAGATAAATTCAGTAACCGTATAATGTTTAATATGATACTTAAATTTTTCCTTATCATATGGCATTACAGTTTGATTTGGAGTCGAGCAGATAAACAAACCACCCACTTTCAGTTGTCGGTAAAATATGTCCATCAACTGTTTATCTAATTTTAAATGCTCAATAGTTTCAAACGAAACAATTGCGTCAACTTCTGATTTAATTTCAACCTCTAAAGCATTTTGGCAAAGAAACGCTATATTATCTTTCTTATAATATTTATTAGCATAATCAATCGCGCCACTATCTATATCAACGGCAACGATTTGAGCATCTAACGAATCAGCTAACATAGCCGAACCATAACCGATACCGCAAGCAAGATCTAAAACCATTGTACTCTTTGTTTTCTTTAAATAATCACAGGCAAATTGGTAACGATTTTTATGATCCGCTCGTATATTTTTAATAGTAGGCGCGACTTGACGTTCACTTTTATTAACGATTTTTTTCCCTTTCGCCACTAAATGTACATTATTTTTAATTTCAGTTGCCACATCAATAAAACCAGCCCGCTCTAACAAAAATTTAATTCTTTTTTCATTATATCCAGACTTATGAACATCCCAATACGTTTGATTATAGTCTTCACTTCTAGGGTTACATTCTCTCTGCCAACCCCATAAACCAGCAAAACTATATCGAGCATCAGAACGAGTGTCTCGGAGGTTTTCTTCTGTCCAATCTGCTTCAAGCCACTGCCTAGCATGAAAATCCATATTGGGTACAACAATATAAACAGTGCCACCAACTTCAAGGGCATTATACCAATCGACCAAAGTAGCGTCGGCTTCCATAGACGTAAGGTGCTCTAGCATATGCCGAGAATAAATTTCTTTTACATTATGACAATATTTAGAAAGGTCCCAGGCTGGGCATACAATATCAACACCAGGTAACTCGCGAGTATCACAATGAATAAAGCCTTCCCGCCGGTCTTCTCCACAACCAACATAAACAGATTGAGATTTATTTTTAAAATTCAAAATCGCTCCTTAAAAAACATTTTTTCGGCCATATCGCTCGTGAAGCAATAAAAAATCATCTTTTAACAAAAGATATTCTTCAAGCTTTGCACAGATGCTTTCTAAATTAACAATTCGCTTGATCGTGCCTCTTAAAGAAACTAATAAAACTTCGGTTATATCCATCGATTGGACAAACTTAAAAATATCATAGTATGTATGTAATTGCTGGCCATTATAAGGAATGACACAAATAGGAAACTCGTGTTCTTTTAAACTCGATCGAATAGAGCTAAGTTCAGACTGGTTAAAATTACTATCTGGATGTATTTTATAAACAGGTGCTAAATTTGATAGTAATTCACTCTTAAAATTATCTTGGCAAATTAAATGAACTTGTTCTAATGACAATAAATCTGTTATTTCTTTATATATAATTTCGAAAACACTTTCCCGACAACTTCTAAAAAGCAATATAGGTTCATGCCGATGGGGCGTTAAAAAGTGCTTTAATTCATTGTGCGTGATCTGCTGTATATCTCGGTAATTATTACTTTTTCCAAAACTACGCTTTAAAATATCACTTAAATTTTCATCACAATCAAACCGCTTTTCTTTATTTATTAAGTTAAATACGTAAGCCATTTGTTCTTTGGATTTATGCCAAGCGTTATTATATGCGCCTTCACCCACAGATAAGTCTTGAAAATAACCGGACCGATAAAAATCAAAACCGTAAGCAAAAACTTGAGAGGCTCCTCTGTGAAGTAAATCAAAAATAGCAAACAGACCGGTAAAAGGGGTACATGAGATAGCAGACATCACTTCACTATATTTATTTTCATCCGCGATATCATATTCAATATTAGCTTCTTTATTCTCACAATAAAACCAATCCATATAGCGTTGCCAAACGTCTTGATATTGCGGCAAACAAGGCTGAAAAACCATTAATTTAACTTTTTGTCTCTTTAAAGCATCAAAATTAACTTGCCAACCAGAAGATGACATAGGTAGGCCGTACCAGATATCACATCGCCCCCCTAATTCATGTTCAGGGTCATCAACTTCGCAGGTATCCGTTGTTTTAACGACGAGATCAAACGAATTAATAAAGTCGACTGATTTAGAGCCCCTACCTTTTAAATAACCTGATGGCGAAATAACGATACAACGCTTGCCTTTAATTATATTTTGTTTCAATTGCTTTAGACCTAAATTGCATAATTCACATGAAAGAACCAATACTAGAATATTTCATTACATAATCGGCGATATCTTCATTTTTAATTTCGACTTGTCGATCAACCATGGCTGCAAACAAGCCTTCGTAATTGCCTTTATGAACAGATAATAACGATGTGCCTTCAGTGATTACATCAAGACCTGCAAGTGAAGCTTCGTATAAGCAACTCGAAGTTATCCCATGCACATGTTTAGCATTTTCAAGTAAAGTTAAAAAAGGTAACTCTGAGCTTGGATGTCCGTGATAATGGTATTGTGACCTAAACGGATCTTTAGGATGTGCCTTGAATAAAAGTTTATAATTTTTTGGATAATAATCAACAACATAATCAATAAACTCTTGCATACCCTTTGTAAATCGGCTGCAATTGATGATATTGGCATCATCCGGTACTTGCAGTGGTACTAATACGTAATCAGCCGTTTTATGCTTAAAGTCAGCAAGATAGCTCGCTTTAAGGTTATTTAATGCCTGATAGTGCCGGTCTTCTACCCAAGTTAAATCATCAAACATTAATGAACAGTTTTGATTTACACCCAACTTATCTAAATAAATATGCTCTGATTGTGGGAAAAAACCATATTCAACATACGTTTTGGCACGCTCAGAAAATACGCTTTGGGCTATTTGATATAAAGGGCGCTGTCCTCCCCAAATAACGATGTCTCGACTTTGCCAATATTCTTTATAATAAAAAAGGGTGTTTGGGCAAATTGAGGTAACGGTTAAACCTTGTTTTGTAAGATATTCTTTAATTCCAGTAAGATGTCTTGCATGTCTTTTAACGCCATCTGCGTGCTCTAACATTAAAACTGTTTTTTCAGGAGGCGCGACATCAATATGACGGGTATCAATATACGGGTCGACGAGTAAAACTTGCTCAATATTATGCGCAAAGGGTGCTAGCGCATTTAATTGATTAAACTGAAACGAACCATTGCCAGTACCCAAAACGACAATGCCTTTCGCTTGTTCAGGAACAAAAACAGGAACTTCATTCCTCACATTAACAATACCAGATACCGTGTAATCGATAAATCCAAGTACATTTTGAGGATTGTACTCGTATATTTTTTTAGCAAAGCCACCTGAGCCAAACAGCATATAGCGCTTATCGGCTAAATAAGTTATTGCTACGGGCTTAACTTTATTAAGTATATTTACAAGCGCTTTTTGCATAACAATAATTAACTTTTTCCAACTTCAACACAAAAACCAGCATTTTGTATATCATCAAAATCGACTGGTTGAGTGTGCGCATAATCACTCATTTGTATATTTTTTTTAGGAATGAGCCAATCACCATATAAAAAAGTTAAATATTCATTAGGTCGAACAGGAGTTTTAACCGAAACACCATGAAACAAAATACTCTCTGTCGCATTAAAGTGCACTTCAGGCGCGTACCACATACCTAAACTAGGTAAATGAATTGACTTACCTGATTCATTTTGTCTAAAACTAAATGACGTTTTAAATTCAATTAATTGACCTTTGGGGTCAGTAAACATCAATAAGTAACTCGTTGGTTGCTTATCTTTATCAACAATGCGCTCAAAGCGCCACTCAACCTCATGTTGACTTGCAGAAATAAACGAATTTAACACGCCTTCTAATGCATCGTGACTACCCGCCGGTAATGACATATCAATATCATCATCCCAAGCGATAATATCTTTATCACGAATTAAGCCTAAAAGAGTGCCAAAATCAGCGACTAAAGGTAAATTGATTTGGGCAGCAAAAAAACTTAATTGCATAATAATGTCTCGCCCCAAAGCTAAGGTTTGAGTATGGTAAAAAGGGGTGATTTTTTTTAATTGATTTTTAGGCGGTAAAATCACTTTAGATCTTGGAATAAGAAGTTGTTCTAATAACTGTTTTTCAACTTCTAATGCCCATTGAGTCGTGATGACGATTTCTTCGAAAGCTATTTCAGATAACTCGGTAGGCGCATAAACATAAAGACCGTTAATGGTTTTACCTATTTTATTCAGGTCGTTGTCAACCAAGCCGATAAATTCCCTTTCATGTTCAGTATTAGCCATAAATGTGCCTGCACCGGCGCCAGCACCAAACAGAAGTGATTTTATTTTTGCTTTATTCATATAGACGACTCTAGTGCATTAAGCTTTCTATTAATATATTTTTCAACATATCATCATTAATCGGCAAGATAAAATTACCCGCTCGACTTGGATCTAATTGACCCTTTATCGCATTAATTACTTGATCATTTGTCGCATATTGATTGACATAATCAATCAAGTTTAACGAATGTAACAGGTTTATAATACTATCGGCGAGTTTAGTCGAAAGCTTTAATTCATCACTTTTAACGTGCTTTAAAAGTGCAGCTAACGTAAAACTGCATGCTAACCCATGAGGCATACTAAATTTTAACGTTAACGGATAAGAAATTGCGTGAGCTAAAGCGGTTTTAGTTTGTGAAATAGCTAAACCAGCCAGTAAAGCACCGTATTGTAAATTCTCACGAGCAGTTAAATTTTCCGGTTCAGTCAAGGCAACCGGTAACCATTTGCAAATAAGGGCAATAGACTGCTCTGCAATATCTTGAGTGTTTGGGGTGCGATTAACATTCCAAATAGACTCTAAAGCATGTGATAAAGCATCAAGTGCCGAATAAAGCGTTTCAGTTTTAGGCAGCGTTAACGTTAGGGTTAGGTCATGAATAATATGATCCGCACAAACCCCATTTAACGAAAGCTTAGTTTGGCTTTCTGAATCCCAAATGGTAGCAAATGGCGTGACTTCAGACCCCGTACCGGATGTTGTCGGTATACAAATTAAATTTAAATGATCAGGTTCGGTTAATGCTGCGTTATTTAATGCTTGTGCTAACGAAACGTGCAAGTTTAATAATGAATAACTTAAGGCTTTAGCACTGTCCATCACACTGCCGCCGCCTAGGGCAATTACATCAGTAAAATGGGTATTATGATGTTCTTCATGTAATTGATTTAATAAGGTCAGTTCAGGGTTTGCTTTAACGGGTTGGCAAATCGTTAATTCAACGGCAGGTCTTAGTTGGCCCAATTGTTTACCTATATTATCTGCATGCCCACGTGTGATAAAACTTGAACTTGTAACCAGAAGTACTTTATCCCCAGTTAACATATTAGGTATTTCAGTCAAGTAGTTTTGAGTTTTAACAAGTGCTTGGTTCATTAATTCAAAGCCTATATATGGGCGCTAGATTACTTTTGACGGTGATAGATTCTCTGCCTACAAGCGTATGGTAGTCAATTTAGTTCAACGCGTGCTGCATAAATGCTTTTTTATTTTCGATAGGTGAATTCGTTGGTCGCCCTAAATCTGATCGCGAACCTGCATTAATTTTAATTTCTATTAAATGAGTACCCGCTTGAGTCACTATAGGCCAAGCGTTAATTAAATCAGCTAGCGTTTCAATACAAGTAGCCGTTTTATATCCGCAAGCATTAGCTATTGCCACAATATTAATTTCATTAGCAACGGTTAGCTGACCACCAACAGATTCATGGCAACCATTATTTAACACGACATGTGTTAAGTTATTTAAACCTTGTTGCGCAATAACAGGCATCGCCCCCATATGCATTAATAATGAACCATCACCATCTAATGCAAATACTTTTTTATCGGGTTGCGCTTTAGCAACACCCATTGCAATAGATGCCGTATGCCCCATCGCCCCAACCGTTAAAAAATCATTATTGGGTTGTTTTTTAGCTCGTCTTAATTCAAAAACCTCTCGCGATGTTTTACCCGTTGTAGAAACAACAAGCCCATCCGATGGAATTAAATCAAGCAATGTTTCCAGTATTTGTTCTCTGTTTAACGTATATTGATGAGGTTGTTGTAGCGCTTTCACGTCAGAAAATGTTCCTTTTTTGACCAGTAGCGCGACAGGTTTATTCAAATGATGCATTTTATTAATTAATGCTGGCAAAGATAAATAAAGGTTTGAACTTTGATCAATAATCATATAATCAATGTCTAATAAGGCCAGTTGCTCTTCCGTTATAACACCTTGCTTAACATGCTGTGGCTCATCTTTAACGCCCGCCTCACCTCGCCAACCAATAACTAATAACATAGGTATACTATAAACAGCTTCGTCTGCTAACGATGCAAGAGGATTGACAGCGTTACCCAAACCTGAGTTTTGCATGTAAACCACAGCGGGTTTACCAGAGCCCAAGTAATGGCCACAAGCCAATGAAATGGCATTACCTTCGTTTGCCGTAATAACATGGCTCGATTTTGGGTATTCATTATCAATATAAGCGCAAAGCGATTTAAGTAACGAATCAGGCACCCCGGTAAAAAAACGTAAACCTAAAGTATCTAATTGTTGGCAAAATTTAGCAGGCGATATCATTATTTCCCGCCTGGTATCAATTCAAGAATTTGCTTAAGAGGCATCATTTTCCCATCCACTTCTTTGCTTCGCCCTTCTCGCAAAATAGATTCAGCCGTATTACACATAGCAGGGTAAGCGCTACGTAATAACTGATTAGCATAGATGACAACATTCACACCGTTTTCAATGAGTTCTGATTCATAAACAGAGTTATAGCTCGAAGGTACGGCGACTAATGTTTTTCTGTTTGCAAGTTGATTGTAACGCCGGCAGAATTCAAATATTTCATCGGGTGATTTTTCTCGACTGTGGATCATAATACCATCAGCACCAGCTTCTAAAAATGCTTCAGCTCGTGCCATCGCATCATCGATGCCTTTACCCAAAATTAAGCTTTCTATACGGGCAATGATCATAAAATCATTTGTGGCTTGCGCGTTTTTACCGGCGATTATTTTTTGACTAAAGGCTTCGATACTATCCTGAGTTTGAGCAACATCAGTCCCAAATAAAGAGTTCTTTTTAAGACCTGTTTTATCTTCAATAATCACCGCTGATACACCTAGTCTTTCGAGTGTTTTAACGGTAAAAACAAAATGCTCGGTTTTACCGCCGGTATCTGCGTCATAAATAATTGGTTTAGTCGTTACTTCTAACACTTCATTTAACGTGCCCATACGAGATGATACATCTACTGCTTCAATATCGGGTTTACCTTTTGCGGTTGAGTCCGTTAAGCTGCTGCCCCACATGCCATCAAATTCTTTTGGCCCTTCTGGTGTATCAACCCGAGTATTCTCAATAATCAAGCCTGACAACGCATTATGAATATCTAAAAAACGTACAATAGGCTTAGCAGCTAATAAACGCTTTAAAGACTTTAAACGGATTTGTGGCGTTGTACCAATCTCTTTCATTGCTTTATGCAATTGAGTTGACGAAATACCTTGGGTGTAAGGCACTTCAATTAACTCGCCTCCCCATTGAGCAAGGCTATCAATCACTTTTTGACGCGTTTTTTGTTGCACGCCTTCACGCCAATCATCACCATGAACAACATAGTCAGGCTTTAGCAATTCTAAATTTGGCACATAATCTAAAGTGGTTTGAGGGATAACTTTCGAAACCCCTTTGATTTGTTCAATAACCAACAAGCGCTGCTCAAACGTCATAAATGGAACTCGTTTATAACTCGCAATCGCTTTATCTGTTAATAAACCCACTGTTACTTCGCCTAATTTAGCCGCTTCTTTTAAAATATTAAGGTGGCCAGGGTGGATCAAGTCAGCACTCATGCCAACGTAAACTTTTTTCATTCTAATTTTCCAAAAAGGGAGTTAGTTAACGCAAATCAATATTGGCAGTTCAATAAAAAACCGATTTATTAACAACAACAAATTTAGTTTTATCTACGCTAAATTTTTCTTGCAACTCTTCAATGATTTGAACTTCTCTATATTTAGGCGTAACGACAAGATAATCAAAATCAATATTGTGAATGCTATCGGAATGTAATACTCGAATACCATTTAATGTTCTGTTTAATTCATTTTTATTATCGAATATGCATTCAGTATTTTTAATATATGCCGGCAGGATATCTCTTGTTATGGAACCTGCACCATAAAAGGCTAATCGAGTACCTTTTCTGATCTTAATATCATTCAAATCAGCATATGGATATATGCCTAAAATATTTACATACAGATATTTTCGGATCCACTTATAAACCTTAAAAAACGAGTAAACCCCTAATATCACATTAAGGCTAACACGTTCACTTATTAAGCTTTTCTGAGATGTTAATGTAGAGCAACTATTTTGGGGATCCGGTTGATCTTGATAATTAGGTTTATAGAAATTAGGCACCAACTTATTATCTTCTTTTAAAAGATTCAGCATGTGATCAGTTTCTTGTTTTAAAATTTCAAAAGAATCTTCTTGCCAAACATATTTTTGATATTTTGTAGCACCATGCCAGTTGTCACCTAACGTTAATCGATTGGTTTTTTCTAAAAAATCAGCCGACGCAACAAATGCATCATCAGTTATAATTTTAAAATTAATATACGCTGTTTTATTTGAAAAGATGGAAACAACATTAACACCATTCGATACAAATAAATTAAGAGTAGCTTCTTGATGTAAAGCAGCTCGAAAAGCAAGATTACCAACAGCTTCATTACAGTAGATAACATTTTTACCCGTGATAGCATCTGCATCATACAGTGAATAAAAATCGGTCAGAATAATAAAAATAAACTCATCTTGCTTTTCATACGAGGTAACTAACGCCTGCCATGCCGATATATTACTATTACGACTGCTATCAATGGTCGTTTCTCTCAATGTGATCGTGATAGGAATACGAGGTTTAGCGTACTTTTTTAACCATCTCCTAGCAAGTTGAACTTGCCCATTGGGTGCTTTCAGGCAATTATAGCTAAGATCTTGTTCGGAAAAATGAGTAAAAGATAACACTTGGTAGCTAAGAGGACGTACTAAACCCAGCTGCCTTTCAAATGGTTGAGAAGGGTTATAATCAATGGGAAATAGTACATTGGTTTTTTCTAATGCTTTTATTACCGTGATCGCCTGATTTCGATTATCTAATAATAATACCGAACCAATAAAATCGAATAATTTAGTATATTCAAGCGCTAAATTATGTATAAGCTGTTTGTAATTTGACTGATTAATACGACTTTCGTAGTGAGGGTTAGCGGGATAAACTTCATCCGTAACCAATATAATATCAATTTTATGCAAGCCTAAACGACGACGCTCAACTTCCGCATTTATAATAAATACAGCAATATCAGATGTATATGGCAGCTCAGCAAAGTCATAAATCGCAATTAATCGAGTTCCATTATATGACTCAGCTTTTTGTTTATTTATTAATTTTTTTTTATTATTTAATTCAGATATAAACCTATCATAATTAACCGGCTGATTAAGATACTGACAAACTGTTTTGATTTGATTGATTGGTATATTCATTGCTCGCTCTATTATTTATCGTATCACTTTTGAGCTAGTACGATATATTCACCATGATCATCAACAGCAGCACCTACACACCATGAATCAAAAATTTGAATTGAACGAAAACCCATATTGGTTAATAGCTGTGTAATAGTTTCACGAGAGTACGGTCTTAGGATATTCTTAAAACATGATCGTTCATTTGAATTCCGCTTTAAAAAAGTCTTATTCCAAACCAGATCATTTGTAGAATCAACTGTGACATCACATAAAATATACTCAAAAGGGTCTGAATCAGGGAACTCTTTCCATGTATTTAATTGACCATTGCACAGTTCTAGTTGCTCTTTCACATTTTTAAAGTCCCATAATTCAAGAATTAAGAATCCACCATCACTTAATGAATCATAACACCACTTAAGAGTATCGCTTTGTGCAGATTGACTAATAGGAGCGATCAGTTGCAAAACAATATCAACCCCCATGATCAAGTCAAGATTACTTAAAGGTTTAATATCAAATAAGTTTTTATTAATGTTAGTTACTTTGACACTTTCAATATAAAGCCTAAATTTTTCAGCAAAATCATAGCGAGATTGACTAATTTCAATACCTAATGCCTCTGTAACTAAGCCTTCTTTTTCAAGTTTATATAATAATTTACTATTACCTGAACCGATCTCACATACACGTCCTGACCACTGAGTAGTAATGCAGCGTTCTTTAATAAAAGTAATATGCTTATCACAGCTAGCTAATTTATCATCACAATAGGATTGAAAACGAGCTTCAGTAAAATTAGTTAATAATTCAACATCTTCATATGCAGTTAAATTAACATGTTTGTTATCCGTTAATTCCATATAAGTATCAACCTAATTGTATCAGCCTTATGCACCTCTAATTCCTTGAGTGTGAGGAACAAAATTAGCATCATCGTCTTTGAAATACATGTTCTTAAAAATACTTTTTTCTTGTTCAACCATTTCTTTATGATAAGCGGTGATTAGCTCTTCATTTGCATCATATAAAGACTTATAAAAAGTATCGTTGTTCATTTCGGTGAAATTTACAGTCATTAAATCGGGGTTTCGAGAAAGTTGGAAAAAGTCTTCATGATCTCTCAACAGCCCATTTTTTAATGCATATTCATAAAGAGGGGAACCGGGATATGGGGTTACCGGTCGCAACAAGCGATACTCATCAGGTTTACAATCCAATAAGATTTTAACAGTCTTTTTAATAGACTCTTCAGTTTCCCCGATATTCCCAAACATGCAAGGAAGCGACACATCCATACCTGCTTCTTGTGTAAACCGAACACCTTCCCTGATCATTTCTTCACTTGTCTTTTTATTCATCAATTCAAGCGCTTTTGTATCACCTGATTCCAGCCCATATAAAATTTGACGGCAACCTGCAGCGGCCATTATTTCAGCTATATCTTGATCAACAATATTAAAACGCCCTGTTGTTGCCCAAGTAACCCTTGGTATATCGCCTGAATCCATAGCTTTGATCATGTTTTCACAAAATTGCCTAACATGGGATTTACTGGTCATAAATAATTCATCTGAAAACCCAAAATCAGTGACATTGTAACGATCATTTAAGAGGTGCATTTCCCCTAGAAAATCATCAAATGGGCGATGTCGATGACCCGTTTCTAGCCTATAACAAAAATTACATACATAAGGGCAGCCGCGACTAGATAATATAACGAAAAAATTACGTCCCTTGTGGTAACCCGTATTTTGATATTGAACGTATTTTTCAATTGGATATAAATGATAGGCAGGCCAAGGAATGGTCTTAATATCAGGAACGGGCTCTCGTTTTTTACTCACAAATATTTCATTACCATCTCTAAAAGATATTGAAGGTAAATCATGAATATCTTCACCACAAACAAGTGCGTTTAATAAATTAAGCATTGAGTTTTCTGCTTCACCAGAAATACCGTAATCGGCCCCTGTTTTAGCTAAATAAAAGCCAGGTAAAGGAGTAAAACCATTTCCCCCTAAAATAATTTTTGAGTGCGGCGAAACAGCACGGATAGCTTTACAATGTTCTATACAATCATGTATATAATTTGATAAGTAACCTATACCAATAAAATCAAACGGCTCTCTTTCAAGCAGGAACTTCTCTAAGTCTTTTGGTCCAAGGTGATAACAAGTTCCATGAAAAACCTCTACATAGTAATCATTTTGTTCAAGAACAGCAGCTAAATAGGCAGGTCCCGATGTAAAATTTGGCATTTGATCATATTGATCCATGGTCACAAATAATACACGTGCTCTTTTTTCATTTTGTTTAAGAGATTTAAGTGAATACTCTCTAGGGCCTTTTGTTGCTCTAAAGCTATCCCCTTCGTAATTAATTTTAATTCTAAGATTAGGATCACTTTTGCGCTTTGATTCATCAACAGAATATTGTTGTTTATCCATTTCAGGGTCATAAGAATCAACCGCAAATCCGGGATTCCTTAGATCTTGTTGTCCTGCATCTTCTTTTGTATCTTCTTTTTTGTCTTCTATTTTATTTTTATCAAAAGGATTAGGGTTTGGATCATATAGATTCTGCTTAATCGCCATTTAAATATCTCTTATTATCCTGCAATCAAATGTGAAAGCCAACCAGTGTTACTTTATTATCGGCCATAATGTATTGTTCTTTAAATAAAATTATACTCACCAAACACTTCTACCGCCTTCTACAGGAACTATAGAACCGTTCAAATAGCTCGAAGCATCACTTAACATCCATATTAATGTACCCTGATATTCATTTGCTTTAGCCATTCTCTTTAAAGGGATAAGATTTGACACTTTATCAATAAACTCGCTTGGTTGCCCATTTTCAATACCGCCAGGGCACATTGCATTACAACGAACACCGTCTTCAGCCCAATAAGTAGCTAAATATCGTGTTAGGCCGATTAACCCAGCTTTAACAACTGAATAAGTGACAGGTTTAACCGATTGTAAATGCTTGGGTTTATTTGGATCAGCATATAGCCTTTGATCTGGCGCGATAAGCCCTAGGTCTGAAGAAATATTAACAATAGAACCACCATCTATATTTTCACTGATAAACACGCCGTAATATTTAGCGCAATTGAAGGCACCGGTTAATCCAACGGCAATATCTTGCTCCCAAATATTAATTGGGAAATTTTCTAACCGAGAGAAATTTTCACTGTTATCCGTTTCAACTTTAGGGTTATTTGCCGCATTATTAATTAAGCCATTTATACAACCGAAATCAAGTTTAACTTGATTAGCATTATTTTTGACTTGTGTTTCATCGGTTATATCAACCTGATAGCCTTTACAATTTATATCATATTTCTGATTCAAACTATCGGCTAATAATTGTACCGCATTAAAATTTAAATCTAAAAGTATAGGAGTGCCACCGTATGCTGCAATTGCTTCAGCATGCATTTGACCTAGTAACCCTGCAGCACCAGTAATCACAATTACTTTTCCATCTAAACGAAACAGGCTATCTAAATTATCCGACACCTTAATAAACTCCCATTGTTTGCCCGCCATCTACTACAATTGAGCTTCCAGTTATAAATGAAGCCTTATTCGAACACAAAAATGTGCAAATACCGGCTACTTCGGCAGGTGCACCAAATCGATTCATAGGCACTGTAGACTCAATCATACTATTTATTTTTTCAGGATTATCAGCCATTTTTTTATCCCAACTACCATCTGGAAATAAAATGTTACCCGGTAATACCGTATTAACTCGGACTGATTCACAAGCTAATTTTCTAGCCATATTTTTTGATAAAGCCACTATAGCTGATTTAGCAGTGGAATAATCAACTGGTGCGCCAAAAGCTTCAACCCCAGCAATTGATGAAATAAAGAGAATACACCCTTTAGTTTTTCTTAAAACGGGTAAAAATTCATTTACTGTAAACAAAGACGATTCGAAGTTTTTCTGCCAAGTAATGCTCCATTGGGTCAAATTAGGTAAAGCATCTGGAACACTTTTTCCATCACCCACATTAGCAACCACAATATCAATATCACCAATTTCTTTGCTAATGACTCTGTTTAATAATGCAAGCTCATCAACCTTAGAACAATCACACTTATATACAGCAACATGGTTTTCACCAAATTTAACTTTTAAATCATGCGCTAAGTTATATAATTTATCAGAGCCTCTTGAGACCAAAATAACTTTAGCGCCTTCTTCAAGAAAACTCTCAGCAATAGAAGCACCAATCCCACAAGAGGCCCCCGTTATTAAAGCGACTTTGTTTGTTAAGTTTAAGTTCAATTATCTATCCTTTGATTTATATCCCACACCAACTAACATAAGCTCCCTAGACCATCTCAAAAATTTATTTTTGACTCTGACCGGAATAAATGGCGATATAAAAGCGCAAAAATAGTTTAAGAAAGGATAACGCCAAACAATGGGTAACTGCCTAAATTTGAATACATTAATTTCATCAAAACCAAATATTTTATAAGCATCTTTTAATGAAACAATTGTGAATGGTGTTCGATGGGTAAAATCATCAAAATATGTTTTATAGTTTGATTCCCAATCAGGAACCAATGTTATCAGAATTCCCCCAGGCTTTAATACTCGGTAAGCCTCTGCTAAATATTTTTCTGGGGAATGGAGATGCTCAATGAATGATTTACTATAGATCACATCAAAAAAATCATCCTCAAAAGGCAGTTTATCTTGCTCTACATCGCAAATAGCCACATCATAGTCAGTTGCATAATTTAGCGATTCACTACATATATCAACACCTGTTACATCTAAGCCTATTTGCTGAAACGCTTTAATAAAATCGCCTCTTCCGCAACCGGGTTCGAGTAACTTCATCCCAGGCTTTAATTGGAATATTTGAGCTATATAATTGCATAATTTTGCAGGATATTCAGTATAAGGTCTCTCGCTTTCATCATATACGACAGAGATGTACCGGCTCATTTTATTTCCTCTACAATTTCTAAAAGTACACCTTCTGGATCATAGCAGTAAGCCACTTTAACTTTTCCATTCGGGGCTAATGCGGGCTGATTAACAAGACTTCCGCCTAAAGCGAGAATGAGGTCACACGCAAGTTGACTATCTAAAACACTAAAAGCAATATGCGAGCAGCCTTGTTTATTTGCGGGTGCATTTCCTTCAACAATATCAGCGGGATGAGAGTGGTATTTTAATAATTCAAGTAAAAAACCATCTCCTAATCTTAATTTTACCCATTCTAATTTTGCGTTTTTATACCCTGTTACTTGATCAATAAAAGTCCCGATTTCGATATCTTGATTTTCAATGACAAAACCTAATCGTTGATAAAAATCAACAGAGTTTTCTA
This sequence comes from Algibacillus agarilyticus, assembly GCF_003286125.1. GTDB lineage: Bacteria > Pseudomonadota > Gammaproteobacteria > Enterobacterales > Alteromonadaceae > Algibacillus > Algibacillus agarilyticus. The sequence goes on from NZ_QMED01000001.1 coordinate 205,800, forward strand.
TGTTATTCACAACGATACCGGTATGTCGAGCATTAACAAACATGATTTTTAACGTCCTCAGCTTTAACTTTCGCTAACTCACATAACGCTTGTTCAATGCACTCATCTAAAACCATTACTCCTTCCAATAAAGCATCTTCATTTATACTTAAAGGTGGGGCTAACTTTATAGATTCTCGTCCGGTATGAACCAATAACAACCCTTTTTGTAATGCTTTTTCACAAATCACATCACACAATTCGCTTAATGGCTTACCATTCTTATCTTGGAACACAAGAGCCGCTAGTAAGCCTTTGCCAAATATGTGTTTAAGGTGTTCAGGGTATTTAGCTTTTAATTTATCTAATTCTCTGTGGAAAACTAAGCCTAACGCTTTGGAATTATCAATAAGCCCGTCTTCAATTAACGCTTCTAAATTAGCGTGTCCCGCAACACAACACAGAGGATTGGCAGAGTGTGTAGAGCTCATCGAGCCAATGTCCGGTAAATCCATTACATCAGCAGAACCTAATACAATTGCTAATGGTAATCCAGAGCTTGCACCTTTACCACAGCATAATAAATCAGGCTCAATGTTATAATGCATATATCCAAACAACTCACCAGTGCGCCCAAATCCAGCTTGCATTTCGTCAAAAGCAATCAAGATCTGATTTTCTTTTGCGAATTCATCAAGTGCTTGTACAAATTCTACTGGGTAAAAAACGGCTCCCCACCCTTGGAATGTCTCAAGCATAAAACCACATATATCATGCTCAGGATCGATGTTTTGTGCACTGCACATTTTATACAATTCAGTTTTAAAGAACGCTTTAGAGTCTTCTTTTACAGGCGTTAACCAAGGGTAAGGAAAAGGTAGATGATGAATATTCGGATCTTGATAGCCTATCCATTCTCGAGCCCCCGCACTACCAGTCATCATTTGAGCCCCTAAAGTACGCCCATGAAAAGCACCATCAAAACAAACAATGCCTTGCTTTCTTTTACCACGTTTTTGACCTTCTAAACGCATCAACTTTAACGCAACTTCCGTCGCTTCAGTGCCAGCAGAAAGTAAAAATGATTTTTCGAATTGAGTCGGAGTTTGTTCTATTAAGTAATTTAAATAATCAATCCGTTCTTGGCTGGCATAGGTATATGTATGAAGCAATGGCTTTTCTATTACTTTTTGTAGTGCAGCTTTAATTCTAGGGTTTGCATGACCTGCGTTAGCAACAAATATAGTACTCGTAAAATCAATCCACACATTACCCCATCGATCATGCACTTGAAAATTTTCAGCTTTGTCCCAAATGATAGGCATTTGTCCATGCATTGAATGAGATTCAACTTTATACATACTATGCAGTAAAGGGATACTCTCGGGAACTGGAATTGCGGTTACTATTTTACGATAACGCGTATTTATTTTTTCAACCACGATTGGGTCGTGTGAAAAGCCACCACCAGCCATATTAACCTCTATTTAATTTTTTGATTGTGCAAATAGCGCTGTAGTTCTACTAACGGCTGTTTACTTATTTGGTATTCGATATATTCAAATTCTTCAGCGGAGTCAACTTCGGTACAAACAGGGCTTTCAAAGCCCAACATATATTCGCCATGAATAGATTGTTGATTTAATACGTGGGATGAGCGGACGATATCTACATATCCATCAGGAATATAAACTTGTTGAAACGCTTCTTTGGGTAAGTTAAATCTTTCAACTCCATCTGTATTGTTGGTCAGCCCGGTAAAACAGCCATCATCATTTTTGACAAACCATTTCAAAGGCGATTCAGGGGCTTTATGAGCAGAACGAAGAGACGTTGCGCCCTCACTTTTCTGAATAGTCGATATTGCTGTCTCTATGTATTTAGAATCTCTTAAGGGCGTTGTTGGTCTTAAATGCACCCAATATTCCGGACAATTTCCCTCGTGTTCTAATAACCATTGCATTGCATGAATTAAAAAGTCACGATCTGTCGACTCATCCGTAGAAAAAGCGTCAGGACGTATAAAAGGCACTTCAGCACCCCAAAAACGTGCGATTTCAGCATATTTTTCAGAATCAGTCGAAACAAGAACACGTGAAATACCCGGTGTAGATTTAGCAGCAGCAATACTATACGCAATGAGAGGATAACCATTCAATGGTAAGATGTTTTTATCAATGACCGACTTAGATCCTGAACGAGCAGGAATAATAGCAATAACATCACTCATATATGGCATCCAAATAAGGCTTTACCCAAGCAAGTTGTGATTTAAAAATCGCAAGCCCTTCATCATCTCTGTAAGCCTGCATAATAAAAGGGCCAGAGTAATTAAACTTTTTAAGCGCGTTAAAAAAACGCTCAAACTGAGCATCACCTTTACCCAACTCAACAGGGCCAGAGTTCAATACACGATCTTTGATATGAATGTCAGATATTTTTTCGCCATAGCAAGCGAGCTCTTCTTCTGGATCGAAACCTAAAGCAGCGCTATTACCAATATCATAGTTAACCGTGACAAAGGGCGAGTTAATCGCCATTAATAAAGATTTAAACGCCTTTGGGGGTAAATCAGTTTCTAGTGATAAATTAATTTTATGTTTTTCAAGGAGAGGTAAGAACTGTTGAATAGCGGCAACAAACCGCTCTTTATCTTCAAAGCTTGTGAGAGAAGACTGATCTACACAAGGAATAACAATGTCCGTAACCTGTAATTTCACCGCATTAGTAATTAGCTTTTTTAAAACGTTGAAGCTTCTTTTTGCTGAAGCTATATCAGCAACATGCAAAGGTGCTTCCATAAAATAATCGGCACATATCGTTTTAACCGCCACACCGGTATCATTGACGATTTGATTGATCGCGTTTACACCAACATCATTCATCAACGGGTTTAAGTCTACGTCATTAAAATCTAAAATGAACTCGATCCCATTTATGCCGACTGACTTGGCCACTTCAAATTCATCTTGCCAATAATTAACAGGGTGAGCTTGATAGCGCCCTTTATACTTAGGCAATAAACGCCCTTGCATTGTGCCTATAAAATATGAGCTCATGAACGTCAATAATCCTTTAAAATCTACTAATTACATATCGGCCTGAGAAGAAACTAATTTAATTTTTTCTAGAAATTCACGGCTAAAGTAAGTTATTTAATCTATTTAAACCAACCCAAAAACCTTCACCGCCATTCTTATGGCCTTGCCAAATTTCAGGGATAAATGAAGCATTAGGGCAACCTTGCTTCAAAATATCACAAAGCAAAGTAAAGTCGATATCACCGTCACCTATTTGCAAACCTTCACCGTTTACACCTAATGCATCACCTAGATGTAAATGAGCAGAAATAGGCGCAATTTTACGGGCAAACTCATAAAAATCTAAGCCAAAATGGTTACAAGTTAAACGTGTATGAGAAATATCAAAGCACATCCTCAAGTTTAGCTTGTCGCACCATTCTATTATCTCATCAATATGCACAAATATATTCTGATAACGTTGTCCACCAAAGTGCCACGGAAACGGAGCCATCGTTTGTGGAATTAATTCAACACCTTCTAAATCTAACTGACTCAAGCTATCTTCGAATGTTTGATAATAAAGCGCTCTTTGCTCAACCTCCATGGGTTCATCCATAGAGAAACCACCAATATTAGCGACTATTAGCGGCTTTTCGGTTTTAGGGAAGAATTTCTTAAGTGCTCTGGTAATATCGATAACTCGCTGAGTTTCTTTTATCGACTCAGTACGATAGTCTTCAGCTTGTGATGCAAGGTCCATTAGTCGACTGTTTGAGAATAGCTCTGGTGCATGAACCACAAAATCGCAAGCATAAGTACCTGAAAAATAATCAGCTAATGGCAAATCCATATCAGAGTACGATAAATGAAATTCAAATACATCAGGTTTAATCATTTGATTGTATTCTGAAAAATCATGATACCGAACAGGCACCCCCCAAGGTCGACTAAAACGATACGTTTGTGGCGTTACCACCTCTTCAGTCAAATCCGTTGCAAAAAAGAAGCCTTCCTCTTCCACATCACGTTGCAGAACCTTACCTAAAAGTGCCTCGTACATTTGTGGTGATAACCCCTGACCAGGGCTTCTCACTTTAATATGCTCCCCGGTAAGGCGAGTTCCTTTTTTAAGAACTCTAGTTGAAACTAAGCTCTTGCCTAAGTTTTCTCGGTTAATCATTTCGCCTTGAGATAACTGACGATGCTTTGCGTCTCCTAAGCTTTGCTCTATTTCACGAATACCTTTTAAAAGCGCTGAGAACTCAGTTGGCTCCAAGCTCGCTGCATGATCAGGACCTTCCATATTCCGATCAAGAGTAAAGTGACGCTCAACCACTTTAGCACCAAGCGCAACAGCGGCGAGGGACACAGCAGTCCCTCTTTCATGGCCAGAGTAACCGACTAAAGGGTGTATTTTTGCAAGAGAAGCCATCCAAGCTAAATTAATATCTTGCAGTGGAGCTGGGTATGTACTGTTACAATGTAGAAGAACATAGTGGGCATTTTTGCTATTTAAGAAATCAACCGTGCAATTGATTTCTTCATTTGTACTCATACCAGTTGATAAAATTAGCGGCTTGTTCGTTTTTATCAATTTATCAATTAGTGGTAAATTAGTTAAGTCAGCTGATGCAACTTTATAAGCCAGCACTGAAAATGACTCAAGTACATCAATACTCTTTTCATCCCACGGTGTACATAGATATAAAATACCTTTTTGTTGGCAATATTCAGCTAATCCTTTATGTTCTTCAAGGGTCAATTCAAATCGAGAAAGTAGATCCAGAACATATTCGGTGCCTAAATCATCACCTGATTTTTCAAGTGAACTTTGTCTATAAACTTGATCTAAATGCCTCATTTGAAACTTAACACAATCAACATCCATCTCAATAGCTAAGTCAATCATTTCTTTTGCACGTTTAATACAACCATTATGGTTGTTTCCGATCTCCGCTATAACAAAAGTATGATTAGAACCAATTTCAAATTGGCCGATTTTAAAATTAAATTTATTTGTCATTTATTAATACTTTTCTTCACGTACAGTCCACGATTTCAAGCCTTCCGATTCAAATCTAAATTGAATAGCTTGCTTACCCATTTTTTCTAAGGCTTTTATTAATTCTAATTTTTTAAATGCAGGAACATAAAAAAGGAAAAAACCACCACCACCAGCACCTAATAACTTACCACCTAAAGCGCCATTTAAAAGAGCTTGATCATATATATTATCCAGCTCTTGGCTTGAGATACGCGAACTAAACTGCTTTTTCAGCGACCAAGCTTTATTTAAGTTCAAACCAAATTGATGTAAACGTCCCCTGAGTAGGTTATTGCGCATTTCATAAGTTAGTTCAACATTCTCTTTCACTTTTTCTATGACTTCGTCTTGAGTCATCATCTCTTTTTGGTGCTTGTGTATTTCGCCAGAGTGGTGAGACAAGTTGCTATTGCACAAAACAAGATTTTCTTCTAACTCTAACAAAGTATCTTCAGGAATTCTAAGTGGGTGGACAATGTTCTGTTCCATTCTAAATTCCATAAAATTGAAACCACCAAATACGCTAGCATATTGATCTTGCCAGCCACCGGCGACTCCCATATGCAATCGTTCAGCTTGGTAAGCTAATTCAGCTAATTCATGCGAATCCCATTTGTCTTGTCTCAATTGATTAAAGCACCCCAACACAGCGGCAGATACAACTGCAGAGCCACCTAAGCCAGAGTTCATCGGAAAATCAGAATCCAAGTACATTTCAAAGCCAAAATTTGGGTTTGCAACTTTAAGCAATGCAATAATTAAATCAAATTTGCCTTTATGTCGCATGGCCTCTTCTATGTTGACAGCTTCGAATATTTCACCTAAATCTTTAGAATTAATAATAATTTTAGTATCACTTCTGAGTCTCAACGTGGCATGACTATATATGGCTAAAGTACTATTAATAACAGCACCATTTTGATTGACGAAGTAATGAGTTAAATCAGAACCTCCGCCACCAAAACTGACACGAACAGGAGCACGAGAGCGCGCATATACAGGCTGTTCATCTTGAGGTGGCAACCAGTTTTTTGAAGCTAATCCAGTTAATTCTTTATTAGAGTTAAGCAAGGGGATATAACGAATATTGTGATCAAGTTTTTTCATTAAAAACTCGCGTGTCACGTCAGATTCTGCCCAAATAAAATCTCGATTTATGCACAAATGTAAAGGGGCCGATAGCGAAAGGTTATTTATTAAACATCTGCGAATATCACCATCAGTAGCTAAACCTACAATTTGCTTTTTATCATTTATTGCTAAAATAACGCCATTATGATTAAGCTCAATTTTTTTTAAAGCATCTTTCAACGACGCTGATTCTGAAATTTGAAAAAGATCTAAATTCACAATGCACTCATTTTCTTATTTTCAACCCAACGACAAAAACGATGATAGTCTTCAGGGATGCCTATATCAATAAAGTCCCCTCCTACTTTAATGGCTTTTAGTAACTGGCATTCTGCAGCTGGTTTGAGTACTTTTTCTTCTAACGAAAAACTAGTATCTGTATCCACAAAGAAATCATAATTTAAACGATATAGCCCAGCGTTTATCCAACCGCGGCCCCCTGATAAATCTTTTTCACCAAATTGCATAACAACGTCACGTTGCAATTCTAATCGTCCATAACGAGTCACATCAGATACATGAACAGAAGCAATAGTGCCCGATGATGATCCATTTAGCGCTTCAATCCCTTGACCTAACCAAGTATCTGCATTAGCAACAAAAAAATCATCTTGGATAGCTAGCTTTTGTAAAGCATGTTTAATCGCCCCACCCGTTCCCAAAGGCTTAGGTTCATAAATATAAATAAATTCGCACGATTCAAAACGAGAATGCAACTTTAAATCATTTAAAAAGGCTTCAATTAAATCACCTTGATAATGTAATAAAAATATAAACTTGTGAATGCCTTGTTCGAGCCAATTATCAACTAAATAATATAGGAAAGGTTTGTTATTAACAGGAGCTAGAGGCTTAGGAACATTATTAACAACACTCCTTAATCGAGTACCAAAACCTCCCGCCAATACAAATAATGGAATATTCAATTTAACTTATCTCCATAAATTCATTATTGAGGTGTGACCCAACTTTTACCATATTGAATAGCATCTAATACATTAATTGCTTGAATTTCTGAAAAATCATTCCAAAGTAATGATTCCAGTGTGACAGAATGGCGACGTATTCTTCCTCTATTACCAACAACGTCACACTCAATATCTTCTAGACTAAAACTATCTTTGGGTATCGCAATATAATCCGTATATTCAACATAACCTTTCACATTTGATAGTGATTTAATCAAACAGGATAAGTATAATTTTTTTTGAGGTAAGGTCGAATTACAAAATTGATATTTAGGTAAAAACAACTTCACCTTGTGACTATTTAATAAAAATTTAGGGAGGAAAGTACATCGTCTAATGTGCACTAACGGATGCTCGCCATTAAATAAGCTTTCTTTATTACCATCTAAATTGCCTAACCAAAAAAAATAAGAAAGGTGAGGTTCATTATTTAATTGCTCATCTAAATATTGAAAGCTTTGTAATGGAACATTAAGACGTATAAGGTTATTACTATCATGTAGTAAGCTATAACTACACTTATAATCAATTAAATCTAACCATACTTTACCACATTCTGTAGCAGTATCAGGGTTGTCTTCTTCCCCAAAAGAAAAAATACTATTAACCATGCACTCAAAATAGGTAAAACTATTGTGTTGATCTTCAGTATAAATGCTTGCAGTCAGTTTAGCGGCTGCTTTTCTAAGTAACACAGTTTCTCGTTGTGATGTTAAAGAAGAACAAAAATCAAACGCTTTCGGATCATCAATAAAGTCACCTTTAATGGTCTGCAATGTTGATAACCATTCTTCTAAAACTTGCTGGCATAAATTAAGGTGGTCAGGCGTATTTAAACATTTTGTAAACGTCGCATTTATATAGTTAACCGTCCCATACAGCAAATAAAACAATAACGATTTACCGTGTTGATATGAGGTAAACAGCAATGTTTTTTGTTCTTCAATTAATCGTTCTACATCTTCAATACACGTTATTGATTGTTGTGATTTTTCAATAAATACCGTTAATTCATTTTTTAGCACTTCAGCTTGAAATTTAGCGTTAAAACGATCTTGATAGTTTTGCTCTGGATCAGCATCTTTAAATACGTTATGTCGAAGTGAACGAAGTGCATTCGTTTTATCAGTATGACTATTGGTAAGTAATATCAAATCCCCTTTTAATGGGATTGAACCAATGACTCTTGCGCCATCGCTACAATTAAAGCAATCCACTTTTTGTGACGCCAGCGTTTCTTCGATAATCGCTTTAGAGACTTTAAATTCTTGTTTGGTAAAAACGGTAGGTCGAAAGTTACCTGGAATAACAATCGAGGTATTGTTTTTCGCCGCATAATCAAACATCTCTTTACCATTTTCTTGGTAATATCCTGATTGTTTAGAATGATGATTTTTGTTATCGACAAAACCTAAATCTACACCCATCAAGTAAATTTGATTAAAACCTATTTTAGTAAACAGGTTAATAGCGAAGTTAGATACGGTTGGAAAAGCATATTGCAACTCTTCAAAGTTGTCGGCACCTAAAATTTCGAGCGCAGAAACAGTCGAAGATTCACCATCTTTAAATGCAATGAGTACATCTTTAAATAAATCACACGTATCAGGGTGAATGCCATTACAAGATAATAGTGTAATGTTTTTAAGATATTCAAAGTCACCTACACGGCAACACCAATCATAAGTGGAACGATTTAATTCAATTTCTGCGTGGTAATCAGGCGTAATACCATTTTTGTACAGTGGCATGAGTGCGGTGCCACATGAAACGACAATGGCTTGATCGCGCCACTCTTTAATTACCTCAATTAAACTGTCAAGTGATGGCCCGTTACCCACTAAAAATATTGGAACGTTTTTTTCGTTAAATGAAATTAATTTTTCCGGGTTTTTAGCTAAAAAGGGATAATGACGATTTATCGTTTCAGTCGTATGGGCAATACCATAACGTGCATGATCATAATATTCGCCCATCGATATAACAATTTGTAATTGCTCACGTAACTGTGCAACGGCTTTGACAAGTTCAGAATTATAATAGCATTGATAAAAATAGGTATTCGCTAATATATAAGGTCCTACAGCGTAAAACTGGCGTAATAAATCACGAAATAAATTACTGCCATCATCACCAACATTGATATATAAGCGACCTTCTGCCTTATCAACTTTCTCTAAAATACCGGCCCAATCGGTGGCAAATAAAGATGCATAGAAAAAGTCTCTATTGGGTTCGCATAAGAATAATTTTTCAACCTTCTTTTCTGATAGTAAATGCTCTATTTGATAACCTAAACCCACACCAAATATAATTAATGACTTAAGCGTTTCAGGTAAATCACCTACATCTTCTTCTACTTCTTTTAATAACTTTTCTGTTGAGGCAACCAGTTGGTAATGCAAATATTGTTTTAGTTTAGTGCCGGTATAACCTAAAACTAAACCGTCTTTATTTGGGTATTGACTAAAATGTTCGTAATTTAAAATGGATTCTTTTTTTGGTGAGTTACCGTAATAAGCAATTAATGTTTCTTTTTGAATTATATTTATTTCACCATCTGCCGCTTTAATCGGTAACCAATTCTTAGGTTGATAATTTTTAAACTCTTCATGAATGTCTGGAAAATAATATTTAAACGCGGTTAAATTCTTTTGGAAAACATCATCATTATTAGGGTCTACCGAACTATAATCTTCAACGCTTATGCTTTGTGTCCAATGCGGTAAACTTTGAATATAGTTAGCATATTGATAGCTAAAGCCATCCTTAATAATACGTGACCAAGGCTTATTTTTTAAATCTAATTCAATGGCATCAAAAATGGGATGGTTATAATGCTTGTAAAAATAAAATTCATTTATCGAAAAATGTGCTTTTAATTCTTCTATATCACTAATTAAATCACGACCATCTTTTTCTAACTGAAAGTAAATAGAAGTCCCTTTTTTATCCGCTATGTCTAAAATGTCTTGCCATTGAGCTACAGCCGCTGAGCATTGAAAATACTGACGCTCTGGTTCGTATATGACTAAATGGTTAATTTTATGCTGTTCGACTAACAATAATAGGTGCTTAGCAAGCCCAATACCAAAAACGATAAGTAAATTAACCTCGGTAGGCAACGCTTTATACGTTTGATACTTTTGGTAACTAGCCAGTGAAGTTAACGGATCGAGACTTTCACCGCTCTCTAGATTTTGGTCAGTTGATTCTGAAATAGAACGATTAATATCAACATAAGGAGCGTGTTGTGTAAAAACATCAAACTGTTTTTTTACTTCTCGATCGGGATCTAAACCATAAAAAGCACGTCCGGCTCCATAATCGACAATATTAAATTGACTGTTTTGATTTAAGAAAAAAGCAATATTCTGCGTGTTGGTATCTTGTATATCACCCACTAAAGAAGGTATATGGCGAGCAAAAGCGGAGACATTTTTTTTATGGTTTTGTTTAATATACAAAGAAGATTGGTTTTCAATTTCAGTTTGCGCATCTTCATCTTTTTCAAGATGCATGCGAATATCTTTTAACATCCCCAATCTCTCTCTATTATTATTTTAATTTGATGCAACTAACGTACTTTATAAATAGTATATTGAGTAAACAAGCAATAATTTTTTAAGCTTACCTATACGTCAGTTATTTGACTTCACGACAATTATTTTCTTTATTATCAATTAGTAGCAATATTTTTGCCAATGTTTTTACAATCTAACTAACTGTTCGTTAAAATATGTTCAAAAGGCGCTATGTATTTTTTAAACCGCTTTTTATTGATCCAATCTTCGCGGTGCAATTCCATAAGATGCACATCATAAACGTTACCCTTTTTATAAATATGCTCTTGCCATACCCCAACTTCACGATAGCCGTGTAATTTATGCAACTTGACCACTTGTGTATTATTACTCATCACTTCAGCTGTAATTTTATTTATCGAGGGATCAAGAAATACAAAATTATAAAAGTAAGGCGGGACTAACCCGCCTAAATTTTTACACGCTTGGTCACCTATATAAAATCCCCAACTGCAACGTTTATGTTCACGTGAAATATCATTTTGGCTAATCACACCAATCGGCGATTGTTGATAATAAATTACCCAATAATTCACATCAGTTCGTTGTTTTAAGTTTTCAAACCAAGCCAATTGCAATTGTGGGTCGGGCGATATATCCGAAAACATAAACTCACTCACGGCAGAACTTAAACGCCAAGCTAAAACCAGCGATAAATGTGCACGATCAAGACGTTTAAATTCAAACATAATTATAAGGTTCGCATTTTTTTAAAGCGCGGGCTGTATTGCTCACTGTCACTGAAGGTTAATTTGGCCGGGATTTGAAAAGACTCAAGTGATGTTAAACAATGCGCTTTCAATTGAGCTTTAATAGCACGTTTATCAAAAACGTCATCATGTGCGGTTAAACGTAATTTGGCACAAACGATGTTGCCTAAAATAGCATTTCGCTCGCTATAAACTTCAGCTTCGGCCACCCAAGGTAATTGCATAATCACCGATTCAATTTCGGCAGGGTACACTTTTTGCCCGCCAACGTTAATAATTTCTGACTGACGACCTAACACTTTAATATATTCGCCCGATACTTCAACTTGATCACCTGTATGAAACCAGCCATCGTCGGTATAAGGGCTCGGCGCATTTAAATACCCTAGCATACCTGAGTAAGCTTTAATTTCTAAAATGCCATCATCTGTCACTCGGGTTTCAAAACCTTCACCGCCAATTTTCATCCATAACGAATCAGAGCTTTTAGATTTTGACCGCAAAATACCCAGCTCCGATAATCCATAGGTTTGCAATAATTTAATATGCGGAAATAATTGAGTAAAACGCAGCAAAGTTGACTCTGGCATCGGCTCTGTACCATAAGTCACCGTTTTTAACGACGTTAAGTTGAATCGTTTATATGCTTCACTGATTAAAATTAAATTAATAAACGTCGGCGATGTTGGCAACAGATCGGCTTGATATTTATCTATCGTCGATAAAACCGTATCAGGTGTTCTATCACTTACGGTGATAACACACCCCGCATTAGCAAGCGTATATAACAACGTATTTACGCCACCAATATGGTCATATAATAAAAAAGTAATCGCTCTTAACGCGTGTCTCTGTACTTTAAATTTTTCAAGTAATTTAGCTAAGTCGTGTACTGCGGCTTTACTTTTTCCAGTTGAACCAGACGAGAATAAGATAAGACCAGGGGCGGCAAGTTGTTTTAACGCATCAAAATAAGCGTGCTTTGCAGCGGTATTTGTTTGCACACACGCAAACTCATCTGAATCACTTAAGGTAATAACAAATTCAGCCTGTGATGTTTCAATAAACTCTTGTTTTTTATGCGCAACGGATTCAGTAATAGGCACGATCACACATTGTTTTTCAATCAGTGCTAGTAATAACGCGATCGCATTAGGTGAATAATCGGCCTCAATCATCACGACTTTACCTGGTTTAATATTTAAATCAGGTAAAGTGTGTAACCAGTGTTGTGTTTTATTTAATAACCATTCATAAGAATACAGCGTATCGTGCCAAACAATGGCGTCTTTGTTTTTATTATTGTTAAAAGTGGCCAGTAAAAAATCGATATACATTAAGCACCGCCTAAATAAACTATTTGCCCGGTTATAAAATCACTCTCAGCTCGTGTGAAAAATTCAATGACATTTTTCACATCATCAAATTCGCCTAATCGTTTGATACTTTGCTTATTTAACAAATTTTCGATTTTGTCGGCCGGTACATTTTTTATCAAATCTGTTTGAATAGGACTCGGACCAATCGCATTAACCGTGACACCAAATTCAGCAAACTCTTTTGCTAAAATTTTGGTTAAGGTTTCTATAGCCGATTTAGAAGCAGCATATATCGCTTCACCTTCTAAATTAAAGGGCACCGCGACGGTTGAAAAATTGACTATGCGGCCAAATTTATTTTTACGCATGAGTTTAACGGCTTCACGACAAAACAAAAAACTCGCAAATACATTGGTCGAGAACACTCGCTCAACGGATTCTAATGGGGTTAAAATTGCATGATTCATCGCGGCGACCCCCGCATTGTTAATCAAAAAATCAAGACGCCGATGTTTTTTTCTAATGGTCGAAAATAAGCGTTTCACTTGAAGCTCGTCAGTGATATCGACTTGAAAGTGCTCATAATTATCCTGTTGAATAGGACAGGCACTTCGACTACAACCAACAACGATATAACCTAATGATAAAAACCACTGTGCAAGCGCAAGCCCTATTCCTTTGCTTGTTCCGGTGATCAAAACGACTTTTGTCTGATTAGACTGCATAAGTATTTATTCTGTTGCCGATTCAAATATATAAGCAGCCAAGGTTTCAACCGTTCTAAATGGGCTATTTTTTAACGACATGGCTTTTTCATTAGCGATAGTAAAATGAATATCAAAATCATCCTCTAATGTTTCTTCAATCGAGAGTAACAAATTAACTAAATCAACCGAATCCATCGGGCTTTGTGGCCCATATAGAGCGGTTGAATTACCTTGTACTATTTTCTCATTATCTTCACGAGTCGTGTTTAGCTCGTCAATAGCACGATAAATCGTCTCTAAGCATTCTTCTTTTGATAATTTCATTATTATTTTGAATCCAACTTTTTCATAAAAGCATTAATTATATTTTCGGCACCATTTAAAACAGCTTTAGCTTTCATTGTGTTATGCATTTTGATTAAACGGTTTTCATCTAGCCAAAATTGTTCAACATCAGCAACTAATTTAACTAGATTAGCGGTTTTTCTAAAGTCTAAAACATGAGCCATTTCTTGTTTACTCGCCATATTACAGGCAATTTCTTGATTATTAGCCACCATCAATAAAATCGTCGGTGTACAACAAGCTTGTAATTCGTATTGTGTGGTTCCGCCAGCCGAAATAGCTAACCGACTGCGTGCAAAAAGGGCTTCTACGTTTTGACAATTATGATGGTGTTTTAACATGCGCGGATGCGCTTGTACAAAGGGGGTTAATACGTTTAAATGCGGATAGGCCTGACCGGTTATCACATTAATAACAACTTGAGGCAAAACCACATGTAAACGCTGTAATATGCTTAAGGTTAAATTTTTCGTATCTGAACCGCCCATTATTACCGTTATTTCATGGCGTTCAGTTACCGGGTTATCAATATTTTGATACGCAGCAAATGCTTGTCTAATGATTCTATATTGAGCGCCTAAACATAATTCAGCGGTTGACGCGGTATAACGATAATCAAGTAAACTGGCATGTTCGTTACCATTAATGATGCAGTTGGCAAAGAGTTGCCCTTGATCATTATTGTCATCAAAAACAGCAAATAAACAGTGTTTCGATATAAGCATCGATGATAATGCAAAACGATACGCTTCAGAAAACTGATAACCATCTAAGACTAACCAATCAACAGATTTCAGCTCGACGTTTTCATTTAACCAATAAACTTCTTCTTTGGGTGTTAACAAATCAGGCATGATTAAGGCTTTAAAATGCCCGTGATTTAAAGCCTTATACAAGGGATGCGTTGTTTTATTAATTAAAAAAGTAACATGATGCTTTGGCGAAAAATAACCTGCAAGCGCGAGGCAGCGCATTAGGTGCCCTAGCCCAATTGATTGACTTGCATCAACACGAAATATCACGTGCATTAAAGCAAGTCATCCCATTGCAATGAATGACCTGCAATTAAATCGGCTTTAACTTGCTTGCCCAGTATCGTTTGATAATACTTTGGCGCTAAACCGATGGCAGGGCGCACTATTTTTAAATGACGCGGTTCAAGTTTATTCCCGGCTTTAATATCTTCTACGATATAAATAGAGCGCCGGTAATATTTTGACTTCTCTTCAGCTGCGCTGCCACCATAAACAATATGACCAAGAGCTTTATGTGCTACACGACTTTGCTCACATAGTAATTTGAACTCTGGCGGTTCGAGTGAGAACGCGGCATCAACACCTCCCGCATGGCGATCTAATACAAAGTGCTTTTCAATAACCACCGCGCCAAGCGCAACAGACGCAATTGCAGCACCAATACCTTGCGTATGATCAGACAAACCAATTTGACAACCAAAGCGAACGCGCATGTCAGTGATCGTATTTAAATTTGTATTTTCAGGTGTGGCTGGATAAGTACTCGTACATTTTAATAATACAAGCTCTTTCGCACCCGCGGCTTTAGCGGCATTTAGCGCTTCAAATATTTCAGTTTCTGTCGCCATGCCTGTCGACATAATAATGGGTTTGCCCGTGCTCGCCACTTTTTGAATAAGTGGAATATCGGTTAACTCAAATGACGCGATTTTATAAGCGGGCACATTTAACGTTTCTAAAAAATCGACAGCGTCTTCATCAAAGGGCGAACTAAAGGCAATGAGTCCTAACTGATTAGCATAGTCAAACAGCTCTGAATGCCACTCATAAGGTGTGCTGGCTTTTTGATAAAGCGAATGTAAGTGCTCACCATACCAAAGCGAATCTTTTTCGGTAATACGAAAATTATCCGAATCGACTGCTAGCGTCATTGAATCAGCAGTATAGGTTTGCAGCTTTATTGCATCAACGCCGGCATCAGCTGCCGCTTTAATCATCTGCTTTGCTAAAGCAAGATCTTGATTATGGTTGCCCGATAACTCCGCTATAATAAAAGGAGGCTGAGAAGCATCAATTTTCCGCGCTGCGATCTGCATACAAACCTCTATGAACTTGTAATTTCAGTGATTGCGTCAATCAACTCATCAAGGTTTATATCGTTAAGGGCGGTTTCAATTGTATATTCCGACATCAACATTTTGGGCTCATTATCAGCCGCTAATAATAATCGCGGACAATTGACCGCTTTAGCAAACCAAAACGCATCTCGTGCTAATGTCACTAATAAATCAGCGCGGTTTAAATCTTTAAATTGCTGTTCAACATCAGATGACTTCCTAAATTCATTTAAAATATCAAATCCGGCTGCAATCAGTTTTTCTTGTAATATCTGATTGCGGTCAAAGCCGGCATCTTGCGCAGAAGGTGCAAGCGCTAAGGCGATCACTTTTTTAGCGGGTTTATTTATCGGCGTCGGCTCTGAAAGTTCAATATGGTCGTTATGTTGATAATCTATATAGCCACACGAACGCGATAAATAGTATTCAGGGTAGCCCCCATCCGGTAAATAAGCGCCTTGCCACCATTGTGTATGCCAAGTTGCCATGGTGAAATACGTACTTTCTAAATATAAACTCTGTTCTTGTACAAATTCAGGTTGTAATGCTTGTGTTTGAAAATCTGCAATAAGCGATTGCACCGACATAGATAAAATATTACCAGTGACTTTTTCACCAGCATCTTTTAAAAAACGCGCTAAAAAGCATGGCATAAATGCCGTATCTAAATTAATGACTTCATCATATTCTACCGCGAGAATATCTTCTGCTAAACCTAAAAACGTTTCCATTGCCGGTAAAAATTCATCAGGCCAAAAACCGTCTAATAGAGCGCTCACCTGAACGGTAGGCTCTGCAAGTTTTATAATTTTTTCGCCTGCGCCATAGGTTAAAACCGTGATCTCACTATCGGGCCGTGTTTGCTGTAAATAACGTAATGCAGGCACCGCAACCGAAGCTATTTCACCAAGTGATAACATTCTAATTAATAATATTTTATTAGTCTTTTTCATTAATTTATTCTCATTTTTGCTGCATATACGCGGTATACATTAGTTCAGCTCTTTGCCAATCTTCAAGCGTGTCAATATCTTGAACTAGATGGCGCGGTAAAATAATTGGATAACTATGCTCTGAAAAAATACGCTTTTTTCTAGCTAAATAATCAGCACTTCGCCCCCAATAAAACTGTCCTGCATCGTGATAAGCTTCGGTTAAATCTTGTGAGCGTTTACCAATATGTTCAGGATACATAATAGAAACACCACTTTCATTAATACAAATAGAACGTTGAATTGGAAAAGCGTAACTCGTTACCGAAAATGCATAACTTTTTGATTTATTTTCTTTTAGTATTTGTAAACCTTGTTGCAGATATTCGGGCTGTAAAAAAGGGGCAGTAGCATAAATACAACAGGTATTTTCAAATTCAAAGCCTGCGGCTTGCATTGTCTCTATCGCATGCCGTGTTACGGCGGTGGTTCCTGTGTAATCATCAGCCAAATCGGCAGGTCGCATAAAAGGGACTTCTGCACCATATTGCTTAGCCACATTGGCAATTTCAATGCTATCTGTACTGACAATAACTTTATCAAAGCAATTTGATTGCAGCGCGGCTTGGATCGAATAGGCGATCAAGGGTTGACCACAAAATTCGCGAATATTTTTTTGTGGTATTCTTTTACTACCACCTCGCGCAGGAATAACAGCTAAATTTTTCATCCAAGTATCGATTCCATGGTTGCAATAACATAATCCTGTTGCTCGAAGGTCAAATGAGGAAATAAAGGTAAGGTGATAGCCCCTGCGTAATAAGCTTCAGCACATGGAAAATCACCAACAGAAAAGCCTAATTTTTGATAATAAGGCTGTAAATGCACCGGTATATAATGCACCTGAACACC
The DNA here is from genome assembly GCF_003286125.1 of Algibacillus agarilyticus. Classification (GTDB taxonomy): domain Bacteria; phylum Pseudomonadota; class Gammaproteobacteria; order Enterobacterales; family Alteromonadaceae; genus Algibacillus; species Algibacillus agarilyticus. Next base: position 223,546 of record NZ_QMED01000001.1, read on the forward strand.
AATGCCTTGCTCAATTAATTGATTAAATACATGTTGACGATCATGGTTTGTAACTTCAACAACATAGATATGCCAACCACTTTTAGCATAATTAGGCTCTATGGGTAAAACTAAAGGTAAATGAGCCAGCTTTTCGGTGTAACGCTGCCACAATTGACGGCGTTTATTAATAAACCCATCTAACTTCGTTAATTGAGTTAATCCCAAAGCGGCTTGCAGATCACTTAAGCGATAGTTATAACCCAACTCTATTTGCTGATAATACCAAGCGCCATCATCTTGTGATTTATATTGATCTTCAATTAGATCAGGCGCACGCGTAACGCCGTGTTTGGCAAACAACCCTGAACGTTTATATAAACATTCATTGTTTGTAAGTAACGCCCCACCTTCTGCGGTTGTTATGGGTTTTACCGGATGAAAACTTAAAACCGTAAAGTCAGAATATAAACAATTTCCAACCGGCAACTCGTTATAAAAGCTCCCCAGTGCATGACTTGCATCTTCGACGATCTTAAAACCAAACTCATTACTCAAGGCTTTAATCGCCTTCATATCACAAGGAAGCCCAGCAAAGTGCACAGCCATTAACACTTTAGGTAGTGAATTGGTTAACTTTGCTTGAGTTAATTTTTTAGTTAATTCGGGTAAGGAAATATTTCGTGTAGCTGGGTCAATATCAACAAAATCTATAGTCGCGCCACAATACAAAGCACAATTAGCCGACGCAACAAAGGTATTAGGCGTTGTCCAAACACGATCACCTTTTGTTACGCCCAGTGCTAAGCACGCAACATGTAAAGCTGAAGTGCCACTATTAACCGCAGTACAATAACTAACCTGACAATAATCGGCTATGGCTTGCTCAAATTCTGGAACTTTTTGACCTTGGGTTAAAAAGTGATTCTTTAAAACATCAACGACTGCATTAATATCATCATCATCAATTTGATGATTGCCATAAGGAATAAACATATCTAGTAATCAGCAACTATATCTAACTCAACTAATTCGTTGACAGACAAAAAATCAGGGTTTGTACCAGAGTGATATTCAAAATCTTCAGCGACTTTTTGGCCTGTTTCACCTAATTTATTTGTAAAATAATCTAATTCTTTATCAAAAAAACTAATTGCCGGCGTGATCACATAATGATCATCAAACTCTATCGTTTGATGTGCAACTTCTTCAGGCACCATTATTTCATGCATTTTTTCGCCAGGTCGAATACCCACAACGTCATGATCACGAGTTCCACTTAGTGCTTCAACTAAATCGAGTATTTGCACTGACGGTATTTTAGGAACAAAAATTTCACCACCTTGCATGCGAGAGAAATTTTTAACGACAAATTCAACGCCTTGCTGTAGTGGTAACCAAAAACGAGTCATCGCCGGATGTGTTACCGGTAATAACTTAAGGCCATCCGCTAGTTTTTGTTTAAAGAAAGGCACGACCGAACCACGAGAGCCCACAACATTACCATATCGAACAACCGAAAAACGTGGGCCTGTCGCGCCCGCAATATTATTAGCGGCAACAAACAGCTTATCCGATGCAAGTTTAGTTGCGCCGTATAAATTAACAGGGTTAGCCGCTTTATCGGTTGATAGTGCAATCACACGCTTTACATTGGCTTCAATGGCCGCGTCAATCACATTCTGCGCCCCCAGAATATTGGTTTTAATACATTCCATTGGGTTGTATTCAGCAGCGGGAACTTGCTTTAACGCGGCAGCATGGATCACATAATCAACACCGCGCATTCCGGTAATAATTCGCTCTTTATCACGAACATTACCAATAAAATAGCGCATCGCAGGATGTTTAAAATCTTGCTGCATTTCGAATTGCTTTAACTCATCACGTGAAAAAACAATAACGCGTTTAGGATTATACTGACTCAAAATATGTTTGATAAAACGTTTACCAAAAGAGCCCGTACCACCCGTGATCAATATGGATTTATTATCAAACATAGTTTAATTACCTTTTGTTATCTTAATTTTATATCGGCGATATAATCATAAACTTAAGGGTTAGAGTATCTTAGGTAGAATTGTTTTTTGCAAGCTAAGTATAGGATTTATGAAGGATTTATGAAGGACAAGCGCAAAAAATAGAATGAGTAAATTAGGTTAACGGTATTTTTTTATCGCTTTTCTGCTTTTTACAATTAATCGTAATTTATCAGCCGCCGCTTGTTGCTCTTCTCGGACCAGCGTCATAATGCGGCTGTTATTATTAAGTTCTTGCTCAATTAATGATTTTGACAAATGCTCTTTCGCGGTTGTCGTTAAGTAATGTTGGAGTAACTCATCTCTTTCATTAATCAACTGAAAAATCAAACTGTCGTCAAATTCTTCAGCTGATAAAGCCTGCTGGATAGCCGTTAAATTATCGACTAAAAATGAGGCTGTATTTTCGGTAATTAATTGAATAGATTTACTCACACTGCCGCTTGTTGTTTTTCGCGCTGAGCTGCAAAAGCTTCCTGTTTAGCTGATTCAGGAATACTCGCCCAAGCCGTTTTAATCGGTAACATAAGGTTAATCACTTCATCTAAGATCTGCAAATTATTTTGCACATGAGCATCGGTTAAACGGCCAACCATATAATCGTATAGGGCAAATAAATTTTCGCCAACTTCACCACCGGCTTCAATATCGAGTGTATCACGCAAATTAATGATGATAGCCGTCGCCTTACCAATATTGTCACCCTTAGCTTGAAACTCTTTGCGTTGCATACAACCTTTGGCTATGGCAATTTTATCAACTGCGCCTTGCATTAACATTAAAGTCAGTTTATGTGGGTCGGCTAGTGCGACCTCCTGCTTTAAGTTACCTTTTTTATACGCATTTATACCTTTATACATAGCTTTTACCTTATCCTAACAAGCCTAAAGAAGCAGACAACGAACCACTCGTCCGGTTTAATTTTGATACGGTTAAATCCAAATTAATATATTTGTCTCTGATAATCTGTTCATAGTTCGATATTTGTAAATCAACTCGGATACGCTGATCGTTTAACAATTCTTTTTGATCTTTTAACCCTTGCTCACGCGAACGCAACAAACCACCATAGGTTGTATATTCGTACACATAATCATATAAATTAGAGGCGATACCTTCATCACTATCTGAAAATAGTGTCGCGATATCATCATAAGAGTCATCCAGCGATTCATCTAACCTATCGATGCCACTACCTAAACCAAACTCATCTGTTTCAGATATTTGCAACTTACCATCGTCATCAAACGATACACCGATTTGAAACAAGGTGCCTAACGACGAGGTACTTACGCTACCTGAAATAATACTGCTTAAGCCATTTTGAATGCCACGAGCCATATAATCACCCGCTAACGCACCATCATCTTCTAATTCAGATTGACCATATTTAGTTAATGTCGTTATTTCATCCATTAACGAATTATAATTATCAACAAAGTCCGTTATTTTATTTTTAAGCCCATCTTTATCGGCACCAACACTCAGCCGTGACGTTTTGTAAACATCTTCACCAGTACCTGAATCCGTATAATCAAATTCAGAAACATATTCGGCTGTAAAAGAGACATTTTCAATAACGTTTTCAAATTCATTGGTTTCACTGGCAACGGCAATACCATCAATTGTCGCTGTAGCATCGGCTGCAGTTTTAGTTTCATTCAAATTAGCCAACGCACCGCCACCCGAACTTTGGGTCGATAAATTATCAAGTTCAGCATCATCGGTGGTATTTACAATTTGTAAGTCGTTACCGGTACCGGTTTTTTGTGAGGTGAATACAATTTTAGCACCTGCCGCCGTACCCGTATCAATAATACTGGCCAATACGCCAAAAACATTGCTCGAACTTGATGTTGTATTATCTTCAACATATGTTTCACTAGCACTGTTAACCGCAGCGGCTAGCTCAGTTAATGTCATTCCGGCTGAAACGGTAACATCAAACGTTTCACCACTAACCCCAGTTTGAAAAGTTAATAAACCGCCAGCCGTTGAAACAGATTGAGAAGAGTCGGTATATGAAGCATCAGCAGATTCATAGCGACTACCCGTCGCTAATGAATCAATTGTGATTTCATACGAGCCTTGGCTTGCACTATTTGCTGCTTCTGCTGTAAAAATTTCTTTATCTTCTTCGGTCGAAGAAGGATGTGTGGTTACGGCTTTTCGGCCTTGCAAATCATATGAATTACGAAGTTCATCAACCGCGTCCTTAAAATCATCCATTTTAGATTTTAATTGGCCGACACCTGATATTTCAGCTTCAATTTCGTCTTCTTGCTTATCTAAACGTGCATACTTAGGTGCACTTTCTGCATCAAGCAGTTGAGTAACTAAGCCGTTTAGGTCTAAACCTGAACCTACACCAATTGAAGAAATGCCCATGATGAACCTCTATAAAACATATAACTAAACTTGATTGTTTAACAATACTCCTAAGCCAATGGTTTCACCAACATCACTTTGGAGTTCTTTAATGCGTTCAGACAGTTTAACAACCTCTTCCGTGGGAATTTGTCGTATCACATCGCCTGATTTAGCATCAGTTACTTTAATAATAGAACGATTACTGTCTTCATCAAAACTAAAACTCAATGCCTGATTTTTTGATTGAACAAAATCAGTCACTGAAGATAATGCGTCTTCTACTGCTTGTGAATTTGTATCGGCAGTATCCGCATTAACTTTAGCTTGTTCTTCTTCGTTCTTAACTTCAGCTAAGTTGGTGACAGACTTAGCCACTTGTTGCTCATCTTCAGCGTCTTGCTGCAATTGACGGGTATCAATTGCAGCGTTTCCGTTTAAGTAAGCAATATTCGCACCAGATTGTAACGAATTAACATCCATTTCAACCTCCACTTTTGCATAAATATTTATAATAAAAATTAAAGCTTTATAAAAACATGCCGATAGATTTATTAAGCATTACAAAGCGATAACCAATAAATTTAAGATATTTAAAAAAGTAAAGTTGCCCGATAAAACATTGGAGACAAATTTACCTAAATTACCCTAAAAGCGATAAAGCTGATTGAGGGCGTTGGTTCGCTTGACTCAATACAGATAAACTCGCTTGTTGAACAATTTGATTACGGGTTAATTCAGCTGTCTCGGTCGCAAAATCAGTATCACGGATTTGTGAACGTGCATTTGTTACGTTTTCAACAACATTGCTCAAGTTACGGATAGTTGATTGAAATCGGTTTTGCGTCGCACCTAAATCTGCACGTAAACCACCAATAGTTGAGATAGCCGCATCAATTGATGTTAACGCTGTTGAAGCACCTGTTTCAGTTGCAACCGTAGTATCGGTTAAACCTAAACCAGATAGTGAAGCACTTGTACCAACAGTTACGCTGATACTTTGACCACCATTTGCACCCACTAAAAATGAAGCTGAATAATCGCCTTTTAATAAATCAACACCGGCGAATTGGGTCGTTTGACCAATACGACTGATCTCTGATTTTAATGCGGTTACTTCTTTTTGCAGTGCAGCACGATCAGAAGAACTATTGATACCACTTTGTGATTGAACAGCAAGTTGACGGATACGTTGCATAGAAGTCGTAATTTCTTGTAACGCGCCCTCAGCTGTTTGCGCTACTGAAATACCATCGTTTGCATTTCGTACTGCTTGGTTTAAGCCTTGCACTTGTGAAGTCATACGATCTGATATTTGCATACCCGCTGCATCATCAGCAGCACGGTTAATACGAAAACCAGATGATAAACGCTCAAATGAAGTGCTTAATTGTGAACCAGAGTTAGCTAACTGGCGTTGTGCATTTAATGATGACACATTAGTGTTTACGAACATTGACATAATAATATCTCCTGAAAGTAATTAGAGTGTTTAATTCACTAAATTACTTTGCCTCTATATATAAACTCTACAAGTAAATGTAAGAGTCACCTCAGTTAAAATTGAACTCCGGCCCCTCAACCATTGTTCAAAAAGGTTCCCCCCTCATGTAAAGGTATCGGCCCACTCTTGATAAGCTTTAGCTATTTTTTTATCTTTTTTTAAAATAATCACAATAAAACGCTACAGCATTGATAAATAAGTACTTTTAAAATTATTTTTTTTAATTTATATAAACAAAGTGACTATTCGGGTGATTTTTATTCAGAAACTCATAAAAAAAATAGACGAATAATAAATACGACATGCAACCTAAAGCACAATAATTTAGGCTTTTTGACTGAATGAAATGCACTTTGGATAATTTAAACCGTAGAAGAAATGAGAAGTACGACAGCAGAGTGAACAAAGTGTCAGAGTAAAGCAATGGATGAATAGATGAATGAATAAACTAACAAACAAACTCATAATTCAGGAGTTAGAGGCAAAATATAAATTTGCTTGTTAGCTATTCGGTGTTGCATTCAGAAAATATCAAAAAGAGGGATTTTTGACACTTTCCATTAAAACCTAATGCTGAGTGATCCTTAGCAAATACAAAGCCAAGTTTTAGCGCAAGGTTAATTTTTTAACCACCTAATAAAGATAAAGCCGCTTGTGGTCGTTGATTCGCTTGAGATAACACGGTTTGGCTAGCTTGTTGTACAATTTGATTTCTTGATAAATTGGCCGTTTCTACCGCAAAGTCAGTATCACGAATTTGAGAACGTGCGTTTGACACGTTCTCTACTACGTTACTTAAATTTCGAATAGTTGATTGAAAACGGTTTTGCACCGCACCTAAATCAGCTCGCATACCACCTATGGTAGAAATAGCCGCATCTAAATTAGTCAACGCACCTGACGCACCTGTAGCCGTTGCAACGGTAATGTCAGCCAAATCTAAACCACTAAGTGAAGCACTGGTACCAATAGTCACGGCAATGGTTTGACCCCCATTAGCCCCCACTAAGAATGAAGCTGAATAATCACCTTTTAATAAATCAACGCCGGCAAACTGTGTCGTTTGCCCAATCCGGCTGACTTCGGTTTTAAGCGCCGCCACTTCTTTTTGTAATGCAGCTCTATCGGTTGACGTGTTAATACCATTTTGAGACTGAATAGCCAGTTGACGAATGCGTTGTAAAGACGTTGTTATTTCTTGCATCGCCCCTTCAGCCGTTTGCGCAACTGAAATACCATCATTAGCATTTCGTACCGCTTGATTTAAGCCTTCAATTTGTGACGTCATGCGATCTGATATTTGCATACCCGCGGCATCATCTGCGGCTCGGTTAATACGAAAGCCCGAAGATAAACGTTCAAACGAAGTAGATAATGAATTGCCCGACATGGATAACTGACGTTGGGCGTTTAAAGATGAAACATTAGTATTAACAAACATTGCCATGGTAACTCTCTCCTAATCATTAAATTTTGTAGGTCTGGTATACATTGCCTACAACTGGGATATTTATTATTTTTATTTCCCTTACATTAACTATATCGGCTTAATAAACAGAGACTTGAGCGAATTTTAGGCGGAAAATATTGCCGATTTAGCGGCAATATAAGAGAAAAAAGAGACAAAACACGCCTGGAAAATTTCAAATTAAAATTATATAAGACTAGGCTGCGATTGAACTAAATAATGACTAATTAAACTTTTAAATGAGTACAGCATTGCGGCAACTGTAGATGAACTAAACATAAACGGATAGTCGAATGGAGTCGTCACACATATAGAAATGAAGGAAAGTTTAAGCAAGTTAAAGCAAGTTTGAATATTAGCTGAACTTATCACCGGATAAACATTTAGGCGTAAGTCATAAAATGAAAAAGCCAGAGGCAAGCCCCTGGCAAAAGCTCATATCTTGGAGAGAGTGAGCAAAGACATAAATAACGATTTCACAGTTGAATCGTTATTAAAATTAGAATGATTAACCGCCTAATAAAGACAAAGCAGCCTGTGGACGTTGGTTAGCTTGCGATAATACCGTTTGACTTGCTTGTTGTACGATTTGATTACGTGACAAATTAGCCGTTTCAACCGCAAAATCAGTATCACGTATTTGTGAACGTGCATTTGATACATTCTCTACAACATTACTTAAGTTACGAATAGTTGATTGAAAACGGTTTTGAATAGCACCCAAATCTGCACGCATACCACCAATAGTAGAGATTGCGGCATCCAAGTTAGTTAACGCGCCCGATGCACCAGATGCAGTCGCAACGGTAATATCGGCTAAATCTAAACCACTTAACGAAGCACTCGTACCAACGGTCACCGCAATTGATTGGCCGCCATTAGCGCCAACTAAAAAAGAAGCTGAATAATCACCTTTTAATAAATCAACACCTGCAAATTGTGTGGTTTGACCTATACGACTTATTTCCGTTTTTAAGGCTGCCACTTCTTTTTGTAGTGCGGCTCTATCCGTTGAGGTGTTAATGCCATTTTGAGATTGAATAGCAAGTTGGCGAATACGTTGTAATGACGTTGTTATTTCTTGCATCGCCCCTTCAGCCGTTTGTGCAACTGAAATACCATCATTTGCATTACGTACCGCTTGATTTAAACCTTCAATTTGTGACGTCATGCGATCTGATATTTGCATACCGGCAGCATCATCAGCCGCTCGGTTAATACGAAAGCCCGAAGATAAACGTTCAAATGAAGTTGATAGTGAATCACCCGACATTGATAACTGACGTTGGGCGTTTAAAGATGAAACATTAGTATTTACAAACATTGCCATGATTTCTCTCCTAAGTAGAACTTAATTGCCTAAAGGCATTTATGTATCAGTTACTTGTTATTATTATTGACTGACAATTAAGTTATCGCTTGCCGAAAGAAATTCTTTAGCCTTATTTTAAAAATAGTACGCAGAAACGCTGTTGATATAAAATACCAACAGTCCGCATCTAACTATAAACAATTGTTTTAATTAACTATTTCAAAGTTACAATTAAATTATAAATATCCGATTATAATAACAATTCAAACTGCCCACTTAGTTTTTACGAAATAGGCTGGGAGAATTTCTCCCAGCCAATCGCTCCTAAACTAAGGTGAGAGCGAGCGATAATCTCACCGTTTGGTTGATTAACCGATCGCACTACCTCCTGGCTATTTCTCCCAAACGGATGGAATCAGAGCCTAGATTAATTGAAAAATTAACCTAATAGAGATAAAGCAGATTGAGGTCTTTGGTTTGCTTGTGACAATACCGTTTGACTTGCTTGTTGTACTATCTGATTACGCGTTAATTCAGCTGTTTCTGTCGCAAAATCGGTATCACGAATTTGAGAACGTGCATTTGATACGTTTTCGACAACATTACTTAAGTTACGAATAGTTGATTGAAAACGATTTTGCACCGCACCCAAATCAGCTCGCATGCCACCAATAGTTGAAATAGCCGCATCAATTGTGGTTAACGCTGTTGAAGCACCGGTTTCAGTCGCTACCGTGGTATCGGTTAAACCTAAACCAGATAACGAAGCACTTGTACCAACCGTTACACTAATAGATTGGCCACCATTAGCGCCCACTAAAAATGAAGCTGAATAATCACCTTTAAGTAGATCAACGCCCGCAAACTGAGTTGTCTGACCAATTCGACTAATTTCAGTTTTTAAAGCGGTTACTTCTTTTTGTAAAGCTGCTCTATCTGATGATGTATTAATACCATTTTGCGATTGCACAGCAAGCTGACGGATACGTTGCAAAGAGGTGGTGATCTCTTGCATTGCGCCCTCTGCCGTTTGCGCCACTGAAATGCCATCATTTGCATTTCTAACCGCTTGATTTAAACCTTGAATTTGTGACGTCATTCGATCAGATATTTGCATACCCGCGGCATCATCTGCTGCTCGGTTAATACGAAAACCCGAAGATAAACGTTCAAAAGATGTAGAAAGCGCGTTACCTGAATTAGATAACTGTCGTTGTGCATTCAACGATGATACGTTGGTGTTAACGAACATAGCCATAGTTCTCACTCCTATAGGTACATTGATAAGCTGTAATTTATAGCAATTACAACCAAGTTTTAAAACAAACCAAAGATTTATGAAACTTTTAATCTGCTTATGTATATATATCGGACAATAAAGAACAAACTTTAATCATTTATATCAAATAAAATAAAAGAAAAGGCGCAACTTAAGACATTAAAATAAAGCCTTAACTCAATAAATAGCAAAAAAGGACCGTTATCATAAGATAACAGCCTTAAGCAAAGTGTGTAGAGTAAAACGACCGGAGGTTGCCCTCCGGTCAAACGCCCTACTTAGGAGAGATTGAGCGAAACCCTATCAACTAACACTCACTTAAAAATTCAAGTGGGTGGCAGTATTTAATCCTACAAAAGATTAAAACACCCTGATAGTAATTAACCTAAACTCTGGATCACAAATTAGCTAATCCATTGTATTTAATAACAATACTTTTTTATTTTATTCTCGAGAGAATCTTTTCACTTAAAATAAGGCCAATTAACGAATGTAATAGCAGGCTATTAATCACTAACTCAACGCCGTTATAAGCGAAAATTCTCTCTAAAAAGCAAATTGTTATATACAGTTCAGGTTGATTAAAATCAGCCTTATTTAAATCATTTTGTGTCGCGATGAGAACACCAATAAGCACTTAAATACATATAAAAGCTTATGCCCCTAGTTACAGGTCAACATATGACGTTATAAAATTTAAATAGCCGTAAAGCTCATCACCTTTTCTGTTTACCGCAATATTTATCACGGACAATCATTCTTTTTTTCGTATATGCATTAATCCTAAAACAATGAAACACCCAACAATTTTGCGAGGCATATTTCCATAAATAAGTTATTTCGAGTTTTTGCTAACTAAAATCAAAAAGTAAAATAAAAACTAGAAATAGCTCAATAAAGAGCAGGCTTAGGTGATGATAATATTTTCCACCTAAGCCACATTATTAACCAAGAAGAGACAACGCAGCTTGCGGGCGTTGATTAGCCTGAGATAACACCGTTTGGCTCGCTTGTTGTACAATTTGATTACGTGTTAGATTAGCGGTTTCTGTCGCGAAATCGGTATCACGAATTTGTGAACGTGCGTTTGAGACATTCTCAACAACATTGCTGAGATTTCGGATCGTTGATTGAAAACGATTTTGCACCGCACCTAAATCGGCACGCATGCCACCAATGGTAGAAATAGCAGCATCTAAACTGGTTAATGCACCTGATGCACCAGTAGCCGTTGCAACCGTAAGGTCGGTTAAATCTAAACCGCTTAATGAAGCACTTGTTCCAACCGTTACCGCAATAGTTTGACCACCATTAGCGCCAACTAAAAATGAAGCTGAATAGTCACCTTTTAATAAATCAACACCGGCAAATTGGGTCGTTTGTCCAATTCGGCTAACTTCAGTTTTAAGCGCGGCAACTTCTTTTTGTAGTGCGGCTCTGTCGGTTGACGTATTAATACCATTTTGAGATTGGATCGCGAGCTGACGAATACGTTGCAATGACGTTGTAATTTCTTGCATTGCGCCTTCAGCCGTTTGTGCAACCGAGATACCATCGTTGGCATTACGTACCGCTTGATTTAGACCTTCTATTTGTGAAGTCATACGATCAGATATTTGCATACCAGCCGCATCATCTGCCGCTCGATTAATACGAAAACCAGATGATAAACGTTCAAAAGATGTTGATAACGCATTACCTGATTGTGACAATTGACGCTGTGCATTTAAAGACGATACATTGGTATTTACGAACATAGCCATAATTTTACTCTCCTAATTTTGCTTAAAAACGCACAACTAAGCTGTTGTTTTGCGCCTTTCATAATAAAAAATCGTTAAACCCTTTTTTTATAGCATCATTCCTTTGATACTTATGTATCGGTATTTCAATTATTAGCTTTAGATAAATCGCGCTATTTTTTGTACATTTAAGGTAAATAAAACGCTAAAGAATTTAATAACATTGACGAGTCAGGTCATAAAAAAAATGAAAATAAAGCTTAAGTTTTTTGATGAATGTACGGGGTGGTGATCTTTTTTGATTAGAATTGAAATAAGAGCAAACAAGCCCAAATTAGGCTTCAAAAATCGATGAGTTTAAAAATAATTTTTAATAAACATAAAGCAGTAAAAAAGGTAAAAACTAACAATAGACGATAAAACGTACAATTAAGATGAAAAAAGCGGGGCGGAAAAATTAACATTTGAGAGAGATAACAAAGATGAATTGAGTAAAATAAGTAAAGTACAAATCAATAAAACTTGTTCCCGAATGATATCGTGCAACAAGTTTTATATGTAGTGGTATAGAGGTAGAGTTATAGTCTTCTCGCTCAGGTTTTATGGTTCATTGTCAGCGCTTACTCGCCCCAATCACATAATAGAGCATATGCTCATGGGGTCTCGAAGCTTGACGGCTTCCCCTAAAACCCGATCGCTTTGACTATAGAATGCTAGAAGACAATAACAAAGTACGGCGTTATAAGAAGTTAAACAAGGTTAAGCCCGTTACTTTACTAAAAGTTTGATTGGCAGCTTGCAAAGCGACTTCTTGTTTCTGTAATTCTGTAATCGCTTCAGCAAAATCGACTTCTGATATTTTTGCTTTCGCTTCTTTTAAATTTATTTCTTGGTCTAAATTAGATAAATTCACGCTCGTCACGACATTTAACCGCCCGCCTATTTCTGAGCGAGCAGCACTCACATTTCCCATTGATTCATCAATAGAATAAACAGCCGCATTAATTTCAGAATAATAACTTTCATTCAGCGTTTCAGCGCCACGTAATTTGTCAATTAATTGCGTTAGTGAGTTTAAGGTATTGTCTTTATTCGGCGCATCAAGTGAAAAGTGGAGTTCGTCACCTGCATTTCCATTTACGGTAAATTCAAGCCCTTTAAAATTCAGTTTATTCTCAGAGGATAAATTACCCGTTTCTAAAACGGCACCCGCATTATCTTGTACTTCATAAGCATCAGCTGCGGTTAATACAATATTAAACTCATTATTAGTAGCCGGGATTGTCGCGTAATTTTGACGGTGAAATGCCTCAAATTGATCACCTGAATTAACTCGATAACTGCCTGTCGCTGTAGATGCAGCATCAATGCTAATAGTGCTTCTTGAATCTGTATTTTCAAAAATAGCAAAACCAGAACCCGGTACACCTGACGCTATTTTTAAAGATTCAGATATTTGTATTTTTTTTACGTTTTCATTGCCTTGATATTCGTACTGGCCATCTGAACCTTGAATAAAAGCAGGTTCACTTGATTTAGAGCCCGAGAAAATGTATTCGCCTTGACCATTTTTAGAATTATACATATCAAAAAGTTCTTCTTTGATCTGCTCTAATTCAATAGCAATTGCTTCTCGATCTTGTTTTGCTAACGCGCCATTACCCGCTTGCAACGTCAAGTTTCTAGCTCGCCCCATTGAAGAGTGAATATTATTCAAAACAACATCTTTATTTTCTAATGAGTTCTCAAGCAAAATAGTATTTTTTTCAAATTGATCAAGTCGAGCTAAATCTTCATTTAACCGCACCACTTTTGTGGCAGCCGCGGGATCATCTGATGGTTTTAAAATATTAGTTTGCTTCACTAATACATCTTGCGCGCGGACTAAACGTTTTTGCGCATCTAAAATACCATTTAAACTATTTTGATAAAGTTGATTCGTTGTGATTCTCATAAGATTATCTCACCGCCGCTAAAATAGCATCGAAAGTTGTTTGCGCAACAGTAATAACCCGAGCTGCTGCGCTATAAGCTTGCTCGTAACGCACAAGGTCCGCTGCTTCTTCATCAAGGTTAACCCCTGACATATCGTCAACTCGTGATTTAGATTGGCTTAATAGTGTTTCAGAAGATTCATACGAAATATTAGCGCGATTCGCAGTATCACCAATAAAACCAATTAAGTTAGAATAAGATTCAGCAAAGGTCAGTGAGTTACCTGTCGACGATAAAATATTACGTCGCATCGTATTACTCGATTGCAAATCAGCTAATTTTAAGCCATTAAAGTTATCGTCAAAACCATCATTATTAAAATTCAGGTTAAATTCATCTCCTGGTTCAGGTTGACCTGTGACTGATATTTCATAACCAGGGTAATCATCTGCAGCCCCTGGCCAAGCAGCGTTGTCACGCAATTGTTCCATAATATTAGTGCCACTAGCCGCGGTACCTAAAGCATTGCCAGCAGAATCTTGTACTTCATACTCACCAGCTGCGGTATAAACCACTTTAACTGGAGCATCACTATTTAAACCATAATCGCCTGTTACACCGTCTGCATTAAGGTCATTAGTAAAAGCAGAGCTAGTCGTAGATGTCATATCAGTATTAGTAATATCTTCTAATTCTATTTTTCCGCTACCAATATTTTCAATTGGGTTTTCAACACTAATAGGTGCAGCTAGTGCTAATTGCTCAGGTCGGTCAAAATTCATGGTGATGTCTAAGCCTGACAAACGGCTTGGGCGCGCTAAAAATTTATCACCCGAAGTGAAACTACCGCCATCAGGATCAAAACGTAATTCTAGCCCATCCGGTAAACCATCTGATGCACCTTGAAAATCAGTCGTTGCAGCGGGGATCGTAAATGGCCCCGACGGATCCCCGTAGGCTTCACCTTTTTTTAATGATTGAACGGTATACTCTGTCGCACTAGTAAATGATATCTCGTATTCAAAATTTGTTGCTTGGCTGCCATAGCCTTCTTCAATACGCACTTCAACATCATGAAAACTACTTGCGTTACCGTCATAACCTAAAGCTTCTGTTGACGGAATTGAGAACATATCCGAGCCAATATTACCTTCTAAATCAACACCTTTTTTGTTTTGCTGGTTCATTGCATCCGAAAAAGCAATTGCCATTTGACCTAATGAATTAATTGATTCATCTAATACATCTTCACGATAATCAAGCAATCCGCCTAATTTGCCGCCTGCATTGGTCTCATCAAATGCACTATTATTATTTGGATTATTAACCGCGAAAAGCTCCATTTCAACTCGCTGCGGATCAGGGTCACCTAATTTAGTGCGTAAATTAAAAGCATTGCCATCAATAACCAAAGGCTGCCCATTAGGCGCAACAAGTTCAATACCATTATTATCTTTTTCAATAGTATTGACCCCCATAGTGTGGGTTAAACGCCTAATAAGTTCATTACGCTCATCAATCATATGTGGGCCAGCATCATTGTTTTCACCAGCAGAAACAGACACTATTTTTTCATTTAAATCGTAAATGCTATTAATTAACGAATTGGCTTCTGAAACCGTAAACTCAATTTCTTCGTTAACAACATCTTCTTGTTCGAGTACACGCTCAGAAAGTGATTGCATACGGGCAACTAAAGCTTGTGAATCAGAAATAACTAATTGTCGAGGTGTTAAAGAAGAAGGCTCATCATTGGCTTCATTGATACGACCAAAGACATCATCCAAACCACGTGCGATGCTCGTTTGATCATCACTAAATAAATTATCTAATATTTCGGTATTATCACGATAAGTTTCAGCTCTACCATTCGATGCGGTATCTCGCCTATATTGCTCATTCGCATATTGGTCGAATAAACGCACCGTTTCAGATCGCCCCAAGCCCCATTCAACAAAACTGGTAAATTCAGTTCTTTGGCGCGAGTAACCAGGTGTGTTTAAATTGGCAATATTATTACTCACCGTTTGCAGATGACTTTGATTGCCTAATAAAGCGGAAGTACCTAGTTTTAATAACTCTGAAGACATGATTTAGCTCACTCAACCTAACAGCTTAGGTTTGCTCGGATACAATATGAAAACAATATGAAAACAATAAAAAAATATACTCAAATAAAAGTATAGTCGTAACCTTATCGGCCGGTTACTTAATAACTTTAATATTGCATATTAGTGGCTGAATTAAAAACCTTATCTTTTAAAACATTTAGAATTTTAGTCGCGTAGTTTGGATCAGTTGCGTAGCCTGCTTGCTGCAGGGCAGAAAAATAAGCTTCAGGTTGTTGAGCCGCTTCTACAGCCGCTTGATATCGAGGTTGCTCTTTTATAAAGCTAACATAATCAGCTAATCCAGCTTCAATACTGTCATAAGCTCTAAATTGCGCTTTTTCGGTTTGAATAGCGCCTTGTCTAAACTCATAAGTATCGCGTTCAGCAGAGTCACCAGACCAACGAGAGTCTGCTTTGATACCAAAAAAATTATTCGCATTTGAACCGTCTGCTTTTTCAATCATTTTTTGTCCCCAGCCAGTCTCGAGTGCGGCTTGGGCTATCATCGCGACGGGTGACAAACCAATTGCTTGACTAACTTTTTCAGCAATCGGTAAAAGGCGATCAACAAAATCTTGTTTGCCTTGAAACGGTATATGTTTTTCGGTAAGTGACCCCGTGTTGCTCTCACTTAATGGCTTATCTTGATCGACAGGCTTATTAACCTTTTGCATTAGAACTTGGGCTTTTTCATCTGCAACTTGTAAAACATGTTTTTGAAATGATTGAGATTGAATTTGCAAGATAGCAAGTGGATCATTATTTTTATCATCGTTATTTTTTTCATTGCTGAAATCACCACCAAATGCACTCGGTATTACGCCATCTGAACGCATAACTGAGGCCGGCATATATTGGTTTTTTTCTGGGCTCAATTGCTGAACGATAATATCGGCTAAACCTAATGCGCCCGTACTTGATAACTCACTAGCCATTTGGTCATCATGCATACCTTCATAAAATTTAGCCGCTTGACTATTAAACGGGCTGTCTTTATCAGATAAAACTTCATTTGCTTGGCGCATGCTTTTTAATAACATATTCATAAAAATAGATTCAAAATGCTGAGCTGCTTTTTTTAGAGCATCTTTGTCATTTCGCTGCGCAGCTTGGCGTAAATCATCCAAGCCAGCAGTGTCATGATACATTTGAGTTTGTTCTAATTTATCCATATGCTTAATTCTTTATATGCTGTACTTATATAACGACAAGTTCACCATGCAACGACCCCGACTCTTTTAATGCCTCTAATATAGCCATTAAATCGCCTGGCGCTGCGCCAATTTCATTCATTGCTCGTACCAAGTCATCTAAACTGGCTCCCGTATCTAATACAAACATCCGAGTATCATCTTGAGCTACATCAATTATAGCTTGTTTAATAACAATCGTTTCGCCTTCAGAAAACGGATTCGGTTGATTCACTTGCTGGTTAGCTGCAATTGTCACGGTTAACCCGCCATGTGTTACCGCAGCCGGTTGTAACTTAACATCTTTACCGATAACAATAGTGCCCGTTCTTGAATTAACAATCACTTTAGCCGGCGCATCTGCAGGTACAAACTCGACATTCTCAAGTGTAGCAATATATGAAACGCGCTGGCCAATATCACGTGGCGCAATAACTCTAACGGATGTTGCATCCATCGCGGTTGCCGTTTTGGGGCCGACTAAATCATTAATCGCATCAGCCATACGGCGAGCGGTTGTAAAGTCAGAGTTATGTAAGTTAAATGTTAGATAATCACCGTGACCAAAAGCACTCGGGACTGCGCGCTCAACGGTTGCACCATTGGGAATACGGCCAACGGTCGGTGTATTTTGAACCACACTTGAGCCATCTGCCCCTTGAACACCAAACCCACTAACCACTAGATTACCTTGTGAAATAGCATAAACTTGCCCATCTAAGCCTTTCAAAAATGTTTGTACTAACGTTCCCCCATTCAAACTACCCGAACTGCCGATCGATGAAACAGTCACATCAATTTTTTGTCCGGGTTTAGTAAATGCAGGTAATTCAGCCGTTACCATAACCGCAGCTACGTTTTTAATTTTTGGTTTTAAGTTAGCCGGCATCGTAATACCAAAATTTGCCAACATGGTTCTAAACGTTTGTTCTGTAAATGGGCTTTGCTCACCCGTGCCTGGTAAACCAACCACTAAACCATAACCAATTAGATGATTACTTCTAACACCTTGTATACTGGCTAAATCTTTTAAACGCTGACTATGAGCTACTTGAACCGTTGTCACTAATAAAATAAACGCTAATAACGCTTTGTAATAAATTTTCATGTGTTGACTCCAACGACTTATAATGGAAACCAATCTGAATAAAAGAATTTAGACAACCAGCCCTGTTTATTAGCATCAGCAAACGACCCTGTGCCACTGTATTCGATCCGAGCATTAGCAACTCGATTACTCGCGACTGTATTAGAAGAGCTAATATCTTCAGGCCGTAAAATACCATTCAAACGGACATATTCTTTACCGGTATTTAACGTTAACCACTTTTCACCCCGTACAATTAAATTACCGTTAGGTAAAATTTTAATCACATGTACAGATATTTGACCATTTAAGCTATTGCTTTGGTCGGCTTTTGAATCGCCTTTAAACTCACTTTCAAACCCAAGCCCTAAGTCTAGCGGATTACCGTTTATAGACTGGTTGCGCCCAAGCGCATAAAAAGGAGAAAGAGAAACCTCATTATCTTTACCGTATTCCGCTTTAGCTGACTTAGATGCTGACGTATTTTCTTGTAAAACAATCGTAATAATGTCGCCAATACGACGAGCTTTACTGTCAGAATACATACCATTAGATTGACTTATTTGATAAAGAGAACCTGTTGGCACTACGCTTTGAGGTTCTGCTTCTGCAAATATAGGCGCATAAAATGGATCATTTGGAATTGCCGTAATATCATCGTTCAAAACAGCGCAACCTGATAAGCTCACTGATAAACCCAATACCGCTAAACTCATTAAAAATGATTTCATCATTTTGCTCCTCATCTGCAAAAAATAAGTATTAAAGTTGTTGTACAAGTTGACCAAGCATTTGATCGACTGTTGAAATAACTTTTGAGTTCATTTCAAAAGAACGCTGACTTTCAATCAAATTAACAAGCTCTTCTGTCACATTAACGTTTGATGTTTCAAGCGCACCCTGTTGTAAAATACCAAGCCCATCAACACCTGGGTTACCTTGAATAGGCGCACCACTCACAGCGGTTTCAGTGTAGAGGTTTTGCCCCATTGGCTGCAGACCAGCAGGATTAATAAAGTCAGAAATAGTGAGCTGACCAACAACCGTATTATCGGCGTTACCCTGTTGTTTTACTGACACTTCACCATCTTGCGAGATCGTTATTGATTGCGCATCAGGCGGAATAACAATATTGGGCTGAAGTAAAAAGCCCGCGCCAGAGGTCACTAATTCACCGTTTTCATTAATTGAAAATTGACCATTTCGGGTATAACCAATAGTGCCATCAGGTTGTAGTACCTCAAAAAAACCTCGACCTTGTACCATCACATCAAGCGAATTATCTGTACTTAGCATATTACCTTGAGAAAAGTTTTTCTGCGTCGCGGTTACCTTAGCACCCGCCCCCAACATTAAGCCATTTGGTAGCTCTGTATCTTGCGATGATCGCCCACCAGGTTGATTAATGTTTTGGTACAATAAATCTTCAAAAATAGCGCGTCCTTTTTTGTAACCCACCGTACTCGAGTTAGCTAAGTTATTTGAAATAACCGCAATATCAGTTTGTTGAGCGTCTAAACCTGTTTTACTTATCCACAGTGCCGGATGCATAATGTACTCCTCAGCAATATATAAATAACAATAAAAATCTATTAAAAAACACGCATTAGCATGTCAGATTTTCTATCTAGCGTTTCAGCTTGTTTCATTAATTTGGTTTGAATTTCAAATTGCTTTTGTAAACTAATCATGGACACCATTTCATCAACGGAATTCACGTTACTCGCTTCTAAAGCGCCATTGACAATTTTAACGTTAGGTGATAATTCACAAAAACCGCATTGACCAAATTCATTTATTTCGTTCGGGCGAAACAAACCATCTTTACCTTTATCCAAGTGATTATCATTAGTCATTTCAACTACTTTTAGCCGATCAATAGTTTCAACAAAATTGGCAGGAGCTCCCTGAGGTCGAACAACAATACTGCCGTCGGGTCCTATTTGAAATTTATCAATGGGTACGGGTAAAACAATCGCGCCCCCTTCCCCCATAACAGGGTCACCACGAGTCGTTGTTAATAAACCTTCCGCGGTTACTTGAAAGTTGCCTTCACGGGTATAAGCTTCATCGCCATTTTTATCTTGTACGGTAAACCAACCTGGGCCTTGAATAGCAGCATCCAAATCACGACCGGTCGTTATTATTCCACCGCCTGACATATTTTGCCCTGGGCTTTCAGTCATTGAAAAAACACGACTAGGGAGTCCTTCGCCAAAGGCTTGCATGGTTCTGGCTTGTTCCAGATCAGATTTAAAGCCTATCGTTTTAGAATTAGCCAAATTGTTGGCATGCATAGAGACACCAAGCATATTTTGCTTCGCACCACTCATTGCCACATATAGCATCTTATCCATCACTCACCTACCGTAAAAAATTTGACGTTAATCATATAATTGAGGTAAATGCATGAGACGTGCCAAAAGCGCTGCAAGCAGCAAAAACGATGTAAATTTAAGCAGAAAAGGGGGTTATAGTATAAAAAAGGGGTGTATATAATATCAAAACAAGCAACAAGGGGAGTTTAAAAATAAAAGTCGGCATACCAGACAAGTCTAATATGCCAACTTCGTAGGGGTAGTGGGTTAGAAGAACAACATTAGAGGTCATAATATTGTTCTTTTTCGACCTGAAAATCAGCTTAAATGATTAACGGATCTGTAAGATATTTTGTTGTAATTGACTATTAACATCCAATGCACGTGAATTTGCTTGGAACGCTTTTTGTGCTGTGATTAAATCAACAAGCTCTTTTGTAATATCAACATTTGATTGCTCAAGCGCGGATGACACAATTTCACCAAACGTTCCCGTACCTGCTTCACCAGCCAAAGGCTCACCTGAAGTAATAGTTTCTTTCCAGCTCGCATTACCAACTTGTTGCAAACCTTGATCATTAGCAAAACGAACAAGGGCTATACGACCTAAGAAATCGACTTCACCATTACTGTAATTAGCTGAAACTAGACCTGATTCATCAATCGACACACCCGTGAGCCGCCCAACGGTAGCACCATCCTGCTCTAACGCTGTCACTTCAAAATCAGATGCAAATTGTACAGGGTCAGTAAAACCTAACGTAATTTGTTGAGTACCATCAGCACCATTAAAAAGTGAATCGGCTAATGTTTGCGTTTGAATAAAAGGAGGCGAATCAATACCCGGTACAGACCCATTAATAGAGACAATTGAACCTGAACTATCAAAGAATATCGGCACACCCACAAAATCACCGTCACCAGGCGTCCCAACAGGTGCAGCTGTTCGTGGACCTTCAGTATCAGGCGCACTTGCACCTGCATTTTCGCCACCGGCAGCAAAAGCAGCGCCAGACCCCGAACCCAAATCAATAGGTAGTGGATTACCCGCATCATCGGTATCCATCGACATAAATGCATACCAGCGGTTTTCACTATTATTAGCCGATGTTAAATCTTTTACATAATACGTCGTGACAATGTGTGAATCACCCAGTGAGTCATAAGTTGTGACAGATGAACGAGCGTGGTATGTCGAATCATCATTGGGATCAAATAACGTAGGGTCAAGACCATCTTGTCGAGCATCCAAGTTCATCGTCATATCAACAGAGGCAGTCGAAACTGGTACCCCTGCTGAATCTGGAATTCGCAGCGGCGCAGTCGTGCTTAAACTAACACCTTGTGATGTACCATCATCATTAACAGGGTAAACTTGTAAAAAATTACCGCCATTTGTCACAACAAAATTGTCATCATCTAATTTATAGTTACCAGCCCGAGAAAAAGTCATTTCTCGTGATTCTAAATCTGGAGTTACCGCAAAAAAACCATTACCAGTAACAGCTAAATCAAGCGCATTTTTAGTAAAAATCAAACTGCCTTGTTCAAACTGCTGTGCAACAACGGCGGTTAAACCACCATCACCGGTTTTTGTTTTACCACCACCAAAAATAGATGATGCAAAAACATCAGAAAATTCAGCCCGTGATTCTTTAAAACCAAATGTATTAGCATTTGAAATATTATTAGCTGTTGTATTTAAGTCTTTTTGGCTTGTTGCTATACCACTTAGTGCTACGTTAAATGACATAATTAGTTACCTCGTTAAAATATATTAACTGTTACGCTCAATTAAAAATTAAGGCGCAACTTCGATAATATCGTCCATATTGAAACTACCTAACCCACGTAGATTCATTGTTAATTCATTACCGTTACCAAACCTGACACTATCAACCGTTGAGAAACTACCGGTTGTCAACGTTGTTTTTGTGCCTTCATTAGCATCGATACCGCTTGCTGAAATTTGATAAATCCCCGCTGGCATTTGCTCGCCGTTCGCGTTTTTACCATCCCACATAAAGTTTAATGGCCCTTCGGTTGCCGCTCCGAGATCAAGGTTTGCCACTTGCTTACCGCTTTCATCTCGAACGGTTACCTTTATACTGTTCACGGATTGATCAAACATTAATTGACCCGCCATGCCAAACTGCTCTTCTGAATATTGAAACAAAGCAGCTGAGTCACTTGCGACTAAAACTTCACGCCCTACCATACTGGACGCTTGTAGCGCCTTGTTCGACGTTTGCTGCGCTTGAGTGTCAGACATAAAAGAATTAAACGCTGAAGTAAACTCTTCAAATTGCGTTGACAAACCGCTGATCCCATCAGCCATCGTAAACTGCGTCATTTGCGCAATCATTTGGTCGTTATCTGTTGGTTTCGTAGGGTCTTGAGCCGCTAACTGTGTCGTTAATAAGCTAAAGAAATCCTGTTGCGTTAATGCACCGCTGTTATCATCTGAATCAGAATTTGTACTGTCGAGCGTATTCTTTTCCCAACGTAACGAATCTGAAAAATTAGTGTTTGTTATATCTGACATAAGCTAAACCTTGTTATGAACCTTGGCCTAACCGCAAGGTACGTGACATCATCTTCTTAGCTGAATCTGCAATTTGAATGCCAGTTTCGTAAGAACGAGAAGCAGAAATCATATTAGCCATCTCTTCTACCACGTTTACATTGGGTTTATAGATATATCCTTTATCATCCGCCATCGGATGATTGGGGCTATATTCAATTAATAATGGTTTATCACTCTCGACTATACCGGCAACATTGACCTTTACAGCGGCAGAGTTATTCATATTACTGGTTGCGCGGTCAAGCTCAGCTGAAAAGACAGGGTGGCGAGCTCGGTATGTTTCATTAACCGAACTACTAACGTTATTGGCATTTGATAAATTACTGGCAGTTGTATTTAAACGTACCGACTGAGCATTCATCGCTGAACCTGAAATATCAAAAATATTATATAAACTACTCATTAGCCTTGGCCTCCTTTGAGTGCATTTTTAATGCCTTTAATTCTACCGGTTAAAAACTGAACACTCGCGTTATAACCTAATTGGTTTTTCAAAAATTCCATACGCTCTTGCTGAAGTTCAACCGTATTACCATCTCCAGTATCCGCTTGTAATGGTGTTCTAAATTGCAAACTATTATCAATTGAGCTTGATGCCCCAATATGTCGATCATTTGTTCTCGCCATCGACGTAGAATACTGTTTTTTAGCACCAGACAAAGCAGCTTGAAAATCAAAGTCTTTTGCTTTGTAGCCTGGTGTGTCAGCATTAGCGATATTGCTAGACAGCACTTCAGAGCGTTTAATACGCAACGCCATTGATTCAGGGTGTATACCAAATGCTTTATCTAATGAAATTGCCATTATTTCGTCTCCGTATTGCTTTGCTAACTAAAAAGCAAGTGAAGTGCCAACTTTAAAAAAACTAACAACAATAATATAAAACACAATGTAAACAGTCAGTTAAAGAAACTAAATCGTCATTAAATGATTAATAATTAGCGTCAAATATCTGTTTAATTACGTGTTTTCAAACGATTAAAGATTAGATTGAATAACGTTTTATTGGCTTTACGCCTTAACGTTTAACCTTAGAATTCAACTTGAGGCTTAGGGTTTGAGATTTGAGACTTGAGATTTGAGATTTGAGATTTGAGATTTGAGATTTGAGATTTGAGGTTACGCTTTAATCAGTAACCTCAATCGTTTATTTTTTCTTACGATAAATAATACCTGGGTTGCAACGTTGCATTTCAAACTCGTCACTTAACCCTGTAATCGATTCAGAAGCACCTAAAAATAAATACCCATCTGGGTTTAACGCTTTTGCAAACTGTGACAATATTTTACTTTTTAGATCAGCAGAAAAGTAAATTAAAACATTGCGACAAAAAATCACATCAAACTTACCCAGTAAAGCGTAACTATCTAATAAGTTAACTTGCCTAAACGAAGTCATACGGCGGATATCAGCTTTCAAACGCATGTTGCCATTTTCAGCTTGTTCAAAAAACTGTCTTTTACGTTCGGGTGATAACCCACGACCTAACGCTAAATTGTCATATTCGCCTCGTTTGCACATTTCTAACATCGACGGTGAAATATCAGTACCCAAGATTTGTACATTACCTTGGGTTGGAAAACGCTTTTTGTGTTCCATCGCCGTCATGGCTATAGAATACGGTTCTTGGCCGCTTGAAGACGCCGCCGACCATATTTTAATAGGCTTATTGCCGTATGACGGAAAAATATCCTTTTCAAGTAATTGGAAAGGATAAGAATCTCTAAACCAGAGTGTTTCATTGGTTGTCATTGCATCAACTACAGCAGCACGTAAATTGCGCTCTGATATGCTCGTCGTTTTCTTTAATAATTCAGACAAAGATTCAAAACCAAATTTAGTCATTAAAGGACTTAATCTGCTTTTTACCAGATACTGTTTATTATCACCGAGAACGATACCGCATTGATGCTCTAAAAAAGTACAAAAGTGTTTATATTCACTCTCTTGAATATTCTTGGCCACGTGTTTATCTCAATAAATTAATCAGCGTTTAACCATTTTTGTACGGCACCAGCAAGCTCATCAGGATTAAATTTTGCGATAAAATCATCAGCCCCAACTTTGTCTACCATAGCATGGTTAAATACACCACTTAATGAAGTATGCAACACAACTCGCAGTCGAGCCAGTTGAGGATTGTTTTTTATTTCGGCGGTTAAGGTGTAACCGTCCATTTCTGGCATTTCAATATCAGAAATCAGCAACGCCACTTTATCACTTACATCACCAGTTTCTTCAGCCAAAACACTTAATTGTTTTAATGCATCTCGCCCATTTACCGCTAAACGGATCGGAATACCAAAGCCTTCTAATGCTCTTTTAACTTGATTTCGAGCGACTGAAGAGTCATCTGCAATAAAAATACATTTTTCAGACATATCTTTGTCGATTGGTGTATTAATGATTTCATCGCTCACTTCGGTCGACATCGGCATTATTTCATTGAGAATTTTTTCTACATCTAATATTTCGACCAATTCCTTATCAACTTCAGTCACGGCAGTTAAATAACTCAATTTACCCGTCCCTTTCGGTGGCGGCATAATTGATTCCCAATTAATGTTAATTATTCGCTCGACAGAGTCGACTAAAAAGCCTTGCACTGAGCGATTATATTCAGCAATGATAATAAAGCAGTTTTGAATATTCTGAATTTGTCTTCCACCCGTAGCGGCACTCAAATCGATCACAGAGATCGTTTGACCGCGGATATGCGCAATTCCTCTAACATAAGGGTTCCGCTTAGGTAAAGATGTTAATTTAGGACATTGTAAAACTTCACGAACCTTAAAAACATTTATACCATATCGCTGCCGACCATTTAATTTAAACAGTAATAATTCAAGTCTGTTTTGTCCGACGAGTTGAGTACGTTGGTTTACAGAATCGAGTAATCCGGCCATTGCATTCTCCAGTTCGTTTAATAACGGCTCATTTTTTGCTTAGTTCTAATTAAGCCTGATAACGTTAGTATTTTGACACTTATACAACGTTAATTTATAACGTTTTTTTCAATAAGCCTAGCAAGATTGAAAAAATGTTTATTTATAAAGAGTAGCACTAATGAAACGTTTTTCATTTATAATCGTAATATTAAGTTTATTATCGCTAAACCAAGCGTTTGCACAATCTTATACACATCAAGATATACAACAAATAGCAATAGAACACGCTGAAAGCGTATATCCAGCCGATAGCGCTGAAAATGTCAAAGGTGTAGCCTCTTCACTTGACAGTCGAATCACAATTAAACCTTGTGAAACAGACTTATCGGCAACAGCGCCAAATATTTCAGCTTTTTCTCGTAACTTAACCGTAAGAATACGCTGCTTAGATCAACAAGGTTGGTCTTTGTATGTGCCAGTACAGATGAAAGTCTTAGTACCTATTCTAGTCGCGACCCAAAATATTGCCAAAGGAGATGTCATTGATTCTTCAGTTTTACGTGTAGCGATGCTAGATAAGTCGTATGCACGTAAAGATAGCTTAACAAATGCAGAAAAAGTAATTGGTTCTAAAGCAAAACAACAAATTTTGGCAGGACGCGCTATAATGAATGATAATCTTTGCTTTGTATGTAAGAGCGAACTGGTTACAATAGAAGCGACGACAGGTTCTTTAACGGTAAAAGCATCTGGATATGCCTTAAGTGATGGTAGTTACGGCGATGTAATTAGAGTGCGAAATAGCTCTTCAAATCGTATAATCAATGCGCGAGTGAGTGATATAGGAAAAGTACAAATTTCACTCTAAAATAACTAAAGGTTTTCGGCAAATAACCGATACATAAAGTGAAGATAAATTATTATCGGTAGTGAGAATTAAAATGGCTATAAATATCAATAACTTGAATAATGCACAGGTTAACGCTAGACAAGTAGAGCAGCAAAATACTCAGCAAAAGGGAGCTAATGCTCCACAGAGTGCTCAAAATCAAGCTGCGGCGGCACGCCCGGATTCGGTTTCTTTAACGAATTCAGCCCAACAAATGGGCACAGCGCAGAAAAAAGCACAAAATGCGTCTGGTTTTGATCAAGAAAAAGTAGACAAAATAAAACTGGAAATCAGTGAAGGCCGTTATAAAGTTAATGCTGATAAATTAGCAGCTAACATTATTTCAGCTGAAGGCAAGTTGTTCGGGTAATAGTAATTGATGAAAATCGCACTTGACGTTTTAACGCAACAATTAAAAAATCTAGACAAGTTGACTAATTTATTAGCCGCTGAGTTAGAGGCGTTTACAAAACGACAACCTGATAACATCATTACTATAGCCGAACAAAAAATTCAGTTACTCAATGAAATAACCGACATTGATATACAACTTGCGGCCTTACCTGATCTTGAGCAAATAAAAAAAGAACCGAGTATCAAACAGCTCATTACGCAATGTGATGAAAAGCTCACTGCGCTCAAAACACAAAACTCAGTTAATGAACGCGTTATAAAGACAAGCTTGAATAACGTATCTCGACTAAAGCAATCGCTATTATCACTTAAAAATGCAGATGCAATGACCTATGATAAAAAAGGCCAAGCGATGACGCAAACTTTAGGCACGGGCATAAAAGCTTAATTTCTCTCTCTTTATTACCTAATACAAATCACAATACTCATAATAAGCTCCTGCTAAAGTAATCTAACCAGCCTA
Source organism: Algibacillus agarilyticus (assembly GCF_003286125.1). Lineage (GTDB taxonomy): Bacteria > Pseudomonadota > Gammaproteobacteria > Enterobacterales > Alteromonadaceae > Algibacillus > Algibacillus agarilyticus. The sequence continues at coordinate 251,119 of NZ_QMED01000001.1, forward strand.
TTGCATAATACCGTCGCACTGATAACATTTGTTAAGTACATAATGTGTGAACTCATAAATGCTCAAGCCTCTTTAACCTGCTCGTTCTAGGCCCTTGAGTATAATTACATGCATCCTTATTTTCTACGAGTGACCCAATGGATATGACGTCGCGACTAATCACTTTTTCTTTTTTCAAATTAATTAACTGAGACGATACATGATCGATCCAATTATTCTTTTAGTGGGTGTAGGTTTACTCTCTATTGCGAGTCAATATTTTGCATACAAGATACGTATACCGGCTATTTTACCTTTGCTTATTACCGGTATTTTATTAGGACCTACTTTTGGTGTACTCGACCCTGATGCTTTATTTGGTTCCCTACTATTCCCGCTTGTTTCGTTATCAGTCGCCATCATCTTATTTGAAGGCGCGCTTACACTTAAATTTGAAGATTTAGGTGGCCACGGGGCGATGGTTCGTAATTTGTGCACCGTCGGAGCAGCGATAACTTGGGCTATCGCTACCCCTGTTGCTCATTACGCGCTCGATATGTCTTGGCAAATAGCGTTCTTGTTTGGTGCAATAATAACAGTAACAGGCCCAACCGTTATTGTGCCAATGCTGCGCTCTATTCGCCCAACCACAAAAGTCGCTAATATTTTAAAATGGGAAGGCATCATAATTGACCCCGTAGGGGCTTTATTAGCGGTATTGGTATATGAATATATCGTTTCAACTCAGGACGCACTATTCCATACACTTATTACATTTGGCTTAGTCTTATTAGTCGGTTTAGGTATTGGCGTAATTATGGGCTTTATTTTGGGGCTTACATTACGCAAAAATTGGCTACCTCATTACCTCGAAAATACAGCAGTACTGACTTTAATGTTAGGTGCATTTGCACTATCTAATGCGATCGCACACGAATCAGGTTTACTGACCGTTACAGTGATGGGTATTTTGATGGCAAATATGAAAAATGTTGATGTTGATCACATACTCGAATTTAAAGAAACACTCAGCGTATTACTTATTTCGGCCTTGTTTATTTTATTAGCAGCACGCCTCGATTTTGGCTCTATTATTCAAGTTGGCTGGGGCGCGATTTTAGTTATTCTCGCTATTATGTTTGTCGCGAGGCCAATATCGGTTTTAGTCTCTTCTGTGGGTACAGGTCTAAACTGGCGAGAACTCGGGCTACTCAGTTGGATAGCACCACGAGGTATTGTGGCTGCTGCTGTTTCAGCGCTATTTGCCTTAAAGCTGGAAGAGCTCGGATATGCAGAAGCCGATTTATTAGTGCCGATGGTTTTCTTAGTTATTATTACCACCGTTGTGATACAAAGCTTAACGTCGGTCCACGTTGCTCGAGCCCTGAATATGCGATCACCAGCACCAAACGGCTTTCTTATTTTTGGCGGCAGTAAGTTTGCAAGAATGTTTGCAGCTGAATTAATGAACAAAAAAATTCAGGTCTATATAGCCGACACTAACTGGGATGCGATACGACAAGCTAGAATGGCTAACATACCCACTTATTATGGTAACCCGATATCAGAACATGCACGCCGTACACTTGATTTAACGGCGATGGGGCAGGTCCTTGTGATGTCACCATACCGACAGTTAAACCCCTTGGTAACCTATCACTTTGAACACCAAATGGGCAAAGGTTCAGTATTAGGCTTAAGCGGTAATGAGCAAGAAAACCGAGCAAGTCATCAAATATCAGAATCATATGCAAAAAAGATGGGCTTGTTTGCAGAAGGCATCACTTACGCAAGATTAGCCGGTTTAGTAAATAAAGGGGCTACTTTAAAAACAACAGGCTTATCAAGCTCTTTTACATTAAAAAATTACAAAGAAACGTACGGTACGAGAGCGCTGCCCCTTTGTGCTATTTCGCCAACCGGCCGATTATTCATTTATACAATCTCACATGAGTTTAAACCCAAATCAGACTGGCAAATAATTAGCTTAATAACACCTGAAACCGCAGAGGAAAAAGCAACCCGTGAAGCGAAACAACTCGCAGAACAACAAGAAAAAGAACAAATAGAACGACAACCTAAACCGGCCAGCGATTTTTAAATATTAGACTTTAAACGTAAAGGGTCAACTTGCCAGATCCACTAGATCAGGTCAGTTGTATAGTCTTCTCGCTCAGGTTTTATGGTTCATTGTCAGCGCTTACTCTCGACTTTGGCTCCTGCGTCGTTCTAACACCTAAATCCATTTAGGCGGCCCCAATCACATAATAGAGCATATGCTCATGGGGTCTCGAAGCTTGCCTGCATGGATGCAGGTAAGGGGCGAGAGCAGGACGCGGTAGCTTTGCCTGCATGGATGCAGGTAAGGGGCGAGAGCAGGACGCGGTAGCTTTGACGGCTTTGCTTACATGGATGTAAGTACTGAGGTTTCGTCTGGAACTAGAAACCTGCCCCTAAAAACCGATCGCTTTGACTATATGAATGCGATTCTGATAAGCAAAATTTAAAACTCAGCTTAAAGCATTGTGTTAATGACTTAAGCTGAGCTTTGATTACTTAGGTGGATCAACTCGATCTTTTTGCGAAGTATTTAAACGATACCAGCCAGCGATAGAATAGCGGTCACGAGTGGCAGGTAAAACCTCATGCGGAAAGTCTTCACTCAAAAAAGCGACAATAGTTGCAAATGAAGGTGTTACTTTAACTTGAGCTACATCCGTATCACTCGGTAAATATATGACTAATTCCCCGCCATCATCTAAATTCCATTGCGGGTTTAAGTAAACCACAACAGACAAAACACGATTTGCTTCACCTTTAAAAGCATCTAAATGCGTTTTATAGAAATCACCCGGTGCATAATGGGCAAAATGACTTTCAAATGAAAACAAACCTAAGAACAACCGACGGTTTAAATACTGTTGTAATTCGTATGTCCATTTAAGCCATGCTGTACCGATTTCAGTATCACCATTAATCCAACAAATTTCATCGGTTCTAACAAACTGATTAACAATATGTAGATCATCCCGCCCCGTACCGGCTGAATCAAATTTTTGCTCTGGCATCACCTGTAAATACTGATACAAACCATCAGCCAAATAGCTAGGTAGCGCGTTAGGCAATACACTGTAGCCTTTACTATAAATATCGTCAGCTAAGTTATTAAACAAAGATTCATTAACTAACGCTACCTCTGATAACTCAACCGCATGTGATGTAAACATTTAATAAGACACTCAAAAAAATTAAGGCGTGATAAATAAGCTTTTTTTAAGTATTAGGCAAGAAAAATATACCAGGAATTGAAAAAGGGAGTTTTTAGTCGAATTGCACTTTCGAAGGGGTTAAACCAAACTCAGCGCAAGGGCGAATATCTAAACGTTGTTCATCTTCTAATTCATCGTCATCAGAAAAACAAATTACCAATTCTTTATTTTTTAACGCATTCACCACTTGTTCAGCCATATTCGCATCAACACAATATGAAGAATCAAAATCGGCACGACGCGATAACCAATCTTTCGCTAAGCTGATTAATGTATCACTATCAATTAATTTAGGATTAACAAACACAATAAAACCTTATAAAAAAATAAGCTGAAAACCCATGTTTTCAGCTGATATATTCATTAATCATTCTGCTCAGGATCGATAAACTCAGTGCCCCAACCGTCGTAATCAATGCCAAACTCTTTAGCTAATAACGCCATTTCTTTCGTCTGAGCATTTATTTTTTCAACATCAAGAATACATTCTGCGATCACATCAAATGATAAAATCTCTACATCATCATCCGTTATAAATTCTTCAGCATCTGTCGCTTCAAAACCTTTTTTATAAGCCATAACGGCCGCTTTTTCTAGCAGGTCAAAATCTTCAGATGAAAAATGATGCTCAATAACATAAGTAGCGCTTGGATCACTACCGTCTTCTAACAAGGAATCAACGACCATTTGATTAAATGCAAGCGGGTTATCTTGAAATTCCATAGGGTAATGCCTTATTTTAAATGTTGATTTAATTCTGCAACTTCTGAATCAAGTTGTTCAAGTTTGTCAGCTAATAGCGTTCTAAACTCATCAGCCGCTAAACGCGAGTTATTTTGTTGCGCTAAGGTTAATGCTTGTGGAGCCATAACCTCAACAATAACAGTGCCATTATCCCAACGGTTTAGTTTGATTTTTCCGGTAGTCGTACTCATACAAATCGGCATAATAGGCACATTGGCGGCTTGAGCTAATTCAAATGCACCGCGTTTAAATTTAAGTAAACCTTTGCCGTATGAACGTGTTCCTTCAGGAAACATCCAAACCGATACATTTTTTTCATTCATGTATTTAGCGGTATCTTTTAAAGTTGAAATCGCGGCGCGACGGTCTTGACGATTAATTAAAATATTACCCGAGAGCCAATATAACCAACCAAAAAAAGGAATAAGTCTTAAACTTTTTTTACCAATAGTGACACCTCTAGCCGGTAAAGCCCCACTGATTGTAAAAATATCATAACTGTTTTGGTGATTTGCAACGATTAATACGGGACTTGCAGGATCGGTTTCCATTGCTTTACGAATAATCAGTTTCACACCCAACATTTTAGAGAGTTTGCTAAAAAGGTTAGCAAATACACGAGCATTAGCAGGGTTAAATGGTCTTAACAAACAAAACAGAACGCCAAAAACGCCGGTAAAAACAATAAAAAGAGCAATAATAATTAATCGAATAAACGCTAACAAGGCTTCCCCCGAACAGGTAATAATACAAATGAGTATAAAAAGAGGCGCAATTATAACCCTTTGTCAGCATAATAACAGCAACCCATTGTGACCTAATTCATCTTTTTAACTTAATGACACATTCATTAAAGCTTTAACCCTGGATGTGTAAATTAACTGCGTTTTTCTTTATCAAAATAGCGGTTATTAGGCCACTTTTGCTCATCACCCGCGGTTGCGGTTTCTTTACATTCGCCCCAAAAATATAAGCTGTCATCTGTTTCTTCACTATCGAGCTCAATATAACCATTACGACAATAGCCTTTAACCGTTAAATATTGATTAAGCATATTATTAAAACGCCCTCTTTCGACTGACTTAGCTTTACCTTGACGACGTTCACCTTTTGGTTTTTCAGCAGGTTGGCTACGACGTTGTGCATGAATAGCCCCATCAGCAGCAACTTCAGCAACATTGCGTCTAATTTGATGATTCAAATTGCGCACAGGGTCAACTTTATAAATAAACCACTTGCTGCCATCTGATGTTATTTGGGTTAAAAAGCGTTCTCGATATTCTTCTTTGGTGGGTTCAGCGGCACAAGCGCTCAATAAAACAGCTAAGGCGAGTACACAGCTCAAACGTAACTTAGCTTTTATGCTTAAAAACAAAGCAAAGGGGTTCATAATAATACAACAATAAATATAAGATAAAAGCACTCTAACAACTAAGTGGTTAAAAGTTCAAATAATATTCTCGGCAAAGCGCTTTATATTCTGGACTGTATTCCATACCAAGCGTGTAGATATTAACCTCTTCTTGCAATACGTGTTGTGGCTCAGCATCTTTAATAAACCGTAACAACACGCGCTTCGCTAATTTTGTGGGCTTAGTTTTAACAAACAAGGCAGCAGATAATGTCAAACCTTGACCGCTAGCCAATTCAATCATTGAATCAACGTTATCAGCAGGGATCACACACTCAAAACATCCAGCCGTATTTAAACGACGACTCACTTCTTTTAATAATACAGGCCAGGTTAATTCCCCCGTATGCCGAGCTAATTGTCGCGCAGGCTCAAAATGTTGCCCCGATGAAAAATAAGGTGGATTAGAAATAATCAAATCAAAGTGAGTTTGCTTAAGCATTTGAATAGGTGTATTTATCACTTCAACCTGCTTGACCCAAGGCGTAATTTTTACGTTCTCTAATGCTTGTTTAGCGGCTGATTTATCAAATTCACACGCTACAATTTGAGAATTACCCTGTGCTTTTTGCGCTAGCATAATAGCCAGTAAACCACTGCCAGTTCCGATATCTAAAATTTTTTGGTGTGTATGATTAATCGCACTCCAGCTGCCTAACATGATACTGTCAGTACCCACTTTCATCGCGCATTGATCATCAGCAATATGAAATTGCTTAAATGTAAAAGCCATAATTTAAGACCTATACCTATACCTATAAAAGTAAAACGCCAACAGCCCCTAAATTAAGCAAGCAATGTTTATCAAAATAGAAAAGCCGGGCTGATTATACCGAGATCCCAAAAACGATTTAAATCTAAATATTTTACCATGTTCAGGTTTATTGCAGATAAGCTTAAATTATAAAGCAGGTATAATGATAACTGAAAAAAGAAAGCCACACAGAAATCAAACTCAATGACCGTGTGGCTTAGTCTCTAATAAAAAAGCTTAATAAAATGTTTTATTTTCTTCAGCCATCTGCAGCAAAGAATCACATGGCGTAAAACGAGAACCAAAACGGGATTCAAAATGCGCTAAACGCGAAACAACATGCTCAGCGCCCAATGCATCGATATAGCGGAAAGGGCCACCTAAAAACGGCGGGAAACCAATGCCAAATATAGCACCAATATCACCATCGCGAGCATTACGAATAATCCCCTCCTCTAAACAACGAGCCGCTTCATTTAGCATTTGCATAACGCAGCGTTCAGTCACTTCCTCTGCATTTAACTTTTGCACAGGCGTGACACCTAACAAGGTATAAACACTCTCGTCGACTAATTTACCGGGTTTAACTCCTGTTAAACGTTGAAATTGATTTAAGTCGTATAAATAAAACCCTCGACTGTTCTTTTTGCCCTTACGATCATCATGCAATAACGCATCAAAAGTCGTTGGCATTGCAAAGCGATCACCAAAAGCGTCGGTCAATATCGGACCTATTTTACTACCAACATCAATGCCCACTTCATCGAGTAATTTTAATGCACCAACCGGAAAACCAAATTGAGCTAATGCTTTATCAATTAAATCAATGGGTTCACCCGCTAACACTAAATTAGCAGCTTCATTCATATACAGCGCTAAAATACGATTAACATAAAACCCAGCTCCATCTTTAACGACAATCGGGGTTTTGCCTTGCTTACGGGCAAAGTCTATCGTGGTCGCGATCGTTTGCTCACTGGTTTTTTCATGTACAATAATTTCCGCTAGTGGCATTTTATCGACAGGCGAAAAATAATGTAAGCCAATCACATTTTCTGGTCTTTGGGCTTTTGCTGCGATCTCTGTAATCGGTAAAGAGGATGTGTTTGAGGCAAAAATAGTATGGTCAGCACAATGTGTTTCAACATCGGCTACCATCGCTTGTTTAAGTTCAATATCTTCAAAAACAGCTTCAATTACGATATCGACATCCCGCACATTGGTATATTCAACGGTGCCCGACAATTGCATCATATTTTTTTGTAAAGCCGCTTCGGTAATAAAACGGCGCTTAGCTTTTTTATGCCATAAATTGTAACTATAACGTAATGCATTGCTTATCCCCTGCTGAGAGACATCTTTAATACGCGCGGGTATCTTAGCTTTATCAACCGTTACATAGGCAATGCCACCACCCATTAACCCCCCACCTAATATCAACGCTTTTTTAATCAGCGTTGGCTTGGCGGTTATACCTGTTTCTTTTTTCTGATCAACGGTCGCAAAAAATAAGTTTCTTAACTGTTGGCTTTCAGGGGTTTGTTTTAATTCACCAAACAATCGAGCTTCAGTTCGTAAGCCCGCTTGTAAGCTTTTTTGTTCAATGCCGGCTTGTACGGCTTCAATAATTTTACTGGGTGCGGGATAATTACCTAAGGTTTTTTTCTCAACCGCCTTTAACGCTTGATCAAACAAAATACCGCGACCAAATGAATTACGCTCGAGTATTTTCCCCAGTAAATTCAATTTAACTTTACGTTTAGCGGGCATACCTTTCGCGATCAGCTTTTCGGCTACCGATATTAATATCGTTTGAGGAACAACATCATCAACCAAACCTTTTTTCAATGCTTGTTTTGCTCTAACCTGCTTCCCCGTTAACATCATATCTAAAGCCGCTTGCAAGCCGACTTTTTGCGGTAATCGTTGTGTACCGCCACTTCCAGGTAACAACCCAAGTTTAACTTCAGGTAACCCTAATTGTGTTTTTTCATCATCAGTTGCAACACGATAATGACAAGCTAAAGCAAATTCGAGCCCACCACCTAAGCAAATCCCGTGAATGGCCGCCACAAACGGTACATTAAATTGTTCGATACGATTAAAAACATGTTGGCCACTTGCGGCTAATGCCGTCGCTTCAATATTATTTGCACAGGCATCCAGCATTTTGACATCGGCACCCGCGACAAACGAATCCGGTTTACCGCTTTTAATGATCACGCCTTTTAAATTGGCTTCAGTTGCCAATTTATCCAGCAAATGTTCGACTTCTTCAATGGTTTGTTTACTCAATACATTCATGCTTTCGTCTGGCACATCAAGTGTGACTAAAGCAATATTATTGCTGGTCATTTCATATGAGAAATGCGCTAACTCTATATCAGTCATCATTTGCTCCTTATTCGCTTTCTACGATCATAGCAGCGCCTAAACCACCGGCCGCACAAGCCGTGGTTAAACCGACTCCACCACCACGCCGTTTTAATTCATTTAATGTTTGAGTAATCAATCGAGTTCCCGTAGCAGCAAAAGGATGTCCATAAGCTAACGAGCCACCATTTACATTAAATTTAGCCATATCAATTTCACCAATTGCGTCATTTAAACCCAGCTGTTCTTGCGCAAACTTTTTACTGGCAAACATTTTCATATTGGCCAGAGTTTGTGCAGCAAACGCTTCATGCATTTCAATCACATCGAGATCAGCTAAATTCATGCCGGCTTTAGCTAAGGCTTTAGGCGTTGCATAACTCGGCCCCATTAGCATATCTTGCCAAACATCAATGGCTGTAAAAGCGTAACTGCGAATATAACCAATAGGGTTATAACCAAGGGCTTTAGCTTGATCTTCTCGCATTAATAAAATGGCAGAAGCACCATCCGTTAACGGTGTGCTATTGGCTGCCGAAACCGAGCCATGTTTACGATCAAAAGCCGGTCTTAATTTAGCGTAAGATTCTAAGGTTGAATCAAAACGAATATTGTTGTCGCAATCTAAATACGATTTATAAGGTGCAGCATGGGCAACCATAACTTCATCGGCTAATTTTTTATTATTCCAAGCATCAGCAGCAAGTTGATGTGAACGGTGAGCCAAAGCATCTTGATCAGCTCGGCTAATATGATGAGTTTTGGCCATTTGTTCCGCTGTTTGTCCCATACTCAAACCGGTTGAATATTCAGCCACCGCTGGCGGAACAGGCAATAAGTCAGCTAAACGTAAGCGTTTAATAATAGTTAAACGTTGGCCTAGGCTACGTGCTTTATTTAAATCAACTAACGCTCGGGCTAATTTTTTAGAAACACCAATCGGTAATACTGAAGACGAATCCGCTCCGCCTGCAATCCCGACACTGATATTGCCCGCCATAATAGACTCACAAATATTCGCCGTGCTTTGAAAACTAGTTGCACACGCTCGGCTCACACTATAAGCATCAGTGCTAACATCCATTCCGGTGCCCAAAACAATTTCACGTGCAATATTAGGTGCAGCAGGCATTTGCACTACTTGACCGTAAACAACTTGCTCAACTAATTTAGGATCGAGTTCGGTTTTTAGTAATAATTCATTAACCACCATTTTGCCCATATCAAGCGCCGACACGCCATGAAAATAGGTTGCTTGCTTAGCAAATGGGGTTCGTAAACCAGATACAACGGCAATACGTTGGCCATCTGATGTTTTGATTGGATATTGACTCATAAAATCTCCGAGCTAGCCTAGAGTGGTCAGACCTGTTAGTTATTTGTTATTTTAAGCTTAGATTAAAATGAAAAGCAACCTTTTTAAACGCTTGTTTGAAACACGCCTACTTCCAATAATAGGATCATTTTAGCGTTATGTAATTAAACATTAATAAGTTAACTCTATTAATTTCGCTTTAATTTAAGTTAACGGGGAACTAACGATTAATTTTACAGACAAAAGTGATTCGCCGAAGAGCAATGGGTTGAAATACAAGGATTTGCCCTTATAACCTTTCCAGTTCACTTTTTTATAACAACAAGATTTCATTAATTATGTCTGTCGCTAAATTTAAACAACTCAAAAAATATCTCGATTCTCAAGTTATCGGACAGCCGGCGCTAACCGAAAACATATTAATAGCCTTGTTAGCTAATGGTCACCTTTTAGTAGAAGGTCCGCCGGGTTTAGCAAAAACTCGCGCCATTAACGCTCTAGCGCAAGGGGTTGAAGGAGACTTCCACCGCGTACAATTTACACCTGATTTGTTACCCGCCGATTTAACCGGTACTGACATTTACCGTCCTGAAACCGGTAATTTTGTGTTTCAACAAGGCCCATTATTTCATAATTTAATTTTAGCGGACGAAATAAACCGAGCACCCGCCAAGGTGCAATCAGCATTACTTGAAGCCATGGCCGAAAAACAAATTACAGTCGGACGAACAACTTATAAACTGCCAGACTTATTTTTAGTCATGGCAACACAAAACCCTTTAGAGCAAGAAGGTACATACCCACTACCAGAAGCTCAACTCGACCGTTTTTTAATGCACTTAGAAGTTGAATATCCAGGTGCCGAAACAGAGAAAGCCATATTACAGCTAACCCGTAATGAAGCATTACACGAAACCGTTGAGCCACCGAGTGATTTAACCCAAGAAACCATCTTTGCAGCTCGTGAAGAAGTGCTTAGTATTCATATGGCGCCAGAGTTAGAAGACTATTTAGTCGACTTAATAATAGCCACACGCCAACCTGAAAAATATGACGCTGATCTCGCAAAATGGATAGGTTATGGAGCCAGCCCACGTGCAACCATTGCCGTTGACCGTTGTGCCCGTGCTAAAGCGTGGTTGGCTGAACGCGATTTTGTGACGCCAGAAGATATTCAAGCCGTATTCCATAATGCATTACGTCATCGTTTGTTGCTCACATACGAAGCCGAAGCTGACGGTATAACGGCAACCGCAGTATTAAATAAAATTTTATCACTTGTCGCTGTACCATAACGCTCATTATGCCTAAAACACTTCAAGAAAATAACGCAGCCCGATTGGCGTGGTTACAACGCATTAAAGCCAATGGCATTGATGCCAGTATTAACGAATTGCTCTATTACCGCAGCAAAACCGGCTTATTAAATTTAGAACCCCGATTTGCAAATCAATCTAAATTAGCCGGTAACTACCTCGCTAAATCAAAAGGCCGTGGCATGGAGTTTGACGAAGTACGTCACTACCAACACGGCGACGACCCGAGAATGATTGATTGGCGTGTCACTGCGCGTACCGGCACAACGCACACTAAATTATTTAGAGAAGAAAAAGAACGCCCCATTTTTATACTCACAGATTTAAGCTCATCCATGCAATTTGGTACTGAATTACTATATAAATCAGTACAAGCGAGTCACTTAGCGGCTTTGCTGGCTTGGAATGCAAAAAAACGCGGTGATCGAATTGGCGGTATCGTCTTTAATCAATTTCAGCATATGGAATTAAAACCACGCTCTCGCCAGCAAAGTGTTTTGCATTATTTACATGCACTTAATGCATTAAGCCAACCACAAACCGATTTAAAAACGCAATCTAATTTTGCTGAAGCCTGTTCGCGCATTAGACGACTCGCTCGTCCCGGTGCATTAGTTAATATTATTAGTGATTTTAGTCAATTAGACCCGGTGAGTATTCAGCATTTAAGCCAGCTGAGTCGGCATTGTGAATTACGCGCGTATCGGATCCAAGATCCACTCGAAATTGCGTTACCGCAAGTTAACGCTAAACAAGCGCTGCAAGTAACCGATGGCAAAAATCCAGGTATTTTGAGCCTGGGTGATAAACAAACAGACATGCAATACCGTCATGAGGCCGCTTTATATTTAGCTGAACAAAATAAGTGGTTACAGAAATGTCGATGCCAAGTACAAGATATTAGTGCTGGTATTCCATTAGAGGAGCAACTAGCCTAATGCTCACACGCTTTTTGCTAATGAATGCCATTAGCCCACAATTAACGGCGGCGACAAATAGCCCTCATGCACCTCAACCGCATGGACAAGGTATGCAACTCCCTAACGACCCAATGGCGGCGTTTAAAGATGTCGCATTACCCGAGCCAACCAGCACATTACCCGCTATCGGCTGGTGGATTTTAGGCGGGATCATTATTGTGAGTTTGATCGTTTGTTTAAAACTCATTTGGACGCATTATAAAAACAGCCAAGCGCGCCGAGAGGCTATCCAAGCCGTTAATGCGGCAAGCTCAGCAAGCGAATTAAATAGAATACTCAAGCAAGCGACTTTAGCTTATTTCCCTCGTGAAGACGTGGCCGCTTTAACCGGCGTAACCTGGTATCAATTTTTAAGTCGTCACATCAAAAAAAATAAAGCAGAACGCGTTTGTCCGGCACTCAAATTAATGATTGAGCAGTTATACCAGCCAAACGCGCAACAACTCAGTTCAGGCCAATTAACGCAGTTTAAAACCGCAAGTGCTAATTGGTTGCAACTCGCTTTGCCACCCAAAAAAATCAATCAAAAAGCGGAGGTAAAACATGTTTGAATTTGCTTGGCTTTGGGCCTTTTTATTGTTGCCTTTACCGCTTTTATATCGATTGTTACCCAAAAAATCATCGAACCAGTCTGCTGCACTTAAAGCTCCGATTTGGCATATGCATAAACAAGTCTCAACTGAAATAAACGAGGCCAAAGCTTCGCGTTTAATCTTGCCAAGCTTAATTTGGGTTTTATTAATTATTGCCGCGGCACGTCCACAATATTTAGACGAACCTATTAGTTTACCCACTGAAGGTCGCGATATCATGTTAGCGGTTGATTTATCCGGCTCTATGCAAGCAGAAGACATGAGTATAAATGGGCAAAGTGTTGATCGATTAATGATGACTAAATACGTCATGCAAGATTTTATACAACGCCGTATAGGTGACCGTTTAGGGTTAATTTTATTTGCTGATACGGCTTACTTACAAACCCCACTCACCCGTGATCGCAATATCGTCAGTAAAATGTTAAGTGAATCATTGCTTGGCTTAGTGGGTGAACGCACCGCAATCGGTGATGCTATTGGTTTAGCAGCCAAACGCTTTAAATTACATGAAGAATCTAATCGTATATTAGTTTTACTTACCGATGGCCAAAATACTGCTGGTAATTTACAACCCAACGAAGCACTCGAACTTGCGTTAGCAGAAGGGATTAAAATTTACACGATCGGCGTGGCTTCTGATCAAGTTTTATCTCGAGGTTTATTTGGTTTAAGCCAACAACGTGCAGATGCTGATTTAGATGAAGACTTACTGCATTCACTCGCTGAAAAAACCGGTGGTAAATATTTTCGTGCTAAAAACACAGGTCAATTAGAGCAAATATATAAAATTCTCGATCAGTTAGAACCCGTAAATTCAGATGCCGTTAAACTTCGCCCACTCACCGCCCTTTTTTATTGGCCACTGGCGCTCGCATTTTTATTAAGTTTAATACCCGCTTTATATACCATCATAAGCCAAATTCAATGGCCTTGGTTAGCGTTAAGAAAAGGAGCCAAACATGGCTGATTTTCACTTTATTCGTCCGTTATGGCTACTTAGCCTGATCCCATTATTATTCATACTTTGGCAATTGCAACGGGTCAGTTGGGCTCGGTCTGGTTGGCAAGGCATTATTCCTAAACACTTAGTTCAGCATTTGTTAGAAGGCCAACAAAGTCGACAAAGAGCCCCTTTAGCTCTAATCGGATTTGTCTGGTTAGTGTTAACGATTGCATTAGCGGGCCCTACTTGGCAGCGCATACCGCAACCCATTTTTGAAGCGCAAGCGGGTAAAGTGATTTTATTAGATATGTCGATGTCGATGCGGGCGACTGACATAACCCCAGATCGCTTAACGCGTGCACGCTTTAAAGCAATGGAATTAGTCGGTCAAATAACCGAAGGTGATATCGGTCTAGTGGCTTATGCCGGTGACGCTTTTGTCATCAGTCCGTTAACGCCCGATAGTAACAACCTAGTCACACTCGTACCCAGCTTAACCCCCGATATAATGCCCGTTGCAGGCAGTGATCCTATATTAGGGTTAAGTAAGGCCACCGAATTATTACAAGATGCAGGTTATGCTGAAGGTGACATAATTTGGATAACCGATGGGGTTGATTACCAAGACATGGAAGACCTGAATGTATTTGCTCAAGAAACGCAATACCGTTTATTAACCCTTGGTATTGGCAGTGCCGGCGGCGCGCCGATTAAATTAGCGAACGGTGATTTAATGCGCGATGCCTACGGTGCGATTGTGATCCCAAAATTAGATGCTCGTTTATTACAATCGATTAGCCATAAAACCAATGGCGTTTATATCGACATGACACCCGACGACAGCGATATAGCGTTGCTCATTCAACTCCTTAGTCAGGTTGATAGTATCAAAGAAAACAACGATGAAAACGATCAACAACTCGGTGATCAATGGCATGAAGCCGGTCCTTGGTTAGTTTTACTCATACTCCCTTTAGCCGCCTACGCATTTCGACGTGGCGTTATTTATTCACTACTGCCTTTTGTATTTGTATTAACCGGTTTATTTCCTAAACCGGTGCAAGCGGCGATTTGGGATAACTTATGGAAAACGGCTGACCAACAAGGTCAAGAAGCCTTTAAAAACGAAGACTATGCAAGTGCAGAGCAACATTTTCAAGATAAGCGTTGGCAAGCCGCTAGCCAGCTCAAACAAGGTAACTATGAAGGGGCAATCGAAACCCTGTCAGAATTTAATGATGCAGAGTCGCTATACAACAAAGGCAATGCATTAGCCAATATGGGTAAACTTGATGAAGCGATTAAAAGTTACGAGCAAGCCCTAAAACAACAACCTGATTTTGAAAATGCTAAGCGCAACAAAGCACTTGCAGAGCAACTGAAACAACAACAAGAGCAGCAAAATCAAGACAGCGACCAAAACCAAGACGGAGAGAAACAAGACGGCGAACAGCAAGATCAACAAGGTGAAAACCAAGATCAGCAAAACGGCGATCAAAGTAACGAACAAAATAACGAAAACAAAGAATCAGGCGAAGAAGGCCAACAATCAGCCGACCAACAAGAACAGCAAAATGGCGAACAAAGTGAAGAAGACTCAGCGCAAACAGCCGAAGAGAAAGCACAACAAGCCGCTGAAGAAAAAGCAGAACAAGAAGCCAAAGAACAAGCAGAACAACAAGAAGGTGAACAGCAAGAAGGCGATGAAACACAACAGCCACAAACAGCAGAGTTAACCGATGAAGAAAGACAAAACCAAGAACAACAACAAGTTATTCAAAAACTTTTGAATAAAGTAGAAGATGATCCTGCTTTTTTATTACGTCGAAAAATGGCGATAGAAGCAAACGAAAGACAACGAACTCAACAGCCTAAGGGAGTTAACAAAACATGGTAAGCCGCCTTCGTAACCCTATTATTTTTTGCTTACTGACGTTAATCAGCTTAACAAGTCATGCCGCCACTCAAGTGATCGCATCCGTCGATAGAAACCCCATTATTGCAAACGAATCGGTCGATTTGTTAGTTCGTGTAAACGAGCATGTCAGCAACAATGCGTTAGATACCAGCGCCTTAAACAAAGACTTTAGAGTTATTGGCAATTCAACCAGCACTGAAACGCGTATTGTTAATGGCCAAACAACCCGTATCACCAGCTTCACAGTCCGTTTAATGCCTAAAAAAGCCGGTACGTTGATCATTCCGGCTTTAACGATCAATGGTGCTGCATCAACCCCGATAAACTTGCAGGTGCAACCACAAAATACACAGCAACAACAAACTCAAGATATTTTTGTTGAAGCGTCCGTCTCAAATAATGAAGTGTGGTTACATCAACAAATTAAATATACTGTTAAATTATATTTAGGTTTACAACTTGAACGAGGCAGCTTAAGTCAACCTGAACTCCCCGGTGCCATTATTGAACAAGTCGGCAAAGACCGAGAATCAGAGCAATTAAGCAATGGCCGTCGATTTCATGTTATAGAACGTGACTATGCCATCACCCCACAACGCAGTGGAGAGTTTACCTTAGCATCGCCAGTATTTAATGGTGAAGTAGTGATATCCGGCAATCGTCGATCTTTATTTAGTCGTTCACAAACCAAGAGCATATCGGCCATTGGTGATGAAGTTAAACTGAATGTTAAACCCATACCAAACAACTACCCTGGTCATTGGTTACCCAGTAAAATGGTGCAACTATACGATGAAGTGACACCACAACATGGCTACGTTGTAGGCGAACCGATCACGCGCACAATCACATTAACCGCGCTAGATGTCGCAGCAGAGTTGTTACCCGAATTAAGTATTCAACACGGTAACGATGTAAAAATATATCCAGCTCAAGCTGAAACACACACCAAAGCTCGAGGACAAGATGTTATCGCTCAACGCATAGAAAGCATGGCGATAGTGCCCAACCAAGCTGGTAAAGTAACGTTACCGGCCGTTACTGTTACGTGGTGGAACACACAATTTGAGCGTATTGAAAAAGCAGAACTAGCCGCACGTGAAATCACCGTAGCCCCCGCTAAAGTCACACAAACAACCGCGGTGCCAAGCAGTTTAAACCCAACAGTCGTTCAGCAAGATACGTCAGATAACACCACAACAACCATTGAGTACCAAAATGAACCTTGGGCTTGGAACAACGTTAGTTGGTTATTAAGTGGGCTATGGTTAGCAACCTTGATCGGATTATTAGGTTTAATATTAAATAAACCACGCGCGGTTAAAACAATAGATAAATCACAACAACACGCAGATAATGAAAAACGCGCTTGGAGCCGCTTAATTAAAGCCTGCAAACAATCAGACCGCAGTGAAATACAAACACAGTTGCCACTTTGGACGAGTGCATTTTTGCAACAAGCCCACATCAGTAATTTACATTTAGCCACTGACGCACTCAATGATAAACAACTCACCGACTTGCTCGCTCAAATGCATGCTTGTCAATTTTCTAAGCAACCGTCGGCTTGGAATGCAGATGACTTAAGCCAAAGCTTACACCGTATTCGAAAAGATCACTGGCATAATAATAAAACAGCCGTTTTACCGACATTAAACCCTTAATTGAATCCTAGGTTAGTTAATTGAATAAGGTCGTTAAGGGTAAGCATTATCGGCGTGAGCATTTAGCTTGCGCCTGCTGCATAATGTCATGAAAATTGACGATTTGAGCCAGGCTTTAAACGCCCCTAAACCAATCAATGACAAAGATTTAGATTTAGAGAAAGTGTAAAAATCACATGCTGAAGTGGATTAAATAACGAGGTAGAGTATAACGCTTAAGAAGGTCAATTGGTGGGTTAAAGAAGGGTGTGTTTCAAATAGTTGATTGAGCAAATTAACCTGCCTTCAATCGTTGTGTTTTTCTCGTTCAAATTTAGGCATTCAACCAACAAGGTGTAATAACAGCCTGTTGCTTAAATGCCAATATCCAACAAAGTGGATATTGTGGGCGAGTTATACCAATGATAGTTAATAAGTGATTAACGATGATGGGTATTACCTGCAAGGTTATTCATGACTAACCTCACCAACTCAAACCCTCTTAAATTAAGCGGCTTTTTTTAACGCTTTTTTAAGTGCTTTTAATTTGCTTTTTTGCTTAGCAACTTTAGCTTTTCTTGATTTGATTTCTTCTTTAAGTGATTTAACTTTTTTTGATACTTTGCTCATCATTATGACCTTAATTGAATTTAAATAAATTATGCTTGCGCATAGCTAAAATTTAAAATGTCATGATTTATTAGTCTTGGTGCTGTTTCAAGAACTGACGAATAAATTTTCGTATTTCTCTGGCAGCGCTCGTATCTAACTCATCACATAATTCGACAAACTGGTTTCTTTCGTCACCACTAATCCGAATAATTAACTGGCTATCTTTCTTGCTTTTTTTAGTCTTAGACTTTACTTCACTCAAAATAAACAACCAATCAACACTTCAAATGTATATACAATGTAGATGCATTAACTATACATGTCAAATAAAAAATATTTAATTTCTAGAACCACTTTTCTTTGTCATATCAATGACATTCAATACCAACGTAATTTGATCGCGGCATAGGCTTGATACTTAGTCGATCTAAGTCGAAAACCAATAACAAAGAGCAGAACGAGTGTAGTTTCAGATTGTAAGATAGCCTGACAGTTGAAAGGGCTCGCTGCCACGCCAGCAAGCAAGTGGTTATGCAAAGCTCAGGGCGCTTAATTTCAGGCAATAAAAAAGGTAGCGATTTAGCTACCTTTTTATGTAATAAGTTGAGCTAATATATTTATTCTAGCCAATAGGGGGTTGAATCAAGGGCACTGATACGAGAACGTTCCATCACCGATATTAACGTGTCGGTCTTATTGTTACACCATTTTAAAAGTTTTTTATCCCCCTGGTTTTTCACCAAATAATTAGCGAGTAACTTATAAGTATGTAACTCATTAATACCTTGTAATATATCCAGCCAAGGGGCTCTAAAAACCTGCCAATGCTCTTCTGAATATAACTGCCCAACACACAATCCAGTCATTAAGCTATGGCGTAAATTGGCTTCAGTAGCAAAATAATGCTCAGCCGTAAACGCTTGGTTAATCGGCATATCTTGTTTAACAGATTGCCAGCTTTGCTGCTGTAACGTATCAACTTGCTCAATTAATAATGAATTAAGATTAGCTTCAACGGTATCGTTATAACAGCGCCACGCTTTTTCGTATAACCATTTAACTAAATCAATAATTAATTGGCTATAAGCTTTACTGTGTAAAAGCTGCTCAATATCGTTAGTAGAAACAATAGCCGCTTTTTGTTGCGAAAATTCGCTGACTAATTCAGGGTAATTAGTCATACGCTTTTTAAAAGCACCTTTGCAAGCAGCAAGTTGATGTAAAGCATTCGCTTGTGGTAACCAAGCAAATGCCTGACAAATTTTATCCAGTTCATCAACAAAGTATTGAGTCGATTGTTTCGGTATCGCTTTTGAAAACAATGAAAAAGCATGCTTAATAAGCTCAATACCTGTCAACATTTCAGCCAATGATGATAATTTACCATTCGCTAAATACACTTCTTCGTGCGTTTGCCAATAACTTAAACCATGTTGAATAGTATTGATAAAGCACTGCTCTATCGTGGTATCGCTAAATGCTTTAACAGGGGTAATGCCTGATTTATTTTTTAATAGTTGGTTAGCATATAAACGGTAGCCACGAGCCGCCTTAGAGTCATTCGATAAGCGCAGTGGCAAAATATCAGTTAGACGTTTAGCTAAAGAAAACAAGGCTCTAACGTCACCATCTACTAACTCGATCTCTATCTCACGAATAGCCACGGACTCGTCACCCGCTTCAACTTCACCAAAATCCATGACTAACTCAACATGACTATTTTCATGTTCAAGTTCCCACTTGGTGCGCCTAAAGTTTGTAGTAAAAAGCGGTTTAAGCTGTTCTTGCAGATGTGATACATGCGCATGTTCAGGCCATATATCAGCCGGAAACAAACTTAAATCGGGCCGCATACTGTTTATTTCAACATTATATTCAGGGCGTTTATGCAAACCACCAATCACAGTGCCGGCGGTTTTAATTGTTTGCTCTGTATAACCATCAACCGCCCTAACCCGCAAACCAAAATCATACGAACGTAATAATTGGTCAGGTGTTTCAAAATAAGTATTTACAAGGCGTTTGCACGATTTAGCTTTTTCAATCGCGATATCAGCAACAAGCTCATCAATAGCCAGCGTGATCGGTGCAGGGTCGTTATCAACAAAAGGAGCAATAAAAAATTTAAGCTCTATCTCAGTTTCCATAAAATGTGGTTATACAAATTGTAAAAGATAAAGAACAGAAAATACCTAACTATGACGCTGAACGCAAGGTTGTTAGAAAAATGAAAACAAAAAACCAAGCCGCAAAATAGGTCGTCATCTAAAAATGAAAACACCTAACTAAAAACATTGAGAATATTTGCCAAATTTAGCGCAATAGCATAGGCTAGCGTTAATATACTCAAGGGCAAATAACGAAGCTATAGTCAAAGCGATCGGGTTTTAGGGGAGGCTGTCAAGCTTCGAGACGCCATGAGCATATGCTCTACTATGTGATTGGGGCCGCCTAAATGGATTTAGGTGTTAGAACGACGCAGGAGCCAAAGTCGAGAGTAAGCGTTGACACTGAACCATAAAACCTGAGCGAGAAGACTATAAAAACTTCGCTATATCGAATCAACCTTAAGTGATACTCACAGGTTAAAAATAATAATGATTTACGCTTATGTTTGCCGTAAATCTAAATAAAAACAGAGCGATATGTTTATGTTTCGACACATTTTATTAATTAGCACGCTAATGTTAGCGAATCCACTCTCAGCAGAAGAAGAGAATACAACACCTGAATCTCCGGCTTATGTCACCGATGATTTATCTATCTTTTTGCATACAGGTTCAAGTCGTAATTACCGTATTCAAGGCAGTGTAACGGCTGGGTCGTTGATCAGCATATTAGATAACAACCCTGAAACAGAATTTACGCAAATAGAAGACGATAAAGGTCGTGTCGGTTGGGTTGAATCAAAATACTTAACCCAAACCTCAGGTGTACGCCAAGCTTTAACCTCAGCCGAAGCAACAATACTAAGTCAAACAGCCGAATTAGAGGCATTAACGCAGCGTGTAGCTGAATTGACAGAAAACAATAATCAATACGAACAGCAGCTCAATGAATTCAAAAGTTCAGTTGCTGATTTAACCTCGAACCTGAATGCTAAAAATCAAGAGATTGCCAAACTAACTGAGTTAAGCGACAACAAAGCAACTCGTGAGCAACTACAATGGTTAATGAAAGGCGGCGGCGTTTTATTCTTTGGTTTATTAATCGGCTACATAATGGCGTTTATGCCAAAACGTAAAAAACGTAACGATTTTGGTTACGGTGATTTATAAAAAAGCCGTAAGTGACTCATAAAAAAGCCGTGAGTGATCAATTTATCACTCACGGCTGTTTTATTTATATGTGTCTCAATCTCTCTTGCGACGGCTAAAACGGTAACGGTTAAGCAAATATCCTATCTGACCACTTAGTTAAACCGGCCGTCACACTACCAAAATAATCGCCATCTAATAATGGTATCTCTTTTGTATTATCAGTTGCTTCGTTTACGGCTTCGATAACCGCTTGACGAAGCACGCTCGATTTAGCACTACCGCCCGTTAAATAAATAATATCGGGCTGAGCAGCCGCTACTTTAACGGCATCGGTAACCAATTCTTTTATCGCAATCAAAGGTTGTTTAATTGCTTCAGAGAAATGATTCAATTGGGCATCTTTTGTTAGTGCATCTTCAATGTAATCTAAAGAAAACTGAACCGTTTCATGTTCACTTAGGGCAATTTTGTTTAATTCAGCATCTCGCACTAAACGATGGTTTTGCTTTGTTTTTTGTAACTTAATTAAACGTTTAATTAAGTTACCTTGCTGCGCATCACGTGCGAGTTGATCTAGTGCATTTGCATTCGGTTGACTAAAAAAGTCGCTTTGCGCAGCAACATCGTTAGTGGCAACAGCGTTCCAAAAAAAGTTACGTGGTAATGTTTTGTTACTTTTAGAGAGAGTATCTAAACCAAATAAAGGCATTAAATGCTTAAAGGCAAAAAATATGTCTAAATCATTGCCGCCAACTCGTTTACCTGTATGCGCTAAAAAGTCAGCTTGGCGATCAACTGATTTTTGACGTTCGGGGCCCATTCGCACCATAGAGCAATCGGTTGTTCCCCCACCTATATCAACAACAAGCACGGTTTTTTCACTGGTTAATTGGCTTTCAAAATCAATTCCGGCCGCTAAAGGCTCAAACAAAAATTCAATATTTTGATAACCGCAACGTTTAGCCGCATTGGTTAAAATGGCGGTTGCTTGTTGGTTGCTTTTTTCAGCATGAGTCCCTTGAAAATTGACAGGTCGACCAATGACAACATTACGCAAATCAGTTTGTAAATGTGATTCTGCACGTTGCTTGACGGCAATCATCATAGCGGTGACCACATCTTCAAAAAAATCAATTTGCGTTTGCATTAAGCCACCCGCACCTAAAAACGATTTAGGTGATTTGACAAAAAAGCCTTCCTCAGGAAAATCAATATATTCTTCAATGGCTTGTTTACCCACAAAGGTATCGGCTTCATTACCTTGCAAGTCATGTATACGGCGCAGCGACGCTGTTTTTTGTAATGCTAGCGTTCGACTTTTTTGATAGGCGATTCGCTGCTCTTCTGAGCTGTGTTGCGCCATAATTTGATAAATGAAATTGTTAATGAGCCCTCTATCAAATGAATACAGGGTAGAAGGCATAAAACAATCTTGTTGATGCAAAGGTACCAATTTAACGTTACTTTGTTCCATCACACCTAAAGCACAGTGCGATGTTCCAAAATCTAATCCACAATCCATACGTTTTCCCCTTTACAGCAAACAAAAATAAAGCCGTGAATAATAGCAATTTTGTTGCTGATATACAGAGAAAAAAGTCATCAACTTGTTAATTGCTTAAAAGTACAACAACCTTTGCCTATTAAACCGAAACCAACGCCGGCTCAAAAAGTGGTAAATCGCGTAATTGGGCAAACTTATCAATCACAAATGTCGGATTAGCGCTCGCAATAGGTACATCATAATTGTAACCATAGGTTAAGCCTACCGATTGACAACCCGCTGCTTGTGCGGCATTTATATCATTTTCAGAATCACCTACCATCACCACTTCATCCATCGTGAACTGATATTTATCACACAACCAGTGTAACCCCATCGGCGAAGGCTTGCGTTCAGGTAAGGTATTACCCGCAATGGTATATTCAAAAAATTGTGCAATACCAAAATGCACCAGTAACGGCTCAATAAAACATTCTGTTTTATTAGTCAGCACCGCCATTTTATAACCTTGCTTGGCAAAAAAGCCGAGCGTTTCAGCCACATCAGGATAAATTAAATCATGAGCGTGACCGGCATTTTGGTATGCGTCATTGAAAATTCCACGTGCTCTTTGTAATAAGTCACTCGGTAATGCGGGATCGATTGTTTGACTGTCGCTTAACCCACGCGCGACGAGTACATCACTACCATTGCCTATCCAACGGCGCGTTTTATCGGGTCCAGCGGCCGGATACCCAACCCCCGTTAATGCACTATCAAGTGCAAAGTTAATACTCGGTAACGAATCAATCAAAGTCCCGTCTAAATCAAATACAATTAACTTAATCATTTGGTTCCTATTTTAAATTTTCTCGGTTAGGCCACTTGGGTATAATTTTTTTATTTCACGCCCTAAAATACCCGCGGCTTGGCTTAAAACCGTTTCTGACTGGCAATAAGATAAACGCAAACATTCATGTTTATGTGGCCATTCATCCGGTAAAGCAAAAAAGAACGGTTCGCCATCCATCACTAAAACGCCTTCGTTTTTTAAGTTTTGATATAAAACTGAAGAATGAACAGGCAAACCTTCTAGCCACAGCCAAATAAAGAATGCCCCTTCTGGTTGATGAAAACGAAAAGGCACGCCTTTTAAAGCGTTGATTAATTCACTAATAAAATAATCGCATTTTTTTTGATAAAACGGCTGTAAAATTGTTTTACTTATTTTAGACACTAGCCCTTGGTCTAATAATCGAGTCATGAGCTCAGGGCCTAAATTACCATTAGCTAAACTCATTATCGTGTTCGCTTTAACCACGTTTTTCACCACTTCGGGTTTAGCAATAACAATACCGGTACGCACAGCCGGCAAACCTAATTTTGATAAACTCAACACGAGAATATGTTCATCTTGCCACTGGTAATGACTTTCTTGATAAACAATACCAGGAAAAGGTTCACCATAAGCACAATCGATAATTAATGGAATTTGATGCTGTTTAGCAAGATCTGACAATTGCGAAAGCTCAGCTTCCGAAACCATATTACCCGTTGGATTAGTCGGTCGTGATACACATAAAGCGGCAACAGAAGGGTCAATAGTAAGCGCATCAAAATCAATTTTATATTTAAAAAAATGCTCACCCTGTAATTCAATTTTAGGTTTAACACCGGCAAAATAATGCTCAGCTAACGCTTGATCGCTATATCCTAAATATTCAGGCACCAGTGGAAACATTATTTTTTTATGAACGGTTTGGCCCTGCTCGTCAGGTCGCTCAGCATTATTAGCATGCTCACCCGCCAACATATTCAGTAAAATAAAAAAAGCTGACTGGCTGCCATTCGTCACGGCTATATTATCTTCCGTTACCGGCCAGCCGCATTCATCTTGTAGATAGGTTGCGAGTGCACTAATAAAATTTTCAGCGCCTTGGGGTGACTGATAAATGCCAATCAGTTTATGTAATTCTGCAGGGGTTTGTGCGATTTGCTGCAATTGCTCAGCAATGATATTTTCAAATTCAGGTATTTGCGCGGGGTTGCCACCACCTAAAAATAAAATATCAGGGTTTACATTAAGTGCATTCCCTAAATCAGCCATTAAATTAACAATGCCTGAATCAGGCGTGAGTTGCTGGCCAAACTTAGAAAGTTTCATTGGAGGGTCTCTGTTCGTCATATCAAAAATAAAAAAAGCGCTTATCGCGCTTTTTATTAACAACCTAAATAGCTAACAACAAACTCAAGCTATTCGGCACCTGTTACAAACTATTTTACGCTAAAGCGTATTGACATCAAACCATAATTCTTTGCGGTCGAGTGGTGTTTGAGCGGTTAAATGTGGGTTATCGATACGAATAATACGGCGTTGTTTAATATTCGCTTTTTGTAAAACATCTTTAATTAGCGGATGATTGAAAAAGAATTCATCAAAACTGCCATCAGCAATCGTCGCTTCAAGCATCCGTTCTGTATCTCGCCCTAATTCGGCATTTTGCTTACCCACAAATAAATACAAAGGTAACGGATACACCAGCATGATTTCGGGTTCAACAGCTAAGTTAAGTTCACGTCGCGACGCAATTTCAGAAAAAGGCTCATGAATACCACGCGGGAAATAATCAAAACGACTACCTTCGAGCATATAAAATAAATTGTTATATTTAAGTTCTGATACCGTTGGAATACCTGCACTTAATAAAATTTGCGTGTCTGACCACATTTGCCCTTGACCGGCTTTAAAGCGAACCAGATCATCAAAATTGCGAATTTTTGAAAAACGAGCTTGTTCACCATCGCGAATTATTAATAACCGGTGTCCCAATAAACCTTTCAAAATAGGGATTCTAATAGGCATTAAAATATCTTCGATGCGTGAACCTGCAGCAAAAGCAGCAATAGATAACGCGCCCGTTTGTAATTCAACCTCTTGACGAGATTCAACAACCGGTCCGCTATTGGGTTCGAGTTGATATTTAGCTGAATTTTTAAATAAAAATTTTAATAAATCGACATGATAGGCATCTTTAGGCTCTGTCACATTAAGATGTATCACCGGTATTTTCGCACTCACATTTAAGCTTAAAAAACATAAGTATAAACACACCAGCACCGAACTTATAAATCGCATATAACCCTCATACACCCTATTAAAAGATTAGAAAACACGCATCACTGAATACGGCCAGTCAACACATGAGTAAAACACTTTAATTCACAAAACGTTAACAATACCCTGTGTGGCATGCACTAAACAATGATCTATCGTTTAAGCGGGCTTATCCAGAGGTTAACGGGATAGTCACCTCGGCATTCACGCCATTTTTTGTCGCGTTATTTGCAATCTTAATTTGACCTCCATGAAATTCAGCAACCAACCTAGCAATATATAACCCCAAGCCTAAATGCGGTTGAGATTGCTGCTCACCTTTACGCACCGATACCATTGAATCAAATAATCGACTTTGCATTTCCTCAGGTAACAATACACCCAAGTTGCTAACAGAAAGCACCAGTTCAGATTTTATTTGCATAAGTTTGATCAAGATCACGGTATCAGGCTCTGCAAACTCAACCGCGTTGGCAATCAACTTGTCAAATAATTGCGCAAATAGCTCAGGTGCGCCTTCAACTAATCCGCCTTCACCAGCAACATGCTCATCACTATTATTTTCTATATAACTAATAGTAGCGGTAAATTCAAACTTTACCGCTTGATAAGTTAATTTATAACCTTCAACGCAACCGGTAACCACATCGAGCAATACATAATGCTGTTTCTCTGTATTTTGTAATGCGTATTCTAAACGAGTGGCTTCACTCATGAGCGTTAAAATACTCGATAAGCGATTAACACCTTCTTTAGCGCGAGTCATGTAAACACTGCTTGCGGCGACTTCACAATCCAGTTCAAGTGATTCAAGCGACGAGCGCACAACGGCAACCGGCGTGCGCAATTCATGTGATAAACGCCCAGACATTCCTTGCAAATATTGCGTGTACTCGCTTAATCGTGTCACCATATCACCAAAACTGCGTTGTAAATCACCTATCTCATCACTGGCACGTGTCGGCTCAATTGCATTTATTATTTTACCTTGCTCATCAATCGCTTGTTCCGTTAGATTGCGTAATTTTACAATGCGCGACGATATGCGCGATGCAAATAAAAATAAGGCTAAGGTCCCTAATACCATCACAGCAATAATCACGTTAAAGAGTTTTTCTAACGCTTGATTTCTTAAAGTACGAATGCCATTGGTCGTTTCTTCTGCAATCACAACCCCCATAACCTGACCATCACTGTATATAGGAGATGCAGCCGATAAAATCACAGCTTGCTTATCGGTTGTTAAGCGCCACGTGGTAGCCGCTTTGCCTTTTAAAGCTTGATTAATATGGCTACCTTGTAATTGCGCAGCATCATATAATTCATCACTAAAATCGGTTGGCGGTTTAGTTAAAATTTTATAATACAAGGTTGTTAACCAACGCTTAAGGGTTGAATCCGTTTGCTCTTGTTTAACCGGCTGAGCCACTTGACTCCACACGCCTTCTGATTGTTTTATATCACCGGTTTGCGCTAATACTCGACTATGTTGGTCGACTATCCATATTCGAGACTGGCTATGCCCTAGCCCTTTTAAAATACGTTCTATTTCCGGAGACGGCACTAAGATAGTGCCAAGTTGGTCAGGTTGTTTAAAATTAGCGGTGCCCATGGTCACTTTTTCAGACGAACCTTGTGTGCTGTTGGTATCAATGTCCGTGATCGCAAAACTGAGCTGGCTGCCCAATAACTCAAGCGGAATACGCAGTTCAACATTGTAGCCTTTCGCGGTTTGCAACCAAGCACCTTGGATCCGAGATTCGGGCCTTAAGGGTTCATTAGTGATCACTTCGGTGCGCAACTCATACGGGGTCAACCAACCGGGTTCAGGAGTCGTAATTAAATAACGTCTAAAATCACCTGCGGGCGTCACAAAGGCAATTTGTAATAAATCATTACCGTCTACTTTTAAACTGTTTTTAGGTCGGTAAATAACATTATCGTCGGTCACTTCAAAGTAGCTATATAAATAATCGCGATACTTACCCACCATATGATTAAATTGCAAAGAGTCCGCTTTGAAATATGGCTTTCCTTCGAGAATATACTTTTCATCATAAGTGATCGCATGTTGCGTATCACGCCAATCTTCTAATTTTCCATCTAACCGGATAGGGTCAACAATAGGATAAGCATAAAGATCACGCCCTTGTTGTACACTGGGTAAAAAGCTCGCTTGACTATCAAATAACTTGGGGCGTTCATGTAAAGCCGTGGCGACGGCTCTAACCGTGCCCATTAATGTCTTCTCTTGTCCAATACGCAGGTATTTTTCCATCTCCCACACGTATTCATAACCCAGCCACGGAATGCAAAATAAAAAGCCTGATAACAACAATAGTTTAAAGCGTAAACCAAACTTAAACCGACCTAATTTCATAGCACCACTTATTTTTAAACATTAAAGCTTCCAGCGATAGCCCATACCATAAACCGTATCAATACAATCAAAGTGGGGATCAACAGCGATAAATTTTTTGCGAATACGTTTAACATGCGATGTGATGGTACTGTCATCCACATACACTTTCGCGTCTTGCATTAATTGTTGTCTATTTTTGACATGCCCAGGGGTTTTAGCCAATGAATAGATCATCCAAAACTCAGTCACGGTTAAATCAATATAATGCTCAGCCCATTGAACCGTCATGCGTTCTAACGCTAAAGTTAATTGACCACACTGAATAATTTCATCCTGATTTTTAGGTTTTGCAGTGGCTTCAATTCGGCGAAATAACGCCGCAATCCGCGCCGTCATGTGCGGCATACTAATATCTTTAGTTAAATAATCATCAGCCCCCATTCTCAAACCACTCACAGTATCAAAATCATTATCACGCGCAGTTAAAAATATAATAGGAATAGAACTCGAAAGACCACGCAAGGTTTGGCATAACACAAAACCACCATCTATTTCGTTCTCTAAACCGATATCGATAATGGCTAAATCAGGTAAGCGTTCTTCAAAAGCCGCTGTGGCTTGCAAACGGTTTGAGTAAGTTTGAACTTGATAGCCTTGCTTAGTTAAAAGCTCAGCGTAGTTTTCTCTAATAGCGACTTCATCTTCAACAATCGCAATGCGTTGGCTCATGATTAATTACATAGTGATATTTAAACAGGGTGTTCACTATACCTAAAAATAATCACAAAAATAGAGCCGCAGGGCAATTGCCTTTTTTTCGCCATAATTCAACAGTGCATTACCTTTTTTCATCCCAAACTTCGCCATTTGAGTTGTGTTTAATAAGTCCTGTCGGCACAACACAGGTTGTTTGCCAAAACAAACAAAATCAAACACAAGGAAATACCTAATGAAAAAGCAACTTATTACTTCAGCACTTTTATTGGCATTAACCAGCACAAGTAGTTTCGCTAACAGCAATTTAGCTAACCATGATAAAGAAGAATATGAAAAAAACGGTTTAATCGGATTTGGCAGCGGAGCCGCAATCGGTGCCATTTTTGCGGGGCCGATTGGGGCGGTAGCCGGAGCAACCATTGGCGGCATCATTAGCTACTACGAAACAACCAATGATATTAATGATAAAACCATACAAAGCACCAATGCAGCACTAAGCCAAGCGAAAAACCAACAACAAACACTCGCGCGAAATGTAAACCAATTGGCCAGCACCAACAAACAGTTGCAAACACAAATAATGCACGCAGAAAAAACGCTCGCATCAGCTGAAGTCATTGAAAAATTAAAGCTCAATTTACAATTTACCATTGGCTCAAGCGACGTCCAATCGATTTATCAAGACCAAGTATTACAGCTCTCACAACTTGCTAAACAAAATACCGACTTGCACATTCAACTCAATGGTTATGCCGATCGCAGTGGTGAAGATGAACGCAACTTGGTTTTATCAAAACAACGTGTAAACGCTGTTAAAAAATTACTGGTTGCTCAAGGTATTAATGCAGAACGCATCTCGACTCAAGCTTATGGCGAATCAGCGCCATTGGCCAGCGAGCAAACGTATCAAAATGACTTTTTTGACCGTCGTGTTGAAATCAAATTAGTGCCTCAAGCTATTTTAACCGCAGCCAACGATTAAAAAAAACTCTTTTTTAGGCGCATGACAAGGATGTCTTTTTTCATTGCCGTTCACACTGAACAACACTATTTAAGCGAATGGGAAGGTTTGCACAACGCTAACATTTATGCATAAAAGCGAGCTTAAATAGGTTCAGGGTGAACGACCACACTCAATAACCGAATTAATCTAAACAACAAAAAAGGTCAGGTAATAAAAATGTATGCGAGCAATTAAAGCACTGATTATTATTGTGATATGGCTATCTTTTGCTGCTTTTATCAGTTCAGCTAAAGCTCATTTAATTCAAACCAGAGCCAATGTCATAACGCAACGTATTTCACTAAATAACCATCTATTTAGCAATCATCAATTCAACAATCATCAAAAAAACCGTAAAGACTTCGGGATCATCACGACGGTCGCATTTTAGCGCGCAAAAATATGGCCTAATTTGTTGCTGTAATCTAAGGTGATGACAAAATTTTTCAGCATTTCGTAACCGATTAAACCATCGGCATGCACACCTTGATTCAAGTTACTAGCGTCATCTTGCATAGGCACATGTACAATCGCATTCGTTAAATTAAAAGGCCCAATTTGTGCATTGGGTATTTGTAACACAAACGTTTTGGTTTCTTGCATTACGCCTTTAAGTTGACCGGTTCTGATCTGATATTGCGATATCCAATTGGCTTGTGCTGCTAATGCATGACTCACCACAATACCGGCGTTATTTCCCGTATCAAGCACTAAAGATAAACGAGTGTTTTGTTGAATATAGGCATCAATTAAAAATAAGCGCCCTTTAGCTTGTAAACGCAAATTAGCAACTTGTTTTAGCGGTGTTTTATGCGGGTTTAATAAACGAAGGGTTTGCTGTGGATAGTCTATTTGTATTAAACGGTTAAAGAAAAACCCAACGCCGATGATGACATCAACCGACAGTGCATCTAATGCGATCGCCTTGATATTACGATCGGTTTGTCCGAGTAATGTCAGGTTTAATCCCGTCACAAAGGGCGCAGCGCCAATACCCAAAACCCCTTTAACGTTTATTGTTTTTTTACTTAAGCTACCCAATTGATGCTTTTGCAAAAAAGCGGTATTAAAAACATGATACTCAGCCCCAGTATCAATCATGGCATTCGCTTTAATACCATTTATATCAACAACAATCGCGATAAAGCCACTATCCGCTTTAAACGCGAGCTTTGTCATTATGTTAGCGGGTTTTATGTTAGCGGATTGATTGCTGCGTTTAGCCTTACTTTGTATCGTTTTACTGTGTACGGCTTTATTGGGTATTAAATGATTAAAATCACGGTTATTTAAAGCCGCAGTTTGCGCGTTAACCGAGGCTAATATCCCCAGTTGGAGGTAGCCTAACAGCAATAAAAAAATCGGCTTTTTATTCAACTTAATCCCATTCATTATCCATTGATTTAAAATAACAAATAATGACGCAAGAAAGGGCATAAATAGACTCGCTGAATAAAAAGCTAAATCATCAAGTTATAGCTTAATTTGCTGATAATTATGTAGTTTATTTTGACGCATAAATTTTGTTATTTTAACGACATATTCATGTTTTTCTTCTGAATAACGTAATAGGCCTTGAGCTAAATCTGCGCCTTTAGGTATTTTTTTTGCGTTGCGCTGTGTTTCACGAATTTTACGTAAATCAACATAGGCGGTATTCGTATTTAAGTTATGTAAATAAGCACGAATAGCATCATTCACCGTATTAAATTTAGCCACTTCATGACTTTTATCTGAATCGCGTGAACTCGGAACCATGCCACAGCCTTTTGTGAAACACCATTGACCAAATAGATTGTTACCCTGTCTTGAAAAACGAGAACTCCCCCAGCCCGATTCTAAGGCGGCTTGTGTTAACGCCAGCGCGGGTGGAATAAAATCAACACGGCGTAATAAACGCGTCATCAACGTGGCATTAATATCGGTTTCTGCAATTTTGTATTTTGCCGCGGTTTTTTGTAAAAACTGTTCATCACTTGACGATAAGTTAGTTAAACCTTGTTCTTGCAGCGCAATAATTTTAGAACGCAGTGCTAAAACATGATTATTTTCAACAAAAATAATCGGATATAATGTATCAAAAAATGTCGCCTTCTTTTGTTTCACATCTTTGATATCAGAAAACTTAGGCAATTTCTTTAACATATCAACTTGTGTCACAGTCGGTAACGGTCTTACGGTTTGAGCGACCTTAGCAGGCGATAAAACCAGCGGTACAACCTCTTCTTCACTTGAAAAAAACCAATAAACCGTGCCTATCACTAATAATAAAACCAAACCCAAAGGCAGCAGTAACTTTTTAATATTCATAAATAAAACCCTAATCAAAGCTAACAACGATACTCAGGCTCTTTGACCAGCAAATGAATCGCTGCTCTGTTCTACAAAATAAAAACATGAACATGAACTTGAGTGAAATTAATTTTCACATTATACAGTGTTCCTCTTCAAATATAGTTTTTATTTATAGGGGAAAAAAGATACCTAATGCGTTGATTATATGCGCTTAATATATCACTAAAAAGTCACAATAATTCCCCCACCTAGAAACTGCACATTTCACTCATAATTAATAAACGAATGTTTTCTATTTGGTATCGAGGTATTCGGCTTAGTTAGTACTATCCGAGTTTATTCTTACTGTGTTTACTTTTGCTAACTCAAGCGCTTTGTTAAAAGCAGAATTAGCTTGAGTTTCGATGTTAGGTTTTATACCAACACCTTCAATGCGACCAGAATGAACCGAATAATAATCAGCGATGGGTAAATAAAGCTGTAAGCTTTCAGGTAAATCAAACATAATTTGCGATAGCATTTCGCCCGCAGTTGGCTCACCAATAACCGTCACATTAGGCAAATTAACCAACGCATCGACTGCAAGTTCAGCGGCACTTGCTGTTTTTTTGCTAGTCAGCACATAAACCGGCCCTTTAAATATCGGTAGCATAGGTTGAAATTGAACTCGCGTTAACGGTGCTGCTTGTACATCTTGCCAGAAAGACTTAATCGACCACCCTTGCCAAGCGGCAGGCTTGAGCATATCAGCTTGTTTAGGCGAACTCGCGTTAGCGTTAAACCATTGTTGTGAAACAAATCCACCGACATCAAGCGGTGACGTTAACAAGTGTCCGACTAGTGGTTTAACAGCAAATGCACCACCGGTGTTATTACGTAAATCAATAATAAGCGCACTCGCTTGTTGTGTCACAAGAGTTGAGTATGCTTTATTAATAAACGCAATAGTGTCGTTTCCCATCATGGTATTAATCGTTAAAATGGCAGCACCTTGTTGCCACGTTAATGAATATGCTTGCTCACCCACATTCATAGTATCTAAATAGTTGGCTAATTGGCTTGCCGACTGATGAGCATGATCTAAACGTACATGAGAAAAAGGCCCCTGTTGCCAAATAGCATTAAACGCATGAATAAACTCACTTTTACTCAATTTAGATTGTGTTAGCTGTTCTACTTTTTGTTTAGTTGCAAGGTAGTCGGGTAATGTTAGCGCTTCTGGGTTGTAATGGTGAGCTTTCATTAATTGATTTATTTTGCTGATCACTAAACTCAAGTTAAGTGTATTTTCAGTCGTTTCGGTTTGATCTAAATTTTGATTGGCTTGCAACAAGCCAGACAAAAATAAGGAAGGAAGTAAAACAAGTAAGCTTAAACGCTTCAACAATAATTTATTCATATCAATAGTACTCTAAAGGTTAATATCACTTGTAGAGCAATAAATACGCCAAAAATTAAACCCTTGTTTTTAAAGAAATAATACAAAATGTAAAAAATAAAGGCTAAAAATTTTACTAAATAATGGTTAAATTAACCAAAGCAATATTAATGTCTGCTGAACTTACTTAATACGGTTATTTAGCGTTAGTTTATCTGCACGGCTTAATAACAAAATAGCGCATTACTCGCTAAACTCAGAAGTAGATAAAAACAATTCAGCTCGCTTATAAAAATCAGGTTTGGTTAAAATATTACGATGATTCGCATTTTTTACCGTGACGACCAATGGTGATGAAGTAAACGCTTTAATCAAATTTTGGGTATTAACATGCGGCACAACATGATCTGTTTCAGCAATGAAGATTAAAACCGGTGCGGTTATTTGCTGTGCTCGACTAGCCGAATCAAATTTGTCTTTTAATAAAATAGACATTGGAAACATAGGATAACGTCCTTGTGCAACTTGTTCGATACTGTCAAAAGGTGTAACCAAAATTAACTTATGTATATTACGGTTAGCGGCCACATAACTCGCCACGCCGGTACCTAAACTTCGACCTAATAAATCAATCGAATCATGTTCAGTTTTTATATGGTCAAATAATTGTAAGGCGTCACTAAAAATACCCGCTTCTGAAGGCGTACCTTCACTACCACCGTATCCTCGGTAACTCATCAAATATACGGTATAGTCACTAAATTGCTCTTTTAAATGCACGGCTTGATGCGCTGGCTTAGTCGCGTTGCCGCCAAAAAAAATTAACGCGTTGCGTTTACCCGGATTAACTATCAATGTTTTAACATTAATATTGTCATTATTAAGCTCGAGCTCAGCAAATTCATGCTCATATACTGGCGAAGGAAAAAACACAAAGCTGCGTTGTTCCACATATAAATAAGTGCCTGCCGCAAAATAAGCAAACATTAATAAACTCAAAACAACTTTAAATAGGCGCATATCAATAATCAAAATAAGGGTAAAAGTGAGGTATAGTCTTCTCGCTCAGGTTTAATGGTTCATTGTCAGCGCTTACTCGCCCCAATCACATAGTAGAGCATATGCTCATGGCGTCTCGAAGCTTGACGGCTTTGCTTACATGGATGTAAGTACTTCGGTTTCGTCTGGAACTAGAAACCTGCCCCTAAACCCCGATCGCTTTGACTATATATCCTACCCAAAAACCAAACAAAAGTCGTAACTTATACTCAAAAGAACCATAAATCATATTAAATAAGCAGTTGATAACCTTAGACAATCTGTCATCGCTTAAAAAAAGTAGGCGATAATGCGAGAAAAACCTTTAAAAAAACCAATAAATTGTTAATATTGTAAATGTATTTTGTTAACAATAGGCAAAACAAATGAAACACACAACCTCTTTATTATTATCTTTAGGCTTGTCATTTTCAGCCACCGCGGCCGATTGGGATGCCCTACCGGTTCCAGCCGATGCAGGAGATGGCAACGCATGGGTTCAACATAAACTATCAGACGACTTTAATTATACCGCGCCTGCAGTGGGTAAAAATGATGAATTTTTTACCCGTTGGAAAGAAGGCTATATAGGCGATTGGTTAGGTCCTGGTAAAACCTATTGGGAATCAAGTCATTCAAAAGTTGAAAATGGATATTTAACATTACGTGCCAGCCGTGTTCCGCATGATCATGAAAATACAGATAAAGCCGGTGGGGTATTTTTAGGTAGTGTTACATCAAAAGAAACCGTCATTTTTCCTATTTTTATGGAAGCAAAAGTACAACTAAGTAACTCAGCGCTAGCATCTGATTTTTGGTTTTTAAGCCGAGATTCAACTCAAGAAATCGATGTAATCGAAGCGTACGGCGGAGATGGCGTTGATGTTGATGGCGATGGTCAAATTAGTGGCGATGTGGATAAAGACAATCGCTGGTTTTCAAAGAGCCTCCATTTAAGCAATCATACTTTTATAAGAGACCCTTTTACCGATTATCAACCTTCTGATTCTGAAGGGGTTGAAGGCACTTGGTATTCTGAAGCTGGCCGCACTAATTGGCGCGACGAATTTATTCGCGTGGGTGTTTATTGGAAATCGCCGACTCACCTCGAATACTTTGTTAATGGTAAACATGTAAGAACCGTAACCGATACCGGCTACTCTTACCTTGACCCAAACGGCACGTTAAAAAGCTTTAATACTGATTTTAACCCGCTTGATAAATATGATTACACAAATGGCGCAGGGTTAAACAAACCCATGCACGCAATAATCAATATGGAAGATCAAGATTGGCGTCATGCATTAGGCTTAACACCAACCGATGCCGAATTAGCGGATGATAGCAAAAATACCTACCTGATTGATTGGGTGCGCTTTTATAAACCCGTAGCTGAAGAAAACCTAGTTGATACATCAACATGGGCTGATGGCGATAGCATTATCACTGAATTTTCGATGTTTATTACGACGGGTAAAGACAGTGCAGCCGTGGGTGGAGATGACCATGTTGGCTTTAATGTTGCTGCACCAGATAACATTAATTTTAATACGTTAGGCGATTGGGCTACATACGAAATTAACTTTCCAAGTAAAGGCTATTACCGCACTGAATTTGTTATAGGCTCAGCAACCGAAACCAACCTTGGTGTACAAGTTTTTATTGATGATACCCCTGTCGCAATAACGAATTTTGATGGCACAGGCAAATGGGATACCTATAAAACCGTGATCGGTGAAACACTTTATATTGATACACCGGGTGTAAAAACCGTAAAAATTCAAAGTGCAGGTAGCGCGGCATGGCAGTGGAACGGCGATGAATTTAGGTTAGTTAACTTAATTAACCCAAGCGATCCGACACCTGATCCAACTCCGGATCCGACGCCTGATCCAACTCCGGACCCGACACCTGATCCAACTCCGGACCCAACGCCAGATCCAACACCGGACCCGACACCAGATCCAACTCCGGACCCAACTCCGGACCCAACGCCGGACCCGACACCAGATCCGACTCCGGACCCAACTCCGGACCCAACTCCGGACCCGACTCCGGACCCGACACCTGATCCAACACCTGATCCAACGCCGGATCCGACACCAGATCCAACTCCGGACCCGACGCCAGATCCAACACCAGATCAAGATTCGAGTGATGATGCTAATAATAGTGAAAGTGGTGGCGAAAGTGGCGGTGGCTCAATGAACTTTTGGCTTATTTTAACAGGTTTAATAATAAGCTTACGCCGTAAGATGCGTTAATTAAGTTATAAAATTAAACCACATAAAAAACCGAGAGTTTAAAGCTCTCGGTTTTTTTATGTTATCACCCATTGTTTATTCAAAAATGTAAGTGCGTAGCCTGCACCGCCAATTATTTTGACCTTAACTGAAACAAGTAAAACAAATACAACAAAGACAAAATAAAGAGACAAAAAAACGAGCCGCAGCTCGTTTTTAATAAAAACCTAAGGGTTATAGTCAAAGCGATCGGGTTTTAGGGGCAGGTTTCTAGTTCCAGACGAAACCGAAGTACTTACATCCATGTAAGCAAAGCCGTCAAGCTTCGAGCCCCCATGAGTATATGCTCTACTATGTGATTGGGGCCGCCTAAATGGATTTAGGTGTTAGAACGACGCAGGAGCCAAAGTCGAGAGTAAGCGCTGACAATGAACCATAAAACCTGAGCGAGAAGACTATATCTAAAAATAACCACAATCTAACTAACAGTTAGTGGTTTAAATACTCATCCAGCGTGCCATCAAAATTAATAACTTGCTTATCTTTAATATCAATAATTCGTGTAGCTAAAGACGAAACAAACTCACGGTCATGACTGACAAAAATAAGCGTGCCTTCATACAGTTTTAGTGCATTATTTAATGCCTCAATCGCTTCCATATCCATATGGTTCGTCGGTTCATCCATAATTAATACATTAATATCTTGCAGCATTAATTTGCCAAACAAGAGTCGATTTTTTTCACCACCAGAACAGTTGCGCGCTTTTTTGTTTGCATCATCTTCAGTAAATAATAAGCGCCCTAACATGCCACGTATCATTAAATCGTTATGCACGGGTCTACGCCACTGCGACATCCAATCCATAATGGTTAAATCATTATCAAATGCTGAACTGCTGTCTTGTGGACAATATCCCACATTAGCATTTTCAGACCATTTAACCACCCCATTCAACGGTGATAACTCATTGACTAAACAGCGTAAAAAAGTGGTTTTACCCACACCATTTTCGCCAATCACGGCTAATTTAGCGCCAGCTTCAAGGATAAGCTCACCTTTAGCAAATAACGTATTATCATCAAAACCGTGACCTAGGTTTTCAAGAATTAAAGCTTGGCGGTGCATTTTTTTACCCGCATCAAACCGAATACTCGGTGATACACGGCTTGACGATTTAACTTCATCTAGCTTAATTTTGTCCATGCGTTTAGCGCGTGAACTCGCTTGTTTAGCTTTAGACGCATTCGCACCAAAACGATTAACAAAGTCTTGTAATTCTTCAATTTCAGCGGCTTTTTTAGAGTTACTTGAAAGCAACTGCTCACGTATTAAACTTGATTGCTCAAGAAAATATTCATAATTGCCCGGATAAATACGCAATTCACCATAATCAATATCCGCCATATGTGTACAAACAGCGTTTAAAAAATGACGATCATGCGAGATGATGATCATGGTGCATTTTCGTTTATTGAGCTCGGTTTCTAACCAGCTTATAGTGTGAATATCCAAGTTATTGGTTGGCTCATCAAGCAATAAAATATCCGGATTAGCAAATAAGGCTTGGGCTAATAACACGCGTAACTTTCGGCCTGGTGCCACTTGCTTCATTAAACCAAAATGAAACTCTTCTTCAATACCGGCTTCAATTAAAATATCACCCGCGCGACTTTCTGCACTATAACCGTCCATTTCAGCAAACTCGCTTTCAAGCTCACCGGCTCTCATGCCATCTTCTTCTGTCATTTCAGGTTTTGAATAAATGGCATCACGCTCTTGCTTAATTTTCCATAATGCGACATCACCCATGATCACCGCATCGATTACACTATATTCTTCAAACGCAAACTGATCTTGGCTTAATGTACCTACTTTTAAGCCTTCAGTGATCGACATATTACCTGACGTTGGTGCAAGTTCGCCGCTTAAAATTTTCATAAAAGTAGACTTGCCGCAGCCATTTGCGCCAATCAAACCATAGCGGTTACCGTTACCAAATTTAGCCGAGATATTTTCAAATAATGGCTCAGGACCAAATTGCATTGTAATGTTCGAAGTAGTGATCAAAGGAGTATCCTATATTTACCGCTTAAAACACGGTAAATGGGTAATAATTTAAAAGAAATAATAAGGCGACAAAAAGAATGGGGTCGAGCCAAGATAAAGTAAAATAACGTTACCGCTCAAGCAATCATAAAATAAGGCCTTTTAAAGCCGCGCATTATACAGCAATCAAAGCAATGACCTAGCATAACTGCGGTTTTGATTAGGTTAATTCGTTCTAATTCTAAGGTTAAAGTTTACTTTGCTCTTAAAACAAAAAAAGCCGATAACATTAAACGTTATCGGCTTTTAAATTAAGTATGATGTGGTTGCTGCTTATTATTCTTCAACCCATTGCTCAGCTAAATAAGTTGCAGGTGCTTCTAGTGATAACATATCAGCTAAATAAGGCATGATAGCTTGCATATTACGCATTAAGGTCCAAGGCGGATTAATCACAATCATACCTGCGGCGGTCATGCCAAATTCATCTGAATCAGGCTGAACGGCAATTTCATAACGTTGAATATTACGAATACCACTGTCCATTAACTCGTGCTGCATACGCGTTATACGTTCACGCTGCACAACAGGATACCAAATGGCATAAGTGCCACTTGAAAAACGGTTATACGCTTTAACAATAAGATCGACCACATTATCGTAATCTTTTTTGATTTCGTAAGGGGGGTCAATCAACATTAATCCGCGTTTTTGTGCCGGAGGAACCAATCCAATGGCATTCACAAAACCATCTTCTTCAAGCACCTTCATTTGACGATCACGCCCAGCGAATGCTTTTAATAATTGAATATCGGTTGGATGAATTTCATGGGCAAAAAGCTGATCTTTGTGGCGCATCATGCTTTTAGTAAAATACGGAGAACCAGGGTAATTTAATAGCTTTTCATGATTATTAAACGTTTCAACGGCTTTTAAATAAGCATTAAGCGCATCTGATTCAACAGGCGGTTTTTCTTGCCATAAACGACCAATACCGGTTACGTATTCTTGTGTTTTTTGTGCGTGCGCGCTGGTGAGTTTATAACCGCCCGCGCCAGCATGTGTATCAATAACACAGTAAGGTTTATCTTTTAAATTTAAGTGCTGCAATATAGCAATTTGTACAATGTGTTTTAATACATCGGCATAATTGCCGGCGTGATAAGAATGTCGATAACTTAGCATTTATAAACCTTGTGCAAGTTTAGGTAAGCGCCCGGCTGTACCTCTTGCTTCATTAATAAGTTGTTGTTTAATAGGCGCAATTTGATTAGCGCTAATTAAGGCTAAACTGCGTAGCCATTTAATGGGCTTTAATTGGCTGGTAAAACTTTGATGAAATAATTCCATAGCGGCAATGCGGTCAAACGCTTCAGATTTGCGCCAACGTAATACTTTTTTAAGCTCGTCAAGATCACATCCGTGCTCAAGTATGCACTCACTTACGGCTAATGCATCCATTAACCCTAAGTTAGCCCCTTGTCCTGCCAAAGGGTGAATAGTGTGTGCGGCATCGCCAATTAACACGACATTGTGTTTAATAAAATCACGACTGTAGCGCATCGTCAGCGGAAAAGCCTGCCTTGCCGAACACAACTCAAGCATACCTAACACACCGTCAGATTGTGCGGTTATATGATGCGAGAATTCAATATCGCTCATAGCCAAACGCTGCTGGGCCACTTCAGTTTGTTGAGAATACACAATTGAACACAAATTAGCGTCGTAAAGCGGCAACAAGGCTAATGGGCCATTCGCCGTAAAAATTTGCCGTGCAATATGGTGGTGCGGCTTTTCAGTTTTGATTGTCGCGACAATCGCATTTTGTTGATAATCATTTTCGACTAACGGCATATTCATCATGTGACGAATGGATGAATGCGCACCATCAGCTGCAATCACCAACTTGCTTTGAATAAGTTGGCCATCAACTAACACAATGATACTTGAATCAAGATCGCTGTTTATTTGCGCAACCCGGCCAGAAATAACATCAACTTGATGGCTCGTTGCCGCCGCATTTTGCATTGTTAACGCTTGCCACAACCCCGCACACACCACGTCATTTTCAATAATACAACCTAGATGCTCTGCGTTAACATCTTGCGCATTAAACTCAACCCGGCCGGTATTATATTGATCCCAAACATCCATCCCCCGATAAGCACATAACCGTTGTTCACTAATCGCTTGCCACGCACCTAATTGCTCAAAAGCATTAATGCTAGCCTGATTAATCGCACTCACTCGTAAACCGGCAGGTTGTGTTTTATCAATTAAATCGACAGGGTCGGTATCAGAGATTAACACCACGTTTAATCGACTTTTTGCTAAGGCTAACGCACTTGTTAGGCCAATCATGCCCGAGCCAACAATCGCGACATCTGCTTTTATCATCATTTACTTAATCCCATCGCTTGCTGAGCAAACCAATTTTTAGCCAAACCGAAACGTTCAAACCCGCTCAATGCTTTTGTTCTAACATGGCTTAATAAAAAATCGTTGTTTGAAAAAATACGAACTAAGCCGTCTGTGGCGGCCACTATTTTTTGCGTATCACGTTGCCGATGCTCAATATAATGCTGCCACGTAACAAATTCGCCAATATCGGTGTTATGTTTATTCGCGTTTTTAAGCGCAAATACAATTTGTTCTATATCGCGTAAACCTAAATTTAAACCCTGTCCGGCAATAGGGTGAATGGTATGTGCAGCGTTTGCAACGAGTAAACAACGATGGTGATAAACTTGATCGGCTATTTGCCTGATTAAAGGGTATGTTTTGCGTGTGCCAACCTCAATTAACTCCCCTGCCCGATAGCCTAATGCTTTTTGCAACTCAGCAACAAACTCACGATCGCTTAATGCCATTAAATGGTCAACTCGATGCGCTTGTTGGCACCAAATTAAACCATAACGCTCATCTAACATCGGTAACATAGCGAGCGGCCCTTGCGCAGTAAAACGCTCAAATGCCGTATGAGGTGCGGTAGATTTAACCCGAACATTACAGCTAATCGCAACTTGATCATAAGCTGTCGCTTGTTGCTTTATGTTAAGCAATTCTCTTATACGACTTTGCGCACCGTCAGCACCCACCACTAATTTTGAACAAACAACGTGGTTATTATCTAATGTGAGTTCAACTTGTTCGGTTGATTGCTGTAACGACACAACCGAATGTGGGCAAAACAAACTGATCTGGCCACTACAGGCATTTAACGCTTGATGCAAAGCCGCGCCCAACACTTGCGCTTCAATAACATAACCTAAAGCCGGCTTTTGATAAGCCTGCGCATTAATTAAGCTATAACCTAACTGATGCTGGTCTGATATTTCAATATGTTTGATCGTGCCAACATGCGGCTCTAAAACAGGCCAAATATCCCACTGCTGCAATAATAAGGTTGAACCATATGAAAGCGCTAAAGCTCGGCCATCAAAACTGCCATGAGTTTTAGTATGCACCGGCTGAGCTTCAATAAGCGCGATTTTAAGCATTGGCATGGTTTTATGTAAAGCTAACGCCAAAGAGGCTCCTGCTAAACCAGCGCCAACAATACTTAAATCAAATTCAGGTTTAGATATCATATTGTTAATTATACAGTTAATTTTTTTTCGCCATTAATGCTTCAATAGCCTCAATGGTTTTGGGGGCGTTTTGGGTTAAATTTTCAAAGCCAGAATCCGTTATCACGACATTGTCTTCAATGCGAATGCCAATACCACGCCATTGCGGATCAACGTCAGCATCAAGGCTAATATACAACCCGGGCTCAACCGTTAAAACCATCCCGTTTTCAAAAGGACGCTCAGTATCTTGTTTTTTATAATCGCCCACATCATGCACATCTAACCCCAGCCAATGCCCTAAACCATGCATAAAATAATCACGATACGTTTTATGCTCAATGGCATCGGCAACTGAACCTGTAATAATGCCAAGCTCAACTAAACCAC
Organism: Algibacillus agarilyticus; assembly: GCF_003286125.1. Classification (GTDB taxonomy): domain Bacteria; phylum Pseudomonadota; class Gammaproteobacteria; order Enterobacterales; family Alteromonadaceae; genus Algibacillus; species Algibacillus agarilyticus. The sequence continues at coordinate 293,874 of NZ_QMED01000001.1, forward strand.
AACAAATAACCTCAATGGCTTTATCGGTTGCGAGTTTTAATGTTGACCCAGGTTTAATTAATTTCATTGATTCGGTTTGGGCATCTAAAACCAGTTGGTATAAGGTTTTTTGCGCAGGGCTAAATTGCCCAGATACCGGAAAAGTACGCGTAATATCAGCGGCATAACCATCAAACTCGCCACCGGCATCAATTAACACCAAATCACCCGATTTAAGCTGATCTTGATTATCGGTATAATGCAAAATATTAGCATTATCGCCACCGGCCACAATGGTATTATAAGCGGCTGAACGAGCGCCATTCATGGCGAACTCATGTAAAATTTCAGCTTCGAGTTGATATTCAAACACATCAGGTTGGCAAAATTGCATCGCACGCTGGTGCGCATGACAACTAATATTGCCAATATGCCGCATCACGGCGAGTTCTTCAGGTGATTTAAACAAGCGCATTTCATGCAAAATATCTCGGCTATCAAGCATTTGCTTAGGCGCTTTATGCAGCTTGGCTTGCTGGCGCAACGTATTCATAACCGAATACAAGGTTTCGTCGGCGGCGGCATATTCACCTATCGGCCAATAAATAGCGTTAACACCGTCAAGTAAGCCGCTTATTTTTTCATTAAATTCGGGTAACGCATAAGCGTCATCAAACAAAAACGTACTTTTGGCTAATTCGGGGCCGTATCGACGACCTTGCCAAATTTCAGCGGTTTTATCTTTAGGTCGACAAAATACTATTTGCTGGCTTGTGCCATCTGCAGCTTTAGTTAACACCAACCAAGCATCAGGCTCGTTAAAGCCCGATAAATACCAAAAATCACTATCTTGCCTAAACGTATATTCGGTATCGCGACTGCGCCGCGCTTCGGTATTAGCCGGAAAAACAGCCACAGAGTGACACGACATTTGAGCAATAAACTGCGCTCGACGCGCCTGATACGTAGCGAATTCAATCATAAAATAAACAACTAATGTAAGGTTGGTTTTTTAGGCAAATCTTCTGGTAAGGCATTACCAAATTCACCAAAACATAAAACAGACGTAATGCGAATATATTCAACGATCTCTTCAAACGACTGAAAATTTTCTTCGTTTTCTTCAAGCTGGGTGTCCATCGAACTAATCGAGACTAAATCTTGAAAGGCTTCACGAATTTCAGAGTCGGCATCTTGCAACTTAATTTTTTGAATGCCCACGGCTGATAAAAAGCCATTTAACCATTCAATTAAGGTTTCAGCGCGCTCGCTAAGTGCTACATCATCTTCAGGCAAAAAGAGTTGAAAACTGATTTGGCCATCTTTAAATTGGCTAAAACTCGTTTTATATAAATCGGTCATGGCCGCGGCAACTTCATCGGGTAATAAAGCACCATCAAGGCAAAAATCACGAATAACCGATAACCATTCTCGACTATGCTCGCTCATACCGCCGCAAATCACACCGCATAAAATACCGTGAACTTCAGAAGCACTACACGTTAATTTGTGGGTTTGCAGTAAAAAATCAAAATCGTCGTAATTAGGTAAACTGGCATCTGACATAAAAATGGTCTCTTCGTGTGTACTATTCATACCGCACAACTTAAGGGTGCGCACTAACAAATAAAAACTTATTCAATACAATCATACACTTAAGCATATAAAGCGTATTCTTTAAGGTAAACATTATAGCGCATACGGTTTGTATATGGCATTATATTACCGACTTAAACACAGCAAGTGCTATGTTTTTGTATGTTCACACTATGTTCCCTGGAGTATGTGCTAACGGTTATGTCCCTGAGCCGATAATTCTACTTTCAGGATCCTGGCTTAGTTACTATTGAGCAAGCTCGGCTCGTATCGAGAAGCCTACGGTAATTATCCAGCTTCCGCCTTGAACCTACGGTTCAAGGGCTAATACCCGCAGCGGTATTCTGGGGAACACCCACTTTTGATAATTTTCTGCTCTCTATAACCTATTTTATTCCTTATTTTTTTAACAATACCTTCTAATTATACCGTTTAAGTATATTTAGCTATTCATTTTTCGGTATAAAAAAGCCCCGACTCACTTAACTTAGGGTTAAGCTGATCGAGGCTTGGGGTTTGTGCTTTGCTTTGTGCTGAGCGCGGTACTTAGCCCTATATTACCGGGCTAAGCTCTACAGGGATTTTATAATGAACGTAAAAAGCTTAGTAGCTGTTCACGTTCGGTTGCACTGGCGCTTTCGTATGCGGCTCTTGCGGCTGCAGCTTCACCATTATGTGCTCGAACGGCGGCATCTAAGCCTTTTGCGCGGCCATCGTGCATAAACAATACGTTGTTTTCGTTTGCGGCAATGGCTTCACGTTGGTTTTTGTCGTGTGATGCATTTTTGCCTCCGGCTGAAACTTCGGCATCCATACTGAATGCGTTAACTTCGGCTGTGCGACCTAAACCCCAAAGTGGTGCGGTGCGAAATGCGCCATCGCCTAAATCATGGGTCAGTAAATCACTGTATGGACGAATAACATTGCCGTCGGTTGTGATTTGGCTTTCGGTATGACAAACCGCACATTGCATTTCGTTTTTAAACAGTGCTTCACCGGCGATCACGCTTGGCTCAAATAACAAGCTTTTATCGCGCTGCGGCACGGCTACTTCTTTTGAGTAGTTGGTTAGGCGATCAACCATGGTTTGATCTGGGTTGGTTACGCCAAAATCGGCACCCAACGCAAAGCGCACTGCGGCTTCAACATCTTCACGGTTACCAGCCCAACCAAAGCCTGCTTTACCTGGAAACTGTACTTTTTCAAGTAAACCTAAGCCAATAAGTGGCGGTGCGATACGTGGGCCAACGTTCGGCACGTTAAAGATCACTTGGCTACGACCATCGTTTACATGGCAACTTTCGCAGGTATTAAAACCTGGGTTTATGTCGTCGCCTATGTTCACGCGAAAATCTTCGTGTTGCTCAACAAAATCACGCGCGACTTGTAAATCACTGGTGTGGTTGTGTTGCATAAAGGCTGATGCTTTTTCGTATGCGTTTGCACCAAAGGCATCGATGCTGGCATAACCGCCAAGTGTTGCACGTGGGTCGACCGATTCACGTACCCAGCCATGGCCTTTTACGTAAAATAGCATTTGGCTGTATAGGTTTGAGCCTGCGCTATCACGCGGTATTACACGCAGCTCCCAATCGATGTTTTGTCCGTAGGCAAAATTTTGACCTAGGTTACACATTGCACTGTTATAAGCGGCATCGAGTGGTTCACACGCTAAGCTGATTTGCTGACGTGGGCTACCGCCGCCGGCTCGTTCTTCACTGCCTTCAATCGCAGCCCATGTGATGTCGTCGGTTGCTGACATGGTTGAGTAATTTTCGTAGGTTAAATCGATACGCACGAGTAAATCTTTACCGGGCTCATCTTGTGTAACGGTTGCGGTAAAACGCGGTAAGTTTTTAAAGTGACCTACGCTGTTATTGACTGGATCAATGCGCTCATTAAAAACGTTGTGATCGTTGAAGTATCCTTGTGGATGTTGAAAGCGTATCCAACCGGCAAAGGTTTCTGGGTCGGCATTATAGGTGCCCGACATACAGCCTTTGTTTAAACCGTATAGCGCTGAATCTTGATATGCCAGTGCGTTACCAATTTCACCTTGTTGTGGGGCAATTTTGCGCTTGTAAGATACATAGTAAACCGATTCGCCTTGCAACCAATCACTCGGTACTTGCATTGTGGCCGTATTGCCATTGCGGGCGCTTTCTACTGTGCCTAAGTGTTGTAAGCGACCGTTTACATCGTTACGGAAGAATACAGCGCGGGCACTGTCACCCCAAACGTTTGACGCCAACTGATTACCCGCTGTGAATACAACCGTGTTGTTTTGGGTATAAACATGGTAACCAATGTTAGGGATGTTGCTGCTGGCATATAAATCTGCACAGGCTGGTACTACCGATTTTTGCCATGTGTTGTCGGCAAACTCTGGCGTTGGTAAATCGGCAACCCACCATACGTCATTTACGCTATGGCCATTTGTATCACCTGCTTGTGTGTCGTTAGCGAATAAGTATAAGTTTTCGCCATTTAGGGTTACTTGCAGTGTGCCGTCGGTACGCGCTTGAGTTGCTAAACCCGTTACGCCAACTGGTGCGATCACATCTTCAGTGGTTGCGACGGTGTAAGCTGGCCATACGGTTGCACACCCGCCGTTGCACTGGCTTTCGCCACCCGCATCAACATCAAAGGTATAAAGTGTGAACCCAGCTTGTGCTGAATCGGCACCGGCCACGAGGTAATTTCCAAGCGTTGCATTGTTCGCTACACTCACCGTTGTTGCTGCAACTGGCGTTTCGGGTTCAGTTGGTGGCTCAATTGGTGGTTCTGTTGGTGTTTCAGGGTCTGTTGGTGTTTCTGGATCAACAGGTGGTTCTGTAGGTGTTGAGCTATTTTGGCTAAATTCAATGGTTTTGCTCACCATAAATTGGCTTAATATATCGTCTTGTATTTTAAATTCGATATCGTAAGTTTGACCTAATGCCGCATTCGCAGTACGACTATATACCCCATCAGTTAATGTACCTGGGCGACAATCACCGTTAACACATAGGTAGTTCCAGCTTGCTGTCCAACCGTTATCAACATGGAATACACGCATGGTATTGGCATCAACATAGGCCGCACCAAAATCTTCTGTCGGTTGTGCTGGTGTTTCTGGCTCAGTTGGTGTTTCTGGCTCAGTTGGTGTTTCTGGCTCAGTCGGCACTTCTGGCTCGGTTGGTGTTTCTGGCTCAGTCGGTACTTCTGGCTCGGTCGGTGTTTCTGGTTCTGTTGGCGGCACGCTTACGTTAGCTTTAAAGGTTGCGTCTTTGCTAACCATAAATTGGCCAAGCGAGTTATCTTGCGTTTTAAATTCGATTGCATAGGTTTGATTTAAAACCGCTGTCACATCGCGATAAAACAAGCCATTCTCACGTGTAGTTTGACGACAATCAGCATTAACACACAGGTAATTCCAGCTCGCTGTCCAACCATTATCCACATGATAAACGCGCATGGTTGTATCGTTAACGTAGCTTATACCGAACGCTTCCATCGGTTGTTCTGGTTCAGTTGGTGTTTCTGGCTCGATTGGCGTTTCAGGCTCTACCGGTACTTCGGGTTCAGTCGGTGTTTCTGGCTCGATTGGCGTTTCAGGCTCTACCGGTACTTCGGGTTCAGTCGGTGTTTCCGGCTCGGTGATCACGCTACCTTCTACGCAGGCTGAATCAACATTATTACCTGGGTTAACCGTAAATTGCCCCGACAAGCACTGACCCGTCGCGTTATCTTGCACTTTAAATTCAATAACATAATCTTGCTCTGCATTAACAGTACCAAAGTTATGTTCGTAACGGTCGCCGTTTAATGTCGCACTCTGACAACTATTGTTTAAGCAAAGATAAGCCCACGAACCACTTTGCTCACCTTTTAAGTGATAAACCAAACCTTCGTTGGTTAAACCAAATTCGGCACTGGTTGTGGGCGGTTCAGGTTCGGTTGGTGTTTCTGGATCAGGTTGTTGAACAGAATCATCGAATGCGGTTAAGGTATGGGTTTGTGTGCTGCTGTTACCGGCTGAATCTGCCGCGCTGATCACCACATTATTATCACCTACCGTTAAATCACTGGCTAAAATGGTCCACGTGTATTCACCATCCCCTTTGCTTTGTGAAGGATAAGCCGTGCTATTTACACTTAAATCAACGGTACTTAACCCTTCAGGTGAATCGGTGACGGTGCAACTAAACGTAACATTAGTTGAGGTTGCTACGGGTTGTGATTGATCAAATGCGCAGGCATTAATAACCGGATCACTGCTTGGCTCACTAACACCACCCAGTACAAAACCATTTTGCTCGCTGACTAAATCAATAAAGTGATTTTTAATTGTTGAATTTAGTTGGATGCGCGAATCGGTATATTTAAAGAAGTTAGCACCGGCTTGATCGGCTGCGCTTTCCCATTGTGGTTGCGCGGTCCAATCGGCATTAATGTAATGCCATGCTTTGGTGGATGTGCGCATGATTTCGGCATTTTTTTCGTTAAACCAATCAAGGTTATTCACGATCGTAACGGGGTTGCCTGAACCTTGTGCCGCTTGTTGGCTGCTGCCAAATACTTTTTTATAATCGTATTGCACACCCAGTTGGCCATGCGGTGTGACTTCGGCAATAAATAAAGGTAAGCCTTCGGCTTCTGCAATTTCAGCTTCTTCGTTTATATCACTGTTAAATTGTGAAACACCGACCCAATCAACATATTGCTTACCCGGCCAGTAACCTTGCTCTTGGTTACCTAATGCCGATGTGCTGACACGCCCCGTGCCATGATAAGCATCTGATTGCCATACATGCGCAACGTTATTTACGCCTTGGTTATCTAAAAAGGTTTTAACGTATTTGTAAATCGTTTTAAAGCCGTCGGCACTTAAACCGTGCGCATCACCATTGAATTCGTAACACGTACGCAAGAAGAATTTGGTATTGGTGTAGCTTTTAAAGAAGTCGGCCAGTTCAGTTAATAAATCATCGTGAGTGCCGTTTTGTGCTAATGCTTGTGCTTGTGATTCACCCGGGCAAAACATACCCAGGGCAACGACTTCTGGGTTGTAGGTTTCGATCACCCACTGTGCATTTTGTACACCTGAACCCCATTGGTTGCGACGCTGATTATCGGCACAGCCAGCGGCTGAGTTAGAGTTGTAATTACCGATATTTTTTAAACCGTCTAAGCCTTTAAAACAATAATCGGTTGTTGGCTCGGTATCACCGCGTGTTAATGTGGTGTACATGGTAAAACCATTAGGCTGAGGTAAAGAAGGATCGGCCATGTATTCTTCAATTGATACTTGGTCTTGACCCAATATGAATAGTCGTTGTCCGTCCGCTGGGATCGTTGGTTTAGCTGCAACACTTTCGGTTGCGCTTAATAAGCCACCAAAAGCAATCGACAAAGATATTATCGAATTGGCTAGTTTATTTTTTTTCATCAGCATCTCACTCTGTAAGAAAATTAGGGTGTCGTTTTTGTAAATATGTTGTTTGTCTCTTTATAAGTATTTTCAATTCGGCACAAACCAAATTGTTAACGTTATCATAACATTCAAATAGACACGGTTAATTATGTTTTTTTACTTTACAGGGTGATTTTGTTACTTTTTTATAACATTTAGTTTGAACGTTTTAATGGCTATGTGAGTAGTTGGAATAACACAAACAATTTGCTCTGTTGGGATAAGATAAAGGCTTTTTTGGTAATATCACTTTCAAGCATGACTCTTCTCTTGCTTTACCCCTTGCTTTTCCCCTTTGATATTTCCATTATGAAAGTTATATTTTTGCTTGAAAAATCATCAGTCTAATGTCTTAATTGTATCTTGACTGTGTAAGTAAATATTAATTAGGGATGTTTGATATGTCAGACGAACAAAATGAGCAAGTTAACGATCTGCCAGATGAAGTGAATCAAAATACAGAAGCATCAGTGACAGAGCTAGATCAACTAAGACAAATTGTATTTGGCAGTGCTAAAAGTCAACTAGAAAACCAAATTGCAAACCTAACTAATCACATGGATCAGCGGTTTGTTGAATTACAACAAACTATGAACGATGAGTTTTCGGCGCTTAAAGTACATTTGCAAAATACCGCAAATGAGTTAGATGACAGAATCAGTTTGAATGATCAAAAACAAGATGAAAAAGCAGTAGAGCTAAACGCATACGCAGACAAAATAGCCTCTGAACTTGAAATATCAGATACCAATTCAGACCAACACTTTAACGAAATGCAAGCACGTTTTGACAAAGAGATGGATCAATTAACCGACACCTTTAACAAAAAAATAGAAGATGCGCTTAATAAATTATCTCACGTTAATGAAGAATTAAACTCGTCTAAAACCGACCGTAAAACACTCGCTAGGTTGCTGGCAACCGTTGCTTCAGGGTTAGAAGCCGAGTAAAGGTAAACTCATGACGTCTGCCAAGGATAAGCCAGACCCAACAGACCCTAACCATGATCTAAATTCAATTAGAGACATCGTATTAGGTAAAGATAGCTCACACGTAGTCGATGCGGTCAATCGTCAAGCAAGAGAGATCGTACGCGATGTAGTAACTGAAGCCCTGCACGACCGCGAGCAATCAGATCAATCGGTTAATAAAATTTTGGTACCACTGGTTGAAAAGTCGGTTGAACAATCTGTCGCTAACCGAAGCGAACAAATGGTTAGCGCGCTTTACCCCCTTGTGGGTAGCTTGGTTAGAAAGTCAGTTAGTGCGTTTTTTGCTGAGTTTATGCAAAAAACCAATCAGCTTATCGAAAATAGTTTTACATGGCGCGGTATAAAATGGCGTTACCAAGCGTGGCGACAAGGCATTAATTACGCAGAATATATCACCCGAAAAACATTTAGTTTTAGGGTTGAACAGGTACTGCTTATTCATGCTAAAACCGGGTTATTGTTAAAGTCGATTAGTGTAGAAAAAGACGCAGCCGATGCCGATTTGGTTTCGGCAATGTTAACGGCCATCAATGACTTTGTTAGTGATTCTTTTCAACAAGAAGATTCGGCTGAGCAACAGTCGCTAAGTGTTGTTAAAACCAATGATTTTACTTTGGTTGTTAAACCTGGTCCTAACGCGATATTAGTGGGCGCAGTGACCGGTACGGTGCCTGAAACCCTCAACCAGCGCTTTGACCTTGCACTAGAAGAAGTTCACCAAATTTACCATAAGCAACTGTTAACATACGAAGGTGACAACGAACCGTTTGAAGCCTGTGATCCTATTTTACGACAATGTTTAATTAGTCAGCTTAATACCACTAAAAAAACCGTTCCGTGGCTTGCATTTATTGTTATGGGTATTGCTTCAGTCGCGTTAATTGGCGGGCTCACCTTTAGGTTTATTCAATTAAACAAGCTTAGTTTGCTTAAAAACATTGGTAACGAGCAGGGAATTGTACTGTTGCAGGCCAATCTTAATGGAATAAGCCAATTCAATCTTAAGTTACTACGCGATACACACGCTACGCCCATTACTGAATGGCTAAAAATGCATGAACTCAATATAGACCACGTTAATGTTCAAGAGTTTCCGTTTGTCTCTACCGAACCAGAAATCATTAACCATAAAATACAGTCTGTTATCGATCGTTATAATGCAGTACAGTTTGAATCAATGTCAGCTGAATTTAATGGTCAAGTTAACTTAAGCCAATATAAGTCAATGCAATCTCAATTGCTTGCTATTCCTGGTTTTAGTTTGTCTAACTACTCATTTGATAAGTTATTAATTGACACCCCAAAACCAGCGGTAAACCTGTTAGAAACACGTGAATTCAATATGTTGGTTAATGACATTAATCAATCTTGGATTGAGTTCGACATAGAGCAAGGTCAACTCTCTACAATGAGTAAAAAGACCTTGAGTCATGTACATAAAAAATTGGTTCGATTAATTGATCTGAGTATTATTTTAAATATTGATATGCGATTGCTAATAATCGGCATTAGCGATAAATCAGGTCAAAGCGGCGTTAATAAAAAATTAAGTGAGCAAAGAGCTTTTTCTGTTAAACAATATCTGGTTAAAAACGCAATAAAGGCGCATTATATTCATGCATTGGGCGCTGGTGAAATCGACGATAGCGATATAGCGTCTAACGCTCGTCGTGCCGTTTTTAGCGTGTTGCTACTTTCAGACAACAATAAGTCAGGTTTTAAACAGTAGCTTGTGATTAACCAAGGATAGATGAATGATACAAAAAAAAGTCGCTATTATTGGCGCTACCGGCGTAGGTAAAACCAGTTTAATTCGCCAGTATGTTGAAGGGATATTTAGCGAAAAGTATTTAACCTCTATTGGCGTCAAAATAGATAAAAAGCTGATTGAACTGGAATCAAAAAAAGTACAATTTATGATTTGGGATATCGAGGGTATAGACCAATTCTCTAGCTTTAACACTAAGTACCTACGCGGCACCAGCGGCGTGATTATTGTCGCTGATGTCACTCGTTCTTCTAGCTTTAATGAAGCATCAACTATTTTATTAGATGTTAAAAAGCAACTCGATATTCCTTGTATTCTGGCTTGTAATAAAACCGATTTAACTGAACTGCCAACCGACGACACCCTAAAAGAAACCACCGAAAAATTTAACTTTGTATACGAAACCAGTGCTAAAACAGGCAAAAATGTTGAAGCGATGTTTTATCAATTAGCCACAGCAGTTTGTGAGTAAACAACATGGAAAACTTACTTAATCAAGCGTTATCCATGGTTAACATGGCTATTTTTAGAAGACAGCAAAACGCGCAATATTTTTTAGTTTATGCAAGCCAACCTTGGTTTGAGCGCTGTATTCCAAACGCAAAAATAAATAGTTATTTAACACTGGCGGGTACGTCACATTTTCTCGATGATTTTTTGCTTGATGCCGATGAGTTTTGGCAACAAGGCAGCGATAAACTGCTGCAATCTGAGGTATGGAAAGAAAACCTTCATACCGCAACCATGACCTTACAAGCGGTCGCTTACGTTAAAGACGGCAATGAGTTTCTTATTATTAAAGATGCCGCACTCGAATACCAAAACAGACAAGATACACTGCAGACTGCACGTGAATCAATGATTGAACATCAACAACTAATGGATTCGCATTTTAGTGCGCAAAATCGATTAGAAAACATGTTAACCCAAGCGGAGTCACAAACCCAACAAAGCCTACAGTTACTTGAAGCTTTAGACCATGCTGATTTAGGCGTTATTGTTACTGACAATAAGCAAGGTATATTGTTACAAAACCCCGCAAGCTTTCAGTTATTTTCAATTGAAAAATCATCACTTGATAACTCACCCCTGTCACAACTAAAACGCATTTTAGGCCATCAATTACCCGAATATACTAATTTGTTATCAAGTGGCCGACGTTGGGACGGCGAGTTATATTATACCGACGCAACCAATAACGAAAAATGGTTTCAAGCCACTCTTTTTACCATTAAAAACCAATATGGTGAAACGGCTTTTATTGTTTATTTAATAACTGACATCACGCGTTTAAAGCACCTAGTTAAACTTAACGAAACACTTTATCAGCAAGACATATTAACCGAACTGCCCAATCGCCAAAGTTTATTTGCCTATATCAGTCAGCAAATGGCCAATAATATTCCGTTAAAGCTAACCTGTATAAATATAAAAAGATTTAGTTTATTTAATAAACATCATGGTTATACCAAGGGTGATCAAATACTTAATTCTTTTGCTAGTTGGCTGTCATCAAACTTTAGCCAAGCCAAGTATATTGCGCGTATAGGTGGTGACGAATTTGCACTGATAGACTGCCCTGTATCAGGCAATGACATTTTAACGCTTAATCAAAACACTAAGTGGCAAATAGACAATCAGTCCGTTGATTTAATGTTAAGCATTGCAGAGGTCGAAAGCCCGATTTATGGGCGAGATATCAACGAGTTAATGAAAAACCTAGATCTTGCAATGCATCTATCTAGACCTTGCTTTGAATCAAAATTTAAACTATTTGACGAACAAGTAAAAGCATCAGCCGAACTTACTCTTATTATTGAAAAAAACCTACCAATGGCATTAGAAAACGATGAGTTCGAGCTTTATTTACAACCCATAATAGATGTGGTTTCAGGCGAAGTCATTCAAGCTGAAGCACTTATACGCTGGAACCACCCTAAACATGGCATGATCAGCCCGGAAGATTTTATTTCAATTGCCGAACAAACCGGAGCCATAATTCCAATTGGTAACTGGGTGATTACTAAAACATGTGAATATGCTAAACGCTTTAATGATTTAGACAAAAAAATTAAAATCTCGTTTAATGTATCGCCAATACAACTCGCCAGCAATGATCTGCTGCAACATTTACAATACGAAGTCTCTCGCCACGAATTACAAAGAGGTCAATTAGAAGTAGAAATAACCGAAAACATTATGGTTTCTAATATTGACCAATATCAGCACTTATTTAAACATTGCAAAGAGCTTGGTATTTCAATTGCTATCGATGACTTTGGTACCGGTTATAGTTCTTTATCTTACCTAACTAAGTTTCCGGTAGACAAACTTAAAGTTGATCGTTGTTTTATTGCTAAAGTGCTCGAAAACCATACCAATAAGACCATTGTAGAAGCCGTTATTTCGTTAGCAAATAGTCTAAATATCGACATTGTCGCGGAAGGTATTGAAACACAAGATCAGTCAGATTTTTTAGCCGATAAAAATTGCACATCACTGCAAGGTTATTATTACAGTAGACCCTTACCGTACCAAACATTTTGCCAATTTATACTGTCGAATAATGCGGGGTAATATTGTGTAAGCCGCCCTAGTGGCTCTGTATTATGCTTGATAAACATAATGTAAATTCGGTTGATAACCCCAAGTGACTTCAAGAGGCGTGTTGCTATATCTTAAAGTCACTAAGCGTTAAGAGTTTAATTTGCGTTAGATACGTTTTATAGTACAGCTGATTATATTAACAAGAGACTTGCACATTGCTAACTTATGTTGAAGATGCATTTAATGGGGTTATTATATCAACCGCATTAACCGATTTAGATGCACCCACTTTTTCACTTACGCTTAAAGATATTATTGACGAAATAACCGGCCTTAAAAAACAATTAGCCTGGCTAACGTTAACACATGAGCAAGCACAGTATATTCCCATTGCGACTGCATTAGGTTTTGTTTTTCATAACTGCTTAGAACATGAAATCACTCTTATTTTACGCTTAAAAGCCGATGCTTACGCGCCTTTTGTGCCCACTCATTCTATTGGCGCTGGCGCATTGGTGATTAATGAACAACAAGTTTTAGTTGTTAAAGATGCAGCGCAAGAAAGCTCAGGCTTTAAATTACCCGGCGGCCACGTTGAATTAAATGAAGATATTAGCGAAGCGGCCGTGCGAGAAACATTTGAAGAAACCGGCATAAAAACAGAATTTGAGTCGATTATCGGTTTAGGTTGCCGACACCAATACCGCTTCGGCAAATCAAATATCTATTTTATTTGTAAACTAAAACCCACATCGCATGACATTGTTATTTCAGACCCGAAAGAAATTTTAGCCGCAGAATGGGTCGATATAGCGGTATTTTTAGCGGATGAAAATAATAGCCCATTTAATAAAATGATTATAAGTTCGTTATCCGACACTAAAGGGTTATTGCATTCACAGTTTAACTTGGCTAATAGCAATAAACGTGAAGTATTTTTGGGTCAACAATAAGAAGAATATTGCTCTGTGTTTAACACAGAGCAATAAATAATGATTCGGTGTTATTTAGGCTTCACTGTCGATTTCTGAATCACTATTATTAAGAATATAGTTTTGTGATGGGTCGACTAACACTTTATCGCCCATGCCTTCGCGCCCTAATAACATTAAATAACTCATATCTGAACGGTCTGTTAATGTTATTTCGATAGGCCAAGCTTGCCCACCCATTTTAATCGATGTTTGAATAACATAACGTTGTTGCGATGTGCCATTTGAAGATTTAACTCTTCGAATATCATGTAATTTAGCTTCGCACTGAGTAACGGTATCAACATTATAAAAATCGGGGTGGATATCAAATCGAACCCAAGGCTTACCAGCCCTTTTAAAACGCTTTAAATTATCAACATGTAACGAAGACGTTTGCGCGCCAGTATCAATTCTAATTTGTAACTCAGTGATATTAATATCGGGTAAATCACAAATCTCAAGCGCACCAATGATCATTTTTTCCATCTGCTATTTCTCTTAAAATATCGGTTTGATAAAACCTTGTGCTCGCGCCACAAAAAGGTGAAAGCACAAAGCAAGCAACAGGCTTTTATTTAGTTGCTTCATCGGGTAACAAGGTATCTTGCATTCGCTCTATATTTTCAACAATCTCTTCATCCGCTTCTGAAAAGTATGCAATATGAAATAATGCATCACCTTCTTGCGCCAGTGGAATATTTTGCTTACCGATAATAATGCCAGAGCGATTCGCTTTAACCGTATCAAAAATTTCACCTAACGGACTACCAATATTCGCTAGGGGTTCACCCTTATTAACTTGATCGCCTAGGTGTTTTAAGTCATTAACGATGCCACTACAGTTAGCCCGTGTCCATGCGCTGGTATTCGCAATAAAAGGGATCACTTTTTGCTTGCGTGTTTTAGCTCTAGCCGCGGTTAAACCAAGGTAAGCCAACACATTTGTAATACCTTTTAAACCCGCACGAATAGATAACTCATCAAAACGTAACGCTTGGCCTGCTTCATATAGTAATATTTTGGTACCCGATTCAACCGCAGCTTGACGTAATGAACCATCACGTAAATTTGAGTTTAATAAAACCGGTACACCAAAGGCTTCAGCTAAGTTAAGCGTCTCTTCATCTTTTAAATTGGCGCGCACTTGCGGCAAGTTTGAACGATGAATAGCACCCGTATGTAAATCAATGCCGTAATCACAGTGTGCAACAATTTCATTCAAAAACTTATGCGCCACGATGCCAGCAAGCGATCCCTTCGCCGAACCAGGAAAACAACGATTTAAGTCACGGCGGTCGGGCATGTATCGGCTTTGATTAAGTACACCATAAACATTAACCATAGGAACTAAAATAAGCGTACCCCGAATAACTTTAAGCGTTTTAAGCTTAACCAAGCGACGTATAATTTCAATACCGTTTAATTCATCACCATGAACGGCAGCTGAAACAAAAACCGTTGGCCCTTCTCTTTTACCGCGTATAACATGCACAGGCATACTCATATCGGTATCGGTATATAATCTAACAAGCGGTAAATCGATCTCTACCACGGTTCCCGGTAAAACAGTAACACCGCCAATGACGATCTCTTTCATTATTAATTAACCTTGACCACGAGTTCTAGTGTTGTTTGGTTTTGCATTAGTTTCAATGAATTCCATAACCATGGTTGCCACATCTTTGTTAGTCGCAACTTCAATGCCTTCTAATCCAGGTGAAGAGTTTACTTCCATCACGACTGGGCCATTTTTAGATTGTAAAATATCAACGCCGCATACGTTTAAACCCATGACCTTTGCGGCATTAACGGCAGTCGCACGCTCTTCTTTAGTTAATCTCACTAATGTAGCTGAGCCACCACGGTGTAAGTTAGAACGAAACTCGCCTTCAGCGCCTTGTCGTTTCATTGCGGCTACAACTTTATTGCCAACAACAAAACAACGGATATCAGCACCACCCGCTTCTTTAATAAACTCTTGTACTAAAATATTGGCATTCAACCCCATGAAAGCTTCAACAATGCTTTCTGCGGCTTTATCTGTATCGGCTAAAACCACGCCAATACCTTGTGTGCCTTCAAGTAATTTGATAACAACAGGTGCGCCACCCACATTTTTGATTAAGTCTTTAATGTTATCTGGGCGGTTAGCAAACCCCGTGCGTGGCAAACCAACACCTTTACGTGAAAGTAATTGCAACGAACGTAATTTATCACGTGAGCGACTAATGGCGACCGATTCGTTCACCGAGAACGTGCCCATCACTTCAAATTGACGTACAACAGACGTGCCATAAAAAGTAATTGACGCGCCAATTCTTGGAATAACCGCATCGTAGTATTCAAGCTCTTTGCCTTTATAACGTACTGTCGGTCGGCTTTTTGTGATATCCATATAACAATGTAATGTATCAATAACATCGACTTGGTGACCGCGGGCTTCGCCTGCTTCTTTTAATCGGCGAGTCGAATATAAACGAGGATTGCGCGACAAGATGGCAATTTTCATAATGTTCCTAGGGTAATTTTATTTAGTTATGATTAACCGTTTTTGATGGTTTAACCATAAGCGATGAACCTCATATCAGCCACTTAATACAAAAAATAAGTTTTATTTGCTTTTGTTTAAAAATTTATTTTTAGGTATTAAAACAATAACTGAACATCAAAAATATAATTAACGCACCACAAAACATGAGTCTAGATTAACCAAAAAACGCAATTATTGAGAAGCGATAAATTTTTTGCCTTTATATATGAGTTTTATCAAAACACATAATTTTATTTATCTATTTAACAAAATAATTTAGTTAATCATTTATCTAACTAAAAGCATTCAAATTATCCAATTGTGATTTTATTGTTTAGCACTATTAATTGTTCCAACATGGGTCACGATTTACGGTTATACTCAGTTATATACTCATGTTACATGGGCATGATGATTTATTTTTACTCAGTAATTAATTGGCTATCGTATGCAGAAATTGGACACGTTATATAAAGCAGAGCATCGTTATTCTTTGCAGCAACTGCTCGCGATAAAAACACCTTGTGCGCCTGATGATTTCGATTCGTTCTGGCAAAATATTTACGCCGAATGTTTAAATACCCACCCCAAGCCAACATTGCACGATACCGGTGAAATACACAAAAACTGGCGGGTTTTTAAATTGTACTACCAAACTACAGACCAACTTAAAATTGGAGGTTGGTTGTTAGTGCCACAAGATAAAGCGCCAACACGTGGTTTTATTGCAGGTCATGGTTACGGCGGCATTAACGAACCCGATTTTAATTTGCCATTTGATGATGCCGCGATACTGTTTCCTTGTTGCCGTGGAATTAGCCAAAGCCCAAATCCACCCATCTCTAATAACCCGCAATGGCATGTAATTCATGATATTGACAAAAAAGATCGGTATATTATGCGGGGCTGCGTTGAAGACATTTGGCTTGCGGTTAGTAGTATGTTGTGTTTTTTTCCTTATTTAGCCGGAAAATTAGGTTATGTCGGCATCAGTTTTAGTGGTGGTCTTGGCGCGATAGCCATGGCTTATGAAAAAAGAGTCGCTCGTGCACATTTTAATGTGCCTAGTTTTGGCGATCACCGTTTGAGGCTTCGACTTCCTACTTGGGGTTCGGGCCTAGCTGTGCAAGGCTTTTTTAAGCGTTACCCAAAAACAACATTAAACACATTACGTTATTATGATGCCGCTAATGCGGCTGAACGCATTGTAATCCCCACGCATTGTGCGTTAGCATTACAAGATCCCGTCGTCACTCCGCCTGGGCAATTTGCCATTTATAATGCGTTGAAGTGCGATAAACATTTGTATGTGCTTGAAGCAGGTCACTCTGAGTACCCTAGCCAAGAACAACAAAAACAGGAATTAAAGCAAGAGCTAATTAACTTTTTTAGCCCCTTACTCGAATAAAAATAATGAAAAGAGAATATCATAAGTGGTGGAGCCACAGTTTACAAAGAGATATGGAAATACTCGTCTTTGGGCATGCGGGTGCTAAAGTACTTGTTTTTCCTACCCGCGGTGGTCGTTTTTATGAATACGAAAACCTGCGTATGGTTGACAAGCTAAAAGATAAAATAGAAGCAGGTCAAATGCAGCTATTTTGCATTGATAGTGTGGATGCCGAAAGCTTTTATTGTTTTTGGGCTCACCCTGCTGGGCGCATTGAGCGACATCAAAAATATGAACGTTATGTTATTGATGAAGTATTACCCTTCATGGACGGAATGAACGATCACGACTGCACCATCAGCCATGGTTGTAGCCTCGGGGCTTTTCATGCCGCTAACATCGCATTCAGGCACCCTGAAAAGTTTAAAAAGTTGTGTGTGTTTAGCGGTCGTTATGATTTAACTTTACAGGTTGAACACTTCTCGGATCTGCTCGATGGCTATTATGATGAAAACGTCTACTTTAATACCCCAACTCACTTTTTACCCAACTTAAGTTGCGAATCTGCGTTATCGAATTTACGCAATATGGATATTGTTATCGTGATCGGAGCGGAAGATCCTTTTCTTAATAATAATCATCATTTAAGTGAGATATTGCATGCAAAAGGCGTTAACCATCAGCTTCATGTTTGGGGAGAGCGAGCACACCGTGGGTATTATTGGCGGCGCATGGTGCCTATGTATTTATAAATTTTATTATTTTTAAGCAATAAAAAAACCGGTATCAACATACCGGTTTTTTTGTACTCAATTGAAATTGAGTTAAGTGAATATAAGTCTATTCATCAGAAAAGCGTGTTATATAGTCTTCTCGCTCAGGTTTTATGGTTCATTGTCAGCGCTTACTCTCGACTTTGGCTCCTGCGTCGTTCTAACACCTAAATCCATTTAGGCGGCCTCAATCACATAATAGAGCATATGCTCATGGCGTCTCGCCCCTTACCTGCATGGATGCAGGTAAGGGGCGAGAGCAGGACGCGGTAGCTTTGACGGCTTCCCCTAAAACCTGATCGCTTTGACTATACACCCGAATCAGTTTGCGTTGGTAACGGTAATTCAATTGTTGAATTTTCTTTTAACGCTTCAAGCACAGCTCGGTATTGGCTTTCAGAATTTGCCGATAGTAAACGTTGTTTAACCGCATCGTCAGCTTCGGCTTCACTTGTTGTTACCGCCGTTAACTTGATCACACTAACTGCATTACCAAATTGTACCCATGAATAACTAGGTGACATATCAGTCGGTTTAGCCATTTCAAACGCTTTACGTTTAATTGGGCCAGTCACATCGGTATTATTGCGGCCAATAGCCGTCACCACTTTAAGCTCACTGTTTTTAGCGGTTAATGATTCAGTAATATCTTGATTAGCCCAAGTTGCAGCCAACTCTGTAGCCCACGCTTCTGCCGCTTCTTTTGCTTTACGTGTAGTAATAACGGCTTCAACTTGTGATTTAACCTCTTCTAACGATTGCGTTACGGCAGGCTTATAATCTTGAGCACGCAATATAACAATGCGATTCGCATCAACTTCAATTAGCTCACTGTTATAACCATTTTGCGCAACATCTTCAGAAAATGCAGCTTGCAAAATTTTAGGGTTATTCAAAGCTGCAGGTGCAGTCGCTTCATCAAAGAGTGGTGTATTAATAAGTTCAACACCCACTTCTGCAGCCGCATCAATCAATGAATCAGAAATTTCAAAAGCTAACTCAGCTACTTTCTGTTGTTTTTCAATAAATAAGATATTCGCTTTTTCACGTTTTATACTGAGCTCGATATCCGCTTTAACATCATCTAAAGGTTGAACCGCTTCAGCTTCAATGTCTGTTAACTTAATTATATGATAACCAAATGAGGTTTTAACCACATCTGAAATGTCGCCAATCGCCGTTAAAGCAAACGTGGCTTCTTCAAATTCAGGCGCCATAACCCCCTTACCAAAGAAATCTAAATCACCGCCATTTTCACCCGAAAAAGTATCTTCCGAATTTGATTTTGCTAACGCTGCAAAGTCTTCGCCCGCTTTTACTTGAGCTAATAATGCTTGAGCTTTAGCTTCTGATGCCGATGCATCATCACCTGTGCTAATCAATATATGTGAAGCACGACGACGTTCTTCACGTAAATAAGCATTCATATTGCTTTCGTATTGAGCTTGTATATCTTCATCGCTAACGGCAATTGAAGGTAATAAGTCATCAACTGTTAATTCAAGATAAGTAATAGCGACTTGTTCAGGTGTTCTGTATGAATCTAACGTTGATTGATATTCTTGCTCTAGTTCAGCAGCTTCAATAACAACGTCTGATTTGAATTGCTCAAGATCAACTTCTGCATACGTAAAATCACGAGTTTGATCTTGTAACTTTGCATATTGGTTTAATTCATGTGGTAATGAAAACTCAGAATCAGTTAAAGCTAATAGCAATTGGCGACGTTGCATGTCTGAACGCAACATTTCACGAAAGGCTGAAGCTTGATAACCGGCACGGGCTAACAATTGTAAATAACGATCGTTGTTAAATTTACCTTCAACCTGAAATTCTGGCATTTCAATAATGGCTTTTTTAACTTGTGCATCACTAATGCGTAAGCCTAAGTCATCAGCTAATTGATCTGATAATTCTTGGTTAACTAAACGGTCTAAAACACCCGCTCGAAAATTACGCATATAATTTTCATCTGATGCTAATTGACCAAATAATTCACCAAATTGACCTTCCATTCGAGAACGTTCATTTTGATATGCACGATCAAACTCAACTTGGGAAATGGCTTTGCCATTAACTTCTGCGGCAGGTATATCACCTTGGGTATTGATGTATGAACCAACACCAGCCACTGCAAAACTTAGAATGACTAAGCCTAATATGATTTTTGCACCAATACCTTGGCTGCTTTCACGGATTCTTTCTAACATTAGTAGTTATGACCTATGCTGCTTGAATTCTTATCTTAAAATAGCTGGCAATTGTACCTAGCCACAATAAGCTTGACTAGCTCTGAAACGATTCTATTTACATTTTTTTAAACATTCTTGGACTAACTCATGATTTAAATTATTAAATACCCCTATTTCAGCTCCACAATACAAATTATCCCCTGATATTTTATTTTTCTCGCCGTGTTTATTAAAGACAATGCAGTAGAAAAAGAGGAAGTGGAGTGAGATAACAATAAATTTAAATTAAGCGGTCGGTGTATATTCAAAAAAATAAACGCTAAATGGCGTGGGGTTAAATAGAAACAGGCTTTGGTTTAACAACCAAAGCCTGTTTTTAAAAGCTCATAAACAAAATTTTTTAGTTTACTGCGTCTTTTAATGCTTTACCTGGTTTGAAAGCTGGAACGTTAGCTGCAGCAATTTCAATAGTCTCACCTGTTTGCGGGTTACGACCACTGCGAGCAGCACGCTCACGTACAGAAAAAGTACCAAAGCCAACAAGCGCTACTTGGTCATTTTCTTTTAAAGCATCAGATACTGAATCTGTAAATGCATCTAATGCACGGCCCGCTGCAGCTTTAGATATATCAGCGCCAGCTGCAATTTTATCGATAAGTTGAGACTTATTCACTATTTTCATCCCCTTCAATTGTTATTATTTCGACACCAGATCAAGCGGGATGCTAGTTCTGGCTGATTCCCAAAAATTTATATCAGTCTTAGCGTTAGGATTCAAGCACGTTTTTTAATAAACATGAAAAAAAGTGCTTTTTGGCCTATCCGCTAGCCCTTATTCTATAAGGGCTAGCTAATATTAGCTATTTTTTAATCAGTTTAATGAGTTGTATTTATCAAACCCATTATTTTTTTTCTGATGCATTTTCGCTGTCAGATTTAAAATTATCAACAGGTTCAAAACCACTTGGATCATGTTCCAGCGCTAATTTTAACACTTCATCAATCCATTTAACGGGATGAATACTTAAACCCGCTTTGACGTTATCAGGGATTTCTTGTAAGTCACGTTCATTATCTTTAGGGATAATAACCGTTTTAATCCCACCTCGATAAGCGGCTAATAACTTCTCTTTTAACCCACCAATCGCTAATACTTCACCACGTAAGGTTATTTCACCCGTCATGGCTACATCACAGCGAACAGGGTTACCCGTTAAGCTAGAAACAAGTGCCGTACACATACCAATACCCGCACTTGGGCCATCTTTTGGTGTTGCGCCTTCAGGCACATGTACGTGGATATCACGTTTAGTATGAAACTCTGGGTTAATCCTTAATGATTCAGCACGAGAACGAACAATGGTCATTGCAGCGGTGATAGACTCTTTCATGACATCACCTAGTGAGCCGGTTGTTACCATGCCGCCTTTACCCATAACCGATGCGGCTTCAATCGTCAGCAATTCACCACCCACTTGCGTCCACGCTAAACCAGTCACTTGACCAATTTGGTTATCATTATCGGCTTTACCATAATCAAATCGCTGCACGCCAAGGTAATCATTTAAATTGTCACCATCAATGGTCACTTGTTTTAAATCTTTATCAAGCAGAATATTTTTTACGGCCTTACGACACATTTTTGAGACTTCACGCTCTAAGCTTCGCACACCGGCTTCACGCGTGTAATAACGAATAATACCGAGTAAAGCAGAGTCTTCGATCACCAATTCGCCTTTTTTCAGGCCATTACGTTCAATTTGTTTTGGCACTAAATAACGAGCTGCAATGTTCAGTTTTTCATCTTCGGTGTAGCCTGATAAACGAATAACTTCCATTCGATCAAGTAACGGTCCTGGGATATTCATACTGTTGCTGGTAGCCACAAACATGATGTCAGATAAATCGTAGTCAACTTCAAGGTAATGATCAGCAAACTTATTATTTTGTTCAGGATCAAGGACTTCTAATAATGCAGAAGCCGGATCACCGCGCATGTCGGCAGACATTTTGTCAATTTCATCAAGTAAAAATAAAGGATTTTTAACCCCAACTTTTGACATATTTTGAATTAACTTACCCGGCATTGAACCAATATACGTACGTCGATGCCCGCGTATTTCAGCTTCGTCACGCACGCCACCGAGTGCCATTCGAATATACTTACGGCCAGTCGCTTTAGCGATTGATTGACCTAAAGAGGTTTTACCCACACCTGGCGGCCCAACTAAACATAAAATAGGGCCTTTAACCTTGCTCATACGTTGTTGTACGGCTAGATACTCAATTATACGTTCTTTAACTTTATCTAAGCCGTAGTGGTCAGCATCAAGTAATTTTTGTGCCGCGACTAAGTCTTTTTTAACTTTTGAACGTTTTACCCAAGGCACACCAATTAACGTGTCTATGTAGCTGCGCACCACGGTGGCTTCAGCTGACATAGGCGACATCATTTTTAATTTTTGTAATTCAGCGCGTGCTTTTTCTTCTGCCTCTTTTGGCATTTTGGCTTCGGTAATTTTTTGCGCTAACGCTTCAAATTCATCAGGCGTATTTTCATCTAACTCGCCTAACTCTTTTTGAATCGCTTTCATTTGCTCATTTAAGTAATACTCACGCTGACTTTTTTCCATTTGCTTTTTAACGCGCGTGCGTATTTTTTTCTCGACTTGTAATAAATCGATTTCACCTTCCATCAGTGCCATTAAATATTCTAAACGGGCACCCACAGCGAGGATCTCAAGCACATGTTGTTTTTCAGACAACTTAAGCGGCATATGAGCAGCCATCGTATCAGCAAGACGAGCAGGCTCATCAATTCCACTCAACGATGTCAAAACTTCAGGTGGAATTTTTTTATTTAATTTAACGTAACCTTCAAATTGCGATATAGCTGAACGAATTAAAACTTCTTGTTCTTTTTCGTCGATATCTTCTGCGTCTAATTTTTCAATATCAGCAACAAAAAAGTCATCCGTTTGAGTAAACTCGCGAATTTTAGCGCGCTGATTACCTTCCACTAGCACTTTAACCGTACCGTCAGGTAATTTTAACAACTGTAAAATGGTTGCAACTGAACCAATGTCATACATATCATTTTGTTGTGGTTCATCAACTGTTGCGTCTTTCTGCGCAACTAAAAAGATTTGCTTCTCGTTTTCCATCGCTGCTTCTAAACAACGGATTGACTTTTCTCGGCCGACAAATAGTGGAATAACCATATGTGGGTAAACCACGACATCTCGAAGTGCCAATACAGGCATATTAGTGTTGCCTGAACTTACTGTTGCCATAATGAGGTCTCTTTGATGGAATTTATTAGGTTGTCATTAAGCGTTATATGGGGATAACTCATTGCAGATCAATCATTTTTTTTAAAATACACAAAAAAAACGACTAATTGACTAATTATTGTGCGGTTTATTTTTTTAGCGCTATTTTAATACACAAACACAAGACACAAACGCAAGACACAAAAAAAGCGAGATAAACTCGCTTTTTAATCACTAAACCTAACTGAATTAGAATTATTCAGATACGGCTTGTTTACTTTCTGGATTGTCATAAATCAAAATAGGTTTTGATTCACCACTGATAACCGTTTCATCAATTACCACTTTACTGACATTATCCATTGTTGGTAAATCATACATGGTATCAAGTAAAACGTTTTCAACAATCGAACGTAAGCCACGTGCGCCAGTATTACGATCCATTGCTTTACGTGCTATTGCTCGTAATGCATCTTCACGGAATTCAAGCTCAGCACCTTCCATGTTAATTAGCGCTGCATATTGCTTGGTAATTGCGTTTTTAGGTTCACGCAAGATTTGCAATAATGCATCTTCATCTAATTCAGTTAAGGTAGCGACTACCGGTAAACGACCGATAAACTCAGGAATTAAGCCATATTTAACTAAATCTTCCGGTTCAACTTCTAAAAACGTATCGGTCAATGAACGTTTTTCAGCTTTACCCAGCACTTCAGCACCAAACCCGATACCGGTATTTTTAGCGGTACGTTGCTCAATAACCTTATCCAAGCCCGCAAATGCACCGCCACAAATAAATAATATTTTAGATGTATCGACTTGCAAAAACTCTTGCTGTGGATGTTTACGACCACCTTGTGGTGGAACAGACGCGATCGTGCCTTCAATTAACTTAAGTAAGGCTTGTTGCACACCTTCGCCTGACACATCACGAGTTATCGACGGGTTATCTGATTTACGTGAAATTTTATCGATTTCATCAATATAAACGATACCACGTTGAGCCTGCTCTACATCATAATCACATTTCTGTAATAATTTTTGAATGATGTTTTCAACATCTTCACCAACATAACCGGCTTCGGTTAATGTCGTCGCATCTGCCATCGTAAACGGTACATCAAGTAAGCGAGCAAGCGTTTCGGCGAGTAATGTTTTACCACTTCCCGTTGGGCCAATTAACAAAATATTACTTTTGCCTAATTCAACGCCTTCTGCTGTTTTATCGCCATTGCGTAAACGCTTATAATGATTATATACCGCCACAGATAAAACGCGCTTGGCGATACGTTGACCAATGACATAATCATTTAAATGTTCATTAATTTCTGCTGGTGTTGGTAAGGCATCACGTTCGCTTTTAACGGGTGATATCTCTTTAATCTCTTCTCGAATAATGTCATTACATAACTCAACACATTCGTCACAGATGAATACAGATGGCCCTGCAATCAGCTTACGTACTTCATGCTGACTTTTACCACAAAATGAGCAGTATAGGATTTTACCATTGTCGTCGGTACCATCACCTTTGCGACTATCCGTCATCTAAATACCTCTAACCTTATTCGTGTTCTACCATCCAAAACTAGGACGATTTTTTAAACTATTATCATAGCGGCTCTGCCCTATTTAGACAATTAACCGCTAATAATTAGATTTAATAGGTATCTTAACGTGAAGTTAATACTTCATCAATTAAACCGTATTCTTTAGCGTCTTCTGCACTCAAGAAATTATCACGATCAGTGTCATGTGATACTTTGTCAATTTCTTGGCCAGTGTGTTCGGCTAACAAACGATTTAATTTAGCTTTAATACTTAAAATCTCTTTTGCATGTATTTCAAAATCTGATGCTTGACCTTGGAATCCGCCTAATGGCTGATGGATCATAACGCGTGAATTAGGTAACGCAAAACGCTTGCCTTTCTCACCACCTGATAATAAAAATGCGCCCATGCTTGCTGCTTGGCCAATACATACTGTTGATACATTCGGTTTAATAAACTTCATTGTATCGTAGATAGCCATGCCTGCCGTTACTGAACCACCAGGAGAATTGATATATAAGTGAATATCTTTATCAGGGTTTTCAGATTCAAGAAACAACAATTGAGCAACAATAAGATTCGCCATATGATCTTCGACTTGACCAACAAGAAAAATCACACGTTCTTTTAATAATCTAGAATAAATATCGAACGAACGCTCACCTTTAGCCGTTTGTTCGATAACCATAGGAACTAATGCACTAAGCGGGTCAAAATGGGTATTATCTGTCAACTTAAAATCCTTTACTCAATAAAAAATGGCTTGAATGCGATACATTCAAGCCATTTAAACAAGATCTACTATGTTTCGTCAATGTTAAATTTGAACGAATTAAGCCTGTTTATTCATTATTTCATCAAAAGTTTTAGTTACTTCAGTAACTTTAGCTTGAGATAAAACAAATTCAACAGATTGCTCTTCAACAGCAACGTTGCGCATGTTGTTTAACATTTCTTCGTTGCTCATGTAATAATTCACAACTTCTGATGGATCTTCATATGCTGAAGCCATATCTTCAATTAATGACTTAACTTTATCATCGTCAGCTTTTATTTCGTTTGCTTTGATAACTTCAGAAAGCACTAAACCGGTTTTAACACGTTTAATTGCATTCTCTTCAAATAAACTAGCTGGTAATTCAGGTACATTTTCAGTGTTGCCACCAAAACGCTGAACAGCTTGTTGACGTAACGAATCAACTTCTTGGTCAATAAGTGCTTTTGGAATTTCAACTTCAACAGTGTCAATTAAAGCATCAATTGCTGCATTTTTATTTGTTAACTTAAGGCTGCTTGCTAATTCACGTTCCATGTTTTTACGCACTTCGGTTTTTAACGCTTCGATACCGCCTTCAGCTACACCAAATTTAGTGCAGAACTCATCATCAATTTCTGGTAATGATTTAGCTTCAACTTTATTAACTTTGATAGCAAATTTAGCTTCTTTACCTTTAAGGTTTTCAGCTTGGTAATCATCTGGGAAGTTAACCGTAATTTCTTTTTCTTCACCCGCTTTCATGCCTTCGATTTGAGTTTCAAATCCAGGGATCATGCGTTCAGTGCCTAATTCTAATTCAAAGTTTTCAGCTTTGCCGCCTTCAAACTCTTCACCGTCGATAGAACCAGCAAAATCGATTGTTACTTTTTCGCCTGATTTAGATTCGCTTTCCACTTCACTCCACGTAGCGTGTTGGCCACGTAACGTTTCTAACATGTTAGCTAAATCTTCGTCGGTCACACTTGCGCTTACTTTTTCAACTTCTAAAGCATCTAAACCTGAAACCGTGATTTCTGGGTATACTTCAAATGTTGCAGTAAATGCAAAGTCTTCACCTTCATTTAATGAATCAATTTGAATTTGTGGAGCACCTGCTGGCGTTAATTTTTCTTGAACAACAGCTTGGTAAAAATTTTGTTGGATAACATCGTTAGCAACATCTTGACGTACAGTAGCGCCGAAACGCTTCTTGATGATGCTGACGGGTACTTTACCCGGACGGAAACCATCAATACGCTGAGTTTTTGATAAACGACGTAATTGATCATTAACAATTTTATCTACATTAGCACTTGGTACAGTGATCTTTAAGCGGCGTTCTAAGCCTTGAGTGGTTTCAACTGAAACTTGCATTTGATTACCTCAAACTTTGCAAAGCGATTTTGCGCTTTATAATTCCTCGAATAACTTAAAAGTAGTTATTCTGATGACATAAAAATTGATAGCAACAAAACGCTACAACCAACTTTATCTATTCTGTTCAAAAAATGACGCGGCATTATAGCGATGAGAAACCGTTACGTCCAATATCACATAAGAGAAAGCCGAATATTTTAACTATAAGAGTAAATAAAGAGTTATATTGAATATTATATGAGGAGATTTTACAAAAAATGAGGTGGTCGGTGATGCAAGATTCGAACTTGCGACCCCTTGGACCCAAACCAAGTGCGCTACCAAGCTGCGCTAATCACCGATACAGGGGTAAAAAAAGTGGGGTGACTGACGAGGCTTGAACTCGCGACAACCGGAATCACAATCCGGGGCTCTACCAACTGAGCTACAGTCACCATAGTAGAATTTTATAACAGTTAAAGCTGGTGCGTCCTGTAGGATTCGAACCTACGACCCACGCCTTAGAAGGGCGTTGCTCTATCCAGCTGAGCTAAGGACGCACATCGAAGTACAGAACTACTTATTAAGAGAGTGGTCGGTGATGCAAGATTCGAACTTGCGACCCCTTGGACCCAAACCAAGTGCGCTACCAAGCTGCGCTAATCACCGTTATCTGCTTAATGAGGAGTGCCTCAACTGCGGGGCGCATAATACATAGCCCCCCGAGTCTCGTCAAACGTTTTTTTACAAAAAACTTCAACTTTTTCACTATGACTAGTTTTACACCAAAAGACGATGTTTTTTTTATCTATTTAACTCATTGCTTATTATTTTGATATCATGAGAAAATAGACGCAATTAATTTAATACTCAGTAGCCTAAATATGACCGCAAATTTAATCCACGGGAAAGAAATAGCCCAACAAGTAAAAGATACCGTTAAAAGACAAGTTGCCGAACGACTTGCCCAAGGAAAAAAAGCACCGGGTTTAGCCGTTGTCTTAGTCGGCGCTGATCCCGCTTCACAAGTTTACGTTGGCAGTAAGCGACGCTCATGTGAAGAAGTAGGCTTTATTTCAAAATCTTTTGACTTACCGGCCGACACTAATCAACAACAATTATTTGATTTAATCGATAAACTCAACGCCGATGATTCCATCGATGGCATTTTGGTGCAATTTCCTTTACCAGAAGGCTTAGATCAAACACGTGTTATTGAACGTATATCACCCACTAAAGATGTTGATGGCTTTCATCCTTATAATGTAGGTCGTTTAGCTCAACGTATTCCTGCGCTACGCTCTTGTACACCAAAAGGTATTATGACGTTACTTGAATCAACTAAAGTTGATTTACACGGTTTAGATGCCGTTGTAGTTGGGGCTTCGAATATTGTGGGTAGACCAATGGCACTTGAGCTTTTACTAGCAGGCTGTACCACAACGGTTTGTCATCGCTTTACTAAAAATTTAGAGTCGCATATAAAACGCGCCGATTTAGTTGTGGTTGCGGTTGGAAAGCCAGGGTTCATTCCGGGTGAATGGATAAAAGACAATGCGATCGTAATCGATGTAGGTATCAATCGACTCGAAACGGGAAAACTCGTGGGCGATGTAGGGTTTGAAGTGGCGAGCCAAGTTGCCAGTTTTATTACCCCTGTTCCGGGTGGTGTAGGCCCAATGACGGTTGCGACTCTAATAGAAAATACATTAGCCGCTTGTGAAATTAGAGAACAAAACGCCGGTTAATACCACGCGACTAAAGGCATTAAAAACCCCATTCTTGCATGGCAAAAATGGGGCTTGTTTTTAAGCGACTATTAAATTTTAAAAGAATTAACTAAAGTAAGCTTCTAAATCATCACTGCCACCAATATGCTTACCATCTATAAAGACTTGTGGAACCGTATCACGACCAGAAAGCGCACGTAAACCCGCAATTGAAACGGTATCGCCTAATGCTAATTCTTCGTAAGCAAAACCTTTCTCTGTTAATAATGCCTTGGCTTTAGCACAGAAAGGACAACCTGGTTTAGTGACTAAACTTACATTCGCTTTTTGCACGGCTTCAGGGGCAATATACGCAAGCATAGTATCAGCATCAGACACTTCAAATGGGTCGCCTTCAACTTCAGGCTCGATAAACATTTTTTCAATAATGCCATTATCAACTAACATTGAATAACGCCAGCTACGTTTGCCAAAACCAATCGCCGATTTATCAACTAACATACCAATTTTGTCACTGAACTCACCATTACCATCAGGTAAAAAAGTAATATTTTCAGCATTTTGCGCTTCAGCCCATGAATTCATAACAAATGTATCATTTACTGATAAACAAATAATGTCGTCAATACCTTGCTCTTTAAATACAGAAGCTAATTCATTATAGCGCGGTAGATGGCTGGAAGAACACGTTGGTGTAAAAGCACCAGGTAATGCAAACACAACCACTTTTTTATTTGAAAACAACTGGTCTGTAGACCATGTTTGCCACTCATCATTAATACGAACAGGGAAACTAACGGCAGGTACGCTTTTATTTTCTTGATTGACTAACATAATACACTCTCTAATTAATGGATTTAAGTTTACGGTTAGAAGTGTAGATGCATACGATAAAAAAATAAAAAGGATAAAAACGATTAGTACTATCTGTTTTTTTGATAGTACTAATTAATCTTCGTCAACAAAATGGTTAAACCAGCGCATCAATTTTTTTGTACAAATCAATGGCTTCTTGTTCAGATAATCCCAATTTACTTGCCGCTTGGCCAATCGAACTAGACACTCTAACTGAGTCATTTTTATCTAGATCTTCACTTTGCTCACTGTCATTCGTATTCGCATCAACACGCGCTTGATTATTTTCACCTGTTTTTTGAATGATTTGAGCTTGCGGGCTTAACGTAACCGTATCTTGTTCTGCTTTGAATGGCAGCTTTATTTCGGGCGAGTTAGCCTTAGCATTAGACTCGCTAAGTCCTACATCTCTGTTTAGATTAAATGCAGTATTATTAATTTGCATTAGATTCACCCCACCCTAGCAAGAATACTCTACCTTAAGTATAATCCAAATTGGTTAATTTTCATCCAATTTAATAATAGTATTTTCAGCTAATTTGGCTTGTATCACAAATATTTTTTTCAGTAAATCCGCCAATACCGCTAATTCAGTTGGCGATATTTTTTCTTTCGCGCCATTATGCGTCGCATCATAAAAACGCATCGATATATCTTCAACGTAAGGTACTAAGCGATTGGCTTCACAGTTAAACCCCGCATCTTTTGGAAATATAGCATTAAACTTACCTAAACCCTGCTCCGAAAGCGCTTGTAAAATATCATCCGTTTGCTTGGCATTCTCGTAAGCGAGTTGTAAATTTTGTCTAAATACTTCAACTATATCTTGCATGATTTCCTCTTAAATTAGCTTTGACGATCAAAGATCATCATTTTATTTAATTTTTCTTCTAAAGTCTTTTAGTTTGCAGTCGATAAGTTGATTGAGGGTAAAAAACTCTCGTTAACCACAATTGATGTCAGTGTTCTAACAAACTACGGTTGTTAGGCACATAATTTGGAGGTACTTATGAACATAGGTCCAGCAAGTGGAAGCCCAATAGGTGGATCCGATTCTTCCGGCGTTGAATTACGATCGGCAAAATTGGCGAAAGATCAGCAAGAAGCAGACGGAAAAGCAACTTTGCAACTCTTGGAGTCAGCAGACATCCCCCCCTCAAAACCCGCTGATCCAGCGATTGGGAACAACATCAATATCAAGGTTTAACTTGGTATGCCAGACCCATTAAGGATATCGGTCTAGGCACCCCTCAATTATTACTCAAACCTCTACTTGTTAGAGGTTTTGTCTTTTTGGCCGCCAATTATTTAAGCTTAATAAAAAATAGGGGTTTTACTCGCTTCTCCACCGATCTCTCTTGCCCATTTAGGCATTAAAAAACCAGGTAATTCAGCTAACATTCCTTTATAAACCCTTGCTGCGGTCTCTTCAGTAACAGCAAAATGAGCAGCTCCTTGTACTTTATCCAGCAAATGAATGTAATAAGGTAAAATTCCAGCTGCAAATAATCGCTCACTTAAATCTACCATTGCTTGAGTAGTGTCATTAACGCCTTTTAATAAAACAGCTTGGTTTAACAAGGTGATATTAGGCACCTGTAATGGTTTAATCGCCGCCATAAAATCAGCGTCGATTTCATTTGCATGATTAATATGGTGAACAAAAATAACCTTTATCGGCAATTCAGTTAAACATTTGACTAACTCGGGTGTAATACGTTGCGGTATAACCACCGGTAAACGACTATGAATACGTACACGTTTAACATGTCCAATATTCGCAATAGCCTCAATAAGCTCAATTAATTGCTTATCTTTGGCCATCAATGGATCACCACCACTCAAAATAACTTCGTTTATTTCAGGCTTCGTTTTTATATAATCCAGTGCGGCCTGCCAAGTTAACTTACCCCCAGTATTATCTTGATAAGGAAAGTGCCGACGAAAGCAATATCGACAATTTATTGCACATCCACCTTTAACAATCATTAAGGTCCGACTTTTATATTTATGTAATAAGCCAGGAATAACGGCATCATGTTCTTCAAGTGGATCGGTACTATAGCCACTGGCCGTTAAAAATTCTTCTTTTTGGGTGATCACTTGCAGCAACAATGGGTCGTTATTATCACCTTTTTTCATCTTATTAGCGAAAGGGCGAGGCACTCTTAACGGAAACAATTGGCGTGCAGACGTACCCTCTGTATATTTTTCAGACGATATTTGCAAAAAAGTCAGTAATTTAGTTGGATCAGTAAAAGAATTAGCCAGTTCTTTTTGCCAACAAGCTTCAAAATTAATCATTTTGGTTTAGAATTGCGGGATAAGTTTAACGAACGTAAATAATGTAGAGACGATAATGGCGAACTATAGCACAAATGAATTTAAAGGCGGCTTAAAAATAATGTTAGATGGAGAGCCGTGCTCTATCTTAGAAAACGAAATTGTAAAGCCGGGTAAAGGCCAAGCATTTAACCGTGTTCGTATTCGTAAATTAATTTCGGGCAAAGTTCTCGAAAAAACGTTTAAGTCTGGCGATAGTGTTGAAGGAGCAGATGTGATGGAAACAGATCTTGCCTATCTATATAATGATGGTGAGTTTTGGCACTTCATGAATAACGACACGTTTGAGCAAATCGCCGCCGATGCAAAAGCATTAGGCGATAACGAAAAATGGTTGGCTGAACAAGACGTTTGTACAATCACATTATGGAACGGCAGCCCAATCGCCGTTTCTCCACCCAATTTTGTTGAATTAGAAATTACCGAAACCGATCCCGGTTTAAAAGGTGATACAGCCGGTACAGGTGGTAAACCAGCGACCTTGAGCACGGGTGCCGTTGTTCGTGTTCCTTTATTTATACAAATAGGTGAAATAATTAAAGTTGATACACGTACTGGCGAATATGTGGGCCGTGCGGGTAAATAACTTTTTAACCTAAAACGTTTCCGGTAAATTGGAAATAGCGAAAATAAAGCCTGATTTATCAGGCTTTTTTGTATCTTAACTTTATCGAGAACCACTCAATATGAATTGGCAACCATCTGCAAGTATCGCAACATTAAAAAAACGTGCTTTATTACTCCATAAAATAAGACACTTTTTTGCTGAACGAGATGTACTTGAAGTCGAAACGCCTTTATTAGCTAGCAGTGGCATAACCGATCTACACCTTGAAAATATAGAGTGTCAATTTACTGGGCCCGGTTTTGCAAAGCCACTTAATTTATACCTACAAACGTCACCTGAATATGCGATGAAAAGGTTAATCGCCGCCGGTTCAGGTTGTATTTACCAACTTTGTAAAGCCGTTAGAAATGATGAAAGTGGTCGTTTTCATAACCCAGAATTTAGCATGCTTGAATGGTATCGAATGAACTTTAATCATCATGATTTAATGCAAGAAGTAGATACATTCCTGCAACAAATGCTGGCATGCCAAGCGGCTGATTATTTAACGTATCAACAAGCTTTTTTAATGTTCACTCATATTGATCCACTTCATTGCCAAGTCACTGAACTAAAAAAATTTATAAAAGATAAAGGTGAACCCGATATTGCTAGCGTTTTAACCAGTAAAACGGACCTGTTGCAATATATTTTTTGCACCCATATTGAACATAAAATAGGTCAAGAGACACCTTGTTTTGTTTATCACTTTCCTGCAGCTCAAGCGTCATTAGCCAAACTCAATAAAGATGACCTAAGAGTCGCTGAGCGCTTTGAAGTTTATTTTAAAGGGATTGAGCTAGCGAATGGCTTTCATGAGTTAACCGATAAGCATGAGCAACTTAAACGTTTTGAACAAGATAACCAACTCCGACAACAGGCAGGAAAAGAACAAAAACCAATTGATCATTATTTACTTGCTGCTTTAGAAAATGGCTTACCTAATTGCGCCGGCGTTGCCTTAGGGATTGATCGGTTATTTATGTTAGCGGAACAATTGCCGCACATTAATGAGGCCATTGCATTTAATATTACTAACTGCTAATTTTCCCGCCAATCGCTAATTTAGCTAAATACACGTGGCTAGACTGACCTTGATGCTCAGAATAGTAACTAACAAATAAATGTCCATTATCTTCAAGCAGCCCAGGGTAACTGTTATCACCCGCTGATGGCAATTTTAAAGTCGGTGTTAATGAAGCACGATATTCACCCACATTATTGCAAGATAAAGCAAGCTTCAATAAAGCGGTTACGGGTTTATTGCGTTTAGTGAATAACCGAGCGGCGATCCATATCTCTCCATTTGATAATTGCAGCATCGCGGGCCCCCCAAGGTAATATCGTAAGTCAATCCACTGCCAACGTTTATATGGTGACTTAGCCACGCCCAATTGAGCAGAACCAGTATCGACATCACGTCGTAATAAACACAAAGCGGTTCCATCCGCTAAAAATATGACTTCACTTTCGTTTGGGTAACCTTTACCATTTTTACGTAAACTAAATAACTCAGGTTGAATGCATTTAAATGAGCGGCCAGGGTCGCCTGCGTACAAACGTACGCAATGACTTGCACGGTTATAAGCAACGCCTAAAGCAAATGGCGCTTGGGCTTCTTTTAACCAAGTTAAGCGCCATAGCCACCATTTATTTTCACTCAGCGTGATAGGTGTTCCCCATGAATCACCCGTTTGTGAAAAACTGACTTTAGATAAATTTGACAAAAGCGCGCCAGCAGAATCATATTGCTTATGATAAAAAAGCAAAGCCAATTGATTTTTAGGTGATACTGATAATTTCGGGTCCCGTAAATCGGATAACTCAAATTTAAGAATAGAAACGGTTTGCCAATGCAATAAATCCAAAGATTTGAGGATACGTATCAAACCATCTTTGCTGACATGATTTTGAGCTTCGCGATAACAAATATAGTAGGCATTTTTAAATTTAACGAAATCAGTAAAAGCATTGTGCTTTTGAGAGTTAAGCGATAGCGGGTTGACACTCAGCAATTTCATCTTGTTTTCCACATAAATTAAGCTAATACTTTCAAGTATCTATGCAATAAAAGCAGAACTCAAGATTTGATTATAAAACGTGTTATTGAGTGTGGATTAAGTATTTTTAACGGTTAAATGAGCAGATAACACACTGGCAATATCAGCCCGTTGAATAGGCTTAGCGATATAATCATTCATTCCGGCGGCGTAACCCGCGTCAATATCTTGCTTCATCACATTGGCTGACAAACCACAAATGGGTAAATCAAGGAAACCTTGCTCTCGAAGTGTTTTAGTGGCTGTGTAGCCATCCATCACCGGCATCTGAATATCCATAAAAATCAAATCATAATCAGGATTATTTTTAACCTTCGTCACCGCTTGCTTGCCATCTTCGGCGATATCACATGCCACCCCAAAACTTTTAAGAATTTCACTCGCGACCATTTGATTTACAAAGTTGTCTTCAACTAATAAAACTTGGCCAATAAAATGTAAATCGACTTCACTTGGTTTATCTTCAAGTACCTCTTCTACTTGCACGATGGCAGCATCAGACAGCTCATCGATAAAATCAACATATTGGTGATAAGTAAAAGGATGGGTAAGAAAATGTAACCCCTCCCTTGCTTCAATATACTCTAAATAATTACGTGAAGAAGAATAAGCGATAACGCCTAGTTTACATTCGCCAGCCAAATTTAAACTAACATCGGTAAGCCTGAGTTTTAATTCTTTATAACTTTGAATATCAACCACCACAAAGTCAGCAAGTAATGCCTCGGTTATCCAACTCGGGTCAAATGATTCTATTGATTGATATTTAACATCATCTGCGATGGCTTTACTGTATTGCATAATATCGCTATTTTCATGCGCCGAATAACAAACAATCTTATTAGCTTTATGATGAGAAGGTTCAGTAGCCTGTTCGTTCAACGAAAGTGGGATCCGCATTGTAAAAGCACTCCCACGGTTAACATTCGATTCAACATCGAGTCTGCCACCCATGAGTTTTAATAACTGTTGAACAATAGATAGCCCTAAACCGGTACCGCCGTACTGACGACTAGTCGAGCCATCAGCTTGCGTAAACGGTTCAAATATTTTATTAAGCTGCTCAGCATCCATACCGATACCACTATCAATAACCCTAAAGATAAATTCACCAGCCGAGCCGCTAGCAGTATCATAACTCACCTCAATTTTCACATTACCGATATTGGTAAATTTGACCGCATTATTACAAATATTAAGCAAAACTTGCGTTAAACGAAGTGGATCACCCATTAAATGAACGGGCATATTAGGCTGCATCACCAATAATACATTGAGGTTTTTTTCTTGGGCTCGAATAAGCACCGCAGACAATAAGTTCTCTAATACTTCATTTAGCGAAAAAGGCACGGACTCTATGCTCATTTTCCCGGCTTCAATTTTAGAGAAATCTAAAATATCATTAATCACTCCCATCAATACTTGACTAGAATAAGCCACTTTAGATAAATACTCTTGCTGCTTCGGGGATAACTCTGTTTTTAACGCCAGCTCAACTAAACCGATAATTCCATTCATTGGGGTTCTAATTTCGTGGCTCATATTAGCTAAAAACATACTTTTTGAGTGTGTCGCGGCTTCTGCTTTTATCTTTGACTGTTTTAGCTCTTTATTCAGCGAAATTTGCTCTTTATTTAATCTTTGAGCATGTAATAACAAATCTTGCGTTTGCTGATTTTTCTGACTAAAAATATGAGCGGCTTGAGCTAATTGTCCTACCTCATCTTGACGAGTCAAACTCGGAATTTCAGTGATTTTTTGATCACTTGATAATTGTGCAAACACATTAGTTAATTGATTAATTGGTAAAATAACGCGCTTAAGCAAAAATAAAGCGGTAATAATGATCAAAGCCACTGAAATTGTAGAGATTAGCCCAGCCTGAAAACGTGCATCACTGATACTTTTTTCAACCGATGATTGCGTGTTTTCGAATTCGAGTGTGACTAATTCATTTAATTTACGCGTCGCATATAAAAATTCATTTGCAGAGCCTGCCATCACCACATTAACTAAAAAAATATAACCGCGGGTAATTTGGGTCAGTTTAGTGAAATTTTGCTGCAGTAACTTAATTTGCGCACTATATGACTTGGACTGCAACTTGGGATGTTCAGCGATTAATATTTCAAGTTCATTTAGCTGTAGAGTAAAGCTTTCAATATGTTCATAGTCAGGTGAGGATATATAACGATATACAGCATTTTGTGCACGCGCTAAATGATACACAAATTGGGTATCAACGACATGCAATTGAGGTTTAACGGCATTTGACGTTGTCAGTGTAAGGTTATCTTTATTTCCATCAATATCTTGTAAAATAATATCAAAATGTTTTATTAAGCCATCTTCAAATAAATCGGTTTGCTGCAAGATCCCATCAATAACACCACCCAAATTATCTCGATAATCAGCGGCATGATCACGCATTAATTGGATTAAGTCGTTGTAATTTTCTTGCTCATCACCACTAAAGGTTAATTCATCAAGCTGGTTTAAATTACTATTTACCGCTTTGAATAGCTCATTAATGCGTTGAATTGCGGCGGGGCTAATGGTGCGTTTATAAAGCAGTACGTTGCGTTGTAAATCAATAACATCTCGTTCTAGTTCTCTAACACGTTCTTTTTTCTGAACCACATTCGTTGTTAAAGCAAAACCGTTAACAAAGACTTGATGACTATAATGATTAAAAAACGAACCAGCCCCCAACAATACAATGAGAGCAGTAACAGCAAATAATAACTGAAATTTTAACGACTTAAGCATGCTGTTGATCCACAAGCAAAATATCAAACGGCCAAAAAGAAACCGTCACATCCGTTAACGTTAATGATTCAACTGAACCCGTTTTACGCTTTATTTTTTTTATCATGAACTAATAAACTCATACCACTTTTGCAAACTATATTCGTAGGTCGGCATCACTGTATTCCAAACCGCTACATTGTTAAACCGATTAACATAGCTACCGCCGGTTCTTACCTCACCTTTATGTACGGATATTTTACCATCTGTACCTCTTAAATCTCTTGACGCTGGCTTGCCATCATACCAATACTCCCACTCCTCGACCGATAAATGCGATTTAGACCGTTCTGGGTTTGAGATGTAATAACCTTGACGCGCAATAAAAGCGCCCGGCCAACCTGATAACCACCAATTCATATATTCATAAGCGGCATCTTTTTGTTTTCCTTGGGTGGCAGATGATAAACACATAACGCCGTGCCAACCTCGGTAACCTTCTTTAGGTGCTGCATAAGTGACAGGAACGTTTTCACCATTTAACGCAGCAACGGCGGGGGAAAACATACTTTCAATAACAACACGCTCATTCCGCATGTAACGAACAGATTCAGGCACTGAAGACCAAAAACCACTAAAGTGCCCCGACTTTTTATATTCCCCTAAAATATTGAATAATTGATCAACTTCTGCTTTGCTCATATTACCAATATCAACAAAAGTCATTAACCCTTGTGCTTGAGCGGCCAGAGCGAGATCAAAGATACCAATCGTTGGCGCATTAACGATTGCCACTTTTCCTTGGTATTTTTTATCTAATAACCAACCCCAACTTTCAGTCTCAAAAGGGATACCTTTGGGAATAACACGAGTGTTGTAACCAAATGAATCCACATTATGTACATAAGGTAAAAAGCTTAATTTTTCAGTATGCGTTGAGCCTAATGAACCATCCGCTTGCACATGTAAAAGCTTATAAGGGGCATCTCCGGCACCAATTTTGGCCTCAGGCGATATTTTCCCTGTTTTGGTCAAATTGTTTATTTCATCCCAATATAACAAGCGACGTTTATCAATTGGCTGAATAGCGCCAGAGCTCCATAACACATTAATGCTATTCGACCATTGCTCGTACAAATCAAACGATTTCGGTTGCATTGACGCTTTTTGTAAAACAGCAGCACTACCTTTAGCTTCAAATTCAAGCTCAATGCCTAAATCTTGCATTGCCCTTAAACGCAACTCTTCTTGCAAGGTGACATGTGTGCCTAAAATTCTTAACTTTGTTTTTTGCCGAGCAAATACATAGGGCGCTTGGTTAATCAACGCACCACAAAGTAACCCTTTTGATAGATATTTTAAGGTGCTGCGTTTTTTAGCGTCAACACTCGTTGTTACCTGCGTTGTTACATGCTCTGTTAATTGATCCGTCACTTTATTCACACCATATTACGTTTTTACTGTTGCTCAATTAAAAAATCACAGCTAAATAAACGGCATCTAACTCGGCTTATACGTCATTCATATCAATAAAGTATAGGTGGAATTATTTATTGTGGAGAAAAAATTAAAAATAACTTAGATAACAACTTAAGTTGAAAATTTAATATTTTATAAAATTAAGCCACTATCACTTTAGCCATATTTTTTACAATCTTAAATAAACCGAACAAGTGCAATATATAGTCAAAGCGATCGGGTTTTAGGGGAAGCCGTCAAGCTTCGAGACCCCATGAGCATATGCTCTACTATGTGATTAGGGCGAGTAAGCGCTGACAATGAACCATAAAACCTGAGCGAGAAGACTATAACGTATAAACATCATGCACGCTTTTGTTACGTAATACAGTTGGCGAAAGTAGTAAGCCCAAAGAAAAAAGGATAAGAGTCGTGATAAGTGATTACCGAACAAGGTAAAAAGTGCAACTTCGCATTATCAAAGCTGCACTCTAAAATAGATTAAATATTAGCTAGCGCTTCTTCAAAACGTTTATTGAATATATCTTCGGTACGCCCAGCTAAAATAAAATCAGCTTCGTGTAACCCCTTTATTTTATGTGTCCACCAGCTTACCGTAACTTGCCCCCATTCAGTCATTAAACAAGGGTGATGACCATTTATTTCTGCTAGCTCACCAATTTTTTGTGTGAATTCTAATGCTTGTGCGAAATTTTTAAACTCGTAAACTCGGTTTAAACAGTCAACACCATCACGTGTTTTAATTTCCCAAGTAGCTAATGCAGCAAGGTACGTTTCTTTTAGTTGATCATTAATAGTGGTTGAACCCTTTTTACAAGGTTCGCAAGTAAGTGAGCATAATTGTTGTAGTTCAGCACTAGTTGGGGATTGCATAATAAAACTCCGTTAAAGGGGATATACAAGGTTTAGTACATAAACCTGGTGTTTACACATCAATAATCTCAAAACCATGGGTAATTTCAACTCCACCCGCTTGTAACATTTGCACAACAGAGCAATATTTATCGGCTGATAAAGTAACGGCTTGATTAACCGCCTTTTCAGGAATGTTTTTACCCGTAATGACAAAATTTAAATGCATATGTGTAAAAACAGCCGGCACACGGGTTGCTCGAGTCGTTTGTATATCGACCGAACAAGCGGAGATTTGTAACCTTTTCTTTTCTAATATAGACACAACATCGACAGACGAACAACCCCCTAACCCTAAAGCGATTAGTTCCATAGGACTCGCCGCTTCACGTGGACCACTATCAGCCGAACGTCCATCCATTAACACATCAAAGCCACTATCAGATGTACCCGTAAATTTTCGTTGGCCTTGCCATACGACTTTTGCTAATTGAGTTGACATAAAAACCTTATAAACAGACTATACTATTGATTAACTAAACAATTCAGTTGGTTAACTCTACTCGCGCCTATACTCATTATAAGAACAAGCGAATACAGAGAAAGTAACTCAACTGGATAAACCATCATTCGAATAGTAAGAGAATAAAATGAAAGCGCAAGGATTCACAACCCAAATTGTCCATTCAGATCGTCGCTTAAATTTAGAATCAGGCGCCGTGCATCAACCTAAACATCAATCTGTGTTATTTAAATATGATGATGTGCAAGAATTAGTCGATGTTTTCCAAGGTCGCAACCCTAGCCACGCTTACGCTCGTTCATCTACGCCAAGCATGAATGCACTACAAAATTTAATTTGTAATATGGATAATGGCCTGGCCAGTGTTGTGTTTTCGACGGGAATGGCAGCAATCAGTGCCACATTATTAACGCTGCTCAAGCAAGGCGATCATATTTTAGTTAGCCATTTTTTATTTGGTAATACAAATAGCTTTATGCAACAACTAAATCAATATGGCATCGAAGTCAGTTTTGTTGATGTAACTGATAGCCAACATGTTGCTGAACACATTAAACCCAATACACGGCTTTTATTTTGTGAAACCATTGCCAACCCAGTCACTCAAGTTGCCGATGTGGTAGGCCTAACAGCATTATGTGAAGCCCATCATTTACTATTCATACTTGATACCACGATGACCCCTGCTTACTTATTCAATGCCAAAGCACAAGGGGCTCATCTTATTACAGGCTCATTGACTAAATATATTAGTGGCCACGGAAATGCCTTAGGAGGCTGGGTAACTGACACAGGCACATTCGATTGGTCAACATACCCAAACATAAATGAAAGTTATAAAGGCGCAGATCCTAAGCTTTGGGCCATTACGCAAATAAAAAAGAAAGGCTTGAGAGATATGGGCGGTAGCATCAGTTCTGAAGCTTGTCATTTAATTTCTGTCGGGGCTGAAACATTAGCATTACGCTTAGATAGAATTTGTGCTAACGCTTTAAATTTAGCTGCATTTTTTCAACGCCACCCTAAAGTGAAAAAAGTTTATTATCCGGGACTACCTCAGCACCCGCAACATCAAAGAGCGGCTAGTTTATTTAAATATTTTGGCGGTTTAATGAGTATTGATTTAATTGAAGAAGCCGACCCTTTTGCTTTTTTAAATTCGCTCGATTTAGTTTTAAATGCAACACATTTAGGTGATAACCGAACCTTAGCAATACCGGTCGCTCCGACTATTTATTATGAGATGGGCGCGGCTAGACGAGCCGAAATGGGTGTAAGTGATAATATGATCCGCTTATCAATTGGTATAGAAGATCTTGATGATCTTATTGCAGATTTTAACCAAGCACTAGATAAAATAGCGTAAACTGATCTATTCTTAACAAAATAATACAACTAGGAAAGTAAGTATGAAATTAGATGATGATATTCATAACTATTATGAAAAATTAGTCGTAGACAAATTAGTCGCAACGGGGATCTCAGATAAACATGATTCAGATTTTCTTGCTGATTTGAGTTGTTTAATCCTAAACCAACTGCAACCTAAATACATTCGTTATGAAGTCGACATGGCATTTTATTTACCACAAGCAGAAAGACAACAAATGGAAATGAATGTTAATAATGCACTTAAAAGCGCGCTGCGCTTTTTAGAAGAAAATAACACCTAAGGTACAACATAAACGTGAGTAGTAAACCAGACCACTTCGCTAACGCACCTTACCATGTGCGATTAGCGATTGATTTAATTATGCAGTTTGAACAAAACCAAATAGATGAGAAAGAAGCGCTTCAAGCCATTGATATAGTAAGAAACGATTTAGTGAATAAACTTAATCAAAAAGATCAGGAAAACTAACTAGCGTATTTTCTAAGCGAAAATCAATTTGCTTTTCAACGTAAATTTTTGACATCATGCGCATTTCTCGCTCAACGGTATCAACTATAGTTGACCCACCCGCTTTATATTCATGACCGACAATAATCGGTCTTAACATAAAATCAGAATGGTCAAGAAGCTGTAAAACATGCTGGATTTGGTGCCAAAAAATATCGCCCATGGCAAAACCTAATAACTTAGCAATACCTAAATCACGGTATTCTGGCATCACATAATTATGCAAAAACTCGAGTTGAATACCTAATTCAAAAGGTCTTTGGGTGCGTCCTTCTAAGTTCCATTTATCTAATAAACTGATATCCATTGCGCCATAAGCTATCGGCAATGAAGGGTCAGCAGTTGAAAATAACAATAAACGATATTCACGCAACGTAGGAGCAACCGGGTGAGGATGGCTGTATTTTAAACGCTCACTCTCTATTTCATCACTTTGCCAAATTTCTGGTGGCAATAACGCATCCGCTAAAAAATCAGGTCGGTCATGTAAAAACAAAGGCGGTAACTTACTAATTTGTGACCAATTCGGATGAGTCGATAATACAATGTCTAAATCCATTACTTCATAAAAATCGAGTAAGCTACTCATCTTTTCATCCGTTTGATGAGAAGGTAATAATTGCAAACCAGCTAACATACATAATCCATCATATTATATTTATACACTAATCAAAGCTTAGTGCAGCCAGGTAAAAAACGTTAATGGCCACCCTCGCTTTTTCTAAAAAATTAATACACCTTAGGGCGTGTTTATCTTTTGTGTATGCTTTTGCTGCCGTATTTGCACTATTTATATAAGGCAGAGCGATTGCGGTGTCGTTATTCTACATAAAAGAGCGATAAAGACTTTATGCTCCTGCAAAGTCACCTTACCCCACATCCATGTGGGGCAACATAGTCAAATAGTGCAAATACGCTGCTCTTTGGGTTCAATCCAAAACGTTTTGCTCTTTGTTATTGGCTTTTGACGTAGAGCCACTATGCCATCAAGCCAATGCCGCGATCAAAACGCTTTTAAATTGAACAAAATCTATACGACAAAGATAAACACGCCCTAGCATTCTGCCTAATTTAAAGATCTTTTATTAAGCAAACCCGCTATACTCAAGAAACTAAAGAATTCCAAGTAATGCTCATATTTTGTGTGAAAGGCTGGTAAATGAAACTGTCTAAAAAAATATTCATTTCAATGTTAACTTTTAGCTTAGTTTGCTTGCTGGTTTTTGGCGGGACGGTCTATTATTTCACCAAAAAAAACATACAAAACGATATCGAACGACATTTAATTACAGTCAGTAATGGCTTAAAGCAACAAATAGAATTATTACTACAACAAAACGCAGAGCGTATTTTACTGACCTCAAGCCGCACACAATTGCGTAAATCACTGCAACTGCAACTCAATAAGCCAGATACCAAACATATAAACAAGATGCGCACTATTTTATTAGATGCACAAAAATCTATTAGTGACTTTATTCAAATAGATATACATGATGCCCATGGTAATATTATTACTTCAACCGCACATAACACGCAAAACTTAGCCAAATTATCACAAAGCTTTAAGCAACTAAAATCAAATAATGATGTTAGTTTAGACAATTACCATATTGTCGATAATAAATTTGTTCATGTGTTTACCACACCTTTAACGTTAAATAACCAAAGGTTGGCTTACTTAAGTGTTCATACTCAATTTTCAGCGTTAT
This sequence comes from Algibacillus agarilyticus, assembly GCF_003286125.1. Lineage (GTDB taxonomy): Bacteria > Pseudomonadota > Gammaproteobacteria > Enterobacterales > Alteromonadaceae > Algibacillus > Algibacillus agarilyticus. The sequence continues at coordinate 337,815 of NZ_QMED01000001.1, forward strand.
ACGATTCACTTAACAATTCTCAATTATTAGAGACGGGAAATGTATATCTTATTGAAAAAAGACACTTACCCGATAATAACGACCCCATATTTAAAGCACTAAATCAGACCGCGTTTTTACATGCTCAAGAAAATAATATTGGTATCGTTTTGCATCCGGAACATTTGAATCATTTAAGTCAATTACAAACCACAATCAACAATCAAAATGAAACGACATTTTTTATTTTAAACACAATCAAAAAAACACCTTGGCATGTTTTAATAACCCAAACCGAATCTGTCGCCTTTATCAATTTATATAAAATTGAACGTGTCTTTTTATGGGTAGCTGGTGTTTCGATTATTTTAACCTTGTTTCTTGCTTATTGGTTAGCATCTGTGACCAGTCACCCTATTTTAGCGGTTATTAAGCAAACTCATAAAATAGCGACAGGTGAGGCTGAACAAATACACTTAAGTTTTAAACAAACGAATGAACTCGCTTTACTCGCAGATTCAATCAACACCCTGTCAAAAAATTTAAACTTAAGCAAACAAAATCTCGAACAGAAAGTGATCGAAAAAACTGAAAAACTCGAAGCCCTAACTCAAGAAGCCATTAACCAAAACCAAGCTACAAGTGAATTTTTAGCCAACATGAGCCACGAAATAAGAACACCAATGACCGGTGTTTTAGGTATGACTGAATTACTAGGTGAATCAGAACTTAATGAAAAGCAGCATAAATGGGTTTGTAATATAAAAATAAGTGGGCAAAACTTATTAACCATTATTAATGATATTTTAGACTTTTCTAAAGTGCAGCAAGGCTGTTTAAAGCTAAGACCAGAACCAACTCATGTGCGCGCTTTATTTAATAATATTGCGAGTATTTTTAATACTCACTGCGCCCAAAAAGGGATCAACTTAAACATTGTCATCCACCCCGAAGTACCTGACTACTTAATGATTGATAGCACTCGATTTTGCCAAATTTTATATAATATTGTGGGTAACGCGATTAAATTTACCGATAAAGGCGAAATATCGGTCAATGCATCTCTCCTGCATGTAAGCGATAACTTAGCAACAATCGCAGTTTCGGTTGTTGATACAGGGCAAGGCATGAGCGAGTCATTTATAGAAAATATGTTTAGTCCCTATGCTCAAGAAGTCACAGCAAACAACAAAAATGCCATAGGTACAGGTTTAGGCTTAGCAATTAGTAAACAGCTAGTCGAAATAATGGGCGGCAATATCTGGGTTGAAAGTGATTTAGGCCTAGGTACTAAATTTAATTATACACTTGAAATTTATATCGCGGCAGAGCCCGAAACAAAATTAGTCGATAATGATAAAGCCGCACAAGTTCAATTATATAAAAATGCAAAAATACTCGTGGTTGAAGATAACGAAATAAATCGTGAAGTCGCCATCGCTATTTTCAATTTGTATAACATTGATGTTGATATCGCAATCAATGGTGAAGACGCAGTAGAACAAGTTAAAAACAAAGCTTTCGACATTGTTTTTATGGACATACAAATGCCTATCATGGATGGTTTAACCGCGACTAAAACAATCAGAATGCTTGATCTACCAAAGGGATCGCCCACCATTATTGCACTCACGGCGAATGTATTGCCTGATGATATAGATAGTTACTTAAATTCAGGCATGAATGATCACATCAGTAAACCGATACAACGAGACGAATTAGAAGCCAAATTAACACGTTGGTTAACTTAAATTATTTAAATCTTAGGGTTATATAAGTGATCTCTCAGAATGCATCCAGCGGTTTTTGAACAAGGCGTCGGCGTACAGGAATGGCATAAATCACCGAAGCTATAATAAACAACACTCTACTCTATTTCTTATCAATAAAACGCCAAATCAACTTTCTTTCAGGCAAAAAAAAGCCGATGCAATGGCACCGGCTTTTAAATATTTAAAATACTATTTATGCATTTTCAGCAGGCTTTGCACTTTCTGCAGCGGCTTTTATGCTTAAGCGAACACGACCTTGGCGATCGATTTCTAATACTTTAACATTAACCACTTGACCTTCTTGTAAATGATCTTTCACATTCTCAACACGCTCTTCAGAGATTTGAGAAATATGTACTAAACCTTGCTTACCTGGTAACACTTCAACAAATGCACCAAAGTCAACGATACGAACAACTTTACCTTCGTATAGTGAATTAACTTCAAGTTCAGCAGTAATGGCACGAATACGTTCCATTGCCGCTTCAGCTTTAACTTTTTCAGTTGCCGCAACTTTAACCGTACCATCATCATCAATTTCAATAGTGGTATCTGTTTCTTCAGTTAATGAACGAATGGTCGCGCCACCTTTACCGATAACATCACGGATTTTATCTGAAGCAATTTTCATCGTATAAATACGTGGCGCAAATTCAGAAACTTCATCGCGATGACCAGAGATAGCATCATCCATTACCGCTAAAATGTGTAATCGGGCTGCTTTAGCTTGGTTAAGGGCAATTTGCATGATCTCTTGCGTAATGCCTTCAATCTTAATATCCATTTGTAAAGCCGTAATACCTTCTTCAGTACCCGCTACTTTAAAGTCCATGTCACCTAAATGATCTTCATCACCTAAGATATCAGAAAGAACAACAAATTTATCGGCTTCTTTAACAAGGCCCATCGCGATACCCGCTACAGAACCTTTAATCGGTACACCCGCATCCATTAATGCTAATGAAGTACCACATACAGAAGCCATTGAGCTTGAACCATTTGATTCAGTAATTTCTGAAACAACACGTACTGTGTATGGGAATTCTTCGATAGTTGGCATAACCGCAGCAACACCGCGTTTAGCTAAACGACCATGACCAATTTCACGACGCTTAGGCGAACCAACCATACCTGTTTCACCAACACAGTATGGAGGGAAGTTATAATGCAACATGAAATGGTCTGTGTATTCGCCTGATATGCTATCAATAATTTGTGCATCACGTGGCGTACCTAGCGTAGCAGCAACAATGGCTTGAGTTTCACCACGAGTAAATAATGAAGAACCATGTGTACGAGGTAAAATGCCAGTACGTACATCAAGCGCACGAACGCTTTCAGGATCACGACCATCAATACGTGGTTCACCCGCAATAATGCGGTTACGTACAACTGATTTTTCTACAGAACTTAGCATGCCGCCAACTTCATTTTTATCAAGTTCAGCATCTTCAGCGACTAAAGCTTCAAGCGCATCCGCTTTAACTTTATCAACGGCATCTTTACGTACCATTTTATCAGTAATTTGATAAGCTTCAGTAAAACCAGCCGATGCAGCAGCAGCCACTTTATCTTTTAATTCAGTGTTAACAACAGGCGCAACCCAATCAGAAACAGGCGGCTTAACCACAGCAGCAAATTCAGCGACCGCATCAACAACGGTTTGAGATTGCTCATGGCCATATACAACCGCACCTAGCATAACGTCTTCAGAAAGTACTTTAGCTTCTGATTCAACCATCAATACTGCGCTTTGTGTACCCGCAACAACTAAGTCTAACTCGCTATCGGCAATTTCACTTAAAACAGGGTTTAATAAGTATTGACCATTTTTATAACCAACACGTGCAGCACCCACTGGACCTTGGAAAGGAATACCGGCAATCGATAACGCAGCAGAAACACCAATCATCGATACGATATCGGTTGGGATTTCAGGGTTAACTGAGACAACCGTGATAACAATTTGTACTTCGTTATCGTAAGCTTTTGGAAATAATGGACGAATAGGACGATCAATTAATCGAGCGATTAATGTTTCGCCTTCAGAAGGACGACCTTCACGTTTAAAAAAGCCACCCGGGATTTTACCCGCAGCATACGCTTTTTCGATGTAATTAACCGTTAATGGGAAAAAGTCACGTGGCTCTGCAGATTTTTTTTCAACAACACTAACTAATACCGCAGTATCGTCCATGCTAGCCATAACAGCAGCCGTTGCTTGACGTGCAATTAAGCCCGTTTCAAGCGTAACAGTATGTTGACCATACTGGAAAGAATGAGTAATTGGATTCACTAATTTGTTCCTTTAAAGCATAAAAAAAATGTAATAAATAGACATCTGATTTGCAATAAGGCCCCAATGATTAGATTAGCTAGATGAAAAAACTGTAGCGACAAATAAACCAATACAATGCTTTCATCTAGCTATGCCGATCAAAAAGTTGGGTACCCACAAATAAAGCGAAAATCGTATTTATTACATGCTATCGCGTTGTGCGAAATTGATTTTAAAGCTGCAGTTAATCACATCAAATGCAAACACTAAAATTCAACACGCTTAGTATACGTAAAGATTTTAGATAAACAATTTATCTACTTAAAAAACTACTATTGAAAGGTAATTAAATCTATAGAAGGAATGAAATGGTGATAAAACAAACAAACGCCTTATTTATAAAGCAAGGCGTCGATTTGGAATATGAGTTAAGACTTGGGTATAGTCTTCTCGCTCAGGTTTTATGGTTCATTGTCAGCGCTTACTCGCCCCAATCACATAATAGAGCATATGCTCATGGGGTCTCGAAGCTTGACTGCTTCCCCTAAAACTCGATCGCTTTGACTATATATATGAATAACGTCTGTTTTAGAGTTTCGCCCCACAAGATTCGCGCACAATTAAACGAGCAGGAATATGGCGTGTTTCAATTTCCGTTTCCTCTATTTGTTTAATTAAATTATAAACAAGTGTTTGCCCTGCAAGATTCGTATTTTGCTGCACGGTGGTTAATGGCGGATTACTGTATTTAGCCACGGTTAAATCGTCAAATCCAACAACGGCAACATCATTAGGCACATTAAATCCGGCCTCGGTTAATGCCGATATGGCACCAATCGCAATTAAATCACTTGCACACACAATAGCATCAAACGTATGCCCGCTCGCTAATAAACGCTGAACCGCTTCAACGCCTGCAGCTTCAGTGGTTACCGCATCATACTGTAAACTCAAGTCTACATAATGACCTGACTCTTCAATCGCTTTGCAATAACCTTTATAACGCTCATACAGTTCAGGACTGTGATTATCTGCCCCCCCTAAAAAGGCAATAGAACGACGTCCTAATGATAATAAATGACGCGTAATCAGGTACCCCCCATTTTTGTTGTCACAGCCAATAGACAACCAAGGTTCACCTTCAACTACCGCTCCCCATCGAACAAATTTAGTGCCTTGTTCAACAAGTTCATTTAATTTACCTTCGTAATCAAGGTAATCACCGTAGCCCAATAAAATAATACCATCCGCTTTATTAGTATCCGCGAAGTCAGCACTCCAATCGGTACTAAATTGCTGAAAAGAGACTAAAAGGTCATAACCTTCTTTTGAACAAGTACGCGTAATACTGCCCAGCATAGACAAATAAAACGGATTGATATGTGACTCGGTGTCATCAAGCTCTTCAAAAAGTAAAAGTGCAAGGGTACCACTGTGCCGAGTCCGCAAGTTACTCGCATTTTTATCAACTTTATAATTTAGCTCGCGTGCAATCGCTTGTATTTTTTTACGCGTTTCTTCGTTTACTTGCGGTGAATTACGCAAAGCACGAGAAACCGTCGACTGTGAAACGCCGGCTCGGTAAGCTATATCAAACGAGGTTGCTTTAGATTTTGACATTGAAAATAAAAGCCTTTTATTATTTTATCGTAAACTTTCGCCTCTAATACTATATCAAGTATAGCTAATTAGCCAAAAATGCTTAACAAACGATTAACGGCTGCATACGTATGTTTTTTGATTTTTACTCGATTTGGTGTATCAGCTTATTTTTTACTACATGAGTTCAATATAATACAAACCATAAAATAATTTACCCCTTAATATAATAAATAAAAGGTCACGTTTACACCGTCAATAACGAGGCCAAAAGAGCAAGCAATGCTCTATCACCTAAGCCAAAATCAACTTAACAATAAAAACACCGATAGGATCCTAAGTTAATATAGTAAAAGGATTTAACCTCAAGCATAAAAACGTCATAATAGCCGCCAAACTGAGTTACTGTATTGCATAAGGCTTTTTGACGTTATATGGCAAATGACTGGAATAAAAAAAAGAAACCCACTTCGGTAGAAGATATAAAAGCGGCTCCGCATTCGTTGGAAGCTGAACAATCGGTTATAGGCGGCCTTTTACTCGATAATGAAACTTGGGATCAAGTTGCCGAACGTGTGGTTGCGCAAGATTTTTATAATCGCGCTAACCGTCTTGTCTTCGAAAATATGGCCCAATTGGTTGAAGCAAATAAGCCAATTGATTTAATCACAATTTCAGAAGCACTCGATCAAGCTAAAGTACTTGATGATATAGGCGGCTTTGCCTATTTGGCTGAAGTGGCAGATAACACCCCTAGCGCCGCGAATATAACCGCTTATGCCGATATCGTGAGAGAAAGGGCAGTATTACGTGAACTGATCGGGGTGGCTAATGAAATTGCAGAAGCGGGTTACGACCCACAAGGCCGAGACGCAAATGAATTACTCGACTTTGCTGAATCTAAAGTATTCAAAATAGCAGAACAACGAACAAATGCGAACGAAGGGCCACAAAGCATGGGTATCGTGCTTGAAAATACAATCAAGCGTATTGAAGAAGCCATGACATTAGGCAAAGATGGGGTTACGGGTGTGACCACTGGTTTTGCCGAGCTTGATAAATTAACATCTGGCATGCAGCCTTCTGATCTCATTATTGTTGCAGCACGTCCTTCTATGGGTAAAACCACATTTGCCATGAACTTAGTTGAAAATGCCTCACTAGCACATGATAAGCCAGTACTGGTATTTAGTTTAGAAATGCCGGCAGAACAAATTATGATGCGTTCATTGGCATCCTTAAGTCGAGTCAATCAAACAAGTGTGAGAACCGGTCAATTAGAAGATGATGACTGGGCTCGTATTTCTTCAACGGTTAGCTTATTAAATCAACGTCAAAATATATTTATTGATGACTCATCAGGTTTAACCCCAACTGAAGTCCGCTCTAGAGCTCGCCGGGTGCATCGTGATCACGGTGGTATCTCCATGATTATGGTCGATTATCTACAATTAATGACCGTTCCTTCTTTATCAGACAATCGAACCTTAGAAATAGCTGAAATATCACGCTCTTTAAAATCTTTAGCCAAAGAACTGCAAGTTCCAGTAATCGCGCTTTCGCAGTTAAACCGTGGTCTAGAGCAACGAGCCGACAAACGCCCTATTAACTCAGATTTACGTGAATCCGGCTCAATTGAGCAAGATGCCGATTTAATTATGTTTATTTATCGTGATGAGGTTTACAACGAAAACTCTGAATTTAAAGGTATTGGTGAAATTATTATTGGTAAACAGCGTAATGGTCCATTAGGTGTGGCTCGCTTAGCTTTCCAAGGCCAGTATTCACGATTTGATAACTTAGCTAACCCAGGTGATTATGGTGATTACGAATAAATGGGCGATTAACATGCTTAAACAAAGTAATGTATAACGTGACGATCTCTTCTGCAACCGCGATAATCAACTTATCGCGTATTGAGCAAAACTTACAAAAAATTAGACAGCTTGCGCCTAATTCACAAGTGTTAGCCGTGTGTAAGGCAAACGGTTATGGTCATGGTTTAGTACAAGTCGCCAATAGTTTGCAAACAGCAAATGCTTTTGGTGTCGCACGGATAGAAGAAGCCTATAAATTGCGTTCAAGTGGTATAGTAAAACCGATTGTCTTGCTTGAAGGCTTTTTTCAGTCAACCGACTTACCTCACCTTGTCGCGAGTAATATTGAAACGGTTGTTCACTGCATTGAACAACTAGAAGCAATAGAACAAGCCACGCTTGATAACCCCATTCAAGTCTGGCTAAAAATCGATACAGGCATGACACGCGCAGGCATAGCCCCCGAAGAATTATCACATTATTACACCCGGTTAAAAGCCAGCGCTAATGTAAAAACTGAAATACGTCTGATGAGTCACTTTGCATGTGCAGATGAATTAGACTCACCAATGAATTCAACTCAATTATCTAACTTTAACCATTGTACTCAGTATTACTCTGCGCCGCGTTCATTGGCTAACTCGGCAGCAAGCCTGCTAATACCAGAAAGCCACTTTGAGTGGATACGGCCAGGGATCATTCTTTATGGTGTTTCTCCACTCGAAAGTAACACCGAATCGACAAAAAAATTTAGCCCTGCAATGACCTTAAAATCCTGTTTAATCGCAGTTAAAAAAGTCAAAGCGGGATCGCATGTTGGCTACGGCGCAACCTGGACAACAACGGCTGATACCTACATAGGCATTGTGGCAATAGGTTACGGAGATGGCTACCCTCGACATGCTAAAAATGGGACCCCCGTTTGGATCAATGGCCGAAACGTGCCACTCATAGGCCGTGTTTCTATGGATATGATCACCGTTGATTTGGGTAACCATTTACAAGATAAAAATGGAGATGAAGTTGAATTGTGGGGCGACAATTTAGCCATAGAAACCGTCGCTGCGCACGCAACAACCATACCTTACGAGCTTATGTGTGGCTTAACTTCACGAGTTAAATTGAGCTACTTAACACCTAACATTAACACCTAACAATGAATATAGTCAAAGCGATCGGGTTTTAGGGGAAGCCGTCAAGCTTCGAGACCCCATGAGCATATGCTCTATTATGTGATTGGGGCGAGTAAGCGCTGACAATGAACCATAAAACCTGAGCGAGAAGACTATAGATTTATACCCACAAGCCACTAGGACGTGTTTATCTTTGTCGTATAGATTTAGTTCAATTCCAAAGCGTTTTGATCGCGGCATTAGCTTGATGGCATAGTGGCTCTACGTCAAAAGCCCATAACAAAGAGCAAAACGTTTTGGATTGAACCCAAAGGGCAGCGCATTTGCACTATTTCTACTATGTTGCCCCACATGGATGTGGGGTAAGGTGACTTTGCAGGAGCATAAAGTCTTTATCGCTCTTTTATGTAGAAAAACTACACCGCAATCGCTCTGCCTTGTATAAATCGTGCAAATACGGCTGCAAAAGCATACACAAAAGATAAACACACCCTAGGGGATAAACCTTACTTTAAGGGCTTAATTAATCCTTCAAGCCCTTCTATTTTAATCGCTAACGCTAAAGCCATTAATTGACCTAGTCGACCTTGCGGAAATTCTTTCTTTTGAAACCACAATAAATACTCTTCAGGTAAATCAATAATCACTCGTCCTTCATATTTACCAAATGGCATTGTGAAGCGTGCTAAATCAATTAAATCTTTTTGTTCAAACATGAAATGTCCTTTTTGAATCAGGCAAGCTTGTGTGCAATAAACACCAGCCTACCCTATCGGATAGCCGTAAAAGATACACGAAAAATACAATTCTAATAAACTCACTTTACCTATTTTTTAGTTATACCAATCCGTAATAATAAGTGCCCACTCAGAGAGCGTTTAAATGCGCTTAGATGAAAGAATAGTGGTGCTCTTTTGAGTTCGAGCAACACAGCGTAAGCGCATTTAAAACTCGCCTGAAAGGAATGCCCCAGTGGCTTTTGACCTGCGTTATCGGTATTTGAAAGGGAACAACCATTCCTGTACACCGACGCCTTGTTCAAAAACCGCTGGATGCATTCTGAGAGATCACTTATTTATATAAATTGGTATTAAACGACTCAATACATACATTTATTTAACATTAACGCATAAATAAAGCTTGATTGTTGAATATAAAATAAACTAAATTCGAAATATGTTGAAAGTTGATTAAATACAGCCTTGGCGATAGGAGTAAGCCGCTAGATATTCATTATATTGAAAACTCAGAAAAACGCTGTCATCTAGTTTTTACAATAGCGTCACATAATTTTAATCAATAGTTGATTTAATCATGTGCAGCAACTCAATAGTGTTCTGATTTATTACAATAAGCCCAGTTAAGGAGCAAACCATGAATAGCGAAACATTAGAAATGGCAAACTTTGATAAAGGTTCACGTGGACGCCCAACTCAAAAAAGAAAATGGCGCGAAATTGAAGCAATTAAAGAGCAATTCAGATTACGTAAGGAACTAAAAGAATTTGATTTTGCTGATGAAATCGACCTAGATAGCATTGAAGTGTAATAACGGCCTATCGGCCGTTTTTTTATTTAAAGCTAAAAATGACCAGACTATAACTGCCAAGTTATGGTCTGCTTATTTGCTTTTTGTAAATACGCATTCGCTTTAGAAAAATGCTGACATTCAAAAAAACCACGATGCGCTGATAAAGGTGATGGATGAACACTTTTTAAAATACAGTGCTTATTACCATCAATCATTTTCTCTTTTTGCTGTGCATGTGCCCCCCAAAGCATAAATACGATCGACTCGTTATTCGCATTCAATAGTTCAATCGCTTTATCGGTAAATAATTCCCAACCTTTTTTAGCATGAGAATGGGCTTTACCCGCTTCCACTGTTAATACCGTATTTAATAGCATGACACCTTGCTTAGCCCAAGCCGTTAGATTGCCATGTGTAGGTGGTGTGAATGTCTCATCATCAAGTGCTAAGGCTTTGTATATATTTTTTAAAGAAGGCGGTAATTTAATATCGCTCGCAATAGAAAAGCTTAAACCATGAGCCTGGCCAGCACCATGATAGGGGTCTTGGCCCAATATCACCACGCGTACGTCTTTTAAAGGCGTTAATAAAAAAGCGTTAAGTACATCTTGTTCTGCAGGATAAATCGTTTTGCCCGCCAATCGCTCACCTTCAACAAACGCGGTTAACTGTTTAAAATAGGCTTGCTGTTTTTCTTGCTCTATAAAATCCAACCAGTCTGTCATTTTTATTCCAGATATAAAAAAACCCCGCCAAGCGAGGTTTCATAATAAAACAATTCAAATTTAGCCTAACGTTTTAAGCATGTATGCTTTTAACGATTCAAATTGGCTATCGAGCTGTGAAGATAATAAGGCTTTATTAGCACATTCAGCTAACTCTTTAGGTAACGCAACGGGCGTACCCAAAATATTTTCAACCGTTTCTTTAAATTTAGCAGGATGAGCCGTACCTAAGAATAAGCCAACTTCATCATCTTCAATTGAACGTTTTAACGCTTTATAAGCAACACCGGCATGAGGTTCACTTAAATAACCTAAATCATTCAAATGCTTAACGGCCATTTGTGTATAGTCTTCATCAACCGTGTCGCCTGTTAGTGAGGCTTTATCGATGTAACCAAACTCAATTAACGCTTCAATACGTGGCCAATTGTTAGGTGCACTTACATCCATCGCATTCGACATCGTCGCAACGGTTTTATTAGGCTGCCATTCACCCGTTTTTAAATAACGAGGAACCGTATCATTGGCATTCGTTGCCGCGATAAAACGTTTAATCGGTAATCCCATGGCTTTAGCGATCATCGCGGCCGTTAAATTACCAAAATTACCACTGGGTACTGAAATAACAGCATCGGCACGTTTTTCAGCCGGTAACTGAGCAATCGCTTCGAAATAATAACAAACTTGCGCCAGTAAACGGCTAATGTTAATTGAGTTAGCCGAGTTTAAATGTAAACCGTCTCGGATCTCAGGTGCATCAAAAGCATCTTTAACAAGTTGCTGACAGCTATCAAAATCATCATCAATTTCAACCGTGTGAATATTGCCACCTAATGTACAAAACAGTTTTTCTTGTAAAGAACTGATCATGCCTTTAGGGTACAAAATAACCACATCAATGTTGCTTATACCATAAAAAGCATGAGCCACTGCCGCGCCAGTATCACCTGAGGTAGCGGTTAAAATAGTAATTTTTTCTTTTTTGCTAAATTGCGCTAAACATTGGGCCATAAAACGCGCACCAAAATCTTTAAACGCTAATGTAGGACCGTGGAATAATTCTAATGAATAAACATTATCTGCAATATGTGCAACCGGTGCTGGAAATTGAAATGCATTGTTAACCATAGTTTGCAATGTTTCAGCATCGACTTCATCACCAATAAACTGACCTAATATTTCAGCACTTCGTTCATTAAATGGTTTAGCTAATAAAGAATCAATATCGTCAATCGTCGGTATGTTTTTTGGAAAAAATAAACCTTGTTGTCTACCCAGACCTTGTTGCACAGCTTGGCTAAATGTGACGACTTCTGAGGGATCTTTTAAGTTAAATAATTCCACTTACTTATCCTCTGTAATGGCAATGCCATTATTATCTATTTTACAAACGTGGCTAAACCCAAATTCATTTTGAGTATAATTAGCTTGTAACCACGCGCGAATGTTTTCCGCTGCTTCTGCATTTTCAGAAACAGCAAAGACAGTAGGTCCTGAACCTGAAATCCCAAATGCTAAAGCACCTTGGCTTTTTGCATAAGCTCTTGCATCATCAAAACCTTTTAACAATGATTTTCTGTGTGGCTCAGCGATCACATCTTGCATCATGCTAGCGGCTAAAGCTTTATCGCCTGTGTGTAATGCATGCACAAAAACAGCTAATTGACGACCAAAGTCGATTGTCGTTTTAGTCGAAAACTCTTTTGGTAAGATATCCCGCGCAGCGGCTGTTGATACGCTGGCGCCAGAATAACAGATAGTCCAATACCAATCATCAAAGCAAGGTAAAGTAATGCTTACTTTATCTTCACTTTCAACCATCAGTTGTAGACCACCTAAGTAACAAGGCGCTACATTATCGTAATGTACGCTACCACTTATTTGGCCTTCTAATTTACCCATTAAACGTAATAAAGTTTCTTTGTCTAGTGGGTAATCAAAATAGGCATTAAGCACCGCAAGCGCCGCAACAATAGATGAAGCACTAGAACCTAAACCACTACCAATCGGTAAGTTTTTCTCTAATTGCATGGCTAAATTAGGTATCGCTTTGCCTTGTTCCAACATAGCGGCTTTAAAACCGATAAAGCAGTCATAAACAATATTTTCTTTAGGATCGGCCGGCAATTTATCGGCAAAATGACCAGCTAATGATAGGCTAAACTCATTGGCTTCATTAAGCACGGTAACGCGATCACCTAACAAACTGCCATCAATAGGTGCTAACGCTAAACCTAGAATGTCAAAACCTAAACTCACATTCCCGGTTGATGCCGGTGCATAAGCGGTTACACTCATGTTATACCTCTCGCTGCCAGCTAACCGTTCGCATTACATCCGTAAAGACACCAGCAGCCGTCACATCGGCACCGGCGCCATAACCACGAATAACTAATGGAATAGGATTATAATAAACACTGTGCAGTGCTAAAGCATTTTCACCGTCCTTAATCGCAAATAGAGGATGTTCACTACCCACGGCTTCAATGCTACATTTGCATTTTCCATTATCGATAATACCGACATAGCGTAATACTTGGCCTTGAGCTTTTGCCTTTTCAGCCAGTTCTTGATAATAAACATTCGCTTTAGGAAGGTTAGCCATAAATTCGTCAATTGAACCATTAGCATCAAACGTCGGCGGTAAAACAGACTCAACCTCGATATCAGATAGCTCCATCTGCATGCCCGCTTCACGTGCCATAATAAGTAATTTACGCGCCACATCCATCCCACTTAAATCGTCACGTGGATCCGGTTCAGTAAAACCGTTATCACGGGCGATAGATGTTGCATCAGATAAACTCATACCTTCATCTAACTTGCCAAAAATATACGAAAGAGACCCAGACAAAATACCTTGGAAGCCAGTTAAATCATCACCTGCATGCAATAAGTTTTGTAACGTATCAATAACCGGTAAGCCGGCACCTACGTTTGTTTCATATAAGAAACGACGTTTGTTATCTTGAGCTGCAGCGCGTAATTGATGATAAAAAGCCATGGAACTGGTGTTCGCCTTTTTATTTGGCGTAACGACATGGAAACCTGCATTTAAAAAATCTACGTACTGATCCGCAACATGTTCATTACTCGTACAATCAATGATGACTGGATTGATCAAATGATTGTCTTCAACAAATTGCTGTAAACGAGTTAATGAGAAACCTTCGGTTGCAGTGTCTAGCGTGTTTTCCCAGTTATTCAAATCAACGCCATTTTCAACAAGCGCTAATTTTCGACTGTTAGCTAAACCGTATACTTGTAGGCTTATATTGCGCTCATTAAGAAAAGCTTGTTGGCGTTCAAATTGCTTTATTAACGCTTTACCAACCGTGCCGCAACCAATTAAGAAAGCATCAACCGTATGTAAGTTGCTAAAGAAGTTTTGATGTATCACTTTAATCGCATCCTGACTTTTTGATCCTTCGATAACAGCTGAAATTGAGCGCTCAGAAGAGCCCTGTGCGATCGCGACAATATTGACATGAGTTTGGCTTAATGAAGAAAAGAACTTAGCCGCGATGCCTTTATGTTGGCGCATTCCGTCACCTACAATAGAGATAACAGACAATTGGTTTCTAAACTCAATTTCTTCCAACAAGTTATTATTTAACTCTAATTCGAACTCATCATTCAGAATATTTTGCGCTTTTTCTTCGTCTTCAGTGTAAATACAAAAGCTAACACTGTACTCGCTTGAAGATTGTGTGATCATGAGCACCGAGATATGTGCACGTGAAATCGCATCAAAAATACGGCTAGCCATGCCCACCATCCCTTTCATACCAGGGCCTGCAACATTCACCATCGTGATGTCATCAAGGGTCGAAATGCCTTTTACAACATGATCTGTATCGATGCTGTCATTAGTAATCAATGTGCCTGGTGCACTAGGGTTAAGCGTGTTCTTAATACGACATGGAATTGAATATTGAGCGATAGGACCGATCGTTTTAGGGTGTAATACGCTGGCACCAAAATATGAAAGCTCCATGGCTTCTTGATAAGATAGTTGTTCAAGTAATTGTGCCGCATGCACGCGACGTGGATCAGCATTATAAACACCGTCAACATCAGTCCAAATCTCACAAGTAGACGCATCTACACAGGCAGCAAGAATAGCAGCTGAATAATCAGACCCATTACGACCTAAAGTCACTAATTGGCCTTCTTCATTACCCGCACAAAAACCAGGCATCACTAAAACCGTGTTAGCCGGTAAATTTTTATCTGCAAACCGTGCTCGGCTCATTTCGATGTCTGCCATCGAGCTTAAAAAACTACCCTGCGCAGTAATTAATTCAACCGGGTTGATAACGAGTGCATCAGTGCCACAAGCTTTAACCAATTCAGCGAAAATCTCAACACTAACAAACTCACCTAGGCAAATTATTTGCGCATTAACAGAATCAGGACATTGACCTAACAAGCGGATCCCTTCGATACGGTCATGTAAAAAGGCTAACTTTTCAGTGACAACATTTTGTAAATGCGCAGTGTCGTATTGATCTAATTGAGCCGCTAAGTCACTAATAATTGAAGTAAACGTTGTCTCAAGCTGCTTATAAAGCGCGGCTGTATCTTGACCTGAAATCGCGGCGTTAACAATGGCGACTAAATTGTTGGTAACCCCCTGAGGTGCAGACAAAACGACTGCTGCATCTTCAGTTTTATGCTGTGCGAGTACAATTTCTTTTACTGCTTGATATTTATCTGCATTGGCTAACGAAGAACCGCCAAATTTTAAAACTTGCATGCCTTGTTTCCTATCTTCTTGAGACAAAAAAGCCCGTGACTTGTGAAGTCACGGGCTCTTGTTAATTCAGTTATTAAGACAAGCGCAAACCGTGACCACCCGCTATCGCATGGTGATCGAAATAATAATGGTTATAATTATGCTTGTACTTATTTTCATACGGAGAATTTGCCTTAACCAAGTATAACTGTCAACGATTTTTTGGCAAATGCTTATACTTATGCTTTATATAAAGTAACTCGGTTACGACCTTCACGTTTAGATTGGTATAAAGCCATATCTGCACGGCTTAACATTTCTTCATATGATTTGTATTGATCCGATATTTCAATCACGCCAATACTTAAAGTTACAAAGATAGCTTGCCCTTCAAACATGATTTTGTGCATTTGCACTTCTTTACGTATGCGTTCGGACAGTTCAGCAGCGCCTTTACCACCGGTATTAGGGCAAATAATACCAAACTCTTCACCACCATAACGACCAATTAAATCGGCACTACGTAATAAATCTTTTATTTTAGCGGCCAATTCAACTAAAACCTGATCGCCACCTCGGTGACCAAAAGTGTCATTAATATTTTTAAATTTATCTAAATCAAACAACATTAAAGAAAGCGGTCTATCATGTCGCTGAGCCGTATCAAACTCAATGATACAACGCTCTTCCCAATAACGGCGATTAGCCACTTGAGTTAAACCGTCAGTTTGATTAGATTTTTCAAGTTTATTCATGGCGACATTTAGCTGCTGTTGGTAATAACAGACATCCGTAGCGTCTTCTATAATAATACAAGCTTGCTTAACTTCACCTTTTTCAACAATCGGTAAAATAGTGCAATTTTGCGCCATAAAATCATTCGTGGTCGTAATAGGCCTCGAATGTGGCATTTTAAAAATATATTGCCTTTGTTCCCAAGAGCTAAAAGCTGGCGTATTTAATGTAAAAACACTCTGTAGCTTTCGCTTTAACCAATGCTCAGGTAATTCAGGAAATAAACTAAATAAGTTTTGACCTTTGGCTTGTTCTTTCTTAACGCCACCATGCAAAACAACAAAGTGGTTAATTAAATCAATATTATACTCAGCATCAATAATAACGACGCCTGAGTTAATTTGCTGAACAACAAATGAGTTTAACTCTGTGATATTCAATTTAGTATTCTTCTAAAATACGATCGAGAACAGATTGAATATTTTGAATAGCTTCACCCGGGATTAATAAGATCATGTCACAATTAAAAGAATAATCCGTAACTTGATAGCTGATATCAACCTTTAACGCTAATTCCCAATTAAATGATAATTGCTCTAAATGACTATCAAGCGACGTATTTAAAGACGAAATTAACCGTGGCGCGCTATATGACATTTGATTAGAAATTAACTCAGCGAGTCCATTTAAAAAAGTAGTCGTTAAAATAGAGCTAATATCGGCAAGCTGCTCGTTTTCATTTGCCTCTTCGGGTTCATACCCTAATAAGCTAGCAACTTCTTTAGCGTTATCTCGGCGATAAACTAATAATGATTCACCTCTAATACCATCGTTACCATAAAAGCCTTGGCTAACGACAGAAACACTACTGCCATTGTATTTTTGGGCAAACAATAGCGGTAAAGTATCAGACCCTACTAGCTCTATATAAGGCACATCTAAGTGAACAAACGTTTCAAGATAACGAGCGAGCTTGTCACTTGCTTGCCCCATTGCCACGTTAATAAGCTCTTGCAAGCAGTCTCTTTGGTCTTCACTTAATGTAATATTCATTATAAGAGCCCATAATCTTTTAGGATATTATTTAACTTGTCAGTACTGACAGGCTTATTAATAAATGCCAAAGCACCTAAAGACTCTACTTTTTTCTTCATGTCGGGTTGAATATCAGCTGAGACAACAACCACAAAATCAACTAACTTTTCTGCTTTGTTGATTTCGAGCACACCGATACCGTCAATTTCTGGCATCGTTAAATCAAGAAACATGATCCCAACACGATTAGCACGTAAATAATCAATTGCTTCTCGGCCATTAGTCACCATGCTTACATCGATATCCCATCCTTGCGGTAAGCTTTTTTTAACTTGTTTTCGCGCTAGCGCTGAATCATCACAAATGAGTACTGGAATAGACATGATTTTCTTCTTGGTTTTATAAATAATTGATTAACATTGCATGATGATGCAATGAAGTAACAGTATGTTAACATAATAGAAAGTGCACACGATAGCAAGCACCAAACACGTTAAGCGCAAGTTTCTATCCATGGGCTGGATAAAATACAGCCTCATTATTGCATTTTTTTGACTTCGACACGTAATTGACTAATTAATTTTCGTTTTGTTTTAATCGGTAAATTACGATATTGAATATCGTTCAGTAATTGAATTATTTTATGCCAAATAGGTAAAAGCTCAGGGGCTTTGTGCTCTATCTCATGAACAAGCTGTTCTGGTGTTGCCCCGATCGGCTTATCAATGCCTTGAGTTGATAATGCCTTAAGTGCTTTATGATAATATTTTACAACATCTGTCGGCTGTTTCTTATAGCGCTGAATAAGCCAAATAATCAAAACAAACAACCCAATTGAAGCACATAAAAATGAAATCAAATATAAATAAAAAGTCCAATCCGTTTTTTGACCAAACAAGCGTTTTAATAGGTTCTCTTGGGCCGATTGATTGTAATTAATAATCCAACGAGTCCATTGATAATCTACATTCGCTAACCAAAAACGGACATCCGACACAAAAGGTAATTCTTGATATTTCACCAACGCAAAATTATTATCCGGTAAAAAGTCTTCCTTTTCTTTGAATAAATCTTGTACTGACATTTCAACCCTATCAGGTGCAACAAAGGCTGTTGGGTCAAATCTAACCCAACCTTTATTTTGTAAATAAACCTCTGACCATGCATGTGCATCATATTGATACAAACTTAAATACTCACCTTGCGGATTCCATTCGCCGCCTAAATAACCCGAAACAACTCGGGCGGGTATCCCGGCTGCACGCACAACAAAGGTAAATGCACTCGCATAATGAGCACAAAACCCAGATTTACTTTCAAATAAAAAATCATCAATACCATTATATTGGCTAACGCGTGGTGGCTTTAAAGTGTAATGATATTCGTCTTGATTGAATCGTCGCAACAACGCATTAATTAATAGCTCGTTATTTTCTGCATCATCAGGGTATTGCTGCCTAAGTTTTTGAGCTAACGCGCGAGCTTGTTCATTCTCATCAGCGGGTAACTGTAAATTTTGTGCGGTTGAAAAATCAACATATGGCTCAACCGGTAGATGCATATAAGACTTTATTTTATATTGCATTCTTGCTGAAACAGGTTCAGTTCTAACTAAATTATAATCAGGTGTTAAATAGACCTTGTCCGCTAATGGGTAAGCAATATCAAGTGCATGCAACCATTTTTGATGACTCGGTTCAGCGATAACCGTATACAAAAAGCTATTCTGATTAGTATCAATCAGTTGATTAGCAAGTTGCTTGTGAGGAATGGCTTTTTTCCAAGCTTGACTCTGCTCTGATATAGCCCAACTTTCGCCATCAAAACTTTCATGGACTAACGTTCGCCAATACAGATTTGTCGTATCGGGAATAGCACCTTCAAATTCAACTCTAAAGGCCAGCTTATTAGAACCGGCTAAATCGGCCAAATCGCCTGGTTTTACGGTTTCAGTTAAGCCAGTTGGCGGAGATTTAGGTTTAGCCATTTTCCATAATGGCGGCAACTGCGGCATCATAAAAAATAAAACCAATGCAATAGGTAAACTCACCAGCGCAAGTTGAGAGGCCATTTTTAAACTAGCAGCAGGACTAAAAATTTTAATTTTACATTGAATAACCGCTGCAACGGTTAAGAATAAAGACAAGGCTAAAGCTAATGAATGCATTAAATCAAAATAAAACAGTAAGGTGCTCGCCGTCAAAAACAAGTGAATAATAAACAGAGATACAACATCTCGTTGGGTTTCAAACTCAAGAATTTTTAGTGATTGCGCTACGGCTAGCATAACAAACAAGCTCACTAAAATATTTGTCGATACGCCTGTAAAAACGACCAATAACAGCCCCGTGATAAAGCACGCATTTTTAGCGAACTTGCCAATCGGTTTTACTGATCCGGTTAACATAGCAAAACGCCAAATAGCACAAATCAAATAAAATAATATCGCCCACCAAGCATGGTGGACAGACTGATATACTTGAACAATGATTTGGGCAGGAAAAAAAAGGCTTAATAACTTCAGCTCATGAGTCAATTCAGTTTTTAGCCAGTTCATTACGGCATTTCCGCTAAGGCTAACAAGCACTCTTCGATAAAGATAGGTCCAGCGTTCGGGCCTAACGAAGCATGAGGTAGTTCTAAGCCAAACGTAATATCTTCATTTTTAGTTTGTAACACTAACCAAGTTAAATGCGAAATAGTTAGTTCATGGTCATTATCATGCACAATATAATACGAAAACCAACGCTCAGGTTGATTAGGCGCCGCAAATTGCTTTGTTAACCAACCTTTACCTTTGGCCAATTGCTTCCATGCAACATGTTTTAACGAATCAGTTTCAACATATTCCCTTAAACCATAAAAGTCTTCCGCATTTTGTATATCATTGCTCTGCCCTTCTTCTTGACTTAATCCGGTTCCTGTTAGCCATTGCGGGCACTCTATCGGTTTAGGGTAAACTAATTGTTTAATATTAAAATGTGGCAAGCTCCAAACCGTAAATAACATAAAAGGCGCTTGCGTTTGCACTCTTATTCGTTCGGGTAAGCACCAGCCTCGGTGCGGAGGTACAAAAGGCATTTTAATCAAATGAGTATCAACGTAGGGCAAATCAAATTGTACTTTGCCATCATGATGTAAAAACTCAATAGCCCAGCTAGGTCGCTCATTTATTATTCTAAATGTTTGTAAACACACATTAGATAAAAATACAGGCGGGGTTTTCTCGACTTGAATAGTTAAATGGGCAACATTTAAAAAGCTATAAAAAATAGCAGAAATTAAGATCGCGGTTGAAACGTAGGCTAAGAGTAAGACGAGATTATTAGCATAATTAGTGCCTAATAAATAAATAGCTAAGGTAACTAAAATAACAGCAACACCCGCCTTACTCGGTAAGATAAAAATATTACTGTGATCGAGTTTACACTGTCGCTGCGGTGGTAAACGTTTATCCAGCCATTTGCTTAACCATCGACTATGCGTCATTAAATAGGCTCAACTAATCCAAGCAATGTTTTTGCTTGTTCACTTTCACCATAATTCGCTTGCTGACTTAACCGGTGTTCTGTCACGGCAGGAAAAATAGCTTGTAAATCATTTGCGGTAACATAATTACGCCCATTCATTAACGCCCAAGCTTTAGCTGTATGCAAAATAGCCTTTGAGGCGCGGGGGGATAAGCCCATTGCAAAATCTGCATTATCTCGACTTTCTTGGACTAACTTTAATAAATAAGCAATCAATTCATCGGTCACCGTCACATCGCGCACCGCGGCTTGAACCTGCTGCAATTGTTCTGGTGTAATACAAACAGGCAAATCACTCACATTTACACTTCCCGCTTGTAATAACATATCACGCTCTGCATCATGACTCGGGTAGCCCAGTTTAATTCTAACTAAAAAACGGTCGAGCTGGCTTTCAGGTAAAGGAAATGTGCCAGATTGATGCAATGGGTTTTGAGTTGCAATAACAAAAAAAGGCTCATCTAAAGGATGCGTTATGCCATCAATGGTGACTTGTCTTTCTTCCATGGCTTCAAGCAATGCAGATTGTGTTTTAGGGCTTGCGCGATTTATTTCATCCGCTAAAACGATTTGAGAAAAAATAGGACCTTGATGAAATTCAAATTGTTGAGTTTCAGACTTGAATATAGAAACCCCTAAAATATCAGCCGGTAATAAATCAGAAGTGAATTGCACTCGACGATAAGAAAGCCCCATTACTTGAGCAAGCGCATGCGATAATGTGGTTTTACCCATTCCGGGCAAATCTTCAATAAGCAAGTGCCCTCGAGCAAACAAACAACACAGCGCTAACTTAATTTGCGCTTGTTTACCTATAACAACTTTACCCACTTGCTCAGCAGCAAGTTGACTAATACGTTCAATATCCATTAATACAACTATTTTTTTAATGTGTTAATTGAGTATTTGCTTTCTTAATAATTTCTTCAAGTCATTTATCAAAAAAAAACAGTAATTTATCAATACCTTATTTTATTTTTTCACCTAAACCATAATGATTTAACTTCACTTCTTCTTTCAATTTATCTAATTCAGAATTAAGTTCATCTAAAGTGCACTTCAATTGATAAAGCGATGAAGGGGGTTCTAACATAGATGCCGTTGAACTTACTTTTGGATCTACCGGTAGAGGTGTATTTAAACGACTGGGCTTTTCCACTGTTTATTATTCCATTAAATAACAAGATGTCTCAGTATGTAATAAAACCAATAGACCACCAGCCGTTATTACGTTTTTTAACGTGCGATTTATCTTACAATATAATCAAGGCTGCAGTCGTTTAATCGACCAGTTTGGTTCGTTGTTAGCCTCAAATTCATATGAAAATCGATCGTGTAAGCGGTTTTCTCCGCCTTGCCAAAATTCAATAGCGACAGGTTTTACACAATAACCGCCCCAATGCGCAGGTCGTTTTAATGGGTTTTGCTCATAAAAAGCCAATAAATCTTGATAATTTTTTTCTAATACCTCTCGACTCGCAACCGGTTGAGATTGCGCCGACGCAATTGCGGCGACTTGGCTGGTCAACGGTCTAGAATAAAAGTAACGGTCGTTTTCTTCTGCACTAATCGGCTCTGCAATGCCGGTTACAATTACTTGCCTTTCCATCGCTAACCAAGGAAAAATTAAACTAACTTGGTTATTTTGTTGTATATGCTGCCCTTTACGACTTTGTTGATTAGTAAAAAAAACAAAACCGTTATCATCGTATGATTTCATTAATACCGTTCGTTGATATGGCATACCTTTACCATCAACAGTGGAGACGATCATTGCCGTTGGATCTGCAACCGCTTTCACCGCTACAAGCTCATCAAGCCAACGTTGAAAAAGCAAAAAAGGCGTATCAGTTAGCACTGACTCTTTAAGGTGTGTTAGGTCGTATTCGCGACGGACAGAATAAAAAATAGACATTTAGCATAAAACCAGAGTAAATAATGGCGGCAATTATACGCGTTCTATTTTAATAAGCGAATCAAGCCACGCTTGATTTAATGCACAATAAAAACAATATACAGGACGAACACAGTACGTATCGCGCTAGGGCGTGTTTATCTTTTGTGTTTGCTTTTGCAGCCGTATTTGCACGATTTATACAAGGCAGAGCGATTGCAGTGTCGTTATTCTACCTAAAAGAGCGATAAAGACTTTATGCTCCTGCAAAGTCACCTTACCCCACATCCATGTGGGGCAAAGACTTTATGCTCCTGCAAAGTCACCTTACCCCACATCCATGTGGGGCAACATATTAGAAATAGTGCAAATGCGCTGCCCTTTGGGTTCAAAATCTATACGACAAAGATAAACACGCCCTAGTCAATCTGTTCAGCTCAATTTGTACAAAATGATGAAGAAGCCTTAAAAGATAAATTAGCCATCACTGCTGATCATGAGGCTATTAATCCGAATTTTTTATCACCCTTCACACCAACAATATTAACGAGAAACAGGGTTCAGTCATTATATTAAAATAGGTAAGGCTAGATAACAGAACGACTTTAGCAAAAAACTAGCTGACTTGCGCGTATGGGATTTTTTAACCTTTCCGCTGTTTTTCACCGGTCAGTCAGGTTAAAATATATTTTTAAATTAATGAATATTGTTATTTCATGGCCCTTTATTTTTCTGCTGCTAAAATCCCAGCCTTAGCTGATTACACATTTAAACAACGTTCGCGTATTTTATCTATCGCCCTTTCGCTTATAAGCGTGCCAGACAAATTGTTTTTAAATGTTGTCAAATTAGCCCTACTCGCCCCGTTATTTATTTTAATCGCACGTGTTGAAGGTTGGTTGATATTATTACCGCTCGTGGCGCTGGTAACATTTTACCCATTAATAACAAACCCACTAATGCTCTTTTTTGCTCAA
Organism: Algibacillus agarilyticus; assembly: GCF_003286125.1. GTDB lineage: Bacteria > Pseudomonadota > Gammaproteobacteria > Enterobacterales > Alteromonadaceae > Algibacillus > Algibacillus agarilyticus. The sequence goes on from NZ_QMED01000001.1 coordinate 361,557, forward strand.
AAAGAATTAGATAATGCCATTAAAAAATTTACTGCCGAAGAGAAAGCAGCTTTAGATGATGATGAAGAAGAAGTAAATGATTTAGACCACAAAGATAAATAAGGCTTAATCTTTATGTAACAGAGTACCAATAAAAAGGCTTTATCAATAAAGCCTTTTTTAAAGCGAGAGACTATAAACCTTCTAGCTGTTGTTCAAAAGCCTCAAAATCTTCAAAGCTTTCTTCTTCTACGGGTGCTGGTTCAACTTTACCATCGTTAACTTTAAATGCTAAACGCTGAAAATAAGCTTCTCGCACAAAGGTATAAGGATCAAAGCTATCTTTAAGCAATCCTTCTTGTTCCATCAATGAAATACGCGCTTCTAATACTTTGACAGAAACTCGGCTCACACTCGCCAAAGGGTTTAAACCCGACAAAGGCCAATATAAACTATCAACAGAATTACCAACCAATGAACGCGCATCAGAAGGACCATAAGCCGGTAGCATAAGATACGGCCCCGTTTCTACGCCATAAACACCCAGCGTTTCATCAAACCCTTCATGCTTTTCTTCTAAACCTAATTTAGTTGCGATATCAAATAGCCCCAGAATGCCCACGGTGCTATTTATTGTAAACCGACTTAAACTAATCCCCGCATCTTTAAATTTACCTTGTAATGCGTTGTTGATTACCGCAGAAGGCTCATCTAAATTATTTGCCGCATTATATAATCCCTTTCGTGCCGGTGTTGGCATATAATCGCGGTAGACAACCGCACTCGGTCGTAACACGTAATTATCAAGTATGTCGTAGTTAAAGTCCCACATATGCCGGTTAACACTTTCTAACGGATCATTATTACTGAGTTCTTGATCGGCTTGCTGCTCAGGTACCGTGGTACAGCCAAGCATAAGCGCAGCCGTTAATAAGCAAGTTAATACTTTGGGCACACACGTCAGTATATGTTTTGTTAACTGCATTTTAGGTGAATATCCTATAACCCTATTTTTCATCTATATTCCAACTTATCTAACTATTTTTCTCTAAATTAAAACTGTACCGACGTCGTTTTGTTTTTAGCAATATCAGTGAGTTCAGAATGAAACTCTAACTCACCGTCAGCTAGCATGACGTTGGCATCAAACGACAATCTAACCGAAACATAAACTTGGCTAACGCTCGACAAATTCATGCCTTGCATCATGGCATTCGCATCCGTTAAAGTCACCTTTTCAGGTAATGATTGTCCCAGTGCTATTTTTTGTACCGCAAACGGCGGTCCTTTTTTAGCAGGGCGAGCAAAAACAAATAAATATTTAAACGATTTAACATCAGCGTCAATTCCCGCTAGCGATACCTCAATCCGAGGCGAATCAGTGTTAGCTGTAGCGCTCTCGGTTTTTGCATTATCAGTTTTGTTGTGCGCTAATGTCGGCATTGCTTGCAGGATCAACTCTCGTCTAGGGTCGTTTAACGGCAATTGAGTGATAACATCATTTAAAATCGCATGCGCAAGCTCATGATTACCCAGCTGATTTTCTACATAACCTAATAGCATGGCCGCTTCTACATCTTTAGCGTCCATTTTTATAAGTGCATGTAGTGTTTTTTTAGCGGTATGAAAATGCTTTTCTTGTTGTGTACCAATTAAAGCTTGTGCATAACTCAGCATCGTTGAGCGCTTATTAGGTTCTAAAATTAAGGATTGCTCAAAGCCTTTAATAGCGGCCTCATGATCACCAATAGCCGCAGCCACTCGACCCAACAATAACCAACCAACGGCATCATCCGGTTTTTCGTATAACTTGATACGTAAACCCAAATAAAATGTTCTTAAATCTTCAAACGTGACATCTTTTCCGTCACCCATGACAATTTTTTCACCCAGCGCACTGCGAGAATCATTAGCGTGCTGCCACGTTTGCAGCTGTGCAGGCTTACCTTGCATAAAATAAATAACAACAGCTAAGCCAACTATCACAATCGGTAATGCCCATATAGGCGTCAATTTAATATCGTTGCCTTGAGTAGCCGGTTTGTTTTTTAAGTAAACGGCAAGTTCAAGTGTCAATTCATCATTGGCTTTTTCGTAATCAGCTTTAGATAAACGCTGAGCTTTAAAGTCTTCATCGAGTTCTGTTTTTTTATCAATAAAGATTTGTTCTTCATTCTGTTTTAATGCCGAATGCGTAACAGACTTAACTCTTTGCGCCCGCAATATGGGTAAACTTAAATAACCAATTGTTATTAGCGATAATATGCTTAAAGCACTGTAGATTTCGAACATGATTACTTACCTTGCTTTAATATAGCTTTTGCTTTTTCTAACATTTCTTGCTCAATATCTGTTTGAGAAGCACTTTGATGAGCCGATTGCGAACGCTTATACACAATAAAACCTAACATGAAAGCGATAAGCAAAGGGATAAGCCACAACCAAACCGTAACGGAATTAATCGGCGGCTGGTAGGTAACAAAATTGCCATAGCGTTGAACCATAAAATCAATAACATATTGCTCTGATTTACCTTCTTTGACGAGCTGGTAAGTTTTATTTTTTAAATCAACCGCTACACCCGCATTAGAATCAGCAATGTTTTGGTTTTGACATTTAGGGCAACGTAATGCTTTAGTCAATTGATTAAATAAACGTTGCTCTTCAATCGTTTCAAACGGGTATTTATCTTTTGGAGATGCAGCCGATGAAGCCGTAATAACAAGAGATATGATTAAACTGAGTAAAATTTTCATTATTTTCATCCCTACTCGGCTTTGAGTTTTTCAAATAATGGCTTTAATTCTTCTTGCCATAAACGCACGTTAATATCACCACGGCGATGCCAAACAATTTTACCTTGCTTGTTAACTAAAAAGCTTTCGGGGGCTCCCGTAATCCCTAAATCAAGCGACAAGTCACGTTTTTCATCATAAACATTGTAAAGAAACGGGTCTCCCAGTTGACCTAACATTTGCCTGACTTCAAGACGAGTTTTATTAACATCAACGGGACCAAATGCAGCATCAACGGCGTTATCGTAATACACGCCGACAATGCGCATATTTTCTTGTTGTTTAAGCTGAGTTAAAAACGGTAATTCAACTCGGCACGTAATGCACCAAGTCCCCCAGACGTTAACTAATGTGACTTTACCCATTAATTCAGATTCAGTGCGCTTTAAATCTGGCGTCATTAAATCAGCTAAGGCGAATGCCGGAAACTCACGATCTAAGCTGGCATTTTTAATATCTCGCGGATCAGAAAACAAACCGCGATAAAAGAAAATACAGACAAATAAAAATGTGACAATAGGAATAAGCAAACGTAATTTTTTCATCTTATACCGCCTTTGTTAAGCCATCAGTCGATGTTTTAGCTTTACGCAGTGAGAGTACACTTTTGTAGCGGCGATCAGCTATACATAATATAGCGGCAAAACACATAAATATCGCACCTAGCCAAATCCAACGCACAAATGGTTTAACATAAACACGCACCGCCCAAGAACCATCAGACATTTGTTCACCTAAAGCAACATACAAATCACGTGTAAAACCAGGATCAATACCCGCTTCAGTCATGACCGATGATTGAACCTGATAAAAACGTTTTTCTGCAAATAACTTAAATAAAGCCGTATCGTGTTTAACACTCACCGTTGCCATATAAGAGGAATAATTAGGTCCTGCGACCGAATCTACACTGTCTAAGCTAAAGATATAACGGCCTAAATCGACTTTATCACCGACAGCCATGCGCACATCTTTTTCAACTGAACCAAACTGAGTTAATGATATACCGGCAATTAAAAAGGCAAACCCAACATGTCCCATCACCATTCCCCAATGAGATAATGGTAATTTACGCAAGTTACCATTTTGCATGATTTCAAAAAGGGTTAAAACGACAATCCAAACCGCCAAAGAAACACCTAAGAGCGTCCAAATATGATCAATGGCGTAAATAAAGTAGCACGTCAACGCAAATAAGGTCGCTAAACCAAGGGCAATGAATAACTTGCTTTTGTTACGCGGTAATTTATCTTGTTTCCAACGAACCAAGGGGGCAATCCCAAGCACTAAAGCAAAAGGTACAAATAAATAGGCAAATATTTGATTAAAGAAAGGTTCACCAATTGAAATAGAGCCTAAACCGATTTCTTTGTGCACTAAAGGCAATAAAGTCCCCAGTAACACAACAACCAAGGCAACGATCAATAAAATGTTATTAATAAAGAGTAAAACTTCACGTGAAAATAAGGTGAAACGATGTGAGCTTTCCATTTTAGAGGCTCGCGCAGCATAAAGCGTTAATGCACCACCAATAACAATGAGTAAGTACACTAAAATAAATAAACCACGTTCTGGGTCACTGGCAAAGGCATGCACCGAAACCAAAATCCCCGAGCGCACAAGGAAGGTACCTAATAAGCTCAGAGAGAAAGCCGTTATAGCTAATAATAACGTCCAGCTTTTGAATGAGTTTCGCTTTTCAGTCACGGCTAAAGAATGAATTAGCGCCGTCCCCGCAAGCCATGGCATAAATGACGCATTTTCGACCGGATCCCAAAACCACCAGCCGCCCCAGCCCAGTTCGTAATAAGCCCACCAACTGCCAAGCGCGATACCACACGTTAAAAACCCCCAAGCGGCCAGAGTCCAGGGGCGAGTCCATCGTGCCCAAGTTGCATCTAACTTCCCACTTATCAAGGCTGCGATAGCAAACGCAAACGCGACAGAGAATCCAACGTATCCCATGTATAACATTGGCGGGTGTATAATAAGGCCGAAATCTTGTAATAAAGGATTTAAATCGTGTCCATCAACAGGAAAATGAGGAAAAGTACGTTCAAATGGGTTAGACGTAATAAGAATAAACGCTAAAAAGCCAACCGCAATAAAGCCCATTACCGCGATAACACGTGCCACATCTTCATCATCAAGCTGACGACTAAATAATGCAACCCCTATTGACCAAAGTGACAAGATCCAAATCCATAATAATAACGAACCTTCGTGTGCGCCCCAAACCGCTGATATTTTGAAATACCAAGGTAAAAGGCTATTCGAGTTATTCGCGACATATGAAACTGAAAAATCATTCGTGTAAAAAGCCCATACTAAACAACCTAACGAAATTGAAACTAAAATAAAATTACCAATAACTAAAGGTCGAGCAAGAGAGACTAAACCCGCATGATTTTTTTGCGCGCCCCAAAGCGGAAATATCGCTTGAGCGATAGAAAATAACAGCGCCAAAATTAATGCAAAGTGGCCAATTTCTGGGATCATCTTAGTTACCTAGTTGCTGTTGAGTATATTCAGGTTTAACATGCTTTATACCTTTCATTGCTTCAGCAATTTCAGGTGGCATGTATTCTTCATCATGTTTAGCAAGCACTTCAAACGCTTTGATTGTTGTCGCATTAACAAGATGACCTTGAGCAATGATACCTTGGCCTTCGCGAAATAAATCAGGCAAAATACCATCATAAATAACCGTAACGATAGGTCCGGTATCGCTGAGATCAAAACTCACTTCGAGATCAACATCTGAACGTTTCACCGAACCTTCAACAACCATTCCGCCAATACGTAAACGCTGACCGACTTTAGGTTTAATTCCCGTTTCATTTTTACCGTTAATGATTTCAGAAGGCGTATAAAAATAATCTATATTCTCATCTAAAGCCGTTAAAATTAAAGCGGTGGTGGCGGCAAGGCCCAGCAGGATGATACTTACTAATAATAATCGTTGTTTGCGTCTTGGGTTCATAATGTCATTTCTGAATTTTGTTGTTTACGGCGGCGTTTTTCAATTTCTAGTTTTTGCTCAATGTGTTTAAACATTGCTTTGCGCTCTACTTTCGAAAAATAAAACAAACCAATTAATAAAGCGAAGACTAATCCTACACCACTCCAGACATATGCGGCATACCCACCCATCGCAAGAAATTGTTGAACTGAATCAAATTGCATAAAAACCTCTTACTAACTTAAATTTTTTCTAACGAGTTTTAAAACCCATTTACGATGTGCTTCACTTTTTGCTAATTCGGTGGCAAATCGATAGCTAGATAAAGCAATGAATAAAAGTAAAAAGCCGACAATATTAATTAATAACGGCCATAACATATCCCCTGCAATCGACGGCTTATCAAACTTCGTGATTGTGGCACCTTGATGCAAGGTGTTCCACCATTCAACGGAATAATGAATAATTGGAACATTGACAATACCAACAACCGCTAATATACAAGCCGCTTTACCGCCAGTGCGTTTATCATCAAAGCTAAAATACAGCGCAAAAACGCCTAAATATAAGAACAATAAAATAAGTTCGGATGTTAAACGTGCATCCCAAACCCACCATGTACCCCACATGGGTTTACCCCAAATAGCCCCCGTTGCTAAGGCCAGTATGGTAAAAATAGCGCCAATAGGAGCTATCGCAATAACCGCAAGTTCGAGCGTTCGAATTTGCCATACCAAGGCACAAAACCCTAAAACGCCCATCGTTGTATAGGCGCCCATAGACCAAATAGCGGCCGGTACATGAAAATAGATAAGTCTAAAGGATTCACCTTGTTGATAATCTGTTGGCGCGAAAAGTAAGCCCCATAGGCTGCCGACAATTAAACATAACGTGGCTAGCGGGATCACAAATGCGTAAATTTTTTCAGATAACGTATAAGCGTTTTCGGGTTTAGCGTAAGGATGTAACCATTTAAACATAAACTTAACTCATCATTAATTTTAGTGAATGCTCTGTCGCAATAGGTGCAAGCGTTATACTTAATACACTTATCCCGGCTAACATTAACATGGGCCCCGTATTGGGTAAGCCTTGGATAACAGCGTCGACAGCCGACGTTGCAAATATTAAAGCGGGTATAAGCAAGGGTATAACTAATAAAGCCATAACAGCACTGCCTTTGCGAGAGCCCAATAATAATGCACTTGCAATAGACCCCAGTGCCGTGATTAAAAAACTTCCCATCAAGAGTGTTTGCGCCAACACCAACCAATACTCAAAAGCTAATTGAAAAAAAGGAACCAATAAAATACTCGAGAGTACTAAAGGCAATGCATAGAGCAACCAAAAACTGATCATTCGCGCAAGCACAGCTAAAATAGGCGGTTGACCCGAAATGAAAACTAATTCAAGCCAACCATTGTCATAATCTTCAGCAAACATTCTAGGCAATGCAATTAACATCGATAGAATTAATGCGATCCAACCCATCGCTGGAGCGATCCGATTTAATAAATTAATTTCAGGTCCGACAGAAAGTGGAACCAGTAATACAACTAAAACAAAAAAAACCAGTGGCAAACCAAATTCATGTTTTTGCGTCGCGGCAAGTTGCATGTCGCGTTTAAGTGATAAACAAAAATAATCTAAATATGACATGAATTAAAATCGATATTCTAAATTTAAATTAACATCGACCAAATCATCTGGTAAAGGCTGATGCGAAGTAACAATAACCATCTTGCCATTGTCTACGTGACGTTTAAACAATTGATTTAATACATTAATGCCAACGGCATCGATTGATGTATAAGGTTCGTCTAAAATCCATATAGCCGCGGTCGAGATCCATAATCGAGATAAAGCAACACGTCGCTTTTGCCCTGCGGATAAAAACTTTACCGGTACATTATCTAGGCCACTTAAACCAATTTTTTCAATAATTTCGTTAATATTGGCTTTTTCACCCGTGAGCATTAGCCAATGTTGCATATTATCAATAGCCGTCAAATTTTCATTGACGCCCGCTTTGTGGCCAATATATAAAACATTCGCCAGCATTTCACTTAACGGTTGTTTATTCAATTCAATATCACCACTATGATACTGATGCAAACCGCTAATACTTCGTAATAACGTCGTTTTACCAGCACCATTAGGTCCGGTAATATACATTAGTTGACCTGGCTTCAATACAAAGCTCAGATCTTCGAATAAAATGCGATTATTTCTAATGCAGGTAAGTTCATTGACCGATAACAAAAACAGCTTATCTCTATGCGCTATAATTGTTGGCATGGTAGCATAATTTTTTATTAGCCGACTATAGCTATTCTACGTAACTAGGGTTGTGAATTTTGATTTGGCGCAATGAATGTTAAAAAGTGATATTAATACACAATTACAAAAACATACCACGGCTATGCAAAATAAGGCTCAAGGTATAGTTGATCGTGTGCTTGCCTCACAAAATGAGTACAAACAAGCCGTTTTAACTAAAGTAAATAACACATTAGCCAACATAACGCTCGGTGATAAAAAATCATTTAATGTGCCCTTAACAGAGCGTCAAAGCGCGATATTTCAAACAAAGCAACCAGTTCAAATTAAACAAACCGATCAAAAACTGGATATAAAACTAGGCCAAGATCTTAAACACAGTGTTAAATTAACCAACCCACAACGTGCTGAAATAGCATTAACGAGTATAAAGTCGGCGTTAAAACATGCGCCAACAGGCGAACTAGTCGCAGGAAACAAAAACAACGCCGGTCAAATCACATTTAATTATCAAAACAACGTTTACACCCTAAAGAGCACACAAATAGGTCCAGCGGCTCCAATAAACTTATTAATATCAAGCAATGCAAACCAATTGCAAGTTACATCGATAACCTCCACTCCCGAACAATGGGTCACACCAGAAAAAATTAAGATCACGAATGGCCAACTCGAATATAAAGGTCAGCTATATAAAGTGCCATCTAATTTACTAACGCTTGGGCATGGCGAGTTTAAAATATCAACAAGCCAGCCTCAACAAGGTCGACAAATAACGGTACTGCACAATCAGCAACAAATTCCCGTTACACTCATCCCTATAATATCGGAGTCATCAACGACTGAGCAAAACGATAAATCCGCTTTCAAGCTCGTGAGCAGTCAATATGTACCTCTAGATAAAAAAATACATATCCAACTTAATCAACAAACCTTAACAATTGATTACGCTGGGCAAGAAAATAATGATAAAAAGAAATCAGCAATTGATAACTTGATGCAAAGTGGAAGTGAGAGTCGCAGTGATAAAAATAAGTTAGTCTATACTCCCCCCATAGCCTCAATCAAATTATCTCAAAACGAATTAACATTAAAAATTGCGATTGGTAACAAAATTGAAACCATTGCTGTTCCAACCAATAAGCTAGTTGACAACAAAACGGTTCAAAACATTAGTCAGGCTTTTATTCAAAAATTAAGTGTATTAAACGAAGGATTAGTCAAGCTATCAAATCTCGACAATAAAAATGCATTTGAAGCGTTATTTAAAGCGGCCGGTATTCAATTACCCACAGGGTTTAATGCTGAACCCAGTTTTAAAGATAATTTAAAGCAATTAAGCCTTATTAAAAAAAACAGTGTTAACATTTCTATTGCTATACCGAGCGCTTTAAAAGCACAATTAACCGAACTAGGGATCATCAAAACACTTAGCCCATCGACTGAAAATACCAGCGCATCTTCTGATATTTCGATTCAAGCTCTGCAAAAATCTATTGCTAAATTACAACCAGAACAAAATAAAGCTCAGGTGCTAAATAAGATTGATAACATTTTAAAACAACCAACAAATCAAGCGATCAATATAGCTGAATCGCTTAATCAATTAACCGATGCACTAAAACAAATTAAAGGTGATAATAAACCAAAACAAATCACCCATAATGCGTTGAACCAACTACAGGCCACCAAAACAGCGATAGATATACAACAAATTATTTCAAGCCACCTAACCAGTCAACATATTCTAAGCAACGTAAGTAATAATACAACGCCTTTAAATCAGTTAGCACTCGCTTTACAGGTTATATTAACGGGAAAAGCGGCCTCATCTAAATTAAATAAACCACAATCAAAAACAGGAAAAGAAAGTAATACTAACGCAATCAAGCATGACTCGCTGCTAAATACACCTAAGCAATCGGCCTCAACAAACACAACCAACACCCCATCCACTAAATTATTTACGGCGGTGTTCGATAACAAGCAAACTCGCCCAGCTAAAGTTAATCACGATAAACTACCTAAAAGTGCAATCGAGCCATTAACATCGGCTTTATCTAAAACCATCAAGTCACAACAAATTAATCAACTTAAAAGTGCTCAATCACAAATTAAGGAACAAAATAACCTATACTTTCAATTACCCATTATGGTGGATGGGGAATTTAAATCGATTGATTTAGCAATAAACTATGAAATAGATAAAGACAAAAAAGATCAACAGTCAGAAGAAACAGCCAATACAACCTTAGTCCGATTCTCTTTGAAATTTAATATGGGTGACATGGGCAGTATGTTAGCCAAAGCATCATTGGCCGATAATGAACTAAAACTTAGTCTTTATACTGATAATTTGCAAACACTCAAAACATGCGAAAATGAAATTAACCGGCTGCGAGAAGAACTCAGTAAACAAGCAATTCAATTAACAGACACACAATTTAAACAAGGTAAAATACCTCAACATTTATGGAATGAAACGGCTATTGGTATTCAATACCGCGTATAAAACAAATCCGTAATAATAAGTGCCCACTCAGCGAGCGTTTAAATGCGCTTAAATGAAAGAATAGTGTGCTCTTTTGAGTTCGAGTAACACAGAGTAAGCGCATTTAAAACTCGCCTGAAAGGAATGCCCCAGCGACTTTTGACCTGCGTTATCGGTATTTGAAAGGGAGCAACCATTCCTACACAAAAATGTCTGGAACATTTTTGAACAGCTTTGCTGGCTTTAGCGAAAGGCAGGGTGCCTGAAGTACACCGACGCCTTGTTCAAAAACCGCTGGATGCATTCTGAGAGATCACTTATTTATATGAATTGGTATAAAATATTGAAATGATGAGGAACTCGATGAAAGATAAACAAGCCGTCAGTATTAAATATAACGCACCTAAAGCGCCTGAAGTCATCGCTAAAGGTTTTGGCGAAAGAGCCGAAGCCATAATAAAGTTAGCAGAAGAAAGTGGGATATTAGTTCATCAAGATACCGAGTTAGCAAGTTATCTGACCCGGTTAGATGTCGGAGATGAAATACCAAAAGAAGTGTATGTTATTATCGCCGAGCTCATAGCATGGTCTTATATTTTACAAGGTAAAAAACCGGAGAAATGGAATAACATACATAATAAAGTGGATGATCGCGTTTAGCATGAATAATATAACGCTAACCAGAGAGTAAAGTTTGCTATTTAGAGTTTTCGCATCGAAATAACGAGCTCTGCTTCAGCTCTCGGAATTTCACATTCAAGCATCACCTCTTCAATTGAAGCGCCTTTAGCAACCATTTTAGCCGCTCGATTATATAGTTTTGAGCCAGGATCATGCATTGCTAATTCAGCATGTTTATCAGCAAGGACTTGCAGCTCGTTTTCTGTATTTAATTTGATTTGCTGAATAACTTGTCCCATGCCAATAGAACCCGCACGGATCTCATCAATAGCTAAGGTATTTTTTTCATTAGATATGCCAACATCATTAAGCGCTTTAGTCAGCAACCTAAGTTTATCATTAGTCTGGCGTACATAATAAAAACAAAACGCTATAAGTATTAAACTTACAGCGCTCATTATGAGTGCGATTAAAGCGTAAACATCAATCATTAAATAACGCTAAGCTCTTCCCACTCTTCATCACTTAATAATTTATTAAGATCGACAAGAATTAATAACTCACCATCGCGGTTACTGACACCTTGAATAAATCGAGCACTCTCATCCGTACCCACATTAGGTGCAGTATCTATTTCAGAGGCTCGTAAATAAACCACTTCAGCGACGCTATCAACCAAAATACCAATAACTTGCTTCTCTGCTTCAATAATAACAATACGGGTATTGTCAGAAACTTCCGTCGATGGTAAACCAAAACGAGAGCGTGTATCGATAACGGTTACTACGTTACCGCGTAAATTAATAATACCTAACACATAATCAGGCGCGCCTGGTACAGGGGCAATCTCAGAGTAACGTAAGACTTCTTGGACTTGCATTACATTAATGCCATAAGTCTCTTCATCTAACTTAAACGTAACCCATTGCAATACCTGATCATCACCGGTTGCTGAGTCCGATGTTAAATTTCGCTCATCGCTCATATAACAGCTCCACAATATTTATTAGTATTTATAATTTAACTACCTAAACCTTGTTCTAGCAAGTCAATTAACTGCTCAACATTAAGTAAGGCACACATTTTTTCTTTTACTAGCCCCGCAAGCCAAGGTCTTTTCCCTTCACTTTGGCGCCATTTAACATCTGATTGCTTTAACGTGATCGTATTAACAAGTGATTCACAGGCTAATCCCCATCCACTATCACCTAGCATAATGAGGTATCGATAATTAAGAGACTCTTCTAGTTTAGCATCATATTTGTCAGGCATAACCCAACGAGCCGTATCTACTACATTTAATTTTTGTTTTCGGTGAACCATAACCCCTAGAAACCAATTAGGTTTACCAAACAAAGAGTTCATTTTCTCTAAATTATGAATACCTCCTAGCTCAGTTAAAGGAACGGCTAAAATTAAGCCAGCAACTTCAAAATATAACGCTTGGAAATCGCCAACGCGATATGGCTCTGGCGGCGTCACTTTTTTCGGCGGTTCATGGCTGACCGTTTGGGTAGCTAACTTAGTGTTGACAACCGGCTTCGTTAAGGTATCAACATTTACTTTTGGCGCCACTACCGGGGCAGGAGCAGGTACCTTTTCAACAACATCAAAATCTTGTTCATATTGTCGATTTTTAGCTTCTTCAAATAACTTAGCAACTGGATTTTCAGGTTCTGAGTCATGTAACTTTTCAGCTACTTTAACTGCGATTGTTTTTGGTTTTTCAGGTGCAGTAGAGACTTGTGGTTGAGGGATCGGATCTTCAGTCAATAAAGCTGAAAGATAATCCTCCATCACTTTCTCACTCGCAAATAAATGTTTACTCATCACTTAACCATCAAGCTGCATCAAATAAGTTAACAGCGTATTATAAGAAAAAACACCTCTCGACTTTGGTGCATAGACAGAGGGTGGTAATTGTTGAAAACTCGCGTCTCTAAATTTAGTGTCGATAGGGATAACACTTGACCAAACGGCGTCAGCATATAAACGTTTCAGTTCTTTATATGCCTCCAAAGAAGCACGCGTTCGTTTATCAAACATGGTTGGTATAATTGTGTATTGATATTCTTTTTGTTTTGACCGTTTCATTAACTGTAATGTTCTTAACATACGGTCTAACCCTTTTAATGCTAAAAACTCAGTTTGAACAGGCATTAAAATACGCTGACAAGCCGCTAATGCATTAACCATTAAGACGCCAAGTACAGGCGGGCAATCAATTAGCACATAATCATATTCACTCGCGATTAAATCCAAAGCATTTTTAAGAATTAAGCCCATGCCACCTTGATTACCAAGACGACGGTCTAATGTAGCCAAAGCCATTGTGGCTGGTAATATATCAAGATTCTCAATGGTCGAAGGGCAAAGCGCCTGAAACACCTGCTCTTTTTTGATATTTTTACCTTGAATAAAAATATCAAACACACTGTTATCAAGCTCTTCAGAGTCGATACCAAAATAGTATGTTAACGAGGCATGCGGATCAGTATCCACTAATAATACACGATGCCCTCTTTGCGCTAACAAGCCCCCTAAGGTTACTGTCGACGTTGTTTTACCTACACCACCTTTTTGGTTAGCGACAGTCCAAATTACCACAATATCTACCTAACTTTACTACATACCTAATTCAGTAATTATACGCTGACTTAAATCTTTTATTGAAACAGTTTCTTCAGATAAACCAGCAGCGGCTACCGCTTGAGGCATACCATAAACAACACACGATGCTTCATCTTGTGTCCAGATAGACGCATTTGACTCTTTTAATAAACGACAACCCTCTCGACCATCAGCTCCCATCCCGGTTAACACGATAGCTAAAGTTGATTCGCCATACACTTTTGCCACAGAACCAAATGTTAAATCGACACTCGGTTTATAAGTTAAGCGATCGCTATCATCAACCATCACTTTCAGCTTACTTTGTGTGCTTCGACCTTCTAAAATCATTTGCGATCCACCAGGCGCTAAATAAGCGGTACCAGGTTTTAAAATGTCGCCATTAGTCGCTTCTTTTACATTTATTTTGCACAAGGTATTTAATCGATTAGCAAACGCAGGTGTAAACGCTGCTGGCATATGCTGAACTAAAAGAATTGGAACAGGGAAATTAGCCGGAATATCAACTAACACCTTTTGCAAAGCGACAGGTCCACCTGTTGATGTCCCAATAGCCACGACTTTGTAAGTTTTATCTTTTTTGGGTTTTCTTTTAGTAATCGCAACAATTTTGCTTTTCGCAACCGGCGCGATACGTGGTTTGACCGTCGTCGTTTGAGAAGGTCGTGTTCTATTAGAAACAACGGGCGTAACGGTTTTTTCAGGTGTTGAGCGCTGAACTGGGGTAATGACTTTTAACGGTTTTTTAAAATAACCTCGGTACTTACCCAGTTGTTTAATTCTGTTTTGTAATAATTCAACGGCATCATTACGATTACGTGCTATATCTTCAAATTTCTTAGGTAAAAAGTCTAGCGCTCCCGCATCTAATGCATCAAGTGTTGCTTTAGCTCCATCATGTGTTAATGAAGAAAACATCAAAATAGCCGTAGGCTGTTTAGACATTATTTCTCGGACTGCAGAAATACCATCCAACACTGGCATTTCAACATCCATAGTGATCACATCGGGTTGTAAAGTTAGCGCTTGTTCAATCGCCTCTTTGCCATCTTTAGCGGTTCCCACAACAGAAAGTTCTGAGTCTTGCTCAATAATCTCTGAAACTCTGCGGCGAAAAAAACTAGAGTCATCTACAACTAAAACCTTAATGGTCATAATTTCTCGTTTCTTTGTTGTTTAACTACGCTCTGCGAGTTGCGTAATGTTTTAATAAACTAGGGATATCGATAATTAATGCTATTCCACCATCACTGGTTATAGTTGCGCCGGCCATGCCAGGAGTGCCTTGTAATAATGCATCAAGCGGCTTAATCACGACTTCTTCTTGGCCAATTAAAGAATCTACAACAAATCCAATTTGCTTATCTGCACCAAGTTGAACAACAACAACATGCCCTTCACCCTCAACACTGCTATCAACACCTAAACGATTCAACCATTTTTCTAAATAAAACAACGGTATCGCTTTTTGTCTCACAATCATGGTTAACTGACCATCAACCGTATTTGTTTTATTCAAATCTAAATTGATGATTTCACTCACGGCGGCAAGCGGTAAGGCAAAGGTTTGCTCAGCAATAACCACCATTAATGTTGGCAAAATGGCTAAGGTTAATGGTACTTTGATTTCTAATTTCGTACCTGAACCGAGTTCAGAGTCAATATTAACGGAACCATTGAGTTGAGTTATTTTTGTTTTAACAACATCCATGCCAACGCCACGGCCGGATATATCAGATATTTCGGCTTTAGTTGAAAATCCTGGCGCAAAAATTAGATTATAAGCTTCATTATCACTTAAACGGCCCGCAGCATCGGTATCTAAAATACCTTTGGAGATTGCAATATTTTTAAGCTTCTCTGGGTCCATACCTGCACCATCATCTGTGATGGTTAACAAGATATGATCACCTTCTTGTGAGGCACTTAATTTAACAATGCCACACCGCGGTTTACCGTTTGACTCTCTAACATCTGGCATTTCAATGCCATGGTCAACGGAATTACGTACTAAATGCACAAGAGGATCAGCAAGCGCTTCAACTAAATTTTTATCTAAATCAGTTTCTTCACCTTCCAGCTCAAGAGATATTTCTTTATTTAAAGAGCGAGCTAAATCACGTACAACCCGAGGAAATCGGCCAAAAACCTTCTTAATCGGTTGCATGCGTGTTTTCATAACAGCGCCTTGCAGGTCACCCGTTACGACATCAAGATTAGCTATCGCTTTCGACATACGCTCATCGGCTTCTGTCGCTAAGCTAACTAAACGATTACGAACTAAAACCAGTTCACCAACCATATTCATAATCTGATCTAGACGAGAAGTATCAACCCTAACCGTTGTTTCTTGAGCCGGCGGTGGTGTCGCGGCTTTCTTTTTCTCTGCAGGTTTAGCAGCGACAGGCGCTGGAGAATTGCTAGCTACAGGTTTAGGTGGTGCTGAAGCAGGTGTCGGTGGCGCAGAAGGTGCTGCAGCTGGAGAAGGAGCTTCGGCTTTAGGCGATTCAGTTTTCGGTTCTTCTTTTTTAGGTGGCTCAACTTTAGGTGGCGCGTTTTCTACTGGCGTCACACTTTGAGGTGCTTTGCCTTTACCATGGAGCTCATCAAGCAAACTTTCAAATTCATCATCCGATATATCATCACTAGACGTTGAAGCAACAGCGGAAGTAGCGGGCGCGCTTGGTGGAGCTGACGATTGAGGCGTATTCTCAGCGGCAGTTGAGAACTGACCTTTACCATGTAACTCATCAAGAAGAGCTTCAAATTCATCATCCGATATATCTTCATCACCACCGGAAAAAGTACTGATATCGGGACTTGATGCTGAAGCGGGAGCAGACTCGGCAGAAGCAGGTTGCACCGTAGGGGCGTTACCAGAGCCATGCAATTCATCTAATAATGCTTCAAATTCATCATCCGTGATCTCATCTATGCTTGAATCATCTGAACCACCAATCATTGGTGAGCTAGCGGGTGAATCAAAAATTTCAGGTTCAGGCGCTATTGGCTCAGGTATCGAAACGGGTTCTGGAATATCAACAGGCTCAGGGGCAGCTGAATCTTCAAGGCAAAAGCGATGTAAGGCTTCTAATAAAGCAGGATCTGCGGCATCAGGTTCACCACGCGCTTTAACGACAGCAAACATTTCATTAATAGTATCTAAAGTTTGTAATATAACGTCCATTAACTCAGAGGTAACTGAGCGTTGTCCATTTCTTAAAATATCAAATACATTCTCCGCACCATGGCAAGCGTCGACTAACGTCGTTAAAGATAAGAAGCCTGCTCCACCTTTAACGGTATGAAAACCACGAAATATCGCATTTAATAAATCAGCATCTTCTGGATTATTTTCTAATTCAACAAGCTGCTCAGAAAGCAGTTCTAGAATTTCTCCAGCTTCAACTAAAAAGTCCTGCAATATATCTTCATCTACTTCAAAGGCCATGAAACCTTCCTTCTTTTAGAAACCTAAACTTGACAATAAATCATCAACATCATCTTGATCTGACACAACGTCAGCACGCTCTTCAGCATCAATGATTGGCCCTTCAGCTTTTTCATTTAAGCCTGATTTTGATTTTTCTTCTTCTATCAAGGTTTCAGGGGGTGAACCAAAAACGGTGAGTAAATGGATCAAGTTATCTTCGACTTCTCGCACTAAGTCAATAACTCTGCGAATAACCTGACCGGTTAAATCTTGAAAATCTTGAGCCATTAATACTTCATTCAGATGAACTCGGAGCTGATCTGAATCACCATCAACTTTCTTAAGTATGTCATCGACGGAATAACATAATTCTTTAAATTCTTGTAAGCTTATTTGCCTACTCATTAACTTATCCCAAGAAGGGATCACAGTTTTAATATTACTGCTTAAATTTTCAGCTACCGGAATACTGGCTTCGACCGCATCCATCGTTTTATTGGCTGCGTTTTCAGTCATTTCAATGACGTATGCAAGTCTATTTTGTGCGTCTGGAATATCTTCGTTAGCTAAATTCGCAATACGGGAGTCTAACTGAAAATCTTGAAGAGAATCGTGTAACTGCCGAGTCAGCTTACCGACTTCAGCAAATAACTCTTCAGATGCTGCTTTAGAGCACTCTTCCACAATTAAATTTGCAGCATCAATATCGCCTTGCTCCAATAAAGTGACAAGGTCTTTAGCCATTTCGAGGCTTATATAAGGAATTTTTGAACTCAAAGTTTATTCTCCAGTTATGAGGGCGAACTAACCTAAACGTTCAAAGACTTTTTCTAGTTTTTCCTTAAGCGTAGCCGCAGTAAAAGGTTTAACAATATAACCATTTACGCCCGCTTGCGCAGCTGCAATAATTTGCTCTTTTTTAGCTTCAGCAGTAACCATTAAAACAGGGATATGTTTTAAACGGTCATCAGCTCGAATAGCACGAAGTAAATCAATGCCTTGCATTCCAGGCATATTCCAATCTGTAACAACAAATTCGAAATCACCATTTTGCAACATCGGCAAAGCTGTTGCTCCATCATCTGCTTCCTGAACATTAGTAAAGCCTAAGTCACGAAGTAAATTTTTAATAATACGTCTCATTGTAGAGAAATCATCAACAACAAGAACTTTCATATTAGTATTCAAAGCATTCTCCAGTTAAGGTTTTGTGCTAAACAAATAGTTAGGTTTGCCAAGAAACCATACGACTCTTTAATCTATGCATAGCTTGGCTATGTATTTGACTAACTCTAGATTCGCTGACATTCAGTACGGCACCTATTTCTTTTAGGTTTAATTCTTCATCATAGTATAATGAAAGTGTTAGTGCCTCTCTTTCAGGCAATGTTTTTATTGCAGCTGCTAGAGACTGTTGAAAAGCGCCGTGCTCAATGTGACCGTAAGGCTCATCAAGCCCTTCTTCGTGATTACCAAGTACATCTTCAGTAACCCCAAGATCTTCAATTCCAATTATTTTGCCACTGCTTACATCGTTAAGCATTTGGTGGTATTCGTCAAGCCCGATCTGTAGTTTGTTTGCTACATCAGAATCTCTTGCATCTCGCCCGGTTTCTCTTTCAACCGTGGCAATGGCAGCCGCAATCATACGACTATTTTTATGCACAGATCGAGGAGCCCAATCACCTCGTCTGATTTCGTCTAACATCGAACCCCGGATCCGGATGCCAGCAAACGTTTCAAAACTAGCACCTTTAGTTGCATCAAAGTTGCGCGAGGCTTCTAATAAACCAATCATGCCAGCTTGGATTAAATCATCAACAATAACGCTAGCAGGTAATCTGACCATCATATGATGCGCAATACGCTTAACTAGCCCCGCGTGCATTTCTACAAGCGTCTGTTTTTGGTCTACAGATTGATAAGCAGCTGCTTTATTCACGTTTACACCTTATGCTTCTGGTAAAATCAACTGTTCAATAAAAAATTCTAAATGCCCACCAGCAGTATCAGGTACGGGCCAATTCGCAGCTCGATTTGCAAGTGTTTTAAATGCAATCGAAGCTGGCGACTTAGGAAAAGCATCAACAACTGTTTTTTGCTTTCTTACTGCTTTTCTTACATTTTCATCAAATGGAACAATCGCAACGAGCTCAATCGCAACATCTAAAAAGCGATCGGACACTTTAGACAGTTTAGCAAAGAGTTCCTGACCCTCTCTCAGCGAGCGTACCATGTTTGCTACGATTTTAAAACGGAACAACCCGTATTCCCGATTCAAGACTTTTATTAACGCGTAAGCATCTGTTATAGACGTAGGTTCATCACAAACAACAACCAATACATCTTGAGCCGCTCTAGCAAAGCTTAGCACCATATCTGAGATTCCGGCGGCTGTATCAACAATTAATACATCAAATTGTTGTTCTAACTCACTGAAAGCGCGAATTAATCCTGCATGTTCATTTGGTGTCAACTCTACCATATTCTTAGTGCCTGACGTTGCAGGAACGATAGTAATACCAAATGGACCTTTTACCAAAATATCTTGTAGCTCACATTCACCAGCTAATAGGTGTGATAAATTTTTTGTAACCCGCACGCCTAACATAACGTCTAGATTAGCCAACCCTAGATCGGCATCAAATACCAACACACGTTTGCCTTTCTGCGCTAATGAAACGGCTAGATTTAAGGAGACGTTACTTTTACCAACACCTCCTTTTCCACCGGTTACTGCAATAACTTTTACTTTATCGTCTTTTTTCATGTTACGAAGGCCGTTTGCCTGATCGCCTAACTGATTAATATTATTCATAAATTCTATTTATATATAGGCTGTAAGCTGTCATCTGTAAACCAATTTGACTGAGAAATATTTCGTTCGCTCATTAAATGAGCTGTTTTTTCAATTAAAAACTTCGCCTCAGCCACCCGTAAATCCTCTGGAACCCTTTGCCCTTCGCTTAAATAAGCTATTGGTAATGCATTTTGTATTGCGACACTCACAATTTCACCCAAACTGGTACATTCATCAATTTTAGTAAAAATACAGCCGGTTATCGGTATTTGTTTAAAACGTTCAATAGCCTCTTGCATAACCCGACGCTGAGCGGTTGATTGTAAAACTAAATAACTACGTACTTTAATTGATGAAGTCGTCATGAGTGTTTCAAGATGTGCAGCTAAGCGCACATCCCTTTGACCCACACCTGCAGTGTCGACTAAAACTAATTTTTTGTGCCGCAGCTGGTGTAATGTTTCCGTTAAATCGTCTTTATCTTGTACTATCTTACAAGGGCAACCTAAAATTTTAGCGTAAGTTTGCAGCTGCTCATGAGCACCAATTCGGAATGTATCTGTGGTGATCATGGCGATTTGATCACTCCCGTGCTGTTGAGCAAAGTGTGCCGCCAATTTTGCAATGGTCGTTGTTTTTCCAACGCCTGTAGGGCCTAACAAAGCAACAACACCACCGCGGCGTATTATATCGTTGTTGGTAACGTTGATTTGTCCTGCAAGCAATTCTAAAGCGTTTTCCCATGCATCTGCTTGGTCAAGCTCTTCCGGTATAAAACAAGCAACTTGATCAGCAACATCATTAGCAATACCCATTTTATTGAGTCTATCAACTAAATAAGCTCTGATAGGTTCTTTTCTTGCCATTTCTTGCCACATCAAACCAGAGACCTGATGTTCCATTAACTTTCTCATTTCAGCCATCTCTCTTTTCATTTCTAAGAGTTCTTCGCTGTTATTTGACGTATTGGTTTCAGGCGGGGTTGGTGTCGAAGAAGGTATTTTATTAGCGGTAAATTGAGCAAACTTTTCGGCTTGCGTTGGTATTTGTGCAGAGTGAGTCGGTTGTTGAAAAGCATGTTGATTTGGCTGTGCGGTTGACTCTTTGGCTTTTTTTAAACCGTCATGCAGTTTTTTATTTTGACGCTGCAGTAAAGCTTTGAGCGAATCAGCAACTTCATCTTCGTTAAGGTCTTCGCCTTGAGAAAAATGCGAGCTTATCCGATCATCTAATTCATCATCGAAATGCGTATTGTGACGTTTTTTTGGCACTGACGCAGGATTATTAGCCTGTTCATTAAAAGGTTGCGCCGTTTTTTTGACAGAAGCAGTCGCGGATGGCCGTACTTGAACAGGTGCATCGATATTGTCATCAACAGCAGCAACAATTTCAATTCCTTCGCTAGTCTTAGTATTAGACATGATAACAGCATCTGCGCCAAGCTCATTCTTGACATCAATAAGGGCTGTTCGCATATCTTTAGCGAAAAAACGTTTAATTTTCACAATTGACTCCTACGTCATTTTTTTGACTTATTGCCCTATCGAATTCACAATTCGAATTTGCTTATCATCAGGTATTTCTTGATAAGACAATACATGTAAGCCTGAAACGGTATGCTTAGTAAACCGAGCTAATACTGAACGTAAAACGCCAGAAGTCAATAGTACCGCGGGTTCACCATTCATTTCTTGTTGCTGACTAGCATCGATTAAAGCGGTTTGAATACGTTCGGCTAAACCGGGTTCAATGCCACCTCCTTCAGCCCCTGCGGCTTGCATCGACTGATGCAACATTTGTTCCAGCTCAGGAACTAATGTAATAACCGGTAAATCGGGTAAATCTTGACAAATATCTTGAATAATCAATTTACGCAGCGAAATACGCACTGCGGCAGTCAATACATCTGGATCTTGGCTCTTAGGTGCATACTCAACCAAAGTCTGCACTATGGTTCGCATATCTCTTATAGCAACACCTTCAAACAACAAGTTTTGTAATACTTTAACCATAGCAGATAATGACATAGTATCGGGCACCAATCCATCAACTAACTTACTATACGTTTTAGCCAACATATCTAATAAGTTTTGCGCTTCTTCATGACCCAGTAATTGTGAAGCATGGTTAGTTAACAAATGACTCAAATGAGTCGCGACAACTGTCGCTGCATCAACAACCGTATAGCCCAGTGATTGTGCTTGCTCTCGTTGTTCTAAATTAATCCAAACGGCTTCTAAGCCAAATGCAGGGTCAATGGTTTTAATCCCTTGAATATCACCAAAGACTTGGCCAGGGTTAATTGCCATTTCACGATCATGATAAATTTCAGCTTCACCCACAACAACGCCCATTAATGAGATGCGATAGATATTAGGCGACAAATCAAGGTTGTCACGAATATGCACAGGGGGCACTAAAAAGCCTAATTCTTGTGATAATTTTTTTCGCACCCCTTTAATTCGACTTAATAGTTCACCACCTTGTGTTTTATCAACTAATGGGATTAGTCGATAGCCCACTTCCAAGCCGATTACATCCATTGGTTGAACGTCATTCCAACTTATTTCTTGCGGTTCAGGCGCTATAGGCGCATTTGCATTATCACTAGGGGCAAGAGCTTGACCTTTCGAATCTCGCTTAATCAATGAGCCTTTGCCTTTCTTTGTGGTATCTACATCTCTACCCATCCAATAACCGGCTCCCACTAAACAAGCAGCAAGCAACAGAAAAGCAAAATGCGGCATGCCAGGTACAATCCCCATTACACCCAGAATGCTAGCGGCTACATATAGCACTTTAGGCTTGGCTAATTGATCTGAAAGCTGGTCACCTAATTCAACTGAATCATTTTGACGAGTAACAATAATGGCAGTTGCAACAGAAAGTAATAAAGAAGGGATTTGAGCGACTAAGCCATCGCCAATCGTTAATAAGGTGTAAATTTCAATAGCATCACTAAAGTTAAGATCATATTGGATCATCCCAATTAATAACCCACCCGCTATATTAATGATCATAATTAATAAACCGGCTATAGCATCACCTTTGACGAATTTACTGGCACCATCCATAGACCCATAAAAATCGGCTTCATCAGTCACTTCTTTTCGTCGTTCAACAGCTTCTTCTTGCGTAATAAAACCCGCATTTAAATCTGCATCGATCGCCATTTGCTTACCGGGCATAGAATCGAGAGTAAAGCGAGCACTTACTTCAGATATTCGTCCTGCACCGGCCGTAACGACTTTAAAATTGATAATCATCAAGATAGCAAATACGACCAAACCGACAGCGTAATTACCACCAATCACTACTTCACCAAAAGCGGCAATAACTTGACCCGCCGCATCATCGCCTAAATGACCTTCTAATAAGACAATTCGAGTTGAAGCCACATTAAGGGCAAGCCGTAAAACCGTAGCAATAAGAATAACGGTCGGAAACGAACCAAAATCCATCGGTTTTAAGGCATAAACGACAACTAGCATCACAACAATCGATAATGCAATGTTAAAGGTGAAAAGAATGTCGAGTAGAAAAGCAGGAAGAGGAAGAATAACCATGGCTAAAATAGCCAATACAACACCAGCTACGCCGAGGCCTTTTATGCGGCGATAATCAAACGCTTTAAAATTTTGAAATAATTGGCCAGTCTGCATGTGTCAAATTTCTAACTCTCAATATAGATTTAATAAGCTAAGCAAATCATAAGCCAACTTATGTTAACGAACTTATAAAGGTTTTATTAATAACGAACTTCAGGCGGAATAGGTAAGCTTGTCGCTTTAGGTTCTTTAGGTCGTTTAGCTTTACCTTTTTGATATTCTTTTAGCTGAAAGACATAAGCTAAAATTTGAGCGACCGCTGAAAATAATTTTTCAGGTATTTCACTGTCAATTTCGGTGGTGTGATAAATTGAACGAGCCAGCATCGGCGAACATAAAATGGGAATATCATGTGCTTCAGCAATATCCCGAATATGCCTAGCCACTTCATCACCACCTTTGGCCAATAAAATAGGTGCAGCGCTTTTTGTTGTGTCATACTTTAAAGCCACAGCGTAATGGGTCGGATTAGTTACCACGACATCGGCTTTAGGCACTTCAGACATCATTCGACGCTGCGAAGCTTGAAACATTTTTTGCCGTATCTTACCCTTAATAACAGGATCACCCTCAGCATTTTTATGTTCATCTTTAACTTCTTGTTTTGTCATTTTTAATGAGTCAGTGTGTTTATGCAATTGGTAAGGTACATCAATGATAGCGACAATAATTAATGAAAAAGCTAACCAAATAAATATCCAAACGATGATCTCTAGTGCTGTTTTAATATTATTAGGAATTTGCTCAATATTAATATGCATTAATTGATCAAAGTAAATCCCCAGCAAAACATAGGCAGCAATCACGATAACCGCAAACTTTGCTAATGATTTAACCAATTCGACGAGCCCTTGCGGACCAAACATGCGTTTTAAGCCAGATAAAGGGTTAAGTTTATTAAACTTAGGAGCCGCGGCTTGCATCGAAAAATTGTACCCGCCGACAACAATTGAACTCAAAACGCCAATCAATAACATGACAACAGCAAAAGCAAGTAACGGTACGATAATGGGTTCTAGTAAACCCTCTAAACGAATGAACATCCGAGAGGGATCAAAAGCATCTTCTTGTTCAAAAGTAAGCCCTTTTTTCATGACTTTATACATGCCTTCCGCAATAAAATCGCCCCACAGCAGAAAAAATATTGCAGCACCAAGAAGTTGAAGAAAGGTAGCAAGCTCTTTAGACCGAGCAACTTGCCCCTTTTCCCTGGACTTGGATTTCTTTTTTTCCGTGGGGTCTTCGGTTTTGCCTTCGTTTTCAGCTGCCATCGTAATTACTCATCATCAACGGCAACCTGCAATTTCACACATTAAGTATGAAGCCGACGCCCACATGGTGTCGAAATGTAACATAAAAGCCGACATGCTTAACCAAATAACAATCAAACCAGAAATTTGAGTAATTGGAAAACCAATCGAGAAAATATTAAGTTGCGGAGCGGCTCGTGTCATCACACCAAAAGTAAAACTCACAATTAACATGGCCGTTACAGGGGTAATAGTCATGGTAATCGTCGCTAAAAATAACCACTTACCCCACTCTATTATTTTCCAATAATTACTCACATCAACCCAACCAGAACCAATCGGAAACGCTTCAAAACTAAACGCAACCATTTTTATCATTGTTAAGTGACCATCCACAGCCCAAAAAATCAGCGTCGCCAGAATTAAGTAAAACTGGCCAACCGCCGCAACATTAATGCCATTAACCGGATCAACTAACGATGCAAACCCTAAACCGGTTTGCGTTGCAACAACTTGCCCTGCAACAATAAACGTATTTAAAAATATTTGAGAAACAAAACCAATTGCAACACCCCACAATATTTGTTGCACAACCAATATAAACCCTTGAACGGATAACATATCAGTATAAGGCTGCGATGGAATAACTGGGGCAATTAATAATGCAACGGTAAATGCAAAAAGGACTTTAAGTTGGGTTGGAATACGCTTAGCATCAAAGCCAATCATCACCACTAACAAAGACGATATTCTGACAAAAGGCAGTAAAATATCAGCAAGCCATTGCAAAACGACATCAACGGCAAAGTTCATTAACCGACAACCTCGGGGATCCGGTTAAAGATATCAATGGTATAGTCCATCAATTTATTAATCCCCCAATTTCCGCCATAAATAATAGCAAGCAGAGTGACGATTAAGCGTGGTAAAAAACTCAATGTTTGTTCATTAATCGATGTGGCGGCTTGAAAAATAGAGACAATCAAACCAACGACTAAACTCGGCACAATAATCAGCGACACTAACAATATAACCATAAACATAGCATCGCGTAACATATCAACAAACGTTTCAGCCGTCATTTAAGTACCGACTCCAAAACTGGTCGCTAATGTACCCATGGTTAAATTCCAGCCATCAACCAGTACAAACAACATAAGTTTAAAAGGTAAAGAAACCATCATCGGCGACAACATCATCATACCCATCGCCATTAGCACCGAAGCAACAACTAAATCGAGGATCAAAAATGGAATAAAAATCATAAAGCCCATTTGAAAGGCGGTTTTTAATTCACTCGTAATAAAAGCGGGGATCAAAACACTCATCGGCACATCTTCAGGTCCATTTAATGTTTCATATCCGGCGATTTCAGCAAACGTGGCAATATCTTTAACCCGAGTTTGGCTTAACATAAAAGCTCTTAAAGGTAATTGAGCTTTATCGAATGCTTGGGTAGCCGTTAATTCTTCTTGAATATAGGGTTGAACCGCCGTGACATTAATTTCATCAAAAACGGGCGCCATGATAAAAAACGTCATGAAAAGAGAGATACCAATGATCACTTGATTTGATGGAGCTTGTTGCAAACCGATAGCTTGCCTTAAAATCCCTAAAACAATAACGATTCGGGTAAAAGAGGTCATCATGATCAACATTGCTGGAATAAAGCTCAGCAATGTCATGATACCTAAAACTTGCAGTGATATCGTGTAATCTTTACTGCCGTCAGGGTTTTCATTTAAAGTTAAAGCGGGTAACCCCTGCTCAGCAAAAGCATCGGGGATAAATAGAAACAAGCCAAGTAAAAGATATTTAATCACGTTTTTTTACCTGTTCGAATATTTTTTTAAATCCCTCGTTCAACGGCGAATTAGATTGAGGAGTAGTAAGAGGTTCATCAAGCTCTTTTAATAAACTAATATTGTGTTGAGTCACACCTAATAATAATTGTTGGCCATCAACATCAACCACAATTATTTTTTCACGCGTGCTTAAAGGCAACATAGTAACAACCTTTAAGCCATTTACCCGCATCGCCGATAAGCTAGTACGTTTAAAAACAGCCGCAATGACAAAAATAAGTGCGATCACAAACAATAAAGAAAGTAATAGGGTCGGTAAGGCACTTTCCATTGTGGGCGTTTCGGCTAAAAGAGGAGAACTAGCACAAAGCGCACCTAATCCATAATATATACGCTGCATGTTTAACTCTATTTAAGTTTTTTAATACGCTCAACTTGGCTGATAACATCCGTTAAACGAATACCAAATTTGTCATTGACTACAACAACCTCACCATGAGCAATCAATGTACCATTAACCAATACATCAAGCGCCTCACCCGCAACGCGATCTAATTCAACAACTGAACCTTGGTTTAGCTGCAATAAGTTACGAATGTTTATTTTTGTTCGGCCCACTTCCATCGAAATCGTTACCGGAATATCTAATATGGTATCGAGTCGACGTTTTTCTTCATTCGTTATATTGCCACTATCGGTCAATTCTTCAAGTTCTGCAACCTGCGCTTCGCCGTTACCGTCATTTTCTTCTGATTCAGCTTGCTCTGCCATAGCAGCTGCCCAATCATCCATTGCATCATCACTCATAATTTAACTCTCTCAGACGATTTAAACTCGGGAAACTTAATCCCAATCTTCTAACTCACGTAATTCAGCCTCAGCATCAATACGTCGACCAGCTCTTGTTACCATTTGCAACTCAGATTTAACAGAGGCAGGTCGTTTAATTTTTTCAGATATTTGCACAGCCAGATTTTCATGCGAACGTCCCATTTTTGCCCGATAGGTTGGTAGCTCTTCAACAAAGACGGTTAAATGCTCAGGCATATCAATCGGAATAACATCACCGACTTGCAAATCCATCACTTCTTGTAACGATAATTCAAAATCTAATAATTTAGCTAATACTTCGA
The DNA here is from genome assembly GCF_003286125.1 of Algibacillus agarilyticus. GTDB lineage: Bacteria > Pseudomonadota > Gammaproteobacteria > Enterobacterales > Alteromonadaceae > Algibacillus > Algibacillus agarilyticus. Next base: position 389,345 of record NZ_QMED01000001.1, read on the forward strand.
CTTGAACATCCATCATTTCATCACGCAGGGCTTTACTCCAACGTAAATCAGTATCCTCTTGGTCACTCTGCACACCCGCATCAAGTAACTCTCGAATAGGTTCAAGCATAGAATAAGGCAAACAAATATGAAAATCGCCACCACCGCCATCCAGTTCAATATGAAATGAACTGATAACAACAACTTCGGTTGGGCTGACAATATTTGCCATTGCAGGGTTTACTTCAGAGTCAAGATATTCAAATGAGGTGTCCATCACCGGTCCCCACGCTTCTTTATAATCTTCAAATACTAATTTGAGTAGCATCTGAATTATGCGCCTTTCTGTGGGCGTGAATTCTCGACCTTCAATTTTGGCATGATACCGACCATCACCGCCAAAAAAGTTATCCACTAAAATAAAAACTAAGCGCGCTTCCATGGTAATTAACCCTGTCCCTTTTAAAGGACGGAAACGCACCATATTCAAACTGGTCGGTACAAATAAAGTATGAACGTATTCACCAAATTTAATCATTTGAACACCGTTGATGGAAACTTCAGCGGTGCGGCGCATCATATTAAATAAACTAATGCGCATATGACGAGCAAAACGTTCATTAACCATTTCAAGCGTAGGCATTCGCCCACGCACGATCCGGTCTTGTGATGAAAAGTCATAATCAGACATACTGCTCTGACCATCTTCTCCACCACCGTCATCGCCGTCTTCTGATTCTTCCTCAATGTCATCAACCCCATGTAATAGAGCATCGATTTCATCTTGGGATAATAGGTCTGTTGCAGCCATATTTTATTGCATCACAAAGCCTGTAAACAGGACATTTTCAATCACTTTATTCCCTACGATATTAGTCAGCTCATCCTGAACTGTCGTTAATGAAAGTGTTTTAAGTGCTTCTTTACCTTGAACTGTTGCTAAATCTTCAGCGTTAGCACTACTGAATACCCTTAACAAACCACCTTCAATTAAAGGAATATGCTTTTTAGCCGTTTCTTCATTCGTACTACCACGAACTAATAATTGCACTTTAATTTGCACAAGACGATCTCGACTTGCGCCTGGCACATTAAAAACAAACGGTCTAGGCATTGCTACATACAAAGCGGTGCCTAATTCAGCTTTAGCACCAGAAGATGATTCTTCTTGTGGAGCGGCTTCATCAAGCGTTAACTCTTCGGTTTCGGCGGCGGGTTCATCACCGCCCATTAAAAACATGGCAGCCCCCCCGCCAATAGCGAGTACAGCAACGGCAGCAATGATGATAAGCATCTTGCTTTTACCACCTGATTCTTCTTCTTCAACTTGGAGTTCTTCTGCAGCCATTTAAATATCCTTGAAATACTTAATGTTTTTATATGATAAACGCACTTAATTGTAACTGATTTTAGGCGTAATAATCGACTTCACCAAGGTGTCCGTTGATAATTTTGCTTTCTGCACCTAAATTATCATCATTTTGTTCCGTTCCAGCTTGTTCATTACCTGAACCTTTGCCTTTACCTTGCTCGCCTTGTCCTTGTTTAGCCTGCTGTCCATTACGCTGTTCAATATTACTTTCACCTAATTGGATACCCGCATTTTCCAGCATTTCTCTTAATCGAGGTACGGCTTGATCAAGCATTTCTTTCGCTTGCGGATTTTGCACGACTATACTAACCGAAGCTTGATCACCATTCATATTTATTTTTATCTGCATTTGACCTAGCTCAGGAGGGTCTAAACGAATTTCAGCAGATTGAACACGACTATTAATTAAATATTTCACATTTTCATTAATCGTTTCAGCACTCGCTTGTTTATCATGCAGTGGAACTTCTTTTAAGGTTTGCATTTGTTTTTGCAACGATTTATCAGCCAGCGTAACTTCAGAACGATTTACTTGATGTATCACTTGTGCTTGCGTATTTTTTGCATCTTGAGCACTGCGTTCATTAGCTGATTGCACTAAAGAATTAGTGATAGCCTGCTCTTGAAGGGTCGCGTCAAGCTCTGTATTCATGGGTTTTTCTACAAAGTCGACCTTAATTTGCTTACCCTCTCCATTTTGCTGCTCAGTTTCTTTTTTTACTTTGCGTTCTTTTAAATCAGTTACTTTATCAGACTTACCTTCGTTTGATGCATTAACCGCTGAGGCATTGGGTTTACCTTCACTTTTCACTTCAGAAGCCGTAATTGATTGCCCTAGTTGTGCGTTTTCTGCCGACAATTCAGCTTGTAAAGCGACATCGTTGTTTTTAGTTTTGGATTCTACCGCTTTAGTTTCAACATTTTTTTCTTTAATTTTCTTACTCTCAACACCATCCGTTGCATTCGTTGCATTCGTTGCACCTGAGTTTAATGGCACTGTAAGCTCGGATTCAGCTACTTGCTCACGCTTCCCCTCTTTACTGAGTGCTGTTTTTTCAATGGCTTGAGCAGTCTCTGTTGTTTGTGCAGTAGCGGAACCACCATTATTTTGCTTTAATTTTTGAGCAGCTTTATTGTCAGCATTCGAAGCCATTTTTATATTGGTCGCGTCAACATCTTCAACTTTGCTTGAGGTTTTGTTACTCGTATTTGTGCTTGCAACCGCATCTTGTCGAATCACACCATTAACATCATTTTTGCCTGTAGCGGTTTGCTGAATAGCCCTTTTATTCTCTTCAACGATGACAGCAGATTCTTTTTTAATTTGTGTCGCGTCACCTTTAGCTTCGCTGTTTACCTCTTTTGTTTTTTCACTTACAACCGTATTATTAACGTTACTTTTAAGGTTATTAAGTGGTTCAGCCATTACCTTCGCTTGATTCGCATCACTTTTTTGATTTGCACCGGCTACGGTCGAGCTCACAACAGTCGTTTTTTTAACGTCGGTTGGGTTTAATTCAGTATCTTCTGCTTTTGCAATTTTGCCTTTTTGCTCACCAGCTAAATCAACAGTTTGGGTTTTGTTTACAGCAACCGGTTTATTTTTAGCATCAAGCTCGCTCACAACATTGTCTTTCTGAGTGTTTTTATTTATTTCATTCTCGCCTTTACCATCAACCGTTAAAGCCAATTTACGGTGCGTTTTTTCTAGATCAAGTAGACTCTCTACATCCGTCTTTTTTTCAATTTGTTTATCGTTTAGGGCTGATTGACTTACTTTTTTAGCGGTCTTTAAATCGGCTATACTGTCGCTGTCACTATGGGCAGTCGAAACTTTCTGAACCGCCTCTAATTTAAGACTATTGTCTGTCTCAGCTTTATCTTTCTTCGCGTTGTCTTTAGTTGACATTATCTGAATAGAGTTAGATTCAACCTGGGTTTGATCGATACCATCATCGACTTTTTCTATTTTATTTGTGGTTTCTGCATGCGCGTTTTTATCCGCCACTTTTTTACTCGTAGGCTCCATTCCTTGGCTTTTTTCAATCAAGGTTAATAACGATTGAGTGTCATCTTCTAAACTTTTCGTTAAATTTAAATCAGTCGTTTTCTCATTATCAGCCGATTTTTTTGTATTATTTTCAAATGATTTTTGTTCGGATGAATGAGTACGATCTCGCTCCAGCCGTTCAGTCTTATTAGCGTCGGCTTTATCTGGCATCGCCGCAATAGGTGTTTTACTCTCTTGTTCAGCTAACGCTTTGGTATTAGATGCACTACTTGTTGTAGGCTCATCACGATGTTGAGTTGATGAGTTTTGTTCATTAGCTTTTGGATTAACCGACGCAGAGCCAAGAGGTTGGCGCTCTGAACGGTGACGATTAGCCAAGCGTTCTTGATTTTGTATTTGTTGTGAATGAGCCGCTGCCGCATCTTGACGATGGTCATATTGACGCTGTTGCCATTCTTTTGACAGAGCAAGGCGCTGTTCGAATTCATTAGAATCATGCTGCCAATCCGTTAAGGATTGTTTTTCAGCCGTTTTATTTGAAGAAATAAGACTGTCAGTTTGGGGCACGGCAATGAATTGCATAGCTATTCCTCGGTAAAGGCAATGGTTAGTATCAATAAAACATAATGTTGTTGTTGCACGGCATAAACACCCTGCGATGAATATTTATTAGCAAGCAATGTTCCAATAATTTAGTTTGCCTGCGTTTTTCTAAAATATTGTTGCATCGCAAATTCATCAAACATTTTTTGCTCTGCTCGTTGCTCAGCTAATTGTTCAGCTTGTTTTTGTTTATCAATAACCGATTGAATAGCTTTACGCTTTCTTTGTTGGTTTAGCCATAATGCTCGGCGCTGCTCGACTACTTTTTTGGCCGTTTGAACTTTATTTGACTGCACTGAACAAGCTTGATCTAATTTTCCAATGAACACATGAAACCGATTCATTTGCTGGATCCCAAGTCCTTTTTTTCCTTGGTCTAACACATCTTGCATGTATTGTTTTTTGTGTTCTTGTAATGCCTGAGAACGGATTTCATGCTCCGCTAAATCGTTTTTCGCTTTACCATAATCAGCCGCCATTCGATCTTCTTTACGCTGTTCCATTTCAACGACTAAGTACAATTGTTTATTAATCATGATTAGCTCGCTCTAAACTGTTGCGTCAGGGTATCTAAATGTCCCATACAATCATCAAACGCGATCACATCGTGCATTTTTTGTTGTAAGAATTCATCAATTTGCGGTTTGATTGAAATAGCGGTATCAACAATGGGATCACTGCCTTTGTTATAAGCTCCAATCGTGATCAAATCTTGATTTTTTTGATAAGCAGAATAAAGTGTTTTAATAACTCGGGCTTGATCTTGGTGTAGCTCAGTTGTGACCGCAGGCATAACACGTGAAATTGATTTACCGACATCAATCGCAGGATAATGACCACTGTCTGCCAATTCACGTGACAAAACAATATGCCCATCAAGGATCGCTCTTGAAGCATCGGCGATAGGGTCTTGCATATCATCCCCTTCTGACAACACAGTGAAAAAAGCGGTTATCGAACCCTGACCTTCACCTCCGTTGCCGGCACGTTCAACTAAAGCCGGTAACTTGGCAAAAACCGAAGGTGGATATCCCTTAGTTGCAGGGGGTTCACCAATAGCCAGCGCAATTTCTCGTTGAGCTTGTGCATAACGCGTAATTGAATCCATCAGTAATAAAACATCCAGACCTTGATCACGAAAATATTCTGCCACCGCCACCGCGGTTTCACATCCCTTCAAGCGCATTAAAGGTGAATTATCTGCAGGTGCGGCCACCACAACGGAACGCGCTCGCCCCGCTTCACCCAAAATTTCTTCAATAAACTCTTTTACTTCTCGGCCACGCTCACCAATTAACCCAACAACAACGACATCTGCGGTTGCACCTCGGGTCATCATGCCAAGCAGTACCGATTTACCAACACCAGAACCGGCAAAAAGCCCCATTCGCTGACCTTTGCCTACGGTTAACATGCCATTAATCGCTTTAACGCCTACATCGAGCGGTTCACTTATTTGTCGTCGCGAAAGAGGGTTAATCGCTTTATTTACGCTTGCCGTACGCTGCTTACTGGTTATTGAACCTTTGCCATCTAAAGCTCGACCGGCACCATCAATCACTCGACCGAGTAAATGCATGCCAACAGGAATACCTTGTTCAACAGAAAGTGGAGTGACTTTTGCGCCCGGTAAAATGCCTTTAATATTTTCACTCGGCATCAGAAAAATTTTATTACCATCAAAGCCAACTACTTCAGCATCAATAAAGCCACTTTCAGTTTCAACTGAACATAAGCTCCCCACTGAAGCTTGGCAGCCAATCGCTTCAAGCGTAAGCCCAACAACCCGCACTAAACGGCCGGCGACTTTAGGGCCTGAGTGGCCAATATTATGATGATATGCTTTTAATTTTTGGCACAATGCTTCAGCAGACATAGGCAAAACAAACCTGATTGGTAAATAAACAAATGAATTTATAGTCTTCTCGCTCAGGTTTTATGGTTCATTGTCAGCGCTTACTCGCCCCAATCACATAATAGAGCATATGCTCATGGGATCTCGAAGCTTGACGGCTTCCCCTAAAACCCGATCGCTTTGACTATAGTTATTATTTAATAATTAACGCGAGTGTTAATTCTGAAAAGCGTAAAAATTGACGCGTCGTTTTATAACGAGCTATCCTGCAAGAATCTATCCAATATTTCAGAAGTACGTTGTTCAATTGTATAAGTTACACTGGAGGTATCCGCTTTAATTTCACAGCAACCTCGCGCAAGAGCAGGTTCAGGTAGCAAGCGCCAACCTTTTTGTTTTATGCCGTCTTCACCATATGATTCAATTAAAATTGCAATGTCATCCGGATGTAAGTGCATTTCGAAATGTTGAGTATTAACAGGTAACGCGTCTATCGCTTCTTTTACAGTTTTTAATAAAATATCAGGATTCGTCTTAACTTCATGCTTAATCACGGCTTTTGCTAATTGTGTAACCAGCATTAACAGTTCTTTTTCAACACTTTCGTCAACATGACGGATAGGCTCGTCTAAACAATCAATGAGCTGCTGCCAAATTTGAACTTTCTCATCGATGATCTCTTTAGCTTCGGTAAGCCCCGTATCAACACCTTCGGCTTTACCTTCGGTAAAACCAGCCTCTTTTCCTTCGATATGACCTTCGGCTTTACCTTCTGTAAAACCGGCATCTTTACCTTCAGCAAAGCCCTCATCGTATGCGGCTTGACGAATCGCTTCAATTTCTTCTAATGTTGGAGGCTTAGGTGGCTCGGGCTCGGGTTCAGGTGGCTCATATACCCAACCTTCGGGTTTACGCAACGCATTGGTATAATCATCCGATTTAACTTTGCCACTTGTAACCGTCGGCACTTCCCACGTTTTGCTTTTTTGGGCACTCGCTTCAGACGCTTTAATGTAACGGCGAAATTTATCTTGTTCACTCATGTTTATAAGAACTCTTCGCCGCCGCCGCCGCCTAACATAATTTCACCGGCATCAGCTAAACGTCGAGCAATTGAAAGCACTTCTTTTTGCGCACTTTCAACTTCACTCACTCTGATTGGCCCCATTGCGTCTAAATCATCTTTCAATAATTCTGCCGCTCGTTTAGACATATTAGCCATGATCTTATCTTGTAAACCTTCATCAGCCCCTTTAATGGCTCGCATAAGAGCTTCTTGTTGTACTTCGCGTAAAATAGCTTGAATACCTTTATCATCAACATCGGCTAAGTTATCAAATACAAACATAAGGTCTTGGATTTGCTGGCTCATCTCTTCATCATGTTCACGGATAGCATCCATTAACTGACCTTCAATATTAGTATCAAGGTAGTTCATAATATCAGCCGCTGCTTTTAAGCCGCCCATTTTAGCCGCTTGAGCACCCGCTTGACCCGCAAACTGTTTCTCCATAATTTCGTTCAATTCTTGCAAGGCCGCTGGTTGCACTTCTTCTAAATTAGCAATACGCATCATTAAATCAAGCCTAACTTTTTCAGAGAATTGCGACATGATTTCAGCTGATTGTTCAGGGTCAAGATAAGACATAACGATCGTTTGAATTTGTGGATGCTCGTTACGAATAATATTAGCAACCTGTTTTGAATCCATCCATTTTAATGAATCAAGGCCTTTAGCGCCTGAGCCCATGATAATTTGTTCAATTAAGTTACCGGCTTTTTCTTCACCTAGTGCAGCCGTTAACGCTTTCTTCACAAACTCTTCAGACTGGAAGCCAATAGTTGAGAAGCTTTGAATCTCATCAATAAAAAGTTTATGAACGGCTGTAATTTTATCTTGGGTAAAATCTTCTAACGAGGCCATCGCCATACCCACTTTTTGAACTTGCTTAGGTTCTAAGTGTTTAAGTATCTGAGCTGCATCTTCTTCAGATAGACTTAATAGTAATATGGCTGCTTTTTCAACGCCTTCTAAACGTTCAACATCGAATTGTGGGCTACTTTCTTCAGACATCTTCGTTTAACCACGCTTTAACTACTTGAGACGATAATTCAGGTTCATTCGCGACTAACGCTCGAACCGCTTTAAGTACATCTTCATCTTTATGCAAATCAGGAAGCATCAATGAGCCATCAGATGCAAAACCAACCGCACTTGAATCAAACTCACTCGATAACATATCAATGGTTTCGTCACCCAAATCAACACCCGAATCAAGCAAGCCGTCATCATAATCATCTGGCGTATCTTCTGGGTAGATAAGTTTGCGTAACATCGGACGCACAACAAATACAATAAGCACGATAATAATCAACATACCCGCTAACAGGCGAGATAACTTATCAAACCAAGGCTCCTTATAAAACGGAACCACAATATCTTTACCAATATCATCACGTGTAAATGGAATGGTGATCACATCAAGCGTGTCACCTCGTTGCATACTAAAACCAATACTACCTTGCAGTAAACGTCGAATGTTGGCGAGTTCTTCAACTGCACGTGGAATTGATTCCATTTCGCCAGAATCAGCATTCGTTTGATGCAGATGATCAACAGCAACCGAAACCGTCACACGACGCACCACACCACTTTGTTGACGAGTATGACTGATCGTCGTATCTAATTCGTAATTTCGAGTTGATTCTCTATGATTTTTACTTGGCGAGCCATTGCCACTCCCTAAACCATTCGCTTCTTCAGGAATATTAGAATCAAGGGGGGGTTGGTTAGTTAAAGCACCAGGAATACCAATCGCACCGCCACCCAATGAGCTTGTTTCAACCGTCATTTCACTGCGCACTGCGGGTAAATCAGGGTTAAAACGTTTTTGCGTTTGTTCAACCGCGGTGAAATCCATCGTGACGTCAACTTGCGATGTATAATTGCCGATGCCAACAATCGGGATCATAATGGAATCTATTTTTTCCATGTATTCCCTTTCACGCTTTTGTTCTATTTCATATTCTTTGCGCGAACGCGCTGATAATGAGCTTTGCGAACCTGAATTAAGTAAACGACCGTTTTGGTCAGTAACCGTAATACGAGCGGGTTCTAAACCTTGAACCGCAGAGCCAACAATATCAACAACCGAATCAACCTCTTCACCTGATAATTGACGATTACGGTTTATGCTTAATACCACCGTGGCACTGGGTTTTTTCTCATGACGAGCAAAGACATTTTCTTTCGGGATGGCCAGTAAAACACGAGCGCGTTTTATGTTTTGTAATTCTTCAATGGTACGCGCGAGGCTTTGTTCGCGGCTATACTTTAAGCGTTCACGCTCGACCCGTTGACTCACACCAAAGCCCATATCTTTTAATAAAATATCTTCACCTTGCGCGGGGCCATTTTGCATACCCGCACGAGCTAACATCAATTTGATGTTTTGATATTCATCTTCAATAACTTTGATGGTGTCGCCCTCAAGCACATATTCAATTTTGCTTTGGTCGAGAAAATCTAACGTTTCAATTAATTCCTGTGTTTCAAATTTACCTAATGGACGTAAATCAGGCTCTTGCGCCCATAAAATAATAAACAGTGCAATCGCTAAACAAATGGTTAAAGCAAGGATCAAAGTCACTTGACGCAAAATATCAACATTTGATAATGCGCCCATAAAACCTGACTTTTGTTCTTCGCCTAATGGTGAATCCGAATCGCTATCATTGGCAATTGCGATATCAGTTGTTCCAGCTTGTTCAGCCACATTCACTTCCTCAAATACGTTTTAAGCCTAAACCGGCATTTGCATAATTTTTTGATATGCTTCAAGTACTTTATTACGTACTTGTAGTGTAGCTTCAAAAGCCACACCCGATTTTTCTTTTGCTATCATAGCATCAGCAATACTGACACTTTTATCACCCATTTCAAAAGCCGTTACTTTTGCTTTTGATTCATGACCTAAATCATTCACATTACTTAAGGCTTTTTGAAATAATTCACCAAAATCGGTTGTTGACGATTTAACGACACCTTGATCAGGTTTAACTTCTGGGGTTATGTTATTACGAGCGTGCGTAGAAAGCGACTGCATTTCGGCATAAAGTGAGTTTGCTGCAATATCAAATGAACCAATTTTCATGGTAATACCCTAAATTTGAATAAATACTGTCAAAAAATTGAAGATTGTATATTTTTTGACACGATAAGTAGGTAAATGCATGAGGTGTGCCAATGTTAATATTATTGGCAAAAAAGGGAGGAAACACAAAAGGCTCAGATAAACACAATTAAATTAATCGCATTTATCTAAGCCTCTAGACTCAAGGATTGAGCCCATACCCAAGTCACTTGGGTATAAATATGAAACGAGTTTAAATAAGACTAAACGGGGATCGCAATACCTTGATCACGCATTTTGGCAATTTTATAACGCAAAGTACGTGGACTGATCCCTAACTTGTCGGCAACCAAATTACGCTTGCCGTGAAAAGCGACTAAAGTATCGAGAATGATCTGTTGCTCTTGCTTTTGGATCTCGGCCCCCAAACGTTCAGGCTTGTCGGCTTCAATAGATGATTCAGCAACTGTTTCAATCATAGCGGTATCGGTTTCAAGTAAAATATCATGTTCCGTGATCGTTTCATTATTAGCGAGGATTAAAGCGCGTTGGATCACATTATCTAATTCACGAACATTCCCAGGCCATTTATGCTGTAGCAACTTACTACGAGCTTCAGGCGCTAATACATAAACCACTTGTCCGGTTTGAGCACAATGACGCTCAATTAAATTTTCAGCTAACGGTAAAATGTCCATTTTGCGTTCAGCTAATGGCAACCACGTTAACGGAAAAACATTTAAACGATAATACAGATCTTCTCTAAACTGGCCTTGGATCACCGCTTGTTTTAAATCTCGGTTACTCGTTGCGATCACACGCACATCTAACTTAATTGTTTTACTTGATCCTAAGCGTTCAACTTCGCGTTCTTGTAATACACGCAATAATTTAGCTTGAAGATTTAAATCCATCTCAGTGATTTCATCAAGTAAAATAGTACCGCCTTGTGCCTGCTCAAACTTACCCGGACACCCTTGTAAAGCCCCCGTAAATGCGCCTTTTTCATAACCAAATAAAGTTGATTCCAACATGTTTTCAGGAATAGCGGCGCAGTTTATCGCGACAAATGTAGAGTCTGCACGTTCAGATTGACAATGAATATAACGCGCAAGGACTTCTTTACCGGAACCACTCGGGCCATTAATCATCACATTAGCTTCTGATCGTGCCACTTTAGCTGCTAACGCCAATAATTTAATACTGGTCTCATCTGCAACAACCGGCGAAAAGCGTTCAGAACTAACCGCTGGCGCATATCGACTAACTAAATTAAGCAAAACTTCAGGCGAAAAGGGCTTAGATAAATAATCCGTTGCGCCATCACGCATCGCTTGAACAGCATCATTAATATTGGCAAAAGCCGTCATTAACAATACCGGCATATTAGGTTGATTAGCTTTAATAGACCGAAGTAATGACAAACCATTTATCCCCGGCATTTGCACATCACTCACCACTATATTGATCGATTCTTCTTTTAATTTGATAAGCGCATCTTCACCTGAGCAGGCCTCTACCGCCTCGTACCCAGCCATACCTAAGGTATCAACCACGGCTTCGCGCAAGGCTTGATCATCTTCAACAACTAAAACTTTTGCATTATTTTCCATGATAAATCCTCTAATTTTGGCCTGACACTTGCGCAAGCGTGAACGTATGATTAAGTGTTTCAACAATCGGTAGTTTTAAAATAAATTTAGCACCCTGACCTGAAGTTGATTCGATCTCGACGCGTCCTTTATGCTGTTCAATAACCGATTTAACGACCGCAAGCCCAAGACCTGTACCTTGCGAACGCGTAGTATAAAAAGGTTCAAAAATATGTGCGTGATGGGCGGCGTCGATACCAGGGCCATTATCTTGCACGCAGATACACACTTCATTGGGGGAGTTTATATCGCGACTCGCGCTCAGAGTGATCATGACGCCTTCACCGATGACTTGAATACTGTTGTGAATTAAGTTTTGGATTGCACTCGCCAAAGCGTTTTTATTACCTAAAATAATAATATCGGGTTCAGGTAATTGCGCTTCTAAACGGCCAGCACATTGAGTCAACATAGCTTCGCTGCCAATTTGTACTTCGCTTAGCAATTGTTGTAATGATATTTTTTGGGCAACATGATCTTGATCGCCTTTAGCAAACAGCAACATATCGGTTATTTGTTTTTCTAAATCTTGCAATCGAGAAATTAATTTTTGTTGAAAACTAATGCGAGAATTTGGTTTTAAAGATGAATTACCTAAATTAGCGGCATAAAGCATCGCAGCAGAAAGCGGCGTTCTAATTTGATGGGCTAACGTCGCCATCATTTTACCCAATGCTGATAAATGCTTTAATTTAGCCACACGAGATTGTAATAACCGAGTTTCAGTCATATCAGTTAATAACACCAATTGACCTGATTCGGGAGATAAATCCGTAGTTTGTAACTTAACTCGACGCCCATCTTTAAGTGAAACTTCATGACCATCGTCAGCTTGTGGCGCAAAAGCACGTTCAATAATCGTTAACCAGCGCTGACCTTTTAAAGGAGTGCCTAAAAAATCAATCGCGATTTGATTGGCATCTCTCACTAACCCCGACCCATCAATAATAACCACACCAGCAGGTAATACTTTTACAAGATGAGTTAAACTGGATGCTTGTGTTCTTAACGATGCAAGTTCACCTTGATAGGCTTCAACAGCCAAATCAACAGGGTTCTGTTCCGCATTTAAATTACAATCAAACATACAAATAAACCTCAGTGTCAATTTACTAACTTATTTAACTAACCTCACAATGCAGTTAACGTGCCAAAAAAAATAAATCATATAAAACAAAAACTTAGATTAAAAAAAATGACCAGTCATAAAAATGACCCACCGATTCAAGCGTAACGTTTTATAGAAATAAGCATTTATCCTTTTCTTGAATTCAGGTTTCATTGATTTGTAGATGATTCGATTTTTTATTTACGTTGTTGATAAGAAAACGTATTTTTGAGGCTAATTAGCGATTTTATTATGATCTAGTGCTATAAATAGTAAATACTCAACCCAATTGTGCCTTATATATTTTGACGTTTTTCAGACATCCCCTATTCATCATTTTGGTTTCGTTTGCTTGTTATTTTTGCTTTGCCAAAGTGGGCCTTTTATTTGCTATTCCGCCGGGGTTCGCCAGCGCAATTTGGCCTGCTGCAGGGATCGCTTTAGCAATCTATTTAAAATGCGGCCCTTATGCTTTACTGGGTGCTTTCATTGGTTCAACACTTGCTAATTTACAAGTTAATTCGATTAATTTATTAACAACCTCGATGACCGATTGGTTATTACCCTTACTGCTCGCAACAGGCACCCTATTACAACTTATCTTCGCCAAATATTTAGTTTTACGGTTTTTAAATCGTCCTATCAAAACAAATAATTTAAAATCGATCCTTTATTTTATTATGCTAATTGGCCCTGTTGCTTGTGTTATTGCGGCAACGATAGGCGCCTCGTCTATCGCATTGATCAACGATTTACCTTTTTCGGTGGCCAGTTTTATTGGCTTCACTTGGTGGGTCGGCGACTCTATCGGCACAATATTTTTTGCACCATTAGTCTTGCTATTAACAAGTAACACTTTATTTGAGAACAATACTTACCGCTGGAAAATTATCGTTCCATCAACATTATTGTTTATATTAGTTAGCTTTATTTTTTCGCAATCTAAAACGCAGTTTGAAACAAAAAAATATCAATTATTTGTTGATGATGCCGAGGTTTTTAGTCAAAGGTTTAGTCTTGCTCAACATACCATCGAGCAACAGCTATATGCTCTCTCAGGGTTATTTTATGCCAGTAACAAGGTATCAAGAGAGGAATTTGCGCACTTTAGCCAAATAATCAACCAAGGTAATGTCAAGCTCAGAGCGCTAGGTTGGATACCTAAAGTTTTGTCAGAGCAAAAAGAGGCCTTCATAAATCAGGTAAAACAAAGCGGTATAAGCGAATTTACCATAAAAAAATTAGCCTCAGACGGGCGCTTCACTCATGCACTAGCACAAGATTATTATTTACCGATCACCTACCTAGAACCTCAAAGCATTAACCGCCCCGCTTTAGGATTAGATGTGAGCTCTCACCCTATCGTACAAAATACCGTTAATTTAGCCATTACAACTGCGGAGCCGAGAATAACGCCACCCATCATGCTAGCTCAACAACAAGATAAATATACGGGTGTGGTTATTTATTACCCTTTATACAAAAATAACCAAATACCTATTTCTGTCGAGTCTAAATACAGGAATTTACTCGGGCTTGTTGAAGCCGTGGTCGAAGTGGATGCCTTGTTACTTTCTCTTTATCATCACGATAAACAGCCTTTATTTAATTTTCAGGTGATAACACACGACTCAAACAACACAGAAACAAGCGTCTACAACAATGGGTTTTCTTCTAACGCAAACTTTAGTTATACCACGCAAAATACCTGGTTGAATCAGCAATTAACCTTGAGGTTCTCAAGCGCTCAATCTTTTGAGCAAAGTTCATTAGACTGGGCAAGCTGGTATATCTTAATATTTGGTTGTTTACTGAGTACTTTTGGTATGATTTTCATCATGTTAGTGACCGGTTTTAGTCGAAAGTTAGAAGAACAAGTCAAGCAAAAAACGTATGAGTTACAAAAAACAAATGTAAAATTACAACAAGCGAATAAAGCAAAAGACCAATTCATATCAAATATGAGTCATGAATACCGAACCCCGTTAAATGCCGTTGTGGGTTATAGCCAAATAGGCTTAGCACAAACCAAAGATAAAGTAGCAAAAGGGCATTTTTCGCAAATTATGAATGCATCTGAACATATGTTGAATATTATCAACGATATGCTCGATTTAGCCAAAATGGGCTCTGGACGTATTAAGCTAAAACCAAAAGAGACAAACCTAGACGACATCATTTATCGTATTAGAGATGAATACGAAATTAAAGCATTGCAAAAATCAGTTAATTTCATTGTCCATTACCCCACAACAACATTTCCAACATTCTTGGCCGATGCTTATCGTATTCAGCAAGTTATTGGCCATTTATGCGCCAACGCAATCAAATTTACCAACCAAGGACAAATAAAAGTTACATTCACATTAGAGCCACAAACTGAAACGGAATGGTTGTTAATATGCAGCGTTAAAGACCAAGGCATTGGTATTGATGAAAAGCAGTTGCCCACCTTGTTTTCTGTATTTACTCAAGCAGATGAATCTGCGACCCGACAACACGGTGGAACCGGCCTAGGGTTAGCGCTTGTAAAAGAACTCGTCGATTTGATGAATGGAAAGATTACCGTTAATAGCGAAATCAATCTAGGTTCTGAATTTACAATTAGTTTGCCCTTAGAGACTACAGTAACCTTAAAAACACAACCAACTCAACCGACCTCTAACCAACCGACTAACACAGTCGCACTTAGTGAATTATTTGTTTTAATTGTTGAAGATAACGAAATAAATCAAATTATTGCGCAAGAACAACTGAAATTATTAAACATAAAAAGCGAAATAGCGGCAAATGGTAAAATTGCCTTAGATTACCTAGCCGAGCATACTGTCGATCTTGTTTTACTCGATTTACATATGCCGATTATGAATGGTTTTGAAACTGCAGCCGTTTTAAAAGCAGACCCAAGCAAAGCCAATTTACCGCTTATCGCCTTAACAGCGAGTGTTGCAGAACACGATAGGCTACAAGCGAAAGCGCTTGGCATTGATGTATATTTAACCAAGCCGTTTCAAACAAATGATTTATTAGAAGCAATTAAGCACTATATCAAGATAAAGGAAGATTAATAAAGATTAATAAAGATTAATAAAAATTAACAAAATAACGCTGCTGAACTAAAAAAGTTATTAGTTCAGCAAAAAATAAAGGTAAGACACAATAAACCTGTAACAAACGTATCGCGTTTTACCTTTAGCAAACAGAACTATATAGCACTGTCGTTTTCTTCGCCGGTGCGGATCCGAATAGCACGTTCAACTGGTGTGATAAATATTTTTCCGTCACCAATTTTGCCAGAACTCGCCGCATTAATTATCGCTTCGACACTACGCTCGACATCGTCGTCTGCAATGATGATCTCTAATTTAACTTTAGGTAAAAAATCAACATTATATTCAGCACCACGATATAATTCGGTATGCCCTTTTTGACGACCAAACCCTTTGACTTCGGTTACTGTCATGCCCGTTACACCTAACTCGCCCAAAGCTTCACGTACATCATCAAGTTTAAACGGTTTTATGATGGCAGTTATACATTTCATACCTTTACGTCTCCATTGCCTAAAATTTAAGAATTATTATTTTCATTAGCATGCGTTAATAACGCGTTAAAATAAAGTGTTATTTTTCAATATAAGAACAGTCTATATTGCTTATAAACAATAATAGTCAACTTATTATCGTTTAACGTCAAAAAATTCTATATTATTAAAAATAATTACTCTAACAGAAGATAGTTAATCATGATGGATCAAGCATATATTGTAGAACAGATGAAAGTTAAACCGCAGATTGATACCCAATTTGAAATTGCACGTCGAGTGAGTTTTATCAAAACACAACTTCTAGCGGCTAAACAAAAAAATTTAGTGTTAGGTATTAGCGGTGGCATCGACTCTTCAACGCTTGGTCGTTTAGCACAACTCGCCATTGATGAACTCAACACAGAAAATACAGGCGAGTATCAATTTATTGCCGTTAGATTACCTTATGATGTGCAAGCAGATGAAGATGACGCACAAATGGCCTTAAGCTTTATTCAACCTTCAAAATCATTATCCGTTAATGTAAAACCGGGGGCCGATAGTATTCATGCTGAAACCTTAGCTAAAATGCAAAGCGCCGGTTTAAAGCCCGAATCTGAAACGACGATAGACTTTGTTAAAGGTAACGTAAAAGCCCGCACGCGTATGGTGATCCAATATGAAATTGCCGGCCTTGTCGGCGGGCTCGTTTTAGGTACCGACCATTCCGCAGAAAACATCACCGGTTTTTATACTAAGTACGGTGACGGTGCTTGTGATTTAGCGCCTTTATTCGGCTTAAACAAACGTCAAGTAAGAGAAATAGCACAAGCATTAGGCGCGCCAGACAAACTCGTATTTAAAGCACCAACCGCCGATTTAGAAGAATTAGCGCCACAAAAAGAAGATGAAGCCGCACTCGGGATCACCTATGATCAAATTGATGATTTTCTTGAAGGTAAGCCAGTTTCACCTGAAATTGCGACGAAACTTATCACTATATTTGAGCGAACAGAACATAAACGTCAAGCCATTCCAACTATTTATGATTGATAGCTAAACTGGCTATAAATCATAAAAGATAGAATAGGCTTATCATCTGCCTATTCTATCTTTTAGTGATGAGCGTCTAATTTCTTATCTTGAACCCACATTATACGCCCAACCACTACCCCTTAAAATAAAACTAGAATTTAAGTTAAATAAAGCTACAGTTACAGGTATATGGATTAACATGAGTTATTAGGATGATAACCAAAGGTTTTACTTTACTCGAGTTTTTAATTGTTGCGATATTAGTGATTATCCTAATGACCTTAACAGCACCAACAATGACAAATTTAAGGCTTACCTATAATGTAAAAGCCGTTATGGAACGCTTACATAAAGACCTCGTCTTTAGTCGCCACAGCGCCATTAATCAACAAAGCAGGATCACTTTTTGCCCATTAAACACAGCTAAAAAATGCCAAGGCAATTGGCAACAAGGCTATTCAATATTTATCGATAAATATCCATTAAATGAATATGATGAAAAAACGGATACGCTATTACTAAAATCACAATTAGAGAACCTTGAAGGACGATTAATATTCACCGGTGGGAAAGTGCTAATATTTGATAGTGCAGGTATGCTTGATTCAGCCAGTGGCACTTTTCAATATTGCCATAATCAAGATAAAACAGCGCATTATACCAAGGCATTAATTATTAACCTAAATGGTAGAATACGAAAAAGCCAAGACATTGATCACGATGGGATTGATGAAAAAAATTACTACGATAAAAATTCAGATTTATCCTGCGTCCCCCGAGCTAAAGCTTAATTAATCATCCAGCATAATTTAAGCTTTATTTTTGTTATATTCAAAGAGCGAATATCCATCTTCATCTAACTCTAAAATACTGCCTTGATCATACCAATCCCCTAACACAATCCGAGTTCCTCTATTGGTCGCTCTAGCATGATTGTGAATACGAGGCCGATGGGTGTGACCATGGATAAGTAAATCGACTTGCCAATCATCCATACATTTAGCGACCGCTTGCGTATTAACATCAAGAATAGACATTTGAACCTGACTTTGTTTTTGTTGGCTTTCTTGACGTAATTTTTGCGCAATTTTATGGCGAGTGCGCAAAGGCAGGTGTCGTAAAACAAATAAAACAATCGGATTGCGAATGATCCGTCTAAACTTTTGATAACTCACATCATCAGTACACAAAATGTCACCATGCATGAGTAATATCCGTTGCTGATATAACTTAACAATACTCGGATCGCTTAATAACGTCATGCCACAAGCTTTACAAAAACGTTTGCCAATCGCAAAGTCGCGATTACCCACCATAAAATAAATCGCAATACCGTCATCAGACACCTTTTTCAAAGCTTGTTTAATCGGGAGCAACCAAGTTGAAGGGTCATCATCACCAATCCAGTAATCAAAAAAGTCGCCTAAAATATATAAGGTATCGGTTTTCGGGTTAAGCGAGGTTAAAAAATCAACAAACATTGCCGTGATGTCTGGACGGTTTTCTGATAAATGCAGATCAGAAATAAAATAGTAAGACATAGTTATACCAATCCGTAATAATAATTGCCCACTCAGCGAGCGTTTAAATGCGCTTAATCAAGGCGCTTGAATGAAAGAATAGCGGTGCTCTTTTGAGTTCGAGCAACACAGAGTAAGCGTATTTAAAACTCGCCTGAAAGGAATGCCCCAGCGGCTTTTGACCTGCGTTATCGGTATTTGACCATTCCTACACAAAAATGTCTGGAACATTTTTGAACAGCTTTGCTGGCTTTAGCGAAAGGCAGGATGCCTGAAGTACACCGACGCCTTGTTCAAAAACCGCTGGATGCATTTTGAGAGATCACTTATTAATATGAATTGGTATTAAATTCTATGAGGGCTTTTTAATGAATAATATGGAAATGGGTATCAGGATGAAACAAAATACAGCATAAACACATTCATTAATTGACCAAATGAAACATTCAAAACAAAAAGAGTAAGCACTAAGCTTACTCTTTAAACATAATAAAAAGTGACGCTCAAAATGAGCTGATAGTTATTCTGCTACCGTTACTTTTTCAACAATAATATCTTCAACCGGAACATCTTGATGATAACCAGCGTTACCCGTTTTAACTTGTTCCATTTTTTGTACGATATCTAAACCTGCAGTTACTTTACCAAATACCGCGTAACCCCAGCCATCTTGTGTTTCAGAGCGGAAGTTCAAGAACGCATTATCAGCAACATTAATAAAGAATTGCGCACTCGCTGAATGAGGTTCCATTGTGCGAGCCATGGCCAACGTACCGATTTCATTTTTTAAACCGTTGTTAGCTTCATTTTTAATTGGGTCACGCGTTGTTTTTTCTGCCATGCCCACTTCCATGCCACCGCCTTGGATCATAAATCCTTTAATAACACGGTGAAAAATAGTGCCTTCATAATAGCCTTCTTGACAATATTGTAAGAAGTTTTTAGCTGAAACAGGTGCATTATCAAAATCAAGTTCAATTTGAATATCGCCCATATTAGTAGAGAAAGTAATCATCGTTATAATCCGTATTAAATTTAAGGCCGTTATTCTATACCCAAAACCATTAAAATTGTATGCCACAGCCAGAAAAAACATATTAAGGCCTTAGAAAGGCCATGACGTAAGTTTTGTGAATTGTTATACTCGCGGCGATTAAAATTAGCTAAAGCAGAGACTTTTATATGTTGCATATTTACAATACCTTAAGCCGTCAAAAACAAAAATTTGAGCCTATTCATGCCAATAAAGTAGGTTTATATGTCTGCGGTGTTACTGTATATGACTTATGTCACATTGGTCATGCTCGCACTTACATCGCGTTTGATAACATGGTGCGTTATTTACGTTTTATTGGTTATGACGTGAGTTACGTGCGTAACATTACTGATGTAGACGACAAAATAATTAAACGCGCGTTAGAAAACCAAGAATCATGTGAAGCATTAACAGAACGTACAATCGCTGACATGCATCAAGATTTTGATTCACTTAATTTATTACGCCCTGATATTGAACCTCGTGTAACCACGCACATGAGCGAAATCATCGATATGGTTGCCACCTTAGTTGAGAAAGAACACGCCTATGTTGCCCAAAGTGGTGACGTGCTTTTTGATGTGAGTAGCTTTGATAACTACGGTCAATTAAGTGGTCAAGATTTAGAACAATTACAAGCGGGTTCGCGAGTTGATGTTGATACCACAAAGCGAAATCCGCTTGACTTTGTACTTTGGAAAATGGCAAAACCAAGTGAGCCTAGCTGGCAATCACCTTGGGGTCTAGGCAGACCAGGCTGGCATATTGAATGCTCAGCGATGAATGCTAAAGAATTAGGCGCTCATTTCGATATTCATGGCGGGGGCTCAGATTTATCATTTCCTCATCATGAAAATGAAATAGCACAAAGCTGCTGTGCATTAAACACACCTTATGTTAACTACTGGTTGCATTCAGGCATGGTCCAAGTTGATCAAGAAAAAATGTCTAAATCATTAGGTAATTTCTTTACGATAAGAGAAGTGCTTAAGCAATACGATGCTGAAACCACACGTTACTTTTTAACATCAGGCCAATATAGAAGCCAACTTAATTATTCAACCGATAATTTAGATCAAGCGCGTACCGCACTCGAGCGTATCTACACCGCTTTACGCGATGTAGACCTTAATAATGAAACAGAACTCGCCAAAGATGATGCATTTGTTACGCGCTTTTGTGCTGCGATGGATGATGATTTTAACACCCCCGAAGCCATTGCTGTCTTATTTGATTTAGCACGAGAACTTAATATTGCTAAACAGACAGATCAAGCCAAAGCGCAGCAATTAGCATCTACCTTGAAGCAGCTCGGTAGCATTATTGGTTTATTACAGCAAAAACCTGAAACCTTTTTACAAGCGGGCAGTGACAATGACGAAGTAGCAGTCATTGAAAAATTAATTCAGCAAAGAATTGATGCACGAGCAGCCAAAGATTGGGCTTTAGCAGATCAAGCAAGAGCTGAATTAACCAGCATGGGCATCATTTTAGAAGATGGCGCTAACGGCACACAGTGGCGTAAAAAATAGATATAGTCTTCTCGCTCAGGTTTTATGGTTCATTGTCAACGCTTACTCGCCCCAATCACATAGTAGAGCATATGCTCATGGGGTCTCGAAGCTTGACGGCTTCCCATAAAACCCGATCGCTTTGACTATAGAAACATGATCAGTCTAAATTGTTTTAGGCTGATCATTAGGTTGAGCGTAAATGCGGATTAATGCTTGTTAACGATATGCTTTAGACCAATTAATATAAATAAGTGATCTCTCAGTTATTATTACGGATTGGTATTACTTATCTGTTTTCTGGTTTTTTAGTCAAAAAGTCGATTAGATCGGTTGTTGCAACTAATTCATCTTTTGGTGTTAACGCTTGTAGGCCTGGAGAGAAATAAGGGTTTTCAACACGGATTATTTTCCGTTTTTCAAAATTAGCGTATTTAATTACAGATTGGATCATATCTGAATGATATAAAAGCTCATCGTAACTACCGTCTTTTAAAGCTAATGTCATACCTTCAATTAACGCTTCATACAAGGCCTTATTTTTGTGACTCACATAAAAGTAAAACGCAGATGGATAAACCAACATTAAATTTTTCTCAACAGCCAATTCAAGTTCTTGCCGTTGAGATAAGTCTTTCCAGGGTTCATGAACAGCCAAAGGCATAAAATCAAAACGCTTTAAATTAAGCATCTGCCAAAGCCGACGCCCCTGAGAAGACGTAATAACATTAATACCCGCAGCCCTTAATACTTTAGTGTCCCCCCAAAACAACCCCTGCCCTGCTGTAAACTTTTGCAAATCTTGAAGCGTTTCAACTTGATCAAAAATAGGTTGATCACGTTCATTAATCACAAAAATTCGATAACCCAACAAGCCTTTGAAGATTGGAATTTTGATTGCTTGAAGATCACGCTCAGCAATAGAAGATGCACTCGCCCACACAACGCTGATCAAATTATTATCAATATAGCGAGTTTTACGCCCATCTGTAATAATTTCATTAATGCTTGTTATACAGGTACTATCAATAACTTTACCAATTGAAAGCTTAAATAAAGAGACAATAAGTTGATCTTTACTGGATTCAATTTTAGGTAATGAAACCGAAAGTTCACAACAAAGCACACTGAAACTTAATAAATTAAAAGATAAAAACCAAGCTAGCTTTATATTTTTTGACAACTTAAACCTCTGAAATGTGATATGGGCAAACCGTCTATTAGGGAATACGAGCGATTAATTCAAAAAAGTCACAAGCGCAATACACTTGCGAGCAACTTAAACAATAGTCATTATAGTTGATGTTTTGTATTTAGTCGCAAGCTTAATATTAAGATCAAAAAAGCCACGGTAAAGTGGCTTCTTATGCTTATATTTATATCAGGCTAAATAAAGCAAATAATGTTATTTATCTCTATTTTTATTTTCATGAAATTTAACTAAACGCTTACGTTTACGCGCTTCACTTAACGTCATTTTATTTGATTTATCTGCAAATGGGTT
This sequence comes from Algibacillus agarilyticus, assembly GCF_003286125.1. Taxonomy (GTDB): domain Bacteria; phylum Pseudomonadota; class Gammaproteobacteria; order Enterobacterales; family Alteromonadaceae; genus Algibacillus; species Algibacillus agarilyticus. Next base: position 412,190 of record NZ_QMED01000001.1, read on the forward strand.
ATCACCTTCTTTAAACTCTATCCTTATCGGTGTACCCATCATTTCAAGCGCTTTACGGTAGTAATTCATTAAATAACGCTTATAAGAATCAGGTAAATCTGTAACTTGCGTTCCATGAATTACCACTATCGGCGGGTTATGGCCACCCGCATGTGCATATTTAAGTTTAACTCTTCGGCCTTTAACCATCGGTGGCTGATGATCATCTACGGCCATTTTCATGATACGAGTCACCAGTGATGTGGTTAATTTTTTATTCGCAGACAAGTAGCCTTCATCAATTGATTCATATAAGTGCCCCACGCCGGTACCGTGTAATGCCGAGATAAAATGTAACCGGGCAAAATCAATAAAGCCTAATCGGCGATCAATTTCTGATTTAATTCTTTCTTTAATATCATTATCTAAGCCGTCCCATTTATTAACAGCGACAACAATAGAGCGGCCCGCATTTAATGCAAAACCAATTAAGCTAAGATCTTGATCACTTATATTTTCACGTGCATCAATCACAATTAAAACCACATGTGCATCTTCAATTGCTTTTAGGGTTTTAATAACCGAAAACTTTTCGATTGTTTCATTAACTTTTTTACGTTTTCTGACACCTGCCGTATCAATGATTATGTATTCTTTACCTGCGCGTTCCATCGGGATATAAATACTGTCACGCGTTGTACCAGGCATATCAAATACGATAACGCGATCTTCGCCCAACATACGGTTGGTTAAAGTCGATTTGCCCACGTTAGGTCGGCCAACAATAGCAAACTTTATTGCGCGTTTAGTTAATACCGCGTGTGCTTTTTCTTCTTCACTTAAATTAGCATACTCTTCAGCATTACTTTTTTCATCTTCAGGTTGAACCAACAACTCACCAAACTCGTCAAATTCTTCCTTCTCTTCAATAACCATGTCAGGAAAATTATCAGATAAAGGAGATAAAACAGTTTCAATTAACGAAGTAACGCCTCGGCCATGTGCCGCGGCAATTTGATGGCAATCGCCTAAAGCTAAGGTATAAAATTCAGCTGTGTAAGAATCGGCATCAATACCATCTGTTTTATTAACAACTAAGTTAACTTGCTTATCAAGACGGCGTAAATGATTAGCCAACGCCGTGTCATCTGCCGTGACACCCGCTCGGGCATCAACAAGAAATAAAACAACATCAGCTTCTTCAATCGCCAGTAACGATTGCTCAGCCATTTTGGCATCAATGCCTTCTTCATCACCGGTAATACCGCCAGTATCAATAACAATGAAATTATAACCATTATGAGCCGCTTGACCGTATTTACGATCCCGCGTTAAACCAGGGAAGTTAGCCACTAATGCATCGCGGCTGCGGGTCAAGCGATTAAATAGTGTCGATTTTCCAACATTAGGACGACCAACCAGCGCAACAACAGGAACCATGACTACCTCAAAAACGAACAAATAAAAACGAGCGGAGCAAGCAATAACTCAGCCAAAAAATGGGCGCAAATTATAGCACAGCATTTAACCTACTGATATACCCAAGTGATTGACATATGCTCAAGTGACTTGGGTGTATGTCACATATCAAGCGATTTAAAATATAAAAACACCAGCATTTGCTGGCATTATTTAATTAATTTTAACAGTCATTATCGAGGCTTAATGTCGCCAATTTAAACCGATAAAATATTGCATGCTTTGATAAGTAATATCTGGTAACGTTTGTGTACCGCCATTATCCAACGTTTTTTCAAGCTGATCGCGTTTTTTATAAATACCACGTAAACCTAAATCAAATGAGACGTTTTCAGTAAACAAATAACGAGTACCCGCATAAGTATGCAAGCCAAAGCCCTCTGACACGCTGCCAGTATGCTCATTACCTTCACTTGACGAATTGATCACTCGATAATAAAGCGGTACAGAAATTTCAGCCCCCGCATACCAATGCCAATTGCCATTTTGTGCAAATTCACTGTCATAGGCATAACCAACACCAATCTCAATATTATCGCTTGATTCTGTAATCGCGCCCGTCACTATTTTTAAGCCTGCTTTTGCGACTTCTGCTTCAATGACTTCAGGCGAGTCACCAAGTTCGGTATGTTTTTGACGGATAAAATCTTTTAATACTTTATTTAACGGTGCAGAGCCGGTGCTCTCTTTTAAATGATAACGGCTGTAATCATAGGTATTAAACATCGTCCCAATGATAAATTGTCCACCAGGGTACAACTGGTATGCCGCTTTGATTTCAAGCTCTGAAGAACTAACTTTAAAATCATTTTCTTGGATCGAGCCAAACGATCCCAATTTCCAGTCTTCTTTTTCTACATTTTGAATCAAAGTTGATGAGGTTCCAATATAAACACCCCAATCATCTGAAAGTGTACTGTATGACTTAGAACGATGCATCGGGTTCATCACGCTTGTTTTGGTTTTTAAATTTTCACTTTCTTGAATTCCCCCTAAAAAATTGGTAATCGATTCTTGATAACTAACCTGCTCAAAACCAATAGAAATAACACTATAATTAATTTCTTTCTTCTTGTTTTGAGCTGACTTTTGCGTTGAGGAGTCAGCAATCGCGACACTTGAAACAGCAAGGCAAGATAAACCCAAAGTTGTGATCGCGGTGAAACGTGTAAACATAAAAATCCCTTAAACTTTAACAGTAACAATAACAATGATTAACCATTTATAAAAAGGGTTAAATATCAATCAATTATCGAGTTATATTATGCAAAATGGGATGAAATAGCGAGCGAGAAGTTAAGCTAAAAAGTAAATAGAGGAAATATGAAATATTTATAAATAAACGGTAAGTAATGCGTTTTGCAGTGACTTACCGAATATATGAGTACTAAAAAGATCGACTCTCAAAAATATAGCGTTCCGGCGCAACAAAACCCGTTGTTTGATTCATTGGTTTACTTGATGCATTTTCGTCAAAAGCCACCGCTGATATCTCACCTGAGCTTGCTTGAACAATAAGCGTTTTATCATCAATAACACCAGGACTGTACAAGCCTTCACGATCAATTAATAATTGCGCTTCAATTGCCCCCGTTTCAGTGTTTAACCAATGCACATAGCCTTCAAAATCGCCAACTGCGATTCGACCATCATGAATAATAGGTGCCGTTAATTGACGATTAATAAGCTCGGCACTACTCCATTTCTCGACACCATTGCGGCGATCGACAGCTAAAATATTACTTTTTTTATCAACTATATACAGGTCATTGCCTAGAGTCGTCATATTAACGTAGCCTGCATACTCACGTTTCCATACAATGCTACCATTACGATAATCCATTGCAGTCAAAGTACCGCCATACGACAAACTATAAATCAAACGACCAATAACCAGTGGTGTCGAATCAATATCAACAACACGTTCAAGTTCAGTTGATCCTGAAGGGGTGGCGACAATTTCTTCCCAAGCTAATTGACCGGTTTCAGCTAAATAAACCGATAACTTACCGTTAGCACCACCAACCATAATCCCGCCATTAGCAAAAACCGGAGCAGAAGAGCCGCGTAAGGTTAAGACAGGGACTTCAGATTCAGTATGCCATTTTTGCTCGCCGGTTTGTGCGTCAAGCGCAAATATATGACCTGCCGTTGTATGAACGTAAACCTTCCCCGCTTCAGCAACAGGTGAAGAAACCACTTCACCTTTTACTTTTACACGCCAAGCAATTTCACCTGTGGCTTGGTTTAACCCGATAACTTCACCGTCTTCCGTACCCAAATAAACATGGTCGTAAGAGGCAACTAGGCCGCCCGCAACACGCGCAATTTTTTCATCATCAAAACCAAATATCTGCCAAAACGAATTAGGCACTTTGCGCACATCGGCACGCCATACTTGTTCACCCGTTGATTTATCTAATGCATAAATATCGCCGCTACGAGAAGCGACAAACACTTTATCGTAAGCAACCGTAGGCGATAACGATGAATAAAAAGAGTCAATACCCGAAGAAACGCTAAAATCCCATTGCTCAGTTAAAGGCAATGGCGCCGATAAAACCGGCAAAGGTGCCGGCAGATCCGCTATATCATCATTACTAGCACAGCCTTGTACACCGAGTACAATAGCTGAAATCAGTAATAATGGCTTCAAACCGCAATGTTTTATCATATTACGAAGCAACCAATTGAGAGTTAACCGCTAAGTCATCTAATTTCATTTGTAACACAGGGTTACCGTTAAGGCCGCCATTATCAGCTGCCGCTTGATAAGCATCACGTGCTTTATCATTTTCGCCTTTCTGTAAGTAGATATCACCTTTTAACTCATCAACTCGCGCTTCAAAAGCGGCCGGAAAAGTTTGATTAGTGATCGCTAAAGCGTCATCACTTTTATCTTGAGCAACAAGCACTCTCGCCAAACGGTAATTAGCCAGTGCTTTAATTTCGACTTTATCCGCGTTAGCAACAACCCAAGCTAATTGCTTTTCGGCTTTTGCATATTCAGATTCTTCGGCAAATGTTTTAGCAAGCATTAACGCAGCGAGTTCAGCATAACCTGAGTCACTATTAGCCTTAATAAATGATTCTGCTTTTTCAGGTGAAATAGATTCAACGACTTCATTATAAGCAACAGATTGTGCTTCTTGTGCTTTAACGGTTTCTTCTTGGTAATAATTGTATCCACCAACACCCGCTAAACCCGCGACAACACCGACGACAATGGAAATACCATTTTCACGCCAAAATCGTTTAATTGCTTCTACTTGTTGTTCTTCAGTTGTGTAAGTTTCCATTTTCTACCTCTGGAGTGCATTTTCTAGCTCTGCCGTGACAGAGTCTATTGAAATTGTTGTTTGTTCTTGTTGAGTACGTAAATATTTTAATGTGACTTGATTATTTTGTACTTCATCATCACCAATAATAATGGCTAATTCTGCACCACTTTGGTCCGCTTTTTTAAATTGCTTTTTAAAGTTACCACCGCCGCAATTTAATTGAATTCGACAATCAGGTAAAGCATTTCGAATTTGCTCCACTATCACAGGGGCTTTTAATAACGCACTATCACCTTGCACAATAACATATGCGTCAACGGCACCACGAATATCTTCAGTTAACCCTAACGTTTCAAGAATAAGCACTAAACGCTCTAATCCCATGGCAAAGCCAACCGCAGGTGAACCTTTGCCACCTAATTCAGCGACTAAGCCATCATAACGACCACCAGCACAAACGGTACCTTGTGAGCCTAAACAATCCGTTACCCATTCAAAAACAGTACGATTGTAATAGTCTAATCCACGCACTAAGCGTTCATTTACTCGGTATTGGATACCTAAAACGTCTAAACGTTCACATAATTGTGAAAAATGTTGTTCTGATTCTTCACTTAAGTAATCTGGTAAGCGTGGGGCGCCCGCTAACATTGCCTGTACTTCTGGATTTTTACTGTCCAATACACGCAGAGGGTTAGTTTCCATACGTCGCAAGCAATCGTCATCTAATTTGTCTGTATTCGCTTGTAAAAACGCAACTAAGGCTTCTCGATGCGCTGCGCGATCTTCACTTGAACCCAGCGAGTTTAATTCAAGAGTCACTTTATCTGCAATACCAAATTCACGCCAAAAACGTGCAGTCATCGCAATCACTTCAGCATCAATATCGGGGCCATTTAAGCCAAATGTTTCAACACCAAATTGGTGAAATTGGCGGTAACGACCTTTTTGTGGGCGCTCATGACGAAACATCGGTCCCATATACCATAATCGCTGAATTTGGTTATAGATAAGACCATGTTGATTACCTGCACGCACACAACTTGCCGTACCTTCAGGACGCAAGGTTAAGCTATCACCGTTACGATCGTCGAAGGTATACATTTCTTTTTCAACGATATCAGTGACTTCACCGATAGACCGCTTAAACAATTCGGTTGATTCAACAATCGGCATACGTATTTCACTATAGCCATAGCTCGCAACCACTTTACGTAAAACAGATTCGACTTTTTGCCAGACGGGTGTTTGCGATGGCAAACAGTCATTCATGCCTCGGATGGCTTGTATATTTTTTGACACAGAAATTAACTCTTGTTATGCGTACTTTATTTAACTAAAAGTACATTTTATTTAATAATCTTTAAGATTGGCTTAAATCAGCCACATCTATTCGTTTACTTTCATCTAAGATATTAGCTTTAGCGCGAATATGTCGCTCAAGTGTATCGACTATATTGGTATTATCAATTCGTTCTTTCTGCCTTTCACCGCCCAGGTAAAAACCACTGTGCCCTTTAGCACCGGCGAGGCCAATATCACTAGCTAACGCTTCGCCAGGTCCGTTGACGACACAACCAATAACCGAGACGGACATAGGCGTAACAATATCTTCTAATCGCTCTTCCAACGCATTCATTGTGCTGATAACATCAAATTCTTGGCGTGAACAACTCGGGCACGCAATAAAATTGATGCCACGTGAACGAATACGCAATGACTTGAGGATATCAAAACCAATTTTAACTTCTTGAACAGGGTCGGCTGCCAAAGAAACGCGCAAGGTATCGCCAATACCATCATTAAGTAACATACCTAAGCCAATGGCTGATTTCACCGCCCCAGCTCTCGCACCACCAGCTTCAGTAATACCTAAGTGCAATGGATTATCAATTTGTTTTGATAATAAACGATAAGCTCCAACAGCTAAAAATACATCTGATGCTTTAACGCTAACTTTAAATTGATCAAAGTTAAGGCGGTCTAATATATCCACATGACGCATTGCGGATTCAAGTAAAGCCTCTGCTGTGGGTTCACCGTATTTTTCTTGGATATCTCGCTCTAATGATCCGCCATTCACACCAATCCTGATAGGGATATTTTTATCGCGAGCACAATCAACAACCGCTCTAATACGCTGTTCATTACCAATATTCCCGGGGTTAATGCGTAAGCAATCAGCACCATACTCAGCGACTTTTAAAGCGATGCGGTAATCAAAGTGAATATCAGTGACTAGCGGCACATCAACACGTTGTTTGATGATTTTAAACGCTTCCGCAGCTTCCATAGTCGGAACAGAAACGCGGACGATATCAGCACCAGCGTCAGCTATCTGTTGAATTTGTGCAACAGTTGCGTCAACGTCGGTTGTTTCAGTATTTGTCATTGACTGTACTGAAATAGGAGCATCGCCGCCGACTGCAACCTTGCCAACCCAAATTTTTTTAGTCAATTTTCGTTTGATGGGCGATTCATGAAACATGCTTATTTACTCTTCTGTCATCGGTAAAGAAAATCGCGCAACATGCCCCAATTTAATAAAAGGCGTCATGTCTATATCTTTACCCTCAAAATTAATATTAACATTAGCGGGTGCACCCAAAACAAAGCTAAAAGGTGATTTACCCTTAATCGGCATAGTATAACCTTTTTTCTTAACGCCATTTGCGACTTCATTGCCATCACCATCAGTAATGATTAACCAACAATCGTCTGAAAACGTTAAGACTAATTCACTATCAGTTTTAACATTTGGCGTATTATTTTTTGAAGGCGTATCGTCTGGTGTTATCGTTTGCTTAAGCACTTGTGTCACGTTTTCTTCAGGCACTGAAGCTTGAATATCAGAAGGCGAGCTTATAAGTTCATTATTTTGCTCATTATTAAATGACTCATCCGGCTCTTCTGAGCGCTCATTATTGACGATTACACTCTTCGTTAACTCAATGCGAGGCGTAGTCGATTCATCATCCATATTATCGGGATCAGTCGCCTCACTAATCGCAATAGATAAATCATCAATATTTGATGTGATCGCTTCAGAGAAGTTATCTCGTTGCCACCACCACATAACAACAAAGATAATAAAAATACCAACAATAACGTAGGTTGCTAGCATTAATCTATTATCATGCGCTTCGCGCTTAGTCCGACGAGAAAAGCTCGTCATTTTAACAGGAGCCTGTTTAGGTGCGCCCGTTAATGTGTTGTAAAGTACAATAACACTTTGCTCATCGACACCATATAATCGGGCACAAGATTTTAAATAACCACGAACAAATAAAGGAGAGCCTATTTCATCAAATAAGTTGAGTTCTAATTTTTCGATAATATCGGGGCGTAAATTAAGACTATCCGCTACATCCTTATGAGACAGCTTCTGCATTTCCCGTAACTCACGCAACATCTCTCCTGGTGTAGGAATGGCTTCGGTTGTTTCAGTGGGTACATCTACATTTAATTCAGTCATTAGCGAGTTAATTCAATATAGGCTTTGGTTTGAGAAGAGTTAGGATGGTATCGAACCAATGTTTTACCGTATTTCTCAGCGGCTAAATCATCGTTCAACTTGCTTTCAATTTGAAAACCTAACCATAAGCTACGAGGTGTTAAACGGCTGGACTTTTCATAACGTTTTATATAGTTTCGAGCTTGCTCATATTCAGAAGTTGACATTGATAACTCAGCTAACTCGAGTAATGCTTTACCGTTATACGGGTCGTGATCTAATGCACGAGCAAGATAAACCAGTGCTTTATCCCGTTTGTTATTTTCGAGCATGCAAACACCTAAATTAAGATACGTTTGTGACTCTCTGATATAGGCATCTTGCTCTAAGGCTTTTAGAAAATAGATTTCAGCTTGTTCAATTTTCTGGTTTTGACAAAGAAATGCACCATAGTTATTTAATGCGTCGCCATTTGTCGGGTCTATTTCTAGCACTCTTAAATAGGCTTTATCGGCATTATCAAATTCATTAACAACCTGGTAGTAATAAGCTAAACTATAGTGAACTTCTGGCATTTCGGGCTGATGTTGCAAGGCTAAATCTAAATTATATTTAGCCTGTGAATAATTACCCGCTTTTAGATAACGTAAGCCTAAAGCCACTCGATTATGCGCAATTTCACTGGGTTTTGTTTCACGTTTAATAACACGTTCACCCGACTCCGCATAAGTTGTTTCAGTAACACAAGCAACTAAGTTTTGTAGGCAAAATAAAATTAATAAAACGGATAAAATTCTCATCATTTGTTAGTGCGCTATTGTTTTAACCGTTATAGTCTCGCCTTTTTCACGCTTTTTCAATAATCGCTTAGTTCTATCTTTTACATCACCCACTAATTGACCACAAGCCGCGTCAATATCATCGCCACGGGTTCGTCTAACAATAGTAATAATACCATGCTCTATTAGCACTTTAGCAAAGCGATCAATACGCGAGTTACTTGAGCGTGTGTACGGACTTTCAGGGTAAGGATTAAAAGGAATTAAGTTAACTTTACTAGGCGTACCTTTCAAAGTTTGAGCTAATTGGTGTGCTTGATCCATACTGTCGTTAATACCGTTGAGCATAACATACTCGACCGTAACATTTTTATTTGCTTTTGATCCATCAATATAACGGCGTGAAGCCGCTAAAAAGGCTTCTATATTATATTTTTTATTGATCGGGACGATTTCATTTCTGAGTTCGTCATCTGGTGCATGTAAAGAAATAGCTAATGCAACATCAACCTGTTCTTTTAACAAGTCGAGAGCAGGAACAACACCAGACGTGCTCACCGTAACACGGCGTTTAGACAAAGCAAAACCTAAATCATCAAGCATTAATTTGAGCGCAGGTACTAAGTTTTTCAAATTCAGTAAAGGCTCGCCCATTCCCATCATCACCACATTCGTGATAGGCCGCTCATTATTAGTGCGAACAGGACCAATATCTTTTGCTACACGCCAAACTTGACCAATGATTTCAGCAACAGACAAATTACGGTTAAAACCTTGTTGTGCAGTTGAGCAAAATGTACATTCTAATGCACAGCCCACTTGGCTAGACACACACAACGTTGCACGTTCGCCATCAGGGATCCAAACTGTTTCAACTTCTTGGCCACCCGCTAACATCATTGCATATTTAATGGTGCCATCTTCAGCTTCTTGGCGGACGCTTATTTCTGGGCCTTTAATTTCACAAAGTTCACTTAACTTCACGCGCAAATTTTTGCTTAAGTTGTTCATTTCTGAAAAGTCATCCATGCCGAAATGATAAATCCATTTCATTACTTGCTCAGCTCTGAAAGGTTTTTCACCTATGCTCGCAAAAAATGTTTTTAAACCTTCTCGGTCAAAATCGAGTAAATTTACCCGTTCTACAGATGCACTCATGAACACTCATTACCTATAAAAAAATCGCTGCAAATTGTACAGTTTTACGCCAAATTTGCAATCTTACTACGTACGACAAGAACAGAATGGCAAGGAATACGTTATAAAATGATAACGCTATGCGACTCAACCTATCATAAAAACAAAAAGGCTGCGCAGTATACCCTGCACAGCCTTTATTAGAAATTAGATTTAACAAATACTCATTGCATAAAGCAATTATTTTGTGCAAATTTCACTATCAGCAAAAAAGAAAGCGATTTCACGTGAAGCTGACTCGGGAGAATCAGAACCGTGAGCGCAATTAATTGAAACATCCTGTGCAAAATCTGCACGAATCGTTCCTCTCGCGGCTTCAGCCGGATTAGTTTTGCCCATTATTTCACGGTTTGCAACAATAGCATTTTCACCTTCCAACACTTGAACCATCACAGGCCCGGATGTCATGAAATTAATTAATTTTTCATAAAATGGCTGACCTTCGTGCTCTGCATAAAAACCTTCAACTTGCTCTTGCGTTAACTGCAGCATTTTAGCCGCAACTATCTGTAAACCGGCTGTTTCAAAACGATTATAAATATTACCAATGATATTTTTGGCGATAGCGTCTGGTTTAATAATAGATAAAGTACGTTGTATTGTCATGAGTATAAAGTCCTGTTTTCTTTATAATAAAGAGTATGCAGCAAGGGCTACTGAATTCCCTCATTCCTGATTGAACAAGTATATAGAGATGAAGTCTCTTATAAGTATAAATTTATAAAAGGCAAAGTAATTATACCGAAAACATCTAAAGATGCTAGAAACGATTTATGCTTAGCCAACCACTGAACTAACAGACTAAGCATGTAAAATATTTGTATTGGTATAAATTAGATTGAATAACATTTAACTCACATTGATTACAAAAAATAGGTGAGGTTAGACCAGAAGTAATTGAGCTAGTAGAAATCGTTCTAAGTTAGCCGTTCGAATTAAAATGATTCGGGTTCACAATATAATCTTATAGCTTTATCATTTAGTTATCTAACAATCCGCTCCACCACATAATAATTAACAAGGATTTACCATGGAACAAATCACACAATGGTTCACTAATCATCAAGATGTATTTATTGAATATGGTTTAAATATACTCGCCGCATTTGCTATTTTTATAATCGGTAAAGTTATTGCAAATGCCTGCTCTAAATTAGCACATAAAGCATTTGAACTGCGTCAAGTTGATAAAGCCGTATCTAGTTTTTTAGCTAATATCGCTTATTCATTAGTCTTTGTTGCTGCGGTATTAATGGCATTAAGCCAAATAGGGGTTGAAACAACCTCGTTTGTCGCCATTTTAGGTGCTGCCGGTTTAGCCATTGGTTTAGCGTTAAAAGATTCATTATCAAATTTCGCGTCTGGTGTTTTAATTATTACGTTTAGACCATTTAAATCAGGTGATTATATTGAAGCCGCGAGTATTGCGGGTGTCGTTGAAAAAATTGAAATATTCAGCACCACATTAAAATCACCAGATAATAAAGTCATTATTGTGCCAAATGCATCAATCACGAGTAACCCGATTACTAATTATTCACAACAAGCAACGCGCAGAATAGACATGGTCATTGGCGTTGGCTACGATGCAGATTTAAAACAAGCTAAACAAGTTTTAACTGAGCAATTAGAGAAAAACGAGAAAGTTCTTAAAGATCCAGCGTTTACCGTTGCCGTTAAAGAGCTTGGCGACAGTTCGGTCAACTTTGTTGTTCGCCCATGGGTAAACACACCTGACTATTGGCCGGTTTATTTTGAGTTAACAGAAAATATTAAACTCGCTTTAGACGAAGCAGATATCACTATTCCTTATCCACAAATGGATATCCATATTCAAAAGTAATGCTACGAGGATCGACATTATGAAACTTACCACCTTTAAAATTAGCGCATTAGCCGCTACGTTACTAGCCGCGAATGTATGTGCTGAAACTGAAGCGGAACAAAGCCCTTGGGAAGCAAGTGCTGAATTAGGCGCGATATTTACATCAGGTAATACTGAAACAACATCTGTAAAAGGTAAATTAGATGTTAAACACGAATTAGAATCGTGGAGTAACCAATATATTTTAGATGCTTTGTTTAAAGAAGATAAAGTAGATCAAGATGGCGAAAAAGTAACACAAAAAACCGCTGAACGATATTTTGCTTCTGCGCAAGGTAATTACAAATTAAATGAACAAGGTTCATCGCTATTCATTTATGGTTCGCATACCGATGATAAATTTGCGGGCGTTAGTAAATACACCACGCTTTCTGCTGGTTACGGACAACGTCTTTATAAAGATGAAACAAGCTTATTAAAAGGCGATATTGGTCCTGGTTATGTTTGGAGTCAACAACAAGATACGGTTGATGATCAAGGCAATGTTATTTCGGCCCCCACCGACACAGCAGGCATCATTCGTGCTTCAGTCGATTATAAATGGAAGATAAATAAGTTTTCTACTTTTACTCAAGCAGTGAGCGTAGAAGCCCCATTCGATAGCGACAAAAACCGACGCACAAAATCAGAAACGGGTTTTAGCGCTAAAATTAGTAATGACTTAAGCATGAAACTCGGCTTAACAATCACTAATAACTCAAAAGTTTCGTTAGGCACTGAAAAAACAGATACTGAAACATCTGTCACTGTTGTCTACGTATTCTAATTGATGACGAGCTAACCTTTTATTTGGTTAGCTCGTTTATAGTCTTCTCGCTCAGGTTTTATGGTTCATTGTCAGCGCTTACTCGCCCCAATCACATAATAGAGCATATGCTCATGGGGTCTCGAAGCTTGCCTGCATGGATGCAGGTAAGGGGCGAGAGCAGGACGCGGTAGCTTTGACGGCTTCCCCTAAAACCCGATCGCTTTGACTATATTTATACGTTACCACCCATTATATTTACCATCATCATTTTAGATCTAAGCGCTACACCAACCACGATAAAACATATCTCAAATTCACCGACAGCTAGATTAAATCAGCTAAACTATGCTGACAGCTGGCCATGCTAGTAGGCACAAGCTATTTAAGCCATCATGACCTGGTTGAACATTAACATGCAAAAAAATAGTGATGGGTAAGAGACGATACGCAAACTTGCTTTAAGGGAATTAAAATGAAGAAAATGATAAAAAACACTCTAATTTGTAGCTTAGCAACCTTACTTTCAAGCTGTGTTGTTTATCCAGAAAAAGTACATTACTTTGATAAAGATTGCGGAGTTGAATCAAAAAAATACGTACTCAAAAATGATTTAGACAAAATGCCAACGTTGAATCAATGCTCAGGCCAAGCTTGTATAGCTCAAACCTTAGGCTTAATGGGTATTTTGTCTGTTGAACTTGTCGTATCAGGCACCATTGTATTAGCCGGTAATACGGTTTACTGGGTAGAAAAACAACAAAACTGTAAAGAGAAAACAGAGTAATCAACGTTTTATTCTTACGCTTGTTTGTCATCAATTTATTGAATAATGAAATTTTTTTTTACCTGTCAGGTCTTATTATATAGCGACCTGATATATAGTAAAAAAAGCTATCTCTTATAAGGTTTTATATGACCCCTAAAGTAGCTCGTCAGGTTATTGAAAAATCAAATAATCACAGTAAGCAAACTATGAGTAATAAACAAGTAAGATACGAAGCGTTAGTGGGTGCTTATCACAAAGATATGTATCGTTATGCTTATTGGTTAACTCAAAATTCAGCCATTGCTGAAGACGTAGTGCAAGAAACTTTTTTAAGAGCATGGAAATCATTAGATAGTTTGCAAGATGAAAAAGCCGCAAAATCATGGTTAATCACCATTTTACGCCGTGAAAATGCACGCCGTTTCGAACGTAAACAATTTGAAATGGCGGAATATGAAGAACAACACATAATCGATAATAAGAGTACCTCTACAGAACAAAACATTGAGAATTATTGGTTACGTAAACAAATAGCAGCCTTAGAACCAGAATACAGAGAACCTCTATTAATGCAGGTTATTCAAGGGTTTAGCGGCGAAGAAATTGCCGACTTACTAGGGTTAAATAAAAATACTGTGATGACTCGACTTTTTAGAGCTCGTAACCAGCTTAAAGAAGCCTTAGAGTCAAAACCCAAAAATGTGAGGTTAGGATAATGGATGATTTAGAGTTTCGCCGCCAAATAATTGCCGATCCTCAATCGGCAAATGATGCACTCCAACAAGCAGCGGATCAAGACCCTGCAAAACAGCAATTGCTCGATGAAATGCTCGGTTTAGATAATAAAATACATCAAGCTTTAAATATTGATGTGCCTGAGGGGCTCGCACAACGGTTAATTTTAAAACAATCGATTGAATCTTATAAGCAACAAGAACAAAAGAAACACCGCTGGTCTTTAGGTATTGCCGCCTCAATTGCTTTTACCGCCGCATTAGGTCTAAGTGCTTGGATTTATCAACCCATTAACACATCATTTGCAGGACAATACGCCTTAGATCATTTGCACCATGAATTAAGTTATTCGGGCGTAATAGATGAACAAGTCACCCTTAATCAGGTTAACAGTAAGTTGGCTAGCTTTGGCGGTAAGTTAAAGCAACAGTTTACTCATGTGTCGTATGCAAATTTTTGCGAATTAAACGGTTTAAAATCATTACATATGGTATTAACAGGCCAACATGGACAAGTAACCGTTTTTGTTTTACCAAAAGATAATACATTAACCGAGTGGCGAGATTTCTCTGATGAACGGTTTCATGGTATTACACAACGCTTATCTCAAGCTGATTTAATTGTGATTGGTGAAAAAAATGAAAACCTTGAACAGATTAAAACTAAATTGTCAGACAATATCAGTTGGTCTATCTAATACTTGATCATAGCCGCGTCAATCTAATCACTTGATTGGCGCAATGCTTAATTCTGTTTTAACCGCCATTCTTATCTCACCACGATCAAAATAATATGATTACTCTTCACCCCAACTCAAATTAGGATCTAAACTGAGACCTAACGCACATATAAAACAAAAAGCATACATTTTTCATACAAAATAGACACCAAAAGTACATTTTTTGAACTAAGATTAGTTTAATAACCTGATGGAGGTTTATATGAGTATTACAGATGATCTCATACTAATGGGCTTAGGCGACACAGATACCGACTTTGATTTAGATGAAAATCAAAGTGAAATAGGCAGTTTATTAGAAATGACGCTTAATGATGACACACTAGATAGTACGACTAAAGCGCATATAACTGAACTGCTCAGGCAATTAAATCATTAAAGATTAAATGACTTTAGTGAGTAGCCGGAATGAATTATGTAATTATGTAATTATGTAATTATGTAATTATGTAACTATGTAACTATGTAACTATGTAACTATGTAACTATGTAAATCTAATGGTATTAATCGAACCTAGGCAGCGATCAAGCGATTTTATATAGCCAAATCAGCAAAGGTTGTTCAGTCAAACCAAATTAACTGAACAAATATGAGCTTAATTTTACTAATCGAAAAGCCATCGCATTTACAGTGTATAAAGCTTATACGGCTTTATCACGATAAACTATCTATAGTCTTCTCGCTCAGGTTTTATGGTTCATTGTCAGCGCTTACTCTCGACTTTGGCTCCTGCGTCGTTCTAACACCTAAATCCATTTAGGCGGCCCCAATCACATAGTAGAGCATATGCTCATGGCGTCTCGAAGCTTGCCTGCATGGATGCAGGTAAGGGGCGAGAGCAGGACGCGGTAGCTTTGACGGCTTTGCTTACATGGATGTAAGTACTTCGGTTTCGTCTGGAACTAGAAACCTGCCCCTAAAACCCGATCGCTTTGACTATATTACACAAGATCTCAGTTCACTAACCATATTAGGTTTGTATGACCTCAACGATACAACAATAGGCCACAAGGCCTCTTTTTACACTCAATCAATTCAGGTTCATTTTAAATAATCTGTCGTTGTAGCGCTTTACTCTATCCAGCTTTCAAGTATGGGTTTAAAAGGGGCAACCGCTTTTTCACCTATCTCAATTAGTTCTGCCGCTCGATTAAACTCTAAAATGCCGATGTGCGCTAGATTAGGTTGAATTAAAACTTCAGGCGGCTCTCCAGCTAATCTCGCTCGAGTTAACCTATCTTGCATAATATCAATTGAGCCTGCAACAACGCCCCATACATTAGGAGCAGATAAATCATGTTGCGTTTTACGTGTACGGTTCGCAAACCAATTTTTACCCGAGCCTAATAAATTAGAAAACGCGGTATGCCGATCTTTCATTTCAGGGTCAACCTCGGCGGCCATTTGTGTTTGTAACACTTGCTCAAGTGGTGATTTACCATCAGGCCGCATTTTTTTAATACCACTATTCACGTTAACCGCAATAATATGAGTTGCACCCATTGCACGGCATAAAGAAACAGGAACGGGGTTAACAACGGCACCGTCAATCAACCAATGGTCATCCAACAAATAAGGCGCTAGCACACCTGGCATTGCACATGAGGCACGTACGGCATCAACTAACCTACCCGATTGCAACCAATGTTCTCGTCCGGTGTAAAGTTCAGTCGCCAGTGTCGCAAAAGGAATATCACAATCTTGTATATTAAGATCACCAATCATTTGTTGGAAATGGCTAAAGACTTTTTCACCTGCAACTAATCCACCGCGGTTAACACCCCAATCTAATAACTTAACAATTCGCCAAGAGTCCATAGACGTCGCCCATTGCGATATCTCGTCAAATTTTCCCGCGGCAAGCGCACCTCCAACCAAAGATCCCATCGAACAACCCACAATCACATCAGGTTTGACCCCCATTTCATGTAGAGCATTGATAATTCCGATGTGAGTCCAGCCTTTAGCAGCCCCACTTCCTAAAACTAAACCAATTTTTTTTGTTTTATTTGTCATAACTTACTAAGCTTGTATTAACAATTACGCTATGTTTTTACATATCTTTTGTGTATCTTACAATAAATGATGTTTCGTAAACTTAGATTTACGGTATTTTTTACAACGATGTAACAAGGTCAGGTCTATTAATGTTTTTTTACGCCGCTCGGCAGCCTATATTTGATCAAAATAAGCAATTATATGCCTATGAATTGCTATTTCGTGACAGCCTAGAGAATGTATTCCCGAATGTAGATGGTGATCTAGCGACTTCAAAAATAATAGAAGCCAGTCAATTCAACCTTGGGTTAGAAGATTTCACCGGCCAATACCCTGCTTTTATTAATTTCTCACAGGAATTACTACTCAAAAACTTTCCGTTGTTATTACCTAAAGAACAGGTTGTTATCGAAATATTAGAAACAGCCAGGCCCACTAAAAGCTTATTAAGAGCGGTGCAAGATCTAAAAGAAAAAGGCTACACAATTGCCCTAGACGATTATGAACACGAATCGGTTTGGTTACATTTTTTTCCATATATCGATATCATTAAAATCGACTTTAGAGCCTGCACTAAAGAACAAATGCTAACCACATTTAAAGCCGCATCAAAATACTCAATCGAGATGCTCGCCGAAAAAGTAGAAACGTATGAAGAATACAACGACGCCATCGAAATGGGCTTTACCCTTTTCCAAGGGTACTTTTTCAGTGAACCTGAAGTCATGCAAAGTAAAGCGCTCGCACCTTCACAGATGAGCTTAGCTGAACTACTTTACGAGTCATCTAAATCTGAAATGGAACTAGATGGAATTATTACTATTTTTGAGCGAGATGTAACGCTCTCTTATAAACTACTCAGATATGCAAACTCAGCCATATTTAAACGCAGTAAAGAAATATCAACTATTCGACAAGCTTTAGTTGTATTAGGGCAAGAAGAGCTCAAACGATTTTTAGCGTTATTATTTACCGCTCAAGTAAACTCAAATAAACCGGCTGAATTAATTCGCCTTTCAATGTGCCGTGCTAATTTTTGTGACGCTATTGCTAAATCGCATAGCCAACTACTTGATCCATCAACCGGATTTTTAGCCGGCATGTTATCTTTAATGGACGCAATATTAGATGAGCCCATGGATAGCGTGATGACAAAGCTGCCACTGGCTCAAGATATAAAAGACGCCTTAGTAGATCGTACTGGCTTATTAGCAGAATATATCGATTTAATTTGTCATTATGAAAAAGCAGAATGGGTTGAAGCTAATGAAATTGTTGAAAAATTAAAGCTTGATGCCAAGAAGATCCCCGATTTTTATCATCAATCAGTACAATGGGCAAACGAACATATGAGCGAATTACAGTAACTCTAAAGTTACGATTAAAGGCTCTAAACCTTTAATCGTATGCACCCTTAGACTTTATAAATCACTCTCTAAACATAAAAAAGTGGGAGGGGTTTAAAATAATAAAAACCGATAATCATTCCTGAATATCGGTTTTTTTTATGTTTAATATTAATTTTTGTTACTTGGCTTATTGTGCAAATTCCAGTTTCGCCTTTTGCTATTTTTGCTTATTTAAAGCCAATATACTTAAACAATCTGCACTCTGGATAACAAATCGGCACATGCGTTGAAACACCTACATCACAAATACGGCCGTCGTTAATGCCGGTACAGAGACGTGCTGACCATTCACTTGATGCTTTTCAATTAAACGCTTATCAACCCCTTGCTGCTGAATCGGATGCAACCGATAACCAGAGTTACCCACATCGACCGTTTTACGTTCTGCACTATTATTAAAAATAACAACGATTTTTTCAAAATTAGCATCCAAATCAAGCGCAAAGTCACTATCATCCAACTGCATCGCGATCACGCCAATTTGTTGCTCTGGCCCCGTATTTAAAAAACTAACTCGCTGGTTAATATCTTCTGCGGTGCGTAATCTAAATAAAATAGAGCTCATGCGCACCGAAATATACTCAGCAAAAACATCTGAAGAATATTGAATTTGCGCCGGCGTAACGTGATCTCGGCCTTCATTTTTCTTTAATAACGTTGAGATCATTGGCCAATTATCTTTATCTTTCACAGCAGGCGGTAAACCTACGTCATAGTTGTTAGTTTGCTTACTAAAATCGACTGCATTAAACCAATCACCGTAATCGTAACTATCTCGCAAAAATGATTTTGAACGCAGTAACTCTTGCCCCATATGTAAAAATGGAATCCCTTGCGACATTAATGGATACGAAATTGACAACAGCTGCATACGAACACGATCTTCACTCGAGACATGATAAGCAATCCGATATTGATTATTATCCCATAAACTCTGATTATCATGCTTCGATACATAATTAATAGAATCAGCAGGGTCTAACGCATAACCCGTCGGCGCTCCGCCATAATTAATATCAGCCCCTGTTACACGTTTGCCCTCAGCATTTATTAACGGAAACGTAGCTAAATTAGCCGCCAACCCAACTCTAGCTTGATCCATTGATAAATAATATTCACTTTTAGAATCTACCGCTTTTGATAGATCATTTGGGATCGTATACAAGCCATTCGATATTCCTTGCCATTTACGCAACCAAACACCACCATCAAACGGTGCTCCACCTCGAATAGCATCACGCATTCGGTCCGTAAACGTACCTATTTCAGAGCCAGCGAGCTGTAATTGTGCCGCTTGCTCAAATTGTTTATCGTTCGCAACTTCACCAAAGTTCCAACCTTCACCATAAAAGTAGTTATCGGGATCAACAGCAAGCACTCGCTCACGAGCTGCTAGCATGGCACTCTTAGGCTGATGCCCCATTAAATCAAATCTAAAACCATCAATTTTATACTCTCGGGCCCAAACTTCGAGTGAGTCAATCATGAGTTTAGCCATCATAGCGCGTTCAGTTGCCGTATTATCACAGCAGGTAGATTGCTCAATCGCACCTGAATCCGGATTTAAGCGGTAATAATAATTAGGCACTAATTTATCTAAAACAGATTTAGAATTTAATCCTGCTTGAAAAGTATGGTTGTAAACCACATCCATGATCACTCTAAAACCCATACCATGAATACTTTGAACCATTTCTCTGAATTCAACGAGTCGGCTAATCCCGTCAGAATCAAGTGCGTATGAGCCTTCCGGTACCGTATAATGAAATGGGTCGTAGCCCCAGTTATAACCATCATGCTGACGAATATCTTCAATTACAGCTTGAGCATCTGTCCCCCGAACATCATAACGGGCTAATAATTTAGCCACCGATTGTTGCTTATTAACTTGAGGATCGTGACACACCGCTTGCTTAGGTACAATTGCACATAACTTGCTAACGGGATCAAGCAAATCAATCACTTGTTTTGGATCTTCATTAACCGACCCTATATCAAAAGTAGGTAATAAATGAATGTTATTTAAACCCGCTTTTTTAAGCATTTTTAAATGCTTGATGCCATCACTATTTTGTTCAGAAAAGGCTTTATATTTACCTCGATAATCCACCGATGAAAGTGCCTTGTCGGATGCACTGAAATCACGAATATGTAATTCATATAATAAATTATCTTCGGGGGCATCAATATCCGGTACGTGATGTTGCACCCAACCTGGCGGTTGAGTGTCAATGTCAGCTAAGTTGACTACCTGACTGTAAAGACTATTGGTCGATAAGCTTAATGAATAAGGATCGGTAGTAATTAAAGTTTCAATTTTTTGCGTTTCAGGATGCCAAACCGTAACACGATATTGATAAAAAGCCCGATTGAGGTTTTTACCCCCCACCGCTCGCCACACTCCCGATTTAGGATCTTCTTTCATCGGTAAACGCGAAGGTGAGTTAAGCGCTTGTTTATCTTTATCAAATAACAGCACTTCTACATGTTGTGCCGTGGGTGCCCATACCGCAAAAGAAACAGAATCAGCCAAAACCACAGCCCCTAAATCACTGACTTCATCAGCATCACTTTGCCCTGCAGTATATAAGTCGTCGATGACACCACCGGTTTGCAAACGAGATACCGCAATCACCTGGTTTTGCGCATTAGTTTGCACCAATAAAGCCGAACCTTTTAAAATCGCTTTAGCTTGTTCAGCCCGCAGATCTAATTTAAAAGCCTTAAAATCATTTAAATGCGTTAATGTATTTAAAAAAAGCGGTCTATCTTCAATTGATTCTAACCGAATAACCTTGTCGCCTTGATTGGCTGTTTTTAGTGAAGATAAGCTTAAAGCTTGTTCAGTATCATAAAACAAAGCAATGTGCTTGGTTTCCGCTTTAGGTTTTAACAAAACGAGCTCGCGTTGTAACCAATGGGCATCGGTTTTGATACTTAAATCATCGGTAACAAAATGAGCAGTAAATAGGTTTGAGGTTGAGTTTTCACAAGCCGTTAATGGCGTGAGTAGCATTAACAAGATAGCAGCAAATCGCATGCAACTATGCTCCATAAAATAAATGAGATACCAGAGAATGGTAGATAATGGCAGGAAACGCAAAACACATACGTATGCATGCTGCAAAATTGTTAATAATAGTAATCACCGTTAATAAGTGATTAAAGTTAGCGTGGGAAAAGCGTGAAAAAAAAGCAAAAAATTGAGCTAAATTTTGACTCTAGCCGTTAATTTTTGTCCTTCCCTGTTAGCGGAACGGTTAGCGTAAACCGTTATTAACAACATAATGCTATCGCCTCCTGATTTGCATTGTACTTAATCATTAAAATTTAGTACCAACACGTTTGCGTTACATCAACTCCGGTGTGCGTTTTTGCCGATTTTTCACCTAACGAAGTTAATTGAATTTTATAACACGCATCATCATGTTTTTGCGCATGAACAGCCGTTGCGTATAAATTAAAAGACCGCTGCAAATCATCAGATTCAATGCTAATGGTATAAAACCCATTATTTAACACATAACTATTTTCGATTTTAGTATCTGCACCAAAAACACTTTTTAACTTCAGCGTATATTGATAATGCTCGCTGTAATACTCTTGTTGTAAATTGGCTAACCGCGTTAGCTCTCTTAACGCATCCGTACGATAAACCTGTAACCAATAATGTTGATAAGAGGGTATAGCCAACGTTAATAATATAGACAGAATTGCACATGAAACGAGTAATTCAACCAACGTAAAACCCGTTGGTTTTATTCTATTTTTAAATATTTTCATCACGGTAAATACTTAATGCTGATTTGAGCATGAGATTGTGATTGCAGATTATTTAATTGAGTTTCGACCATCATATTATACTGAGCACAGGCAACCTGAGTATCATTTGCATATTTTGTATGCGGGCAATGAGAAGGCGAATCTGAGATAGGATCTAAATACGATTGGCTATTAGACTGCTTAAGGTTAATGACATCAATCGGTTTTAATTGCATTATTAAACGACTGTATTCGTTAGTTTGTACTTCAATAATACTTTCATTAATTGCGCCATGTGAGACCGAGACGAGTTGAGCTTGCTTAGCAAAAGCGGTCGCAATTTTATTATCCAACACCGTATTTTGCATCAACGTAACCGAAAGCGTAGTCAGCACAAGCATCAACACCAAAGCTAAAACTAAAGCAGCTCCTTTTGTATTTTTCATTCATCATCCTTGATGGTTAATAATATTCACCGTTTTAGTCAGTAATAAACGACGATAAGCATTTGCTAAAAAGCTACCCGCTTTAAAACGTATTACTTTGCTGCCCAAGTCATAAGATAAATGAACCGAGTCTCCGATTCTGGGTTCCGCTAAAATCGTACGCGCCAAGACAAAAATTTTAATGGCTTTTATACGGCTGTTTGCATTTTGCCAATCATTCCAAGTTAGGTTTTCCGCTTTATAAAAGCTATTAATATTGCCATCCGCATCACTATCAATGCCATACAAAAAACCAATATGTTCGATACCTTCAACTAAAGGCTGCGCTTTTAACATCCCCTTAGCACGTGACGATTTCTCCGCTTTATATAAATACTTACGTTTAAGTACCGGAATTACCACATCACGATTTTCAGCATACGGTAGATGTTCATTTTCAACGTAATAAACATAATGTTGATATTCACCGATGCGCCCATTTATTTGAGTATCATCATAAAATAAAGGTATTGTATCGTTACCCGCAAAAATAATAGCCTCATTGCTTTTTGCTAACATGTAAAACCGACTCGGCATTAATTGCTTTTGAACCGCAAACGATGCAGACCAATGATGGGCTATCATGCGTTTAATTTGAATCACATCACTTTGAGGTTTCGCTTTTTTAATACAGTTATTCAGCAATTTATCTCCGCGCTTTTTTTCAGCCCCCCAAACCGTGATAAATCCATTTTCACTTGCTGAGTTAACAAAAGTTCCATGAGGATTAACAAGGTGAGGTAAACGAATACAATCATTTTTAACGGCTTTCATCGCCACTTTATGATTGCCATTTAAAGCACTTAACAAACGAACCGGTTTTCCGCCAGCGGTCGCCTGTAAATTCAGGTCATGCCCCGTATAAGGCCCCCAATACCCGATCATTTGAATATCTTGACTTAAAAAATTCAGTGCTAACTGCGCATTTTCTTGCAGCTCGGCACGTTGGGTTGTTTCGTTGATCGTTTCATCCGAAACAATCAACACATTAATAATGCCAATAAACACTAAACTAGAAATAACTAAACTGACTAACAATTCAGTTAAAGTAAACCCACGAAAATAGCGCATCAAGATAAGCTTAAATAAGAACGAATCGCGACATGCCGACGATAAGGCAAATCAACATCAACTAAGTCACAAGCCTTAACATCTTGAACTGCAGAATTCATTTTAAAACTGCCACGCCAACTCACAACAATGGTGACTAACGCATTTGATTTAATGTGAATACAAGCTCTGGGCAAAGCGAGCCCGGTTGCACGACCAAACTCACCTTGGCCAAGCAACAAATTATTCCATAACGCTTTATCATAAGCGGTCATTTGATCAGCGCTACAATTTTCATTTACACAAGAGTAAGTCACAGGCATGGCTTGTAAGCCATAATCGACGGCTTGATAATTATAACGTTGTGTAACATTGAGCTGTATGCGAGCAAGCATGTCTTGAGCTAACTGCATCGCAATCACGCGTTGAGTGGCATCTAAACTTTGTTGTTTAGCCGTTGCTTGTAACGAAATAGTGCTGATTAAACCAACAGCCGTTAGCATCAGCGCAATAAGCAATTCGATCAGTGAATATCCTTTCACATTTACATCCATTCATTCATCCGTTGAAAGTAAGATCAACTCTAGACAGTAATTAGCACTTTATCCACTTACAATAAAAAATATTATTTAGACTCGATAACACTTTAAGATTTTAGTTTATTTAATTGGTTGTTTTTTAGACTATTTCACTTTCTAAAATCACTAAGCTGAACCATACTTAAAATATCTTATTTATTAGATATTCAAGTCACTTCAAGGTAAATAATGAAGTGACAATGGCATAACCTATGGAGTTCAATTAATGAAATTTCGCAGTTTAGGTTTTAGCTTAATCGAGCTAATGGTAACACTCGCTATTATGGGGATCGCTATCACGTTAGCTTTACCCTCTTTAAGCGCGACATTCACACAAAGTTCAGTCAATTCAGGCACCCGAGCACTCAGTAAAGATCTTATTTATGCACGCGGCATGGCGATTAGCAATCAATTACCCGTAGTGGTTTGTCACCTATCGGGCACCACTTGTAGTGATGACAATTGGAAAGAAGGTTACACCATTTTTTTAGACAACAATGGTGATGGCGAATACGACTCGGCTACTGAAAGCAAACTACGCATTAATGAAGATTTTACTTACGGAACTCTTAGCATCAGCAACGGTGCAAACGAAGTTGTTTTTAATGCCGCAGGGCAAGTTAACACCAGTGTTATTTTTACTTACTGCCCTAACATTGAAAAAACCTATGCAAGAGGTGTGGTTATAAACCAAATGGGCCGCGCAAAAATGACACAAGATTATGATGGTGATAGTTTAGATGAAAGCAGCCCCTCTAATAATGATTCACACTTAACCTGCACTTAACCTGAATCAGCCTCTTTTTTCCCTCTACTCCCTAATGACTGCAACGTGTTTATGCAACTTGTTGCAGTCATTTAGGCACGGCTAGTCAGCCATTAATACTGAAGTGTATTAACCGTAATGATAAATTATTACCACCAAGTATAAAGTCTCGTAGATAATGACTAAAAAGGTGTGATAGATTAACCCATGTTTTATTCATGAATGCCCTAATCAATAGGGATAAATCACAACAAGCAAAGTAGAACAACAATCAATGAGCACTTCTGATAAAAATAAAAAACCAACAATAAAAGATGTAGCGGCTCTCGCAGGAGTTTCTGCCATGACGGTAACCCGCGCACTTCAGCCAAACAGCAGTATTAGTGAAAAAACGAAAACGAAAGTACTTTGGGCTGTTAAAGCGCTTAATTACAAACCGAATATCTCTGCTCGGCGCTTATCGAGTTCTCGTTCATATTTTGTTGGTTTACTTTATATAAAACCGGACGGTTCTTATGTGGGTGAATTCATTATTGATGCGCTTAAAGCCAGTCGTAAACATGGCTTTCATTTAATCAGTGAAGAATACAGCAGTTCTGGCGGTATGAGTCCGTTGTATTTAGTGGATAAATTAATAGAAGATACTAATTTAGACGCTGTTATTTTAATTCCGCCATTATGTGACGATCTTGAACTTTTGCATCATTTAAAGCACAAAGAAATGCCTTTTGTTCGTGTATCCCCTAATGTTGAATTAACCTTAAGCCCTTTTGTTTGTATTAACGATTATGATGCCGCTTATGAAATGACACAATTTTTAATAAACCAAGGGCATACCCAAATTGCATTTATTCAAGGCGCGAGTAGTTTAAAAAACAGCTTGTCACGGCAACAAGGTTTTTTAGATGCGATGCAAGCGAACGAACTATCGGTGCCAGCTGAATTCATCCAACCGGGCAACTTTACTTATCAGTCTGGCTTTTCTGCCGCACACAATTTATTTGAATTAACGAATAGGCCAACGGCAATTTTTGCGGCAAATGATGATATGGCATCGGCAACAATAGCCTGTGCTCATAAATTTGGCATTACCGTGCCAGACGACTTATCAGTTGTGGGTTTTGATAATACCTATATCGCTAAGCAAATGTGGCCAGCCTTAACCACAGTAGAGCAACCACTCGACTTGATTAGTGATAAGGTACTTGAACTTATAGCCCATCATGATTTAAGCAGCGATGGCGAGACACTGCAAAAATTTGAGCTACCGTTTAAACTTATCGAGCGCGATTCTGTGCGTAATTTAAAAACCGTCCCGTCATCATAAATAAAAAAGAGAAAAAAGAGCTTTTCACACTAACATCTATCTCACTTCAACGATGCTTAAACACAAAAAATTAAGCTGTCATTAACTCAATAGTTAACGACAGCTTTATACTCAAGACACGATAAAATGCAGGTTCCTGCGGTAATTTAAATTGCTTTATTCATTTGGATAAACCACGCCCAATTTAGCACGAATCGTATCCATAACCTTTAAGCTCGATAATGTGCGCTGATGCGTCATCAAACTGCTTTCGAGCTTGCCTGCGCGCAAACAGGCTTCCACTTCTTTTATTTCATATTCAAAACCATTAACTTCAAACGGCTTGTCTATCGTTACATTTTCACTCTCAGTCTGTAAGGTCGCTGTTGCTGTATCCCAAAACATCGGGTGAATACGTATATGGCCTTTAGTGCCGTATATCGTTAAATCATTGATCGTTTGCGTATTAAAGTTACAAACAAATTGGGTTGCAGTGCCACTTGGGTATTTCAAATTAACGAGGCACATTTCATCAACGCCCGTCTTTGCAACCAAACCATCACACGTGATTTCACAATCATCTTGCTGATGAAACCACTGGCTCGTCGCAACATTATAAATACCCATGTCTAATAACACACCACCGGCGAGATCCGGGTTATAATAACGATCGGCTTCATCTTTTGGCACATTAAAACCAAAACTAGACGTGATAAGTTTCACATCACCTATTTTATTATCACTTAACCATTGATTAACTTGCTCATAAATAGGCAAAAATAGAGTCCACATGCCTTCCATTAAAAAGACACTTTTTTCTCTGGCAAGCTCAATTAACGCTTCACTTTGTTTAACGTTAATTGTCATGGGCTTTTCAACTAACACCGCTTTACCGGCCATGATGCATTGCTTAGCCGTTTCAAAATGAAACATATGAGGAGTTGCAATATACACAACATCCACTAATGGGTCGGCTAACAAATCAGCATAAGATTGATAAGCAACAGCGGCATGATATTGCTGAGCAAAAGCCTTGCCCCGATTAACATCACGACTCGCAACCGCATACAACTCGCCAACGTCTTCTGCCTCTAAAGCTTGTGCAAATCGATGCGCTATACGCCCTGGGCCAATGATTCCCCATTGTGTTTTTTGTGTCATAACAACTTTACCTTAATATATACTCAAGTCACTTGGGTATGCATAACCTATTGAATACTAATTTAATCATAAATTGAATGATGATTCTTTTTTTTCATATATCCAAATATTACCGTGACCATTAATAATCCAATTTCACCTTTTCATTACGTTTATATCCAAGGTTAATTAAGTAACACAGTAGGATAACGCGCATTAACTCTAAAAAAGCCAATATCAAGTAAACCGGGGTGCGATGCTAATCCCATTAGTTGGGTAATTAAGCCATCGAGCTCAACACGCGTTGCTTGCCATGTGGGATCTTGCTCACTAAAACGCCAAGGTATCGTTGCTAACGTTGTTTGATGTGTTATGGCCCCCGTAGCCAGATCTTGCCATATTAAAAAATCTTCTAACTGGGTGATATCCGTTACAATAGCACCGGCAATCGTCGGGGCATGTGCAATATTACCTGGGTGTAAAACCAATGAATCCATGTGGGGATCCGCGCTCGCAAAACTGTTTTCACCATAACCAAAGCCCCAAATATGACTCGCTTCAACAAAATTATTTTGCCAAAAAGCTTTCTCGGCAAAAGCTTGCTCGCGCAATAATGTTCGATAATTAGCGGACGATAACGCGTCTTGAATAAGATAAAAGTTTTGTTGTTGAATAGTTGCCGATATCGGATTGCTGTTTTCATCTGCAGGCATATTAAAGCCATCATAAACATAACGCTCAAACACTTCGCCAGAACTATAATGATTTTCCCAAACCGTTTGAGCAGTAGTCTCGCCGGCTTTATTAGCAAACCACACACTCAACATTTGGCTATTGTAAGGCAACTGTTCAGAAAGCACTCCCGCATCAACATCTTGGGTTACGGCAATGCTACCCGTATTACTATTTACAACAATACTTTGCCAACGAATACTGCCCAGTAATGTATCGACCGCTTCAATCAAATCAATACCACCAATAACGTTGCGCACAAAAATAGCGCCAGCCACAAGCTGACTGGTCGCGGTGACCGAGAATTCATCAGCCCCTATAAAAGTGCCATCGTTTTGGATGTGATCACGATAAAAACCCGCACTATTTCGGTCTAAAGTGATATTAGGGTTTTGACCGTTTAAGGCATTTATGGTGGCTAATGCGTCAGCTCTAGCGGTGTTTGTCCATTCCATTTCATGCGCAATCGCTAAAGCAACTAAACCAAAACCAGTAGAGCGTAAAGATAAATCAGCGGTTTGGTCGCCGTTTAAATCATAATATTCTCGATATAACCCCGTAGATCCATCTCGCATACTCGCGATAAAATCATAAGTATCGCTAGCTATTTCACTCGCTTGGGCAACTTGCTGAGCATTCGCAATAGGGGCATTATCAGCACTCCAACTAAAGGTTGCGACTGAATTAGCCGCCAGCACCGTATTAAAAAACTGCCCTTGCCAATTTAAATCAAAAGATAATTCAGCATCTGTCCGATTGACCGCAACAACCACAACCGTGTTATCCGTATTTTTAAATGCCACCGTTTCAAGCTGATCCGCAACACTTTGTGCATCAATACGCACCGCACCGGGTTTAATAAATTGGCTAAAATGCGCTAATGCATAATATTCAGCGTTAAATGTTACGCTGTTATCGAGTGTTAACAGCGCTCGACAATTATCGCATCCCCCCTGATGGGGGCCATTATTTGTATCTAACGCTAACAAGCCATAATAAATGGCATTAACCGATTTATGTAAAGCCCCGATAAATAAATCCCCGACATCTTGCGATAACACCTGAGCAAATGTGCGACCATCATCTTGATTTATACAATCGGTTAAATATATTTTTTGGCTATTGCTCACCATCGCATCAAATGCCTGACTGTAATCGTCAACACCATTATCGGCTGCATAACATTGCCATGCAGTGGCTTTAACAAAACGTTCGGTATCGGTATTCGACAAAACCGTATTAACTAATAAACCAATATCCGCCGGTAACTGACTGTTATTATCGGTCCAATTACCATCCCAAATTTGGTAATCTAAATTGTAACTATTTTGCCGTAAAGTCGATTCTAAATGATTAATTAAAAAATCAGTGTAGTTATCAGCCGTCCAGCTCATGCTCGGATAATCGCCCACCGTATGGGGCTGATTCTGCAAACTAATGCCATCAAAATTGATATCAAGCGCATCATAAGCTTCGATAAACTTAAGGAAATAATTCGCATAACTTGCATAAAAATCAGTCCGTAACGATCCACCCTGTAACGAACTAGAATCTTTCATCCAAGCCGGCGCGCTCCAATTAACAGCCGTAGTGTGCACATTAGGGTTTTCAGCCAATATCCCTTGCAAAGTAGGCAGCAAAAAGTCTTCATCTGCTTGAATGCTGAAAAAATCCAAATCAGGATCCGTTAAACCAGCAGGACGGTCGTTATAGCTATTAGCCACCCGTGAAACATAAGATGACATACCCGACATATGATAGCGTAAACCACTAATACCAATGCCGGTATCAGCATTAAATAATTGCGTTAATAGGCTGTTAGTCGAAGTCGAGTTTTGAATTAAAGCCGCAGATGTATCTGAAAGATTAACACCAAAATGCTCCAGTGTTTGATACGTGATTTCGTCGGTAACATCAATTTGCAACGGCGCATTACCGGCTCCAATTCTTAACGCTTGGTCATCTTGTTGGCTCAGCAACACACTTTGATCACCTTGGGTTAACCAATAGCTCACCGTATTGGTTAACGAAGCATTCACTTTATGCGTAAAACCTGAACTGGTTGTTTGGATCCCACGGCTATCATTTACAATTTCAAATTCAGTTATACCAAGTTCACTACAATCTAATGTAAATTCACTTTGTGCCTCAACACCTAAATCAGCAATCAAATCATTCGTTTTGCTATTATAAACTTGTAAATGATGTGCATCGCCTTCGGTATCGGCAGGCACTAAAACCGCATACCGTAATGCAGGCTCGTTCAATGTACATTCAGACGAAACCGTAACAGGAGCTTGAATTGTATCAGTGTGTATTTCGCCCAAGCTTTCAAATACCGTAGTTTCAATTTGACCATCATCAACAAACACTTGTAACACTAATATATTGCCGCCTTGCCCTGTCGTGTTAATACTGCCACACCGACTACTGTTTAAAGATAATTGAGTAAACGCACCGTCATCAAAACGATAACTCGCTCGTATACTGGTGGCATCGTTATCAGGGTCGGTGCCAACAAAGCAAAGCGCTACATTTTGATTGTCTCTTACTTGCTCATTAAATATTTCAGCACTTTGAATATTAACGGTCGCATTAGGCGCCGAATTAAGCGTATCGGTAACAACATGGCTATATAGCAATGATTGGGTAATTTGCCCTCGGCCCGTGGTGCGTATCGCAAAGTTTATCGCATTCGCTTCAGCGCAAGATAAACTAAAATTACCAGCGGTTAATTGGCCTAAACTAGCGAGTATCTCATCGGTATTTTCATCATAAACATCCACACTATAAATATCGCCCTCAGCGTCACCCGCAATAGAAACACTGTATAAACGAGGTTCATCACCTACCCGACAACTGCCACTCGAACTCACCGCGACATTTAAGCTATCTAAGTGCACTCTTTGTGTTAGCGTTGAATTCGTCGTGGCCGTACCATCAGACACAAACCCCTGCAACACTAAGCTTTTATTACCTTGATTTGTTAAATCAATTTCACCACATAAGTTAGCGTTTAAACTGACCTGCTGCTCAGTTTCACTGTTAAATTGATAATAAATTTGCGTTGTTAACACATCACTGGTTGGCGTGTTATTAACATCGTCATCACTAACCGTCGCACACACTTCAATAATTTGATTATCACGTAACTGACCTGAAAATAATTCAGGCGTGGTTAAGCTCAAATTAATACTGGGTTGGTTGTTTACCGTATTACTAACCAAATGTTGATAAGTAATAGAACGGCTGCTAATACCTCGGCTGGTGTTGCTAATATAAAAATTAATTTCACGGGCAGATGAACAGCTCATACCAAAATTTGACGCAGTCGTATTATTAAAATCAAACAGAATATCGCCTGTATCAGCATTAATAACTTGAATATCGGTTTCGTCGTTCTCAACGTCAGGCTCAACCGTTACCGCATAAATACGATTACTATCGCCAATTCGACATGATTGGCTCGATGTGTAAGCAAATTGCAAGGTATCGCGATGAATTGATAAATCAACCGTTTGAGTCACCGTTTCAATTCCGTCATTAACCTGAGCGAGTAAAGTGAGGGTTTTGCCGCCAAGCCCTTGAGTGCTCATATCGGCACAAAAATTATTAAGATTTAGCGCTTGTTCAGCCCCTCCATCAACTTGATAGCTCGCGCTAACAACCAGGTTATCGCCATCAATATCACTTGCGGTCAGGCAAACTTCAAAATCTTGATTATCTCGAACTTGCGCTTCAAACATTTCAGCACCGTTAAGCGTGATGGCTAAAGTGGGTGCATTATTAATAGCCGCCTTAACCGTATGTGTATGATTAAGCGAAAATGAACCAATATTGCGGCTACGATTAACAATATAAAACGAGCGTTCACTTACGTCAGCACAACTTAATGAAAAACTAAAAGGCGCCGTCGCGCCTAAAGCACTAATTAATCGATTATCAGCAGAATCAAATACCGATAAGTCAATGGCATCACCTTCAATATCATCAGGGATCAATACGGTATAAGTTAAACTACCTGCCCCCGTAAAACAGCTATTAGATGAAGTAAAAGCGGTTTGTACGGTATCTAAATAAATAACACCAAAGTTTGCACTTTCAGCATCTAAACTGGTTGTAACAACCCCATCATTGATTTCAGCTTGTATAGTCAACGTCTGATTACCACGATTTAAGGTACTGATTTGGCCACAAAAATCATTATCTAATGTCAAAAACTGCACGGCAGCATCGCCACTAAATCGATAAAACGTATTCAACGTGAAAGGCTGGTTCTCGGGGTCATCAGGTGTAAAGCAAACCGTTAAATTTTGCTGATCACGAAATTGCTCGTTAAATTGCTCACCCGTCACACTTACACTCAACGTTGGCGCTTGGTTAGGCGCTTCAATCACCGTGTGGCTGTAATCAATCGAATTAACGATTAAACCACGGCTACTATTTAACAACGTAAACCGAGTGGTGCCTAATGTATTGCAAGGCAGGCTAAAAGAGCCATTAGTCACCGCCCCCAGTGTTGCGATTAATGAAGCGGTATCACTATTAACCACCCTTAAAGCATGCGCATCACCTTCGCTATCATTAGCAACCGTAGCGGCATACGTTTTATCACCCGAATTAATAACACAACTACCACTTAACGATGTCGGAAATTGAATGGTATCACTATGAATAACCCCTAAACTGCGTGATTCAGTGACTTGCAGTTCACCATCACTTGCTGTCGCAATTAACGTTAGTTTTTGCCCGCCACGACCTTGAGTAGAAATGTCGGCACAATTGTTTAATAAATTAAGCATAACAAGCGGTTCACTCGCAAACTGATACACTAAAGTTTGGCTTAATACCGCACCTTCAACATCCGTCGCGTTTACGCAGGCTTTCAAGGTTTGATTGTCGCGGTAAGCTAAACCCACGAGCGCTTCCGTTTCGGGTAAAGTAATGGTTACAACCGGCGGATTATTCGCGATCTCATTTACCGTATGTGAATACAGCACAGAATCTTGTACCCGTTCACGACTTAGGTTTCGAATATAATATTGCGTTTGGCCTAATGTTTGGCAAGGTAAAGCGATCGTCGTCTCGGTTAATTGGCCTAACGTTTGCGTGATCGCGCCACTATTAGCATCAACAATTTGCAAATTAAATGCATCATATTCTTTATCTTGAGGTATTTGCACACTAACGGTTTGGCTACTTTCGCCAACCGTACATTGCGAATTATTACCTGTTGCTTGCTGAATAGTATCGGCGTGTATAACGCCCAAATCGCGAGTGAGCATGGTAGTAGAATCCAGATCGCTCACACGTGCAATTAACGTTAAACGCTGCCCGCCCCAATCATCAACCGATAAAGACGCACACTTGTCGCTCAATACTAAAGGTTGTTCTTCACCATTGTTGAGTTGGTAACTTAAATTTGCCGTTAAAGTATCGCCATTAGCATCAAAATAACTCAGGCAAGGCAAGAGCGTTTGCTCATCACGAATTGCCCCCGAAAATCGTTGTGCAGTTAAAGGCAAAATTTCAAGCACTGGCGGGGTGTTTTGTGGCGTTGTTGTACTCGTTTTAGCAATAATTAATGAGCCAGTCGCGTTAGCCGTAACCTCATGATGACTCACAGCCGCGGGCAAAATATCGCGACAACGCGCATGAATCACCATACTGTCGGTGACCGTATTAGCTTGTAAAATTAATTCAGCTTGTGGTTTTTGCACAAACCACAAAGCAGAGTTGCGCAGCACTTCAACTTCAGTTTCATCACCGTCAGGGTCAATACATGCAGGTAAGCTTAAATTAAACGTTTCTTGTTGCGGAGTAATAGCCAAAACAGCTTGTTGAGTAAAGCTTCCTAATGCATCATCTAATGCAACTTGATTAGCTTGAATGGTTAAATTAATAACAGGAGAAACAAACTGTTCAGCACCTTGCTGAGCCAAACCACGTAACTGAATAGCGCCTTGAACACTGGCAACATTTAACGTAAAAGTAAAATCGTTGGTTGTCGATACCCCAGACCAACTCAAACCATTATCAGTAGAGAATTGCCCGACAACCGAAGCATCATTCGCCAACGTGCCGGTATGCGATATATTAAAAGCCAAGTTACATGCCGGTGCTAGCGCTCGTAGTTGGTTTTGTGAAAACTGGCACAACGTCGGCAACTCGCTGCCGTTATGGCTCAATGTAAGGCTAATATTACCCGATCCACCAATAGGATCTGTCGGGGTTGAGGGTTCAGAACTGCCACCGCCACAGGCGCTAACAATAATTGATATTAAAACAATGCAGGTAATTCTAAACACTTAAGACTCCGCGTACCGTTACTCACAACGATCAGCCATTGACAAAATATTGGCTACAAACATCTAGTTATTCAATATAAATGCCAAACACGCAGTCAGCGCAAAGTTAAGCCATATAAATGCATTTTATTTTGCAACAGTAGCGTGTTCAAGCAAGCACACGCATCAAAATATTAAAAAGAGGGTAATGTTGATGTAACCTAGCTTGGCTGCCAGTTTGTATTAATTTATAAAAATGTGCATATTTATAATCAATGCATGCTCCAGAGCTCAAGCGATGAACCTCTTCGTTTCATTAAAGCATTACGCGCTCTCGAGTGCATCCAACGCTTATCTTTGGTTAACCAAACCATTTTATCCATGTTTTTAAAACGGTCTTTACGATTTAAAACATAACGTCTCATTAAAAATTCTATCTATTAATTCAGTATTAATCGTGTGAAGCTAGCTTCATTAACCCTATTTTAATCAATACTTAACCCAACGGGTTCTCGACTATAAAAGCAATAAACTCAAACTCTTCATTGAACATAAAAGGTAATGGTTTATTGTAAAATTCAAGCCAACTTAAACAAGGGGATT
This sequence comes from Algibacillus agarilyticus, assembly GCF_003286125.1. Classification (GTDB taxonomy): domain Bacteria; phylum Pseudomonadota; class Gammaproteobacteria; order Enterobacterales; family Alteromonadaceae; genus Algibacillus; species Algibacillus agarilyticus. The sequence goes on from NZ_QMED01000001.1 coordinate 447,349, forward strand.
TTGAGTTTATTCACCAATAAGCCACTAACCGCAAATCAATAGCTTATAGTCGCGCTCAGGTTTACTTGACCGCTCATTTTATTCTGTCAAACTCTCCCGCATAATTATAGAAACAATCAAGATGACATATGCTTAGGCTCACTTACATTTTAACCACGTTAACCCTCTTAATTTTTATGCCCGACGTAGGGGCGCATGAAGGCTGGATTTTAACCCCTAGTGAAATGATGGAGTGGAACAACAAACCTAAACCGTTAATGTTCACCCAATGGTCATTAGCAAATATTCTGGTACTAACCTTCGCGTTTTTATTTACCTTGGGTTGGGTGAGATTAGGCCAAACGGGCGCTAAAGAATTATTTCCTGATTTACAAGTTCGACTTCGTTCATACGGCCACTACGCCGCGCTGATTTTACGCTTTACCTTATCTTGGGCACTCGTTACATCCGCTTTAGGATTAGAGCCTCGTGTTGGCAATAGCCTTTTTTCAAGCCCGACATTGTTTGCACCCGATCTTGAGTTACGCCTATTAGCCGATCATTGGATGATTTTACAACCCATACAATTACTACTAGCCACGATGTTTTTCTTTGGTATTTATGTGCGCTTTGCTGCCATTATTGCCATTGCGGTTGCGGTTCTCGGCTTATTTTTATTTCAGTTAGCAATGTTCACCTATTTTACCGCTATTTTAGGGATTGCCATTTATTTGCTGATGCAAGGTGCCGGTAGCCATTATATTCCTATGCCAGTCATAAACTCATCACGGCCTATTATCAGTTACCTCGAAAACCTACCACGACAAAGAGCACAATATTTGTTACGGGTATTAGCAGGGTTAAACTTTCTTTATGCGGGTGTTTATTTTAAGGTGCTGCAGCCTAACTTAGCCCTCGGTATTATTAATATATATGACGTGCCCATCTTAAGTGCAAACCCCGAGTTATTTGTATTAATTATGGCCGTTGTTGAAACCCTCGCCGGTATATTTTTATTGCTGGGAATTTTAATGCGCCCCATGTCTTTATTTTTACTGAGCGCGTTTTTCTTCTTTGCCGCGATGTTGCCCGAAAGCTTTACCGCACACATGTTGTTTTACGGCGTTATGCTCACGTTTTGGTTCAATTCAGCGGGTTACTGGCCAAGACCCATCGCTAAAGATAAACAGGCTGATATTGTCATCATTGGTAATAGCTTTAGTGCGATAAGCGCTGCGCTCAAACTCAATGCATTATTGGGCCAATATACCAAGGTTACCGTCACTATTGTTACGCAAAGCAACCAGTTTGAATTTAAGCCCTTATTTGCTGAGGTATTAAGTGGCTCCATACAACCAGGAACGGTTGTTTATTCTTTACGAAGAGTGCTAGAACGCGCCAACGTGGTCGTCGGTAAAGTTCGGTCTATTGATAGCATTAATCAAGTTGTTCATTATGAAAATAATACCTCAGAACAACAACTACCATACGACCAGTTAATTTTGGCTCAAAACTCTGAAGTTCACTTGTCGATAGCGCCTGGCGCGGCTTTGCATGGTTTAGCTTTTAATTCGATGGGTGATGCATTACATATCAGACAAGCTATCGTAAATGTACTTGAAGAACGCATTCAAAATAATAAACAAGGTAACATTTCATTTATCGTATTAGGTAATACCTATTTAGGCGCAACGGTTGCGTTAGAACTTGGCCAGTTTATAAAAGTGTTGTTGGTCGGCTATGACAATATCAATCTAGAAGACATACGCATTCAATATATTGACAGTAACTCACAACAAAGCGCCTTAGAAGACGAACGTAATACATTACTCAATAAACATGGAATAGAAGTAAGTCATCAATCGATTGAATCGGTTGCTAAAAACAAACTCCGTACGGCAGATAAAGAACTCGCATATGATATTTTAATCAACTGTGTTGAAAAAGAACCTTTATTAGTCATAGACGGACATGTTCACCAAGGTGAAATAGCCAGTGATAACCGAGGGTTAATGTTAGCAAAAAATCATATCTATGTTGCCGGTGTTCACAGTGTTTATGCACAAGGAGATAACTCTTCTGCCCCAGTATCAAAACTGCTGGGAGATCAACTTGCTTATAATGCGTGGGCAAGCTCACAACAATATTTGATGAAACCAGTGTCTATTAAACCAGACCTATTTCCTTCTTACTTTTTAGCACGAAATACATTTATTAAGGTTGGCCCATTAGTCATCGGCAATGTTTTTGGTTGGTGTATTAGCCGGTATCAATGTATACGCATGTTGCCAGGGTTAGAGAGAAACTTGCGGATGATATTAGACTGGCTACTCGATATTCCTTTTCGTAATGATACCGCCGTACTCACGCCAGAAGTTTCAAATCAATTAGAGCAAGTCCGTTATATGGAAGGCGACGTGCTGATAAAACAAGGTGACCAAGCCGACTGCGCTTTTATTGTGCAATCAGGTAAGTTAAGTGTTTGGGCCAATGGCAATCAGGTTGCTAAATTAAAAGAACATGATGTGGTGGGCGAAATGGCGCTAATCAATAATGCACCACGAGCCGCAACGGTTATTTGTGATACTGATGTGATTGTAACCAAAATAAGTCCGCAACAATTCGAAGCGCTTTATTCAGGGTTCTCTGTCATTAACAATGCAATAATGAATCAAGTCAACAGCAGACAAGAACAGTTGAATGTTACGCAATAAACAGATTAAAAAAACTTTACCTTATCTGAGTGTAACAGCGGCTTTTGGCCTATTGGTTGTGCTGATTAACTACCAGCCAACCCATAGTTTGCTTAACGAAAAATTTTTATTTTATGATCTACCCGCAACAACTCCTACGCCTAAATTAACTCTTTTTGTTGAGCATGTACCCGCCGGCACCCTGTTGCGTCTAACGTTAGAAAACTATCAGCTTAGTAACGAGTGTAAAGCCAAGGGGGCTGACGAAATATTGTCTGGGCATGCGCATTTGTACCTAGATGGCAAAAAGCTATCAAGCTTATTTTCGTCCTATTATTTATGGCCAAGAGATGAAACAAAGCTACAAGGCCTACATAAGATATCGGTAAGCTTGCACCTACTACCCGATCACCGCGCCATCCGCGTTAATGGTCAAGTCATTCAACAAGACATTATGGTCGATTTTTCTCGTTAGCCTCGATACGTTAGTTGACTATCACGCTCGAAAAACATCGAATGAGACAGGCCTAATTACCACTGCAATCGATTAGTTAAGTAACCTGATGTATTATCCTTCAACCTGCTTTACCTTGTGTCGGTGTGTGCAATACTGCCGCAATAAGCGGAAATTTATTGTTGGCTAAAATTTGAAGCGAAGCGGAAAAGCCAACTGTAAATTTTCGTTTAATTGCCTTGTATGGGTAACTTTGACAAATACTCTATGATATTAGGCTCTTTCGTAGCGACTCTTTTAGCATACTCTAGGTATGCTTATTTCCCCATATTTTTCAGCGGCATTACCATTTAATAATAAATCAGTGTTAGCACCTAATGATACTACTGCTTTGACGGCAATCATATCTGAATAAAGAATTGCCGCATGTAAAGGGGTTAATCCTACATCATCTCTTCGATTAATATCATAACCACACTCACCGAGAGTATTCATAATTAATTCAAATTTATCACGAAGCATTTTTCTACCAGCTACTACAATACCAAATGCAGTGTTTGGCTCTACAGACTTTTGAGTTATTTCGGGGCAAGATTTCAACCAAGCCTCGCTCAAGTCGGCACGGAGAGTGTTTTTTTGAGATATATAATGTATGTGGTAACCAAAATCTTGCTTCGTATATGTATACGTTATGCCTACAAGAACTAAAATCGCAATAATGAATACGATATAAAATTTTTTCACCAAACTATCCTTGTTACCCTAACGCCGTTATATTTTTTGTACCACATAATTAGGAACATCTACTTTTTCACCACCATTCATAAAGTGAGAATCAAAGCCGTAAGCCATTTTCTCTAAAGGGGCTTCATTATACCCCGATGTTTGAATTTCGATTATATAGCGCTCTATAAATGGTATTGCACCTAAATGCGCCCATTGCGCAACATGAACAAGTTCATGAAAATGTAAGCGCAAATCTGATGCCCATTGAGGGAGAACATAATAAGTGTTTTTGTACGTGATTGCGCTTACTTCCATATCGATAAAATCGCCCAATCCCATTTCGCGCAGCTCAGGAAAATTAGGCTTAGGAATTTCATCTGTAATCACAAAATATGACTTCTGCAGAAACTCTAAAGAATAAAAACCTTTGAATTCATCAAAGAACTTAGAGCAAGATATTTTTTTATCTTGGTAGTCAATATTCGTCTGATCAATCCAACTTTCAATCTGATGCAACATACGAGACTCCAAAAAAATATAACGTTTTGCTAAGCGGCGAAAAATTGTTGGCTAAAATAGCGAGGAACGAGCAAAAGCCAACTGTTTTTTGTCCGTTTAAGCAACTTATGTATCTGTTTCGCCTGAGCTTTTGTTTGTTTTACTCTGTTCCATTTGTGCTACTTTATCATTTAACTCATTAAGAGATTTTTGGATTTCCATTAGAACAGGATTAGATCTAGAGTGATTTCTAATTTCTTCTTCACGGAAGCCAAGCCTCGAATCTAAGTAACCGAGAAGTAAAGAAGCTATGACAAATATAACTAGAATAATAGGAACAGCAATCATTGGGCTATTGAACACGAATTCGGTTACAAGGTTATCACCTAATGACTTGATGAATACGAAAATAATAAGCAAAAACTGTACATAACCAATATACATTTTTGAACGATCAATATAGACCTTCCAGCGAATCAATGACTTTTTATTAAATCGAGAACTCAAGACTACTCCTAGATACATAACACCCCACTAAGGGGCTTAAAATTATTGGCTATAATATTGAGCGGAGCGAAAAAAGCCAACTGTTTTTAGTCCCGCTTAAGTGGCTTATGTTTATATTGAAGGCATTGTTACAAGAAATAACCTTTACCAAACGAAAAACCAAAATAAACTGAGATAGCAAAAGCCATAAAAACTCCCATGACTAAACAAACATCATTAATTGTTAATTCTTTCTTTTTTAATTCGTCGTTACCCATATTTAACTCCATTTAAAATTTTATAAATAGTTTACACAAAATTGATTATGAATTGTAACCGCTTAAATCACCTACAATCTTGCCAATAAACATAACGCCTCATTCAGAGACAATAAAATAGTTGGTTAAAATAAGCGAGGCACGAGCAAAAACCAACTGTTTTTTGTCCTGCTTTAATGACTTGTTATAAGCCACTTACCCTACACTTATTTCTTAATGTTTTTTGGTATAAAACCAAGTAGTTGTTCAGTGCTTTGAATCGTTAGCCGTTGCTCTGGAAACTGGTGCAATTTAATATTTAAGTACTCAGTGCCAGAAATTAATTTACCTACTCGTTTAAGAAAACTAGGCGTTTTATCCGAAAACAAACCACTTTCCGATGTAATAGCTTCAATGTCTTGCCAAGGAATAAACAAGTTTTTATGACCAAACTTAAAAGGAAAAAGTACTCTTAAATAAACTCCTTTGCTGTTTGATGCAACTTTCAAAATACCATTATGTCTTGTTTTGCCGATATACCCATTTCCAGTTTGGAAATTTTCGTCTGGATTATCGTATTTATTATTTCCATACTTTTTAGCTAAATTTTGCCAGCCACTTTCTTTCCCTAACGTATAAGAGACACCAAACCAACCAGCTATAAAAACGATAAAAAACCAGTGGGAGGTTAAAAAAGACTCTAATAAGTCCTGAAAATTGATTACATACTCTTGAGCGATAGGAGGAATTTCACCACCAGTGCCAGAATAGAAAGAAAGGATGAGAAATGAAAAAAATGAAACAGCCCAAATTAATCCAATAAACTTTAAAACAATCTTCATACTATCCTTGTGGCTTATAACGCCTCATTCAGAGGCAAATAATTGTTGGCTAAAATAGCGACGGAGGAGCAAAAGCCAACTGTTATTTGTCCTGCTGAAATGACTTGTTAGCATACTGGCTACACCTGTCGTTTAAATTTCCTTTGACAGCCAATGCATGACATTGAGAAGAAACTGTTCATTTTGTTCCGCACCATCAGAGACTAAGCCATATTTTTTACCCGTTGAAACCGTAACTTGCGATGAGAACGTCATCCCCTCAGAAAACACTGCAACTCGACCTTCTCCAACTTCCAAAACTGCTCCTTGATACCAGCCATTCATTGATACTCTTGGAGTTTTGCCATTTACTTGAAAAGGTATCTCGGGCACAACAGATGTGGCTCCTTTACCTAGAGTCAAAAGGGGCTGTGCACTTTCAGGTATTTGAAAAGCGGAACCACCAAATGTCTTAACTTGAGTGATACCTTGGGTTATTGAATGTTCTATAAGGGATTTATTATCTAGGCGAAATAAAGCGTCACGGACATGTCCATTACTAAACACAAAACCAAAAGCAGATGATAATTTTTCTATAACTTGTGGAAAAGGTGTGTGATCTGCAACTAGAAAAAGAGAACCACCTTGTGATACCCATTGCTTAACGGCTTCAACTTCTCCTTTGTCAAATGCATCCCCGAATGGAGGGTTCCAGTCCTGTCTATTTTTATCTAGTGCATTTGCGACTACCAATATATCCGCTTGTTTTAAATAAGTTAAAGTGAACTTTTCTTTACTAGATTTTACAGTAAAACCATCACTAGACAGAACTTGAGAAAAAGGCTTGTATCTGCCCTTTTTTGTAAGGAAGTTATTATGAGCCTCATCAATAAGAACAACAGGGCTATTTAATTTAGAAAAGGTTTTGTTGATATTTTTGGGAACAAAATCAGGATCTGGCTGTTGATCACTATCAGAACAAGACAACACTCCAATTAAAAGGAGTCCTAAAAGAATAGTTTTACAAATTGATTTCATTAAAATGTTCCATATTGATTACCACGATTCCAGTTAAAGCATGCTAACACCCTGTTAAGGGGTAAATTATAGTTGGCTAAAATGTGAAGCGGAGCGGAACCAGCCAACTGTAATTTGTCCTGCTTGAACAGCTTATAGTTGCTCCGTTCCATTAATTAATCAGTTTACCTAACTTATTAATAGGTGGAATATGCTTCTGTTGCTTACGAATATTTGAGCGAAAACATTCGATGCTTATAACAAGACTTTCGGAGCAACAGAAGTCACTTGTTTCAATACGCATACTCAGGGATTGCCGTCTATATCGACTATCTATAAGACCTGCGAGAAACAATACCACTGCCATATTCCATGGTTAACTTTACGCTTTGGAGGTCAAAAATGAAAGTTTTTAATCCTACTGATTTTGCCGCCCTTATCGCTATCGATTGGGCAGATCGTAAACACGACGTTTGTGAACTCGAACAGAAAAGCGACAAACCCATTTTTACCGTTATTTCCTCAAAACCAGAAGCTATTAATGCTTGGGCGAATACTTTAAAACAAAAATATAATGGTCAACCCGTTGCTGTCGCTTGTGAATTAAAAAAAGGCCCTTTAATTTATGCGCTCAGTAAATTTCAGCATATCGTATTGTTTACTATAAACCCCTCTACCGTAGCAAAATACCGAAAGGCATTTACACTCAGTGGGGCTAAAGACGATCCAACAGACGCGGCTATCCAATTAGAAATATTACAGCAGCATATGCCTAAATTGAGCGTCATTACACCCGATACCGAAAGTGTCAGGTCGCTTGCCCAACTGGTTGAATATCGTCGTAAACTCGTGCAAGACCGTGTAGATTTAACAAATAAAATCACCACAACGTTGAAGAATTAT
>NZ_QMED01000010.1 GCF_003286125.1 Algibacillus agarilyticus
TCCATCGCGATTGGAGCAATTAGCTCTACAACCATCTTGATGTTGTCGCCTGGCATTACCATTTCTACGCCTTCTGGTAACTCTACAGCACCAGTTACGTCAGTTGTACGGAAGTAGAACTGTGGACGGTAACCTTTGAAGAATGGAGTATGACGGCCACCTTCATCTTTAGAAAGTACGTATACTTCTGATTCAAACTTAGTATGTGGAGTGATTGAACCTGGCTTACATAATACTTGACCACGTTCTACATCATCACGCTTAGTACCACGTAATAATGCACCAACGTTCTCACCTGCACGACCTTCGTCAAGCAACTTACGGAACATTTCAACACCCGTACACGTTGTCGTTTGTGTTTCACGGATACCAACGATGGCGATTTCTTCACCAACTTTTACGATACCTGATTCTACACGACCTGTTACAACTGTACCACGACCTGAGATTGAGAATACATCTTCAACAGGCATTAAGAAAGGCTTGTCGATGTCACGCTCTGGTTCTGGGATATATGAATCTAGTGCTTCACCTAACTCAACAATCTTATCTTCCCACTCTTTTTCGCCTTGAAGCGCTTTTAAAGCAGAACCTTGGATTAATGGTAAGTCGTCACCTGGGAAGTCATATTCTGAAAGTAACTCACGTACTTCCATTTCAACTAATTCTAATAACTCTTCATCATCTACCATGTCACATTTGTTCATGAATACGATGATATATGGAACACCAACTTGACGTGATAATAAGATGTGCTCACGTGTTTGTGGCATTGGGCCATCAGCAGCAGATACTACTAAGATAGCACCATCCATTTGAGCAGCACCAGTGATCATGTTTTTAACATAATCAGCATGACCTGGACAGTCAACGTGTGCGTAATGACGGCTAGGCGTATCATATTCAACATGTGAAGTTGAAATAGTGATACCACGCTCGCGCTCTTCTGGAGCGTTATCGATTGCTGCGAAATCTTTAGCTTCACCACCATATACTTTTGCAAGTGTAGTAGAGATTGCTGCAGTTAATGTAGTTTTACCGTGGTCAACGTGACCAATTGTACCAACATTGACGTGCGGTTTAGTACGTTCAAATTTTTCTTTAGCCATCGTAGACCTCAAAATCCATAATCTAGGTAAAAACCTAATTTATTAATATTTAATATAAAGAAACTTTCTGATTTGATTTAATGGTGCTAATACCCAGATTCGAACTGGGGACCTCACCCTTACCAAGGGTGCGCTCTACCAACTGAGCTATATCAGCAACTGCACTAAACAATAGATGGAGCGGGTGGCGGGAATCGAACCCGCGTCATCAGCTTGGAAGGCTGAGGTAATAGCCATTATACGACACCCGCGTCGATCTTAACAAAACAGTCAGATTCGAGTCTTGAAAGTGGTGGAGGGAGCTGGATTCGAACCAGCGAAGGCAGAGCCGTCAGATTTACAGTCTGATCCCTTTGGCCACTCGGGAACCCCTCCGTTATTCTTTGTTTTTGCATTGGTGCCGGCTGCCGGAATCGAACTGGCGACCTACTGATTACAAGTCAGTTGCTCTACCAACTGAGCTAAGCCGGCACTGCAAAAAGAGGAGCGCATTCTATTTAATAGAATTGCACCTTGCAACCCCTTTTTGCTTTTAATTTCATTTTTTTGCAAAATAATTTTTCAAAGTCTATTTATCGTACACTTCTTGGATAAAATATCGTACCAAACCCTTAAAAAGTAAGGTTGGATCGATAATGACTTCAATTTTATCATCGATTATTTTTTTCATATGCAGCCCTAAAAGAGGGCCATCGCCGCCGGTAAAATAACATTTTAATTTTTTATTGGGTATTTCCATCAACTCAACAGCTTGTTTTATCGGTAATAACAAACTCAGTAAAATGCCATTTTTTACACATTCTTCTGTATTTAAGCCAAATTGAATTGAGTTTGTTAACTTTTTTTGCATGTGAATGGAATCCGTTTTAGCTAACAACGCTTTTTCACTGGTCTTTAACCCTGGAATAATCCAACCGCCTAAATGCTGCCCCAGTGTATTAATAGCATCGATGGTTAATGCCGTACCGGAATCTATGACTAAGCTCTGCTCATTAACTTGATAAGCGCCTAACATCGCTAGCCATCTATCAACGCCTAATCGAGTAGGGTCTTCGTAAGCAATCATCAATCCATTTGCGCTTTTTTGCGTCATTACTTGAATAACATTCTGTTTATTTTTAACAAACTGTTCAGCGAATGGCAGTAATAAAGCATCTTTTTTTACAGACGCGATCAAAACATAATCAAAATAGCCTTCAACCAATGTACTTTCTTCTATTAGTTGAATACTTTCATTAACAGCCCATTTAGCATATTTATTACGGGTGTTACCTTGGTCGATCATTAATATCTGTATATTCATTTTAAGCTCTATTTCATGCCTTATTTGCACGAACCGATATTTCGCCACCAATAAAACGTTCAACTTTGCCTTCATCTGTTTCTAGTAATAAGGCACCGCTTGGATCAATACCTTTTACTATTCCTGAGATCTCATTATTAGGCATCATTAATTTAACGGGTTGATTATAAAAGTAGTCAAGCTCAGACCAGCGTTCCAATTGATTATTTAAACCCTCATCACTAAAAACATGCAATGCGGCCACTAAATTACTGATGATTGTTGAACACAATTGGCTTCTATCAATATAACGACCACTAAATTGCGACAAACTAATCCATTCTTGTTCGATTTTATTACTGGCATCTATAGAATCTGCTTGCATATTGACATTCAAACCAATGCCCATGATCACGCGACAACTGGTATCAAAAGCCCCTTCTAACTCAACTAAAATTCCACCTAACTTTTTACCTTGTAAATAAATATCATTTGGCCACTTCAATTGTGCTGGGTAGCCTAGTTCAACTAATGTTTCAGCTAAACTAAGACCAATAGCAATGCTTAACCCCGAAAGCGCTGCCACAGGTAAATTAAGCTCGACACCTAATGACATATACAAATTTTGACCAAAAGGAGATACCCATTCGCGCCCTCGCCTACCTCGACCAGACACTTGCTGCTCAGTTATTGACAGCAGCATTTTATTGGCGCTGGCTAATCGCGATTTAACATTATCATTGGTCGACCCTGTCACAACATGGTAATCAATATCAATGTAATCTTGTAAAGCTCTTTTAATAACATTTACATCGAGCAGCCTAATGTGTTTTGCAAGTTGATAGCCTTTACCTTTTACAGAAAAAACCTTAATACCTAATGTATTAATATGTTTGACCCACTTAGATATAGCCGCTCGACTCACTGCAAAATGTTTAGCTAATGCATCACCCGAATGAAACTCGTTATCCGATAACAACGCTAATAACGCTTGCTCAATACTCGTCAGTTGACTCATTACAAAACACTCTCTGGATTAATCTCATCAATGGCATTAAAAAACCTAACCTCAGGCTCTAAAAGTATGCCAAATCTTTCAGACACGCTCGCTCTAATATGTTTTGCGAGCTCAATTACATCGCAATAAGTAGCCGCGCTTAGATTAACCAAGACCAAGGCTTGATCTACATGTACAGCCGCATCATTAACCGCAAAGCCTTTTAATCCGGCTTGGTCAATTAAATAACCAGCCGCAACTTTTACCTGATTATCATCGGCAGCAACAGGGTAAGTTGGTAAACTTGGCCAATGAATTTTTAGTTTTTCAGCTTCAACTTTACTTATTATCGGGTTCTTAAAAAAGCTCCCCGCGTTACCCAATTTTTTTGGGTCCGGTAATTTAGCTTTTCTGGTCTCGCAGACACGATCATAAATAGCTTGCGCTGTTACCGGTTGTGAAAGTGTTTGTAACGGCCCGTAATTTAAGACAGGTAGCCACTTTTTAGGCAAGTGTAAACAAACCGTTTCAATAACAAAGGTATGTTTACGTGCATGCTTAAATATTGAATCACGGTAAGCAAATTGGCAATCATTAGCGAGTAACGTTTCACGTTGTTTATTTACCAAATCAATACCGATAACAGCACGACAAAACTGTGAAAATTCGACACCATAAGCACCAATATTTTGTACAGGCGCGGCGCCAACAGTTCCAGGTATTAACGCTAAATTCTCTAAACCATAAATGCCTTGCGCTAATAAACGCGTAACAACACAATGCCAATTAAGTCCAGCACCTAAATGTACATTGTAATAATCATCAAATTCTATCACTTCAAATAAATCATGCTGACAACTTGCAAGGGCGAACTTAACTTCATTTGTCACAAATAAAATATTAGAGCCTTCACCTACCACAACCAATTTTTCAGGTAAATCACGAGGTTGAGTATTCGCATCTATATTAACTATATGGTTGGCTTTAACGGCTAAACCAAAAGTATTGGGGATAAGGTTATTCATAGATCACAGTTATCACAATAAACATAAAATCGGCAGGCTGCAGATAATAGCAGTTAACCTCAAGATAAAACCAGCCGCTCCCTTCAGATTTACAATAAAGCAAACAGTGTATTGAAAACGGGTACGACTTTCATAATAAAGGTTCTTACTGGAACTTAAACTTTATTGTTAATGCAAAAACGAACTTAAACAATTCAACATTAAAAATTGCGTCAAATCATAAAAAAGGTGATAAATCGAAATTAAATTGGCATAAAAGCCAACTGATCATTAGAATACGCACGGTTACTAATCAATATTAAGAAATGAGCTTATTATGGAAAACATGCTGAGCGCCTTAGAAGTTAACTTTATGTTGTTAGCTTTAATTTTGGCCGTTACTTTTACTGTATTAGGTGTTACTGAAAAATCAGATACTGCAACTAAATTACTTGAACTACGTATTGAAAATGGCTTTTTTGCTGTTTCAAGCCTAGTGGCTTTTTTAGTCGTATTTTTAATGTAATACCCATAGAGGCAAACCCCGTTTGCCTCTAATACTTTAAACGCCTCATTTACCCGTCACGCCTTATTAATAACTTTGTTACAACTCTCTAACAGTTCCCCTAACGAGCAAACTAAACTCTTTATATATTTTAAAAAATCAAGCGCCAAAGCTTAAAAATAATTAAGATTATTTCACTCTCATGACAGAGATCACCTTGACATAAAAAAAAATTCAAATTGCTTAATAAATAGACTTTTCAGGTTAAAAAAAAAAACGTACACTACCCGCCCTTTTTCGCAAGTGGTGATGTTTTAACCAATTTCGGTATGCAAATAGCATCTTATAAATTAACTGCACCCGTTATTCTAGCGCCTATGGCGGGGATCACCGATCGCCCGTACCGACAACTATGTCGTGATATGGGCTGCGGTTTAGCAGTAGGTGAAATGCTATCTTCAAACCCTGAAGTTTGGCGAACAGAAAAATCACGCTTGCGTATGGAACACGCAGGAGAGACAGGGCTGCGCGCAGTGCAAATAGCGGGTTGTGACCCTGATCTAATGGCTAAAGCCGCTCAGCATAATGTTTCAAACGGGGCAGATATAATAGATATCAACATGGGCTGCCCAGCTAAAAAAGTTAACAAGAAACTTGCCGGATCGGCTTTATTGAAAGATCCCAAGTTAATTGAGCGTATTTTAAAAGCGGTTACGAATGCGGTAGACGTCCCTGTTACTTTAAAAATAAGAACAGGTTGGGATCCCGACAATCGTAACGGCATACAAATAGCGCAACTAGCAGAAAAATGCGAAATACAGTCTTTAGCCGTACACGGTCGTACACGCGCATGTTTATTTAAAGGCGAAGCGGAATACGACACCATCAGAGCAATTAAGCGTGCGGTAAGCATTCCTATTGTCGCTAATGGTGATATCAATACCGCAGAAAAAGCGGCTTATGTATTAAAATACACAGGCGCTGATGCGGTCATGATAGGTCGAGGTTCTCAAGGCAACCCTTGGTTGTTTAAAGACATCAATCAGTATTTGCTAACCGGAACACATGCCGACAAGCCAGAGCTGTATGAAATTCGCGACACCATGTTAAAACATGTAAAACAATTACATGAATTATATGGTGAAGGTAAAGGGTTGCGTATCGCTCGCAAACATGTGAGTTGGTATTGCGCCGCACATTCACTAGGCAGTGAATTAAGATCCAATTTTAACGCGATTGAAGATGCTCTAGAGCAAATCGATAGCCTTCATCACTTTTTTGACAATTAGATAAAACGAGAAGAGTAGCCACTATGTTCGACCAAAATGTAACTCCTGAATTAGTCACAGGGCCTTTATTGAGTTCAGAAGCCAATAACAAACCTTTACGTTCATCAGTTAAGCAAGCAATCAGTAATTACTTGTCTCAATTAAACGGTCAAGATGTAGAAGAGTTTTACGAGTTAGTATTAGCCGAAGTTGAAGCTCCGTTATTAGAAGAAGTAATGCAATATACACGTGGAAATCAAACACGAGCAGCATTAATGCTTGGGATAAACCGTGGTACTTTACGTAAAAAGCTTAAAAGATACGGCATGAACTAAGCCATTTCAGGCCATAAAAAAGTACCGAAAGGTACTTTTTTTATTTACAGCATTTGTATTACATAAGCCACTCAAAAGCAGACGACAATTTAGTTTTTTTGTTTCAAGCCTGTGGCTCTAATTTCACTATTTTTAAGGTATAAATAAACAATGGATCAAGCTCGACCAATTCGCCGTGCACTTATAAGCGTTTCAGATAAAACCGGTATTGTTGAATTTGCCCGTGAACTCGCAAATAACGGTGTAGAAATTTTATCGACAGGTGGTACTTTCCGCCTACTTACCGAAAACCAAATCAAAGCAGTTGAAGTATCAGACTATACTGGTTTCCCAGAAATGATGGATGGCCGCGTTAAAACATTGCATCCTAAAGTTCATGGCGGCATTTTAGGTCGTCGTGATATCGATCAAGATATCATGTCAAGCAACGACATTAAGCCTATCGACATTGTTGTTGTTAATTTATATCCATTTGCTGCAACCGTTGCTAATAAAGATTGTAAATTAGAAGATGCTATCGAAAATATCGATATTGGTGGACCAACGATGGTTCGCTCTGCCGCTAAAAACCATAAAGATGTAACCATCGTGGTTAATGCCTCAGATTATGATCGCGTATTAAAAGAAATGAATGACAATTCTGGCTCATTAACCTATCAAACACGCTTTGATTTAGCGATAGCTGCATTTGAACATACCGCTCAATACGATGGTATGATCGCAAATTACTTCGGTAAATTAACGCCTGATTATCACACAGAAAAAGCAGAAAATAGTGCATTCCCACGTACTTTTAATACTCAATTAATTAAGAAGCAAGATTTACGCTATGGCGAAAACAGCCATCAGTCAGCCGCTTTTTATGTTGAAAAAAACCTAACAGAAGCATCAGTATCAACCGCTAAGCAGTTACAAGGTAAAGCTTTATCTTATAACAACATCGCCGATACCGATTCAGCGCTTGAGTGTGTTAAACAATTTGAAGAACCCGCTTGTGTGATCGTAAAACATGCTAACCCATGTGGTGTTGCTATTGGCGACAACATTTTAGCGGCATACGAAGGTGCTTATCAAACAGATCCAACATCAGCGTTTGGTGGCATTATCGCGTTCAATAAAGAATTAGATGCAGAAACAGCTGAAGCAATTATTTCTCGTCAATTTGTTGAAGTTATTATTGCGCCTAGCATCTCACCTGCTGCGGCGCAAATTGTTGCCGCTAAAGCCAACGTACGTTTACTTGAATGTGGTGAATGGGCGGCAAGTGCAGGTCAAATTGATTACAAACGTGTAAACGGTGGCTTATTATTACAAGATAGTGATCAGGGCATGGTTACATTAGATGACCTTAAAGTGGTCACGAAAAAGCAACCAACTGAAGCTGAACTTAAAGATTTACTATTCTGTTGGAAAGTCGCTAAATTTGTTAAATCAAATGCGATTGTATACGCTAGAGGCGCACAAACTATTGGTGTTGGCGCAGGTCAAATGAGCCGTGTTTACAGTGCCAAAATAGCAGGTATTAAAGCAGCAGACGAAAACTTAACGGTTGCAGGTTCTGTTATGGCATCAGATGCATTTTTCCCATTCCGTGATGGCATAGATGCAGCAGCAGAAGCAGGGATCACCGCTGTAATTCAACCTGGCGGCTCAATGCGTGATGACGAAGTTATCGCAGCAGCTGACGAACATGGCATGGCAATGGTATTCACCGGCATGCGTCATTTCCGTCACTAAATAGCCATAACAAAAAAGAACAGCCTCGCTTTTCTTTTTTGTTTTATATCTAAGTTATTTCAATCTACTGAACCCCGTGTTTTGAAGTAACTTGGGTATATCCAAACATTTCAAATTTATATTGCAGCAAAACCACCTATCATTTGATAAACTTATCAGCCACCTTATTATAAAATGAGATCGCCGCGTGATAAAAACAACATTAACAAAAACGCTGTTAACGAGTGCCAGTTTACTTATATTAGGTTGCTCATACACCGCAAAAACAAATAACTCAACAAAACAATTACCAACAAACACGACTGCGCAAACAACGCCTGTAAATAAAACACAGAATACATCGCAATTAACAATGGCGATAAACAGCCCATTACGCAGCGACAAAAATAAAAACCGCGATCAATATCGTCACCCCGAACAAACCTTAGCGTTTTTTGACATTCAACCCGATATGACGGTCGTCGAAGTATCGCCTGGTGGGGGCTGGTATACCGAAATACTTGCACCATACTTGCAAACATCTGGGCAATTTTATGCAGCTCATTTTCCCGAAAATGCAAAGAGCAAGTACTACCAAAAGAATTTGAAAAAATTTAAGTTAAAGATGCAATCTAACCCCGCATACCAAAACGTAAATATTACCGAATTCGCCGCAGACCGAGATTACGACATAGCCCCAACGGGCACAGCCGACCGTGTATTAACCTTCAGAAATTTACACAATTGGTATATGCAAAAAAATACTCAAGGTTTACAACAAGCATTTAAAACATTTTACCGCGCTTTAAAACCCGGTGGTATTTTAGGCATTGTTGATCACCAATTACCAGAAGATCGTGATCAAGAAACATGGATAAAATCAGGTTATTTAAAGCAAAGTATCGCGATCGAGTTTGCAACCCAAGCCGGTTTTCAACTAGTCGGCATAAGCGATATAAACAGCAACCCCAAAGACACAGCCGATCACGAAAATGGCGTTTGGAGCTTACCGCCTTCTCAACGTGGTGGTAATAAAGAATTACTTAAAATAGGTGAATCAAATCGATTTACGTTAAAATTTATCAAACCGATTAATTAATTGAACAACAAATAATTTAGAGAACAGTAAATGAAAGTATTAGTAATTGGCGGCGGCGGCCGTGAACATGCATTAGCATGGAAAGCAGCACAATCAAATGACGTTGAAATCGTATATTTAGCCCCAGGAAATGCGGGTACCGCTATCGAACCTAAATTAGAAAACGTTGCAATTGATGTTGAAGACACAGCGGGTCTGGTTTCATTTGCCCAAGAAAACAAAATTGAATTAACTATTGTTGGCCCAGAAGTTCCTTTAGTTATTGGAGTTGTTGATGCATTCCAAGCTGCGGGTTTAACTATTTTTGGTCCAAGTAAAGCAGCCGCTCAACTCGAAGGCTCAAAAGCATTTACTAAAGATTTCTTAGCTCGTAATAACATACCAACAGGCTATTATCAAAACTTCACCGAGATTGAACCAGCCTTAGCTTATGTTCGTGAACAAGGCGCACCTATTGTTATTAAAGCCGATGGCTTAGCCGCAGGTAAAGGCGTTATTGTCGCATTAACATTACAAGAAGCTGAAGACGCCATTAAAGATATGCTTGCCGGTAACGCTTTTGGTGATGCTGGTCATCGTGTCGTGATTGAAGAATTTCTAGACGGTGAAGAAGCAAGCTTTATCGTGATGGTAGACGGTAAAAACGTATTGCCAATGGCAACAAGTCAAGATCACAAACGCGCCTATGATGGTGACGCAGGCCCAAATACAGGTGGCATGGGTGCTTATTCTCCAGCTCCGGTTGTGACTGATGTTATCTTCGACCGCATTATGAACGAAGTGATCATGCCAACGGTTGAAGGTATGGCGAAAGAAGGTAATCCATATGTGGGCTTCTTATATGCGGGCTTAATGATTGACGAAACCGGTACCCCTAAAGTTATTGAATATAACTGTCGTTTTGGAGATCCTGAAACTCAACCGATTATGCTACGCATGCAATCTGATTTAGTTGAACTTTGCTTATTGGCAACTCAAGGAAAATTAGATAACGCTGAAGCTAAATTTGATACTCGTGCATCAGTTGGTATTGTATTAGCTGCAGGAGGTTATCCTGGTGCATATAATAAAGGCGATGAAATCACGGGTATTCCAGACCAAGCAGAAGGTTTAAAAGTATTTCATGCGGGCACTAAAAATATCGATGGTAAAATCACCACTAACGGCGGTCGAGTTTTATGTGCAACCGCTTTAGGTAACACCGTAACTGAAGCACAAGAAGCGGCCTATAAACTCGTCAAGCAAATCAAATGGCAAGGCGTGCAATATCGAAACGATATTGCATACCGCGCAATTGCAAGAGAGCAAGAAGCCAACAAATAGCCTAAGATAGTGATATACCCGAGTAACGCTTAACCCGTGTTTTGCAGTGACTGGGGTATAAACCTAAACCTTAGTTAGGATGACGACATGCTGACAGTAGTTGAATTAATCGAACAAATAAGACCCAGTGTTAATGAAGTAAGCGTTGCCGATTTTAAAAAGCGGCTCAAGCAAGCAGGTGCACTCTTAATAGATATAAGAGAACCAAATGAGTTTGCCGCGGGCGCAATTGAAGGCGCGATCAATATTCCACGCGGTATATTAGAGTCTCAAATAACCGCTCTGTGTCAAAAAATATCAGTAACTGCACCTGCTGATGTCGATATTTTAATTTATTGTCGTAGTGGTGCTCGTGGTGTGTTAGCTGCCGAAAGTCTACAAAGAATGGGTTATAACCACGTAGTTAATTTAATTGGCGGTATTGTGGCTTGGCAGCAATAGTTTTATACGCAAGTAACTTGGGTATAACCATCGTCTGAATACATATTTCAAATAACCAAAAACCAGCGCCTGCTGGTTTTTTTATACCTAAAAATAAATGAAGCAATAAAACGACTATAAATCTGAATTTACCGTTAACTCACCGCTTAAAACGCTTTTTTAGTTTGCATTCGTATACACTCAAGCGCAAGTTGACTTTAAAGTTAACACCATAGAATACTAAACAAGAAAGTAATCTGGCCATTAATCACTAAGGGCAAAATAGATTCGAGTTACTTGAAGATATAGCAGGTTACACTACACACATAAAATTTAAGTTATAAGGTAAAATTAAACGTGACGATTTGGCAAAGGATACCACTCACATTAAAAATATTAGTTCCAGGTTTAATCGCGGTCTATTTAATTTCAACAATGAAACCCAAGCCAGAGCCCGATACAACGCCCCCACCTGAAAAACCAAAACCTAGCGTTAATCGTGTATATGCCTCGCCGGTTACTGAAAGCTTAACGATAACCGCACAGGGAACAGTAGAGCCACGACGAAAAATTGATTTAATAGCTCAAGTAGCAGGTGAAATTACACATGTTCACCCTGCATTTGTTGCTGGCGGCGCATTCAACAATGGCGATATATTAATAAAAATAGAACCCATCGAATATGAGCTAGCACTGGCAAGAGCCAATGCAGAATTAGCCCAAGCAGAAATGCAATTTGCGACCGAAAAAGGATTAGCTCGACAAGCGAAACAACAATGGCGCGATTTAAAAAATGAAGAAGCGAACCGCTTATTTTTGCGCAAACCTCAATTGGCGGCAGCAGCGGCTAATGTGGATTCAGCAAAAGCGAGTGTAAAGATGGCCAAACTCAATTTACAACGCACAACCGTTAAAGCGCCTTTTACGGGTCGAATTATTAATATACACGCTGATTTGGGGCAAATAATCGGCAAAAATAACGCCCTAGCTGAAATTATTGATACCTCTGTTGCACAAGTCACTTTGGCTTTACCTCAAAGTCATGCCGCTTTAATTAAATTACATCACCACCACGCCGTAACATCAAACAAAAAATCAAGCAAAACACCGGCACCCGAAGTATTAACAACCGTTACATTAAGCGCTCAAATAGGTGATCAACAATTTGAATGGCCAGGTAGCATAACCCGCTCACTGGCGAGTATAAACCAACAATCACGCATGTATTATGTCGTCGCCGAAATTCAGCAACCCTATGCATTTAAACAGCCATTACCCATGGGGTTATTCGTTACCGCACATATAAAAAGTAAACCATTAACTAATCTAATAAAATTACCCAAAGAAGCCGTATTTAAGCGTAATCAATTGTATTGGTTAAATAATAATATAGTGAATCAAAAGCAAGTTAATGTATTAAGCCAAGATCAATCTTATGTCTGGTTTCAAGACGAAAGCATCGAACCCAACACCGCAATTGTTGCCGACCGACAAGGCTATATACTACCGGGCGTTGAAGTACTTTCAGTCGCAGAAGCGCAAACGAAAGTAAATAAGATACAACCCACCGCAACGGCTGGAGAATAATATGCAAGGTTTAATCAATTGGTTTGCCAACAACACAGTAGCAGCCAATTTACTCATGTTGATGATCTTAATTGGTGGTTTTGTCGGCGTACAGACCGTTGAAAAAGAAGTTTTTCCTGCGCAAGAAATAAACATGGTTAATGTACAAATGAGTTACCGAGGAGCAGGACCTCGTGAAGTCGAACAACAAATTGTCGTGCGTATCGAAGAAGCCATCGCCGATCTAGTTGGTATTTTTCAAATACGATCAGAAGCTTATCAAGGTGGCGGTAGAGTCAGCATTGAAATCATTGATGGCTACAACATCAAAGATGTTTTAAACGACATAAAAGCACGGGTCGATGCCATTAATACATTTCCGAGCAGTGTTGAACGCCCGATTATCAGCCAAGTCATTAATCGCACACCCTTGATGTTTTTTACACTTTACGGCGATGCCGATCCACGAGTGCTAAAAGCAACAGCACAACAAATAGCCGATGATATGGCACTACTTGATGGCATATCAAAAGTCACTTATCGAGGCGCTAAAGCCGCAGAGATGAATATTGAAGTTTCAGAATTCAACTTAAAACGCTTTGACCTCACTTTTGATCAAATCGCCCAAGCAATCCGCAATTCATCACTCAATTTACCGGCGGGTAGCATTAAAACTAAGCTAGGCAACGTGCAAGTTCAAACACGAAGCCAAGCATACACCAGTGAAGATTTCGCACAAATCCCCGTTTTAAGTTTAGCCGATGGCACACAACTCAAATTAGGCGATATCGCCAATATTAATGATGCTTTTGCCGATCAAGATTTAGAGGTCAGCTTTAAAGGTAAAAAAGCGATCGACTTTCAAGCGTTAATCAGCGACCAACCAGACTTATTTGCCGGCACTGAAAACGCGCGAAACTACATCAAAGACCAACAAAAGATATTACCAGCCGGGTTAAACATTAATATCAATTATGAAATGCGTGAGCTATTCGATAGTCGGTTAAATTTATTAACCAGTAATGCAATGGGCGGTTTATTACTGGTCTTTATTATTCTGATGTTATTTTTACGCCCATTGTTAGCCATATGGGTTTGCGTGGGTATTGCGACCGCCTTTGCGGGTGCAATATGGCTCTTACCCTATGCCGGTATTAGCATTAACATGCTATCTATGTTCGCTTTTCTTATGGTGCTCGGTATCGTTGTAGATGATGCAATAGTGGTAGGTGAAAGCATTTATTCCGTTCAACAAGATGGCGTAACAGGCGCGCAAAGTGCCACACAAGGCGCTCAACGCGTCGTAAAACCGGTATTTTTAGCGGTTTTAAGCACTATGATATTTTTCTTACCGATGGCCGATGTGCCAATGGAAGTTGAACCTTATACCTTATCTATTTTCTACGTTGTGATTTTTTGTTTGTTATTTTCATTAATCGAATCACTCTTAATATTGCCTGCCCATTTATCCCATTTAAAACCTGAAAAACCAAGTCGCTTTAAATTGATTCAACAAGTCACGGCTGTTAGAAACTGGTTTTCAAATAAACTCCGTGCATTCGCTTACAACTTATATCAACCGGCATTAGTTAAAATGCTGAATAAAAGCAGCGCGACCATCACTGGATTTGTGATTGCTTTTGCATTATCAGTTTCACTCTATATAGGCGGTTGGATCAATTCCTCTTTTTTCCCACAAGTACCACAAAGCTTTATTATTGCCGATGTAACCTTACCCGAAGGGTCGGCCTATGCCGATGCTTTACGCATTGCTAATCACATAGAAAAAATCGCGCATGAAATGCAAACCGATGAAACATTAATCAAATTAAACGATGGCGGAAATTTTTTAACCGAAATAAAAAAAACCGCAACAACAAACAACGCTAATATTTTTGTTGGTTTAGCGCTTCCCGAAACAAGAACCGTTAGCGCAAAGCAAGTCAGTGAACGTTTTAGAGAATTAATAGGCCCTATACCTGAAGCTAAAAATTACTCACTCGCGTTTAGCTTTAGTGGAGAGGCCGCTGATATAACCCTAAATTTAAACATTAACTCTAACCTGCTTAGCGATCAGCAAGCCGCGGTTGAAGCGGTAAAAGAAACGCTAAGCGCTTACCCAGGCGTGATCAATACTCGCAGCAGTTTAGAATCAGAACGTATTGAAGTTGAATTAGCACTCAAACCTTATGCTGATAATTTAGGTATTAGTTTACAAGAAATAGCTCGCCAACTCCGACAAGGTTTTTTTGGTGAAGAGATCCAACGTATTCCACGTGGTAAAGAAGACGTACGCGTTATGCTCAATTACCCCAGAGCAGACCGCACTAATTTAGATTTGCTCAACACCATGCGAATACGCACTAAAGAAGGCATTGAAATTCCACTTGAAGAAGTCGCACAAATAAAATTAGTGCCCGGCTACACCCGTATTCAACGAGTTGATCGCAAGCGCAATATTACAATCACCGCCGATGTAAAAGAAGGACACGATGCCAAATTCATTACTGACGAAATGATTAAGCAATACCTCCCTAAATGGCAACGCCAATTTATTGGATTTACATTAAGCACAGATGGCAATTTACGCGCTCAAGCGAGCTTTGAAAGTGGCTTACTCAGTAACTTTTTATTCTCAATGTTTGCCGTGTATATTTTAATGGCGATAGCTTTTCGTTCGTATACCGAACCCTTTTTAATTTTAACCGCCGTACCCTTTGGTTTTATGGGTGCGATAATCGGCCATAAATTACTGGGTCAAGATATCAGTATGATGTCATTTTTAGGGTTTTTAGCCTGTGCTGGGGTTGTCGTTAACGATAACTTAGTCTTGCTAGACCGAATAAATCAACTACGCGCGGCAGGCGTTAAAGCTAAAGAAGCAATATTACGAGCAGGCCAAGATCGATTCCGTGCCATTATACTCACCTCGCTCACAACCTTTGTTGGCTTACTGCCCATCTTGTTTGAAAAAAGTGGGCAAGCACAATTTTTGATCCCGATGGTGATCTCATTAGGCTTTGGCGTTTTACTCGCTTCAACCGTCACGTTAATATTAGTCCCCGCTTTATATTGGCAAGGCCATAAAACCCATACCTTTTATAACCAACAACGTAAAAGTTTAGTCACTTGGTTTAGCCGGTATGAACAAAAAACAGAAAACAAAATAAGCAAACAGGAAGACGTATAATGTTTATTGCCACTGAGTGCAGCGTCTTGGAGTCACTTGGGTATTTATATAACAAGCATTTGATTATTAAATATAGTCAAAGCGATCGGGTTTTAGGGGCAGGTTTCTAGTTCCAGACGAAACCTAAGTACTTACATCCATGTAAGCAAAGCCGTCAAAGCTACCGCGTCCTGCTCTCGCCCCTTACCTGCATCCATGCAGGCAAGCTTCGAGACCCCATGAGCATATGCTCTATTATGTGATTGGGGCGAGTAAGCGCTGACAATGAACCATAAAACCTGAGCGAGAAGACTATAGAAAATGGCCGCTATCAGCGGCCATTTTTATAAAAGGCAATAACGAATCAATAAATACGTTAATTAATGAATAAGACCCGCTAAACTCAATAATGCGACCAAAGCCACACAGAATAAAACAGCGCGTTTAGCTAATTTAACTAACGTACAAGGTTCAGTTAGCATATCATTTTCAGGCGCTTCTACTTCTTCAGCCGCCACGGCAACTTGCGTTAAATAGTCTCGTGGTTCGATGGCTAGATCTAATAAATGTTTCATCCATAACGGAAATGCTTGACTAAAATTACCCACAAATAAATAGGCAAACCCAGCAATACGCACCGGAACAAAATCGAGTATTTTCATTAATCTTAAATTAACGTCATACGCTTGTGATAAGTCATCTTGCTGCGCTAAAAAATGATTCAACGTGCGTGAAACAACATACAAAATCGCACCACAAGGCCCTAACACAACAAACCAAAAAATAATCGCTAAGTAATATTTAAAGTTTATCCAAATCAATGTTTGGCCTAATGTTTCATTGGCTTTAGTTTGTTCACATCCATTACCTAGCGCGAGTGCGTGCATATCACAAGCTTGTAAATCGCCACGATTAGCCGCCTCTAAATAACGCTTATAACCCGCTCGCTGCTCTGTACAGCCCATGCAGGTATATAAAACAAAAATAGCAAATAACAAAGCAAACAAAGTTGCCCCAAGCCACATTTGAATAGCGCCAACTACCACAACAGGTATAAACACCCACAATAAGGTGTTTTGATTAACACGCGATGTAGATGACAAATTTAGGCGAGATTGGATGAAATCATTATAACGTTGATAATAATATTGATAATGCCAAATACCGGAGGCCGTATTTGAACGTTCTAAAAAAATAACGATTAGCAAGCTAAGCAAGATCATAATTTTCCTTGTTTAATACATAACTATTTATGAGCTGAAGATTATATACCTAAAGTTATAACAAAAGCGCCCGTTTTCAACGTTAGTTTTTTAATTATTGCCATGGTTTTAAAGTTGAGCAATGCGTGATTTATACAAACGCCAATCAAAAGCAACACCCGGATCGGTTTTTCGCCCTGGCGCGATATCACAATGCCCAACAATACGATCGAGTGAAATAGCCGGATACGCGCGCATAATCGCTAGAGTCGCAACCACTAACGCATCGTATTGTGCTGCGGTATAAGCAATTGAATCAGTTCCTTCAAGCTCGATCCCAATTGAGAAATCATTACAATTATTTTTATCGCCAAAAACCGAAACACCCGCATGCCAAGCACGTTTATTAAACGGCACATATTGGGTTATTTGACCATCACGCTGAATAAACAAATGACTTGAAACTTCAACACCTTGTAAATCACAAAAGCTAGGATGAGCCGTGCAATCTAAACTCCCCATAAATAAATCATTAACGTAAGGCAAACCAAATTGCCCAGCCGGTAATGAAATATTGTGGATCACCAATAAGCTGATATCGGTTTCTACCGGACGCTCATTGAAAAAGGACGACGCTTCAACTCTGGCGCTACTCAGTATATGATGTTGCTTATCAATTTTAGTTAACATGAGATCCTCAATAATGGAAGAACAATCACCTCAGCCTAAAGACAAAACCAAGGCGATGGGTCAATGGATGCATTATGCCGCGTGGATCGCCGGTTTACTATTATTAACCTTATTTTTTGATGACACGATCGAGCAAAAACATAACCCGAATCGCGCACCGCAAAGTAATAAAGATGCCTACGGCAATATTGAAGTTGTATTGCAGCGTAATCGGCAAGGCCATTACATAATGAATGGTTATATAAATGACACACTGGTTACATTTTTGCTTGATACGGGCGCAACCAATGTATCGATACCTGAGCACGTTGCACAAAAAATTGGCTTAGAATATGGTCGAGAGCGCCGAGTAAACACGGCTAACGGTAGCGTTACGGTATACCAAACTAACCTAAACACATTGCAACTAGGTGATATTGTTTTACACAATGTACGAGGCAATATAAACCCACACATGGACAACGATGCCATTTTATTAGGCATGAGCGCATTAAAACATCTTGAATTTACCCAACGGGGCGACACGTTAACCCTAAAATATTATTAGCTAATGCTTGGGCGCACCGCGCCCATGATTTACAATAACCGCATATAGCATCAAATAAACCAGTCAAAATGAATTTACAACAAACCAGAATTACGCAAGTTACCACCGCATTACAAGAAGACTTAAATGGCCTTGATGCACAATTAGATATTACAGCACAACTCATACCCGCCAACCACCAAGCAACCGCAAATTTAATCACCCGAGAAGCCTGTATTGTTTGTGGTACTGAATGGGTAGATGAAACCTTTAAGCAATTAAACAGCAAAACAGAAAATAAAGTGAGCATTGAATGGTTTGTCAAAGATGGCGATAGAGTTACCGCAGACACCTTGTTATGTAAATTAACCGGTTCTGCTCAAGTTATTTTAACCGGTGAACGCACCGCGATGAACTTTTTACAAACGCTATCGGGCACTGCAACGGCAACAGCAACTTATACCGACTTAATAGCGCATACCCAAACAAAATTACTTGATACCCGTAAAACAATCCCCGGCCTGCGCCTGGCGCAAAAATATGCGGTTAAATGTGCTGGCGGCGAAAACCACCGCATTGGTTTATATGACGCCTTTTTAATAAAAGAAAATCACATTGCCGCCGCCGGCTCAATTAGTAACGCGGTTAAACAAGCGCATATTATTGCGCCTAATAAACCCGTTGAAGTCGAAGTCGAAAATAATAATGAATTACAACAAGCAATCGATGCGGGTGCCGATATTGTTATGCTCGACAACTACAGCCCTAAAGATATAGCAGAAGCCGTTAATATCGCCAACAAGCAAATAAAAATAGAAGTCTCGGGTGACATCGATTTAAATACTATTGTTAGTTACGCCCAAACCGGCGTAGATTATATCTCGTGCGGCGCTTTAACTAAACATGTTAAAGCAGTGGATTTGAGTTTGAGGTTGGTTTAGTTACACTCAATATAAAGTTTCTGGGTATATTTTTAAATAGGAAATAAACATCATTGTTTATTTCCTATTTATTAAAACGGGATGACTACGCTATATTTACTTCGTCTCAGCTTCCAAGATCAATTTTTCCTCTCTCTCTGCAATTTTGTCTAAAGCTAACGTCTTATACTCACTCCAGTCATCTTTGTAGTAATAGGCTTGTGCTTTATCAATATTTTTAAGCGCATCGTCATATAATTCTAAATCAAGCTGAAAACGGATCGTCATTTCAAGCTCATTACGCCAAGGATACAATGAAAGAAATGCTTCACTATTAGCTACAAATTCCTTTTTTTGTTCAATATCTTGGCCAAGCCCACCTTCGAGAGAGCGGATATATTGTCGATAATAGGCTATATTTCGACTAAAAGGTGCTTCAAACCAAATATTATCCAACCATTGCGCTTCTAACTTACCCGTCGTTTTAAATGTATAAACATAACTAAAGCCCTGCCAAACAATAAACATAAAACAAACAGAGAGTAATGCCAAAGGTTTAAATATATGATTTACAGCTGATGGCATATTAATATATGACTTACTTGATGCACCATAAGCACTGGCTAACGCTAAAAATATAATAAAAAAAACATAATGCAACGCCGAAATATACATAGGAAACTCCACTAAGCTGTGGAACAAAACCGGAAAAAATAAACCTATAAATAGAAGTTGCTTAGAACGATTAACATCAAAAATCGTTTTTACTAAAAAAGCAAAGACCAGCAACAAACCAATTACACCTAAAACGCCAGTTTCAACCCACCTAAATAATACTTCATTATGTGGATGTGACATCATTTGATGATCCTGATAATACCAACGATCAGCTTTTTCCTCTTCTGTAATATTATACATAACATCAAGCATTGCTTTTCGGGTGGATCCAACACCATAACCCAAAATAGGAGCTGCTTTAATTATTTCGATGGAATCACTATAAGTTTGGAGACGTGTATTGGCACTTGTTAATTTATCTGCATGCTCAGTACCATAGTTACTTTTAATAAGAATAGCACCAACAACCCCCAATAGAATAAACAGCACATAAGTATTTTTTAATTTGATCTTCCTAGTGTTTATATAGCCTAACAGACAAACAACAATAAAAGTTATATACCCGGTTAATGATTCAGCAAAAACCAATACAAATGCTGTTAAAGTAAAACAAAGACAACTATAAACATTAAAAAGATTCCAGCCAGATTGTCCCATTAAACTGCGAAATCGTGCAGCTAAAAACCATATACAAGCAGCTTGTGTCGCTAAAAAAGATGATAAGACATTACGTTGACCAAAAGCACCAACAGGCACATGTACACCCATTCTAACCCAGCCGCTTTCATTATTAAGCTGTAGTTTAATTTGTAACAAACTGATCCCAACTTCAATAACACCGCCTAACAACAAAATACACAAAATAAAAAACAAGATATAATGTTTATGAGGCGTAGCAAATTGCCTAAATAAATAAAAGATAAAAAAACCAGCTAATATACCCAACAACAGTAAAGCGTGTTCATTCAGAACCGTTACATTAATTAAAGTAGCAACACAAAGAAGCCCGACACCTATTAATAAAAAAGAGTCTTGCTTATAAAGTATTCTTCCGGCAATGACTTGATGAATAAAGACTAAAATAAAAAAGCACAATGCGACACCAGACCAGGTAATAATGTTAACAAATATATTTAGGGCTGAACCGGAGAAGTTAGCTAAAGGAAAATGAGATAAAAGCCCTAAAGATATAATTAGTGGCAACAGTATAAGTTTTACTTTTTGAATTTGCTTCAACAAGTTGTTCCCTTAATAAAAAATAGCAACCCTTGTTTCATTAAAACAAAGTACATAGGGTCAATTATATTTCTTGTAGTTATTTTCGTTATAGACTAATCTTAAAATTAACGTCTGTCTAACTCAAACTCAAATAGTTGAACGGAAACAGGCGGAGTGTAAGAAAACATTCATCTTACACATGTAGTATCGCCCTAAATATTATTATTGGAGTATTATATAATGCAAAAATCACTAAACAAAGGTTTTACCCTAATTGAATTAATGATCGTTGTAGCGATCATTGGTATTCTAGCTGCTGTAGCAGTACCTGCTTATAATGATTATTTTGATTCAGCTCGTTCAACCGAAGCAAAACAACAAGCTGAAGCGTTAAAAAAATCAACATCTGCTTGTTTAGTAAAGCAACAAGCAATGGGTGTAGCTAATGCTAACGCTTGTGATTCAGGGGCTCAAGGTATCCCTTCTGCGGTTTCAACTGCTCTAGCGGGTTCTACAATTAGATGTGCTGCCGTTAATAACGGTGTTATTACAGTTTCATCTGAACGTGGGGCAGCAGCAACAGGTGCAGGCACTGCTGATTACACTATCACTTTAACACCAATTGTAAGTGCAGGTCAGATTACTTGGGCTAAATCTGAAATTGCAAGTAACATGACAGTTGAAAGTGATTCAGGCGCTGTAGCTGCAACTATCGCTAATACTTGTGCTCTTACAAAAACCGTTACTTTATAATTTTCTATAATTTAGTTGTTGAAGCGACTCCGGTCGCTTTTTTTGTATCTTTAACTAACTCGGTGTACATTATACAAAAGGAATAAACGGCTTATTTATAACAATGCAAAAAAACCTCATACATTCATTAACCAGTAGTGGTCAACTCAACGCTGTGTTGGCAGATAAAATCAGCCAAATGGAAGACGTTAAAACCGGTATCGACTTCATTCAAGCTTTATGCCGCTTAAATGACCATACAAATGAGCAGCAAATAGCCGAAAGCTTAAGTCGTTTACACCAAGTGCCTTATTGCGATATCAGCCAAATTGACCTTTCACAAATTAATAAAGAAAAGCTCAACGAAAAATTAATCCATAAACATCAATGTTTACCGTTATTTACTCGCGGTCGTATTCAATTTTTAGCCACCGTTAATCCGCAAAATTATGCCGCATTAGAAGACTTTCAATTTAGCACCGGCTTTTCTGCCGATTTTATCTGCGTGGAAGCCTCGCAACTGCATAAAGCGATCGACAGTATATTTGATCATGATGATGGCTTAGGGCTCTCTGATTTTGATGAAGAAGAACTTATTGGGGTAGAAGTTACCGAAGAGAAATCCCAAGACGAAAAAGACGCAGAAGATAAAGATGATGCGCCTATTGTTGTTTACATTAATAAGATTTTATTAGATGCCATAAAAAAAGGCGCATCCGATTTACATTTTGAACCTTACGAATATAAATACCGCATTCGTTTTCGCATTGATGGCGTATTACAAGAAGTCGCAAGCCCGCCGGTTAATTTATCATCACGTTTAGCGGCGCGCTTAAAAGTCATGTCGCGTTTAGATATTGCTGAAAAACGTAAACCACAAGATGGTCGTATTAAATTAAAAATATCTAAGAAAAAATCCATCGATTTTCGTGTTTCATCGTTACCTACCATGTGGGGCGAAAAAATTGTAATGCGTATCTTAGATTCATCCAGTGCCATGTTAGGTATCGATGTTTTGGGTTACGAAGAAGAGCAAAAGCAACATTATTTAAGCGCCTTAGAACAACCGCAAGGCATGATACTCGTAACAGGACCTACCGGTTCCGGTAAAACGGTATCTCTATATACCGGGTTAAACATTTTAAATACTGAAGAGCGTAATATCTCGACAGCAGAAGATCCGGTTGAAATAAATCTAGAAGGCATTAATCAAGTTCAAATAAATGTAAGAGCTGATTTAACCTTCGCCAATGCATTGCGTTCATTCTTACGGCAAGATCCAGATATTGTCATGGTCGGTGAAATTCGAGATTTAGAAACCGCCGAAATTGCGATTAAAGCAGCGCAAACAGGTCACTTAGTTATGTCGACCTTACATACCAACTCGGCCGCTGAAACCTTAACACGTTTGATCAATATGGGCGTACCTGCCTTTAATATCGCCAGTTCAGTATCGCTTATCATCGCTCAACGTCTTGCTCGTCGTTTATGTAAACACTGCAAAGTACCTGAAGATATTGTTCCGCCACAACAAGAATTAATAGATTTTGGTTTCAAACCCGAACAGTTGCAAGGATTAACCTTATATAAACCCGTAGGCTGTGATCTCTGTTCAATGGGTTACAAGGGTCGAGTGGGTATTTACGAAGTTATGCCTATTACCCCGGCTATTGGTAAAATGATCATGGAACACGGCAATTCAATTCAAATAGCAGAAAAAGCCACTGAAGAAGGCGTGGACAATTTAAGAATGTCAGGTATTCGAAAAGTTGTGCAAGGCATGACCAGTTTAGCTGAAGTTGCTCGAGTGACAAACCACTAAACGTAGTGCAGTAGTTCATATCACTAAACGCATAATATAAGCCGTTTAGAAAAAGAAACTGAAAACTAACAGTTCTATTAAATTACATTTGCTAATTCAAGCGTTTGGCTTTAGGGTTAGCGTTATAAAATATTCATATAATAGTGTTCATATATGGCGGCCAATAGAAAAAAGAAAAAGCCAAGTAATCAGCAAGATACCTATGTCTGGAAAGGCGTTAATCGCCGTGGAGATAAAGTTTCAGGCGACATGCTGTCTGATACAGCAGCATCTGCTCGTGCTCAATTACGCGCACAAGGTATTTTACCTTCTTTAGTTAAGAAAAAACCCAAATCTTTTTCATTAGGGTCAGATAAAGTCACTAGTGCTGACATCTGCGTTATAAGCCGCCAACTCGCTACCATGCTCAGTGCGGGCGTACCTTTAGTTCAAGCCGTAGAGCTAATTTCTAAAGGTCATGAAAACACCGCAGTAAGAAAGCTACTGAGTGATGTTATTACCGATATTGCAGCCGGTACACCTTTAAATGAAGCCTTGCGCCGACATCCATTACATTTTGATGATTTATATTGTGATTTAGTGATGGCGGGTGAGCAATCCGGTGCTTTAGAAGGTATATACGATCGGATCGCAACTTATAAAGAAAAAAGTGAAGCCTTAAAATCCAAAATTAAAAAAGCCATGACCTACCCTGTTGCTGTTTTGAGCATTGCGGGTATTGTTACGGTCGTTTTACTTGTTTTTGTTGTACCACAATTTAAAACGATTTTCTCTAGTTTTGGTGCTGAATTACCGGCCTTTACCCTTGTTGTTATCGGTATGTCTGAAGCATTACAAGCGCATGGCCCCAAGATATTGGTTGCCCTCGGGATCGGGATTTATTTCTTTTTACGCACATACAAACGCTCACGTAAATTACGTGATAGTTTGGATGGCTTGCTACTTAAACTGCCCATCGTGGGTATGATTTTAAATAAAGCGGCCTTAGCTCGTTTTGCAAGAACATTGGCAACCACTTTTGCGGCCGGTGTACCACTAATTGAAGCCTTAGATTCAGCCGCGGGCGCATCGGGTAACGCGGTATATCGTAAAGCCATTTTGAGTATTAAAAGTGAGATATCTGCCGGTATGCAAATGAATTTAGCCATGCGAAATACCAATTTGTTCCCGCCCATGGTTGTACAAATGGTGCAAATAGGTGAAGAATCTGGCGCAATAGACGACATGCTCAATAAAGTCGCCAATATATATGAAGCCGAAGTTGATGATGCGGTAGATGGATTATCTGCACTTATAGAACCCATACTAATGGCCGTTTTAGGTGTCATAATTGGTGGTTTGATTGTCGCGATGTACTTGCCAATATTCCAAATGGGTAAAATTGTTAGCTAATGATACTTGATAATATAAACTTAATGTTTGAGCAACACCCTACTAGTTGGGTTGTTACACTGGCTGTGATTAGCTTGATGATGGGCAGCTTTTTAAATGTGGTTATCCATCGTTTACCTAAAATGCTAGAGAAAAGCTGGTATTGTGATTGTCGTGAATTATTAGCCGATGAGTTATCGACTGATAAAGAAAGCAAAAACGCTAAATCAACTAGTAGTAAACCACGCCCGTATACCGCAACAGAAACGTACAACCTGGTTGTGCCCAACTCGACATGCCCAAAGTGCCAACAAGCGATTAAACCGTGGCAAAACATTCCAATTGTGAGTTGGTTATTTTTACGTGGCAAATGTGCTAGCTGCGCTAACCCCATTAGCATGCGCTACCCAGTTGTTGAATTAATTACCGGTTTAATGGGTGGCTTTGCAGCTTGGCATTTTGGCTATTCGTTTGCAGCCGTGGCGGCGTTAGTATTCACTTTTTGCTTGATTGCTATGACCTTTATCGATTTTGATACCATGTTATTGCCAGACCAACTTACCTTGCCCTTATTGTGGCTAGGGCTCTTGGTTAATACTCAAGCAACCTTTGTTAATTTAAACGATGCCGTGATTGGTGCGGTTATCGGTTATTTGTCGTTGTGGTCAATATTTTGGTTATTCAAATTATTAACCGGCAAAGAAGGCATGGGTTACGGTGACTTTAAGTTACTCGCGGCCTTAGGTGCTTGGATGGGGTATCAAGCGTTATTACCTATCATATTAATTTCATCTTTTGTTGGCGCTATTTTAGGTATTATTATTCTTAAAACCCAATCAGCAAATAAAGCAGAAGAAAATGAAAATGGCGCAACAGCTATACCCTTTGGCCCTTATTTGGCCATTGCCGGCTGGATTGCTTTTTACTGGCGTGATGATTTAATTCAATATTACGTTACTCACTTTTTATAAGCACAGAGAGCAATGTCGGCATTACGGATCGGTTTAACAGGCGGCATTGGCTCTGGTAAAACAGCTGCAACTCAAATATTTGCCGATAACAAGATATCAATAGTTGACGCCGATATGGTGGCACGTGACGTGGTTGATATCGGCACCCCAAGTTTAGATAAAATAGCTCAACGTTGGGGGCAAAAAATTCTTAATGCTGACGGCACACTCAACCGAGCAGAGTTACGTCATATCATTTTTAACTCCCCCACAGACAAACAATGGCTTAATGCCCTACTCCATCCCATTATCAATCAAACGATGCAGCAGCAAATAGCCAAAGCGAACTCTGCTTATGTAATTGTTGCAGTGCCTTTATTAATTGAAAATAAATCATTTAATTTGTGCGATAGAGTTCTAGTTATCGATTGTCCTGAATCACTGCAAATAGAACGTGCAATGCAACGCGACGGTAATACACAAAAACTCATTGAAAGTATAATAAAGTCACAAGCGAGTAGAACAGAAAGACAGGCTTTAGCCGATGATATTATCGAGAATGACACGTCATTAGCGCTACTTAAACAAAAGATCAATAAATTACATGAATTTTATTTATCAATGATCTAAACTCGGACTGTTCAAACAAGAGATCAGACAAGAAAATTAATGCGAAATAGGTTAATATTCACTCAGAGCCGCTAACACTAAATCAATAATAAGAATAAAGATCATCATGGTATTCACTAAATACGAATTTCCGTTAAACGAGAAAATCCGCACCTACCTTCGCATCGAACATTTAATGTTACGCATGCATGTGAATGCTCAAAATCTAAATGAAAAATCACTGATTAATTTTTTTGAAGCGTATTTCGCTATTTCAGAAGTGATAGAACGCGGAGACCTCCGTACTGACTTACTTAAAGATTTAGAAAAACATGAAAAAAACTTAGTCGCTTGGGCTCAACACCCAGATATTGATGATTCAGCCATAAGTGATTTATTACAACAAGTCATTGTCGCTACCGATGCTTTATCTAAATCGGGTCGTTTAGGCGCAGAAATCAAAGACGACAAATTTTTAAGTTCAATTCGTCAACGCTTTAATATACCAGGTGGCACTTGTTGCTTTGATTTACCGCACTTACATCATTGGTTAAATCTTGATGATGACAGTAAACAAGCAGACCTTGATAAGTGGTTAAAATATTTAGCCATTCTTGATCAAGTTGTTGGGCTTGAATTAAAATTTGTGCGTGAAGGCGGCAAAAAACGCCAAGAAGTAGCCGTTAATGGTAGCTTTCAAGACGCCACAGAAAATAACGAACTGATTCAAATTGAAATAGAATCAACAATGCAAACCTACCCAACAGTGAGTGGTAACAAGCACCGATATTCTATTCGATTTATGGAAATTTGTACCGAACAAGGCAAATCAGCTATAGATGACGATATCCCTTTTACGCTAACCTGTTGTTAAAAATACTAAATAAATCATGTTGAAAATAAACTGTCCAACCTGCCAAACTAAATTCACACTAGATTCAAAATCAACCTTTAAACCTTTCTGTTCAGAACGCTGTAAGTTAACGGATTTAGGTGAATGGGCTTCTGAAACGCGAGTTATTAAAGGTCAAACACAAAAACAAGCGATAATGGGTCAAGTTGACGAGTTTGATATTGAAGAAGAGCTACAACGTTTATCTAAAAACGGCGATGGCTTTTTTATTGATTAAACTCAGCCGAGTAAAAGCAGCCTAAGTTAAATAAACCTAAGTTAAAACACACTAACGTTAGCACTTTTTAACTTAGAGTGGATATCTTAAAGTGGTGTGTAATTAACGCTTGCGCTATCATAGGCCGCTTAATTTACCAATGGCAGTCAAACATGAACGCAACGGGCACCTTATATGTGATTTCAGCACCAAGTGGAGCTGGAAAATCGAGCTTAATTAAAGCCTATTTAACACAAGAACCAGATTCTGAAATAAGTAATATAACGAATGTTTCTGTGTCGCACACCACCCGAAAACCAAGACCCGGTGAAGAAAACGGCCAGCATTATCACTTTGTCGAACAAGCTGAATTTAAACGCTTGATCGCTGAAGATGCTTTTTTTGAATGGGCAGAAGTCTTTGGTCATTTCTATGGCACGTCAAAAAATGCAATTGAAGAACAGCTTGCTCAGGGCATCGATGTATTTCTGGATATCGATTGGCAGGGCGCGCGTCAAGTCAAAAAAATGATGCCAACGGCAAAAACTATTTTCATTTTACCGCCTTCAAGCGCCGAATTAGAGCAACGCTTAAATCAGCGAGGTCAAGACAGCGCTGAGATAATTGCACAACGCATGTCTCAAGCTAAAAGTGAAATGTCACATTATGATGAGTTTGATTATTTAATAATAAACGACGACTTTAAACAGGCTTTAGTTGATTTAAGTGCTATTTTGCGAGCTGAACGAACAAAACAAGCGAAACAAGCTAAAAAACATGCAAACTTATTAGCAGACCTATTGGCGTAATCGATTAGTTCAGCTAAACTAGCCAGTCTTATTTTAGACTTAATTTATGTAGCGGAGAATTCCATGGCTCGCGTAACCGTTGAAGACGCAGTAGAACAAGCAGGAAATCGCTTTGATTTAATTTTGACCGCAGCACGTCGTGCTCGTCAGATTGCTTCTGAAGGCAGAGAACCTTTAGTAGAAGCAGGTAATGACAAACCAACGGTTGTGGCATTACGAGAAATCGAAGCAGGTGTAATCAGCAACGAAATTATGGATGGTCATGATCGCGCTGAAACAGCACGTCAAGAAGCTGATGAATTAGCAGCGGTTGCAGCGATTGCTGGCAACAACTAATTTTATCCGTTATGAAAAAAACCGAGTGTTACACTCGGTTTTTTTATGCCTTGTAAAAATATACACGCCCGAGATTAAAAAGAAGCAATCGCAACTTTATCTCGTTTAACATCGGCTATATACTCAAATGTATGTGCGTATTGATAATCAATATTCAATACTAAAAGTGATTAAAAAACACCTCGGTTTTACCTAGATTATATTACGTTACTGCCTAACAGGCATAACCAATTTATAACGATAATATCGATACTGCGGAGCCCTAGTGCATTTATTTGAAGATTTACATGCGCAAGTTACTAGTTACCTTGCACCTGAACTCGTTAACCAGATCAAACAAGCTTATATTGTGGCGCGCGATGCACACACAGGACAAGAGCGAAGCAGCGGTGAGCCTTACATTACTCATCCAGTTGCCGTTACTCGTATTTTGGCCAATATGCACCTTGATCATGAAACGCTATCAGCCGCTTTGCTTCATGATGTTATAGAAGATACACATGTCACCAAAGATGACCTTGCCGAGCAATTTGGGCAAACGGTTGCTGATTTAGTTGAAGGTGTTAGTAAACTCGACAAAATTCATTTTAGGAATAAACAAGAAGCTCAAGCTGAAAACTTCCGTAAAATGATGATGGCAATGGTACAAGATATTCGAGTTATCTTAATTAAACTGGCTGATCGCACACACAATATGCGCACATTAGGCGCATTACGTCCTGACAAACGCCGCCGCATTGCTCTCGAAACACTTGAAATTTACGCCCCAATTGCGCACCGCTTAGGTATTCACGATATTAAAAATGAGCTTGAAAATTTAGGTTTTCAAGCAATGCACCCTATGCGTTATCGAGCATTAAACAGCGCGGTAAAAAAAGCACGGGGTAATCGCAAAGAAATAATTGAAAAAATTCGCTCTGAAATCAGTGAGCGTATTAAAGAATCAAACATAAAATGCCAAATTAAAGGTAGAGAAAAACACCTCTATAGCTTATATAAAAAAATGAAAAACAAAGAGCTACAGTTTGGTGAAATAATGGATATTTATGCTTTTAGAGTTATAGTTGAAAATATCGATACCTGTTATCGCACTTTGGGTGTTGTGCATAATCTATACAAACCGGTAGATATGCGTTTTAAAGATTACATCGCCATTCCTCGAATTAATGGCTACCAATCATTGCATACCAGTTTAATTGGCCCGCACGGTATTCCACTCGAAATCCAAATTCGCACCCAAGATATGGAAACCATCGCCGATATGGGGGTTGCGGCTCATTGGTTATACAAACAAGAATGCGATACCTCAGACACAACAGCACAAATAAGAGCCCGCCGCTGGGTGCAAAGTTTGGTTGAATTACAGCAAAATGCGAGTAGCTCATTCGAATTCATTGATACGGTTAAATCCGATTTATTCCCCGATGAAATATACGTATTCACGCCAGATGGTCGCATAATTGAATTACCTAAAGGTGCTACGCCGGTTGACTTTGCTTTTGCAGTGCATACAGATGTTGGCCACACCTGTATTGGTGCTCGAGTCGATCGTAAACCACACCCATTAAACTTAAGTTTACGCACCGGCCAAACCGTTGAAATAAAAACAGCCCCTGGTGCAAGGCCTAATGCCAACTGGCTTAACTTTGTTATTACCGCTAAAGCCCGATTAAGTATCCGAAACTACCTTAAAAACTTAAAAGGCGAAGAGGCCGTAGAACTGGGTAAGCGTTTATTAAAAGTAGCACTCGGTGATATGGAATTAAACAAAATTCCTGAAGCTCGTTTAGAGACTGTATTAGAAGAAGCCAAACTCAATACATTCCATCAATTATTAGCCGAAATCGGCTTAGGTAACTTAATGGCCGTGGTGATTGCCCAAAAGCTATTAGGTACATCGCGAGATGAAAATGATCCCACTAAACATAAAGTCACAATACGTGGTTCTAACGGTTTACTGGTTAGCTTTGGAAAATGCTGTCGACCTATTCCTGGTGATCAAATCATCGCTCACGTCAGTCCAGGTAAAGGCTTAGTTGTACACTTAGAAAACTGCCACAACGTTAAAGATCACGATGAATCGCCTTCTAAATACACTCAAGTTAGCTGGGACAATACATCAGAAGATGAATTCCCTGTTTACCTGCGTATTGAAATGCTCAATGTTCAAGGGGCATTGGCCAAAATAACGGCCGCAATAGCCCGTTTAGGCTCTAATATCATTAGTATGCATTCGGAAGAAAAAGATAGTTACTTGTATAATGTCGACCTCGTTACCACGGTAACGGATCGTGTACATTTAGCTCAAATACTTAAAAAAGTACGTCACATAGAAGAAGTTAGACGTATTTCACGCCATAAAAAATAATAGAGGTTTACATGTCTAAGCAAATTATATCAACCGATCGTGCACCAGCGGCTATAGGCACTTACAGCCAAGCAGTAAAAATTGGCACAACCGTTTATTTATCAGGTCAAATACCTTTAGAGCCAGAAACCATGGAATTAAACAGTGAAGACTTTGCAGAGCAAGCTGAGCAAGTTTTTAAAAACCTCGCAGCCGTTTGTGAAGCCGCAGGTGGAGAACTCAATAACATGGTTAAAGTTAATATATTCTTGCTTGATCTTGCTAACTTCGCCACCGTCAATGAAATCATGTCCAAACACTTTAAACAACCTTATCCAGCTCGTGCAGCGATTGGTATTAGCCAATTACCTCGCGGTGCAAAAATCGAAATTGATGGTATTTTAGAGCTACCTAGCACAAACTAAAATCAGGGTTCAATAAAAACGCAGAAAACCGCTTAAGGCGGTTTTTTTATATTCAGCCTAAATATTTATTTCTAAGTAACTCAGGTATAATTCTCACCAAGGTTAATGCGCTGATAACGTATTACAAACGACAATTATTTAAATAAACAAGATTTTGGTTAAACGTATTTATGACATCTCCACGTATTCAACGCATCAATCAGTTACTCGATAAACGTCAACCTGACCTGACCGTTTGTATGGAACGAGTGCATAAAGCTCATAATTTATCGGCCGTTGTTAGAACCGCCGATGCCGTTGGTGTTCACAGAATGCATGCCATATGGGCAAATGAAGATTCTCGTCTAGGTAATGCGACGGCAAGCGGTAGTCAAAACTGGGTTGATGTGGTTTCACATTACGATGTTGATAGTGCAATAAAAACCCTAAAAGCTGAAAACATGCAAATTTTAGCCACGCATTTATCTGATGACTCAGTCGATTATCGCGACGTTGATTACACCAAACCAACCGCAATCATGCTAGGTACTGAAAAATTTGGTATCTCAGAAAATGCGATCGCTCAAGCTGATCATTGCATCGTCATTCCTATGGTCGGTATGGTGCAATCACTTAATGTATCGGTTGCAAATGCACTTGTTTTATATGAAGCACAACGTCAACGCCAAGCGGCAGGCATGTACGACACTCCCAAACTGGCTAAAAGCGAACGAGATCGTGTCATGTTTGAAGGTGCTCATCCTATATTTGCCAATGCTTGTCACCGTAAAGGTTTACCTTACCCTGACATTAATGAATTAGGCGAAATAATAGCCAGTGATGAATGGTGGCAAAAAATGCAAATGGATAAATCGGCTTGGTAACCACTCAACCTTCAACAGGTTGCCTTACCTAAGAGGTACTCCCGCATCAGCAGATGTATAAAATGCATCCATCCGGTGCTCTAAAAGATGACCAGTCATCATGGTAGATAACATACCAATTTTTGGTTAATCAACAAATCCATGCTAACCTATAAAAAAGCATGGATAAATAAACAGTCTTATTATGAGTATAAGCAGCTTAGCTAACATTCCCGTGACCAACCTTTCTGGTGTTGGCCCTAAACTAGCCGAAAAATTAGCTAACCTGCATCTACATTCTATTGAAGATGTACTCTTTCATCTGCCTTATCGTTATCAAGACCGTACGCGCATTTACCCAATATGCGAGCTTATACCCGAAATATTCGCCACCGTTGAAGGTACAGTAGAAAAAACAGATATTGTTTTTGGTAAACGGCGCATGCTCACTTGCCGAATAAGCGATGGAACAGGCTCAATCACTCTGCGTTTTTTTAATTTTAATGCAGGTCAAAAAAATCAAATGCAGATAGGTAAGGTAATCAAAGCATTTGGTGAGGTAAAACGAGGTCATCATGGTTGGGAAATTATTCACCCTGAATACCGTTTGACGGAAGTTGAAAGCGGCACCGTAGAAGAACACATGACGCCGGTATATCATGCGACCGATGGTGTTAAACAAAACGTGTTACGTAAACTCACCGATGCGGCGCTCAAACACTTAAACACACAGACCGTTGAAGAGTTGATACCGAATAGCTTGTTACCTCAACAAATAACGCTCGTTGAAGCGATTAAACTTTTACATCGCCCACCCGCAAGCGTGTCTCTAGAAGAGTTAGAATCTGGCGAACATCCAGCGCAACAACGTTTAGCGATGGAAGAATTACTTGCCCATAACTTAAGCATGCTCAAGCTACGGCAACACAGTCAAAACCAACCGAGCTTAGCGATATCACTTAATGAGCCGCTAATAGATCAATTTTTGGCTGCATTACCTTTTAAACCCACACAAGCACAGCAGCGTGTCACCAACGAAATACAACAAGATATGCAAAACGCCTACCCCATGATGCGCTTAGTACAAGGGGATGTCGGATCTGGCAAAACATTAGTCGCATTATTAGCGAGCTTATCTGCATTAGCTCAAGGTAAACAAGTCGCTTTAATGGCACCGACAGAGATTTTAGCCGAGCAACACGTAATAACGTTTACCCAATGGTTAAAACCACTTGGCATTCAAGTCGATTGGTTAGCCGGTAAATTAACCGCAAAACAAAAACGCGAAGCACTTGCGCGAATTGCGAGCGGCGAAAGCAAAATGATAGTGGGGACTCATGCGCTTTTTCAAGCTAACGTCGAATTTGCCGATCTTGTTTTTATTATTGTCGATGAGCAACACAGATTCGGCGTGCATCAACGTTTGAGTTTACGTGAGAAAGGCACTCAGAATGGTTTAGTGCCGCATCAACTCATTATGACTGCAACCCCGATCCCACGAACCTTAGCAATGACCGCTTACGCCGATTTAACAACATCAATTATTGACGAATTACCGCCAGGTCGTACCCCCGTTAAAACGGTTGTTTTACCTAACACACGGCGAGCTGAAGTCATCGAAAGAGTGCATCAGGCTTGTTTAAACGAAAACCGTCAAGCATATTGGGTTTGCACGTTAATTGAAGAGTCTGAAACGTTGCAATGTCAGGCGGCTGAAGATACCGCTGAACAACTAAAAGAACAATTACCTCAGCTTTCTATTGGTTTAATACACGGTAGAATGAAAGCAGGTGAAAAGCAGCAAGTCATGCAGGAGTTCAAGCAAGGTAAAATGCATTTGCTTGTCGCGACAACGGTGATTGAAGTGGGCGTAGATGTACCCAATTCTAGCTTAATGATTATTGAAAATCCTGAGCGCTTAGGGCTAGCCCAGTTACATCAACTAAGAGGTCGAGTTGGACGTGGGGCAACCGCTAGCCATTGTGTACTAATGTATAACCCCCCTATTTCAAAAATTGCCCAACAACGCTTAGCGGTTATGCGTGAAAGCAACGACGGGTTTTATATTGCTGAAAAAGACCTAGAAATACGAGGACCAGGTGAACTACTAGGGACACGTCAAACGGGGGATATGCAATTTAAAATCGCCGATTTAGTTCGCGATAGCCAGCTTATTCAACCCGCCAGAAAACTGGCTTTATTGCTTATTCAACAATATCCAGATGCCGTCCCTCTCTTGATTTCTCGCTGGATAGGCGATCGCGCTATCTATTCTAACGCTTAATTTATAAAAATGAGCTCTCTACCCAAGTCACTGCAACATGCTAGTTCAGAGCACTTAAATCTAAATGATAATTATTTTCAATAAAACTTGATTTTATAATTGAGAGCCGCTAACCTAAACGCAATTGAGAATTAATATCAACAATAGAAAACTAAAAAGCGAAAGGATTTCGCGTGCTATTTACATAGATAAATGTGGTGAGTGCAGGTTCTCACTTTGGTTTACACAGGCTTTATGAGGCGTCTACTCATTAACGCCATAGCCATTTGAAAGTAAATAAAATAGGTTGTGTTATGTATGTAAATAGCAAGGAAAAGGAAACACAC
Source organism: Algibacillus agarilyticus (assembly GCF_003286125.1). Classification (GTDB taxonomy): domain Bacteria; phylum Pseudomonadota; class Gammaproteobacteria; order Enterobacterales; family Alteromonadaceae; genus Algibacillus; species Algibacillus agarilyticus. Next base: position 34,930 of record NZ_QMED01000010.1, read on the forward strand.
TTGAAATGATTCTTAAACCATCTCCGTGGCAAGCGACGCGTCTGAATGGCTCCAGGCGTCGGCGCTTTTTATTCAAGCAGCAGTAAACATTAACACTGCTGCTTTGCTTTATCGTTAAGTCATTAAACATAAAGCAAAACAGTCTCAACTGAGCTGCTAAGGACGGCGGCTATCTTCAAGTAACGCCAGTTAGGCTTGTACACCTAGCTGGCATGCTTTATCTCGCAATATTAACAGACTTCCTCCGTCAGAGGCTTTGCAACCACTAGCTTGTCAGTTAAACTTCACACCCGTTACTTAATCACTGTGTAAATCAGTGACTCTCCGTTTTATGATATTGGTTAAACTATGAAATTAAATCCCTCGCAAGATGAAGCCGTTAAATATGTTACCGGTCCCTGTTTAGTACTTGCGGGTGCCGGTAGTGGCAAAACACGTGTAATAACCACCAAAATTGCCCATATGATTCTAACCTGTGGCTATCAAGCAAAAAACATTGCCGCCGTTACATTCACCAACAAAGCGGCACGCGAAATGCGCGAGCGTGTTAGCCAGTCTCTACCTAAAGGTAAAGGTCGTGGACTCATTATTTCAACGTTCCATACCCTCGGGCTTGAAATAATAAAAAAAGAAATCAAAACACTCGGCATTAAAGCCGGGTTTTCATTATTTGATGCACAAGACAGCATGGCTCTTTTAAAAGAACTAACTGAAAAAACATTAGAGGGTGATAAAGATAAGCTGCGCATGTTACAAAGCCAGATCTCAAACTGGAAAAACGATTTAATATTGCCACCACAAGCACTCAAACACGCCGTCGGCCCTGATGAAATATTTTTAGCCGAAAGTTATGAAAAATATAATCGCTTACTTGCCGCTTATAACGCATTTGATTTTGATGATTTAATATTAGTTCCCACCTTATTACTTAAACAAAATGAAGATGTTCGTGATCGTTGGCAGCAAAAAATACGTTACTTACTTGTAGATGAATACCAAGATACCAACAGCAGCCAATATGAGTTGGTTAAACAAATTGTCGGCCGACGCGGTTTGTTTACCGTCGTCGGGGACGATGATCAATCAATTTATAGCTGGCGCGGTGCAAAACCACAAAATTTAGTTAAATTAGGTGATGATTTTCCGCGTTTAAAACTGATTAAACTCGAAGATAATTACCGCTCTTGCGGGCGGGTCTTGCATGCGGCGAATATTTTGATAGCCAATAACCCGCACGTTTACGATAAAAAATTAAAAGCGAATTTAGAATACGGCGAGATCATTCGCGTTCTCGTCGCCAAAAATGAAGAAAACGAAGCTGAACGCGTCGTCGCGGAATTGATTAGTCATCGCTTTATGAAGCGCACATCTTACAAAGATTACGCCATTCTTTATCGAGGCAACCATCAATCACGCGTTTTTGAAAAACTGCTAATGACTAACCGGATCCCCTACAAAATAAGTGGTGGGCAGTCATTCTTCGCGCGAGCAGAAATTAAAGACATCATGGCTTATTTGAGGGTGTTAGCGAACCCAGATGACGACAATGCCTTTTTACGCATTGTTAACGTACCCAAAAGAGAGATAGGCCCCGCTACACTCGAAAAGCTTGGGCAATACGCCAATATGCGTCATATAGGTTTGTTTGCTGCGAGTTTCGAGCTTGGTTTAGAGCAACACCTTAATGGTAAACGCTTAGTTAATTTACAACGCTTTACACGCTGGTTAGTCGAATTAGATGATCGTTCACAGCGAGGTGAACCCTTAGATGCAGTTCGTGACCTTATTAAGCAATCTGGGTATGAAGAATGGCTATACGAGACATCTCCTAGTGGAAAAGCAGCTGAAATGCGCATGAAAAACGTTAGCCAACTTTTTAGCTGGATCAGCGGCATGCTCAAAGGTGATGATGAACATGACCCAATGACGTTAAAAGAAACGGTTACCCGTTTAACGTTACGCGAAATGATGGAACAAAACGAAGGGGAAGATGAAGCCGATCAAGTACAATTAATGACGCTGCATGCCTCAAAAGGGTTAGAGTTTCCTTTTGTTTTTATTGTTGGAATGGAAGAAGGCTTATTACCTCATCAAGTGAGTATAGATGAAGGTAACGAAGAAGAAGAACGACGTTTAGCTTATGTTGGTATTACCCGAGCGCAACATGAACTCATTTTTACGATGGCAAAAGAGCGACGCCAATACGGAGAAACAATAAAAACGGAACCCAGTCGATTTTTACACGAACTACCACCAGATGATCTGGACTGGGAACTCACTAAACGCAAACAAACAGAAGAGCAACGTAAAGAAAAAGGCACAAGTCATATTGCTAATTTGCGTGCAATGCTAAAACCATAAGCGCCCTCAGGGTCAGTGTCGAGTGCACTGACCAACTCAACTGCCGATTGAAAATAACGTCCTTGCCCAAACTGACATCCTCGGTTTTGCAAACAAGTAAACTCTTGAGCGCTTTCAACCCCTTCAGCAATAACACGATAGTCAGCCGTTTTACCTATTTGTAACACAATATCGGTAAAATTTTGTATTTTTTCATCGACCGGTAATTTTGCAACGACCTGTTTATCAATCTTAACGAAATCGACCACCGCCGAAAATAAAATGTTCATAGAACCACTACCGGCGCCAAAATCATCTAGCGCAACTTTAACCCCAACTTTTTTAAGCAAAGCAAAAACCTGAATAGCAGAGGCATAATCAGCTAATGTATTTTCTGAAAACTCCAAAACTAAACGGCTATTATCAATATTAGCTTCATCAAGAAGCGCAACAACCGCTTTTAACTGTGAATTATTTTGTATAATTCGTCCGCTTATATTCACGGCGACTAACGTTTTTTCATCGGCAAAAGTGTCACTTTGAATAATCAGGATCGCGGCTTTAAGCGCTAACATATCAATATCAAAAATAACGCCAGTTTCTTCGGCTAACGCCATAAAATCATCTGGCAATAACAAACCTCGAGTGGGATGCTGCCAACGGGCAAGCGCTTCAACAGCCAGTAATTCTTGCTTTGAGAAATCAACAATGGGCTGAAAAGCAAATTCAACTTGTTCTTGTTTTAATGCACGACGCAGCTCAGTTTCTAACGATAACTTATCAACTAAAGCTTGGTGTAAACTTTCATCAAACACCACATAGCAACCGCGACCTAAATTTTTAGCTTCGTACATAGCCGCATCTGCGTCACGCAAAACGTCAGTTGAAGACGTATAGTTATGTAATGAGCTAGTCAACCCAATACTTGAACCGGCATATAATTCATTGCCCTGAATCGTAAAAGGCACCGTTAAAGCGTCAACAATCTGTGCTGCAATCGTTTCGGCATCTTTTAATGACAACGCAGAATTCAGCAAGATAACAAATTCATCACCACCTAGGCGCGCCAAAAGATCATCTTTTTGCAAACAACTCGCGATCCGTTGGCTCACTTGTACTAAAAACTCATCACCAACATGATGGCCAAAAGTATCATTTATAATTTTGAAGCGATCTAAATCAATAAACAAAACAAAATAAAGCGCGCAATCAGATTCGGAACACGTCACTATTTTATGGCGCAGAGCTTGACTAAAAAAAGCGCGGTTGGGTAAACCCGTTAACGTATCGTGATGCGCTTCATGGTATAGCTTAGCCTCGATTTTTTTACGTTCTTCAATTTGCAAAAACAAATCTTGATTTACATTATATAACGCTTGTGTACGCGCATTAACAATACGCTCTAGTTCTTCATTTGAACGAGTTAACGCTTGTTGCGACATGATTCTAAATATGGCTAAACCAATATGATTAGCAACATAACGAATAATTTCGATATCTTCTTTTTGATAGCGAATACCATGTTTATAACTTTGTACCGCAATAACGCCCGCAACTTTATCATCGATAACTAAAGGGGCACCTAACCACGCAGTAAAGCCCTGAGCTTGTAACTGATGTAATTCTGTGGGCTCATAAGCCACTTCACCTCGAAGATTAAATAACATTAAACGTTCATGATCAAACAACTGAGCCTCACCTGAACGAATGACGAATTCAATCATGCCATGTGCAAAGGCTCGCTGATTTGGCTTGCTTGTGAAGGTATCTTGATAATAAGGAAAAAATATATCGTGATTATCATCCGTTAATTGCGCTACATAAAAATTATCAGCATGAATGAGCCGCGCTAAGATCTCGTGCACATTTTTATAAAAATGGGCCAAACTTAGACTGGCACAAGATTGCTCACTAATTTCAATTAACGCATTTTGTACTTTTTCATAATGTTTACGCTGCTGAATTTCACTTTTTAACGCATAGTTAGCACGCTTGAGTTCGAGTGTTTGCCGCTGTATTTCAGATTCAAGCAATTGCTTTTGTTTAACTCGGTCTATCGCATGAATAATATGATCAGCAACAAACTGTAAAACATTGGTATCACGCGGGTTAAACGTAATAGCACAATCGTAAGACTGTATAACCAAAGCGCCGATCGCTTTATCATTTCTTAATAAAGGCACCCCTAACCAGCTATGTGATGCGGTACTCACTTGCGTGATTTGCCCTGACTCTAACAATTGTTTTTTATTTTCAGGGTTACAAAGTAAAGGCTTGTTGTTACGAACAACCCAACCGGTTAACCCGTATTCAAAGAGAGATGAGACTAAAAGATGATCACACGTCTCGTCTTGATGCTCATCTGAGAAGTAAGCAACTTTGATGTCTCGATTATCAGGGTCTCGAAAAACAATATAAAAATTAGGTACGGCCATCAGCTGAGTAACGATTTGATGCGCCTGAGGGTAAAAGTCATTAATATCAGTAACATGACTGGCAAGCTCTGACACTTGCATGAGTGCAGCTTGTACACTTTTAGCTCTTTTATACAATGTTGATACAAGCTTTGAACGAGATGCTCTTACAGGTAATTCCATTAGCCTACTAATTTTTATTATTATCGTTTGCAGCACGCAAATAAACATGACTAACTCATCAAACACCCTAAAAGAGTCAACCGTTTGTTATATTGCCATTATTTTGTCTTGTTATAGTATCGGCTAATACGGCATTAAATTTAACCCAAAATTAAACGGGTCACATTTTAAGCATATTAGACATATTTTTTAAACCATTTTGTGTCAACCAAGTCACAAAAAATTGAATTTTTTAAGATTTCAGACATAAAAAAAGCTGCCTAAGCAGCTTTATTACAAAACAAGATTTAATCTTGTTTATACACCTTCAAGCATATGCTCAATTGCGCCTTTTATTTCATCGTCAGAACAGTCCATACATGAACCTTTTGCTGGCATCGCATTAAAACCGTTTATGGCATGCTTAAGCAACACATCAAAGCCTTGTGCCTGACGTGGCTGCCAATCAGCAGAATTACCTGGTTTTGGTGCACCCATCACACCCGCACCGTGACAAGCAATACAAAAAGAATTATAAACATCAGAACCGGCTCTTGCTCCGCCCTTTTTTTCAGGCTCCGCACCGGCAATATAAACAGAGCCAACAGGCTGTGTTCTTTCGCTTACTGCTTTTTCGCTTAAATCAACTTCAGTAGCAAAAACACTGGCGCTGAATAAAGCTGCAACTAGGCTAGCTGCAATAAATTTTGATTGGCTCACTAAGATACTCCGTAACAAAGCTTTTAAAATTCTTAAAATCTCCCACAATTATACCTTAATAACTTCAAGATGCTAGAGAGTGTTTATTTTTCATCCCTTTCTATAGTCAAAGCGATCGGGTTTTAGGGGGAAGCAGTCAAGCTTCGAGACCCCATGAGCATATGCTCTACTATGTGATTGGGGCGAGTAAGCGCTGACAATGAACCATAAAACCTGAGCGAGAAGACTATATGTTGCAGCTCAATGTAAAGCTAACTATTTAAGGTTGTTCTCTTGCACCACACGATCGAACATCTTAATCACCCGATCGACACTGATAGCTTGCATTAAGTTTTCACCTTTTACGCGTTTCCCCCATTTGGCTTGCGCGGCCGAAACAGCAAATTGCGCTTGTAGCATCTGATGATAAACCTCAACGACATAATCTAAATAAAGATAAGGCCCCGTTCGAGCCGGGTTGCTGTGCGCGTACAAACCAATGACAGGAGTTTGTTGAGTCACCGCCATATGTGCAGGCCCGGTATCAGGCGCTAAAACTAAATCGGCTTCGCCGAGCAACGCAAGCAATTGCTTTAGCGTTGTTTGACCCACTAAATTAGTCACGGGTACTTGGCAGTTTTTTATAATAGCGGTCGCTAATGACGTTTCCATCGTCGTTGGCCCACCGCTTAATATCACGTTAAAACCTTGCTTAACCGCATGGTCAGCTAATTCGGCGTAACGTTCTGGCAACCAATTACGTTCAGCTTTGCTAGCCGCCGCAGCAATAACAAATAAAGGTTTGTCCGGCGATTTTTGTTCAGCAGCCCATGTTTTATCGGCTTGAGAAATGGGTATTTGCCACTTAGGCTGAAAATCAGGCACACCAATCGCGGCGGTAAATGCTTTAAAGCCATCATATACATGTGGCTGTACAACAGGTTTTATCGTTTTATTAACAGCCAAACTATGCAGCTCTTTGCTTAATGCGTTATTAAAACCTATTTTTTGCTTGGCTTTAATCACCATCGCTGCTAAGTTTGCTCGCAGAGCGACTTGCATATGTAACAACACATCGAACGTTTCCGGCAAATCGCGCCTTAATTTTTTATAGGCGGCGAGCCCCTGTTTTTTATTAAAAATAATAAACTTTACATTAGGTAAATCACCGATGAGCATCGCCTCAACTTGACCAATAACCCAAGTGATTTTTGCATCGGGATAATATTGCTGAATAGCTTGTACACTCGCCACCGCATGACACACATCACCAATAGCAGAAAGCCTGAGAATACAAATAGAGCGGTAAGAAGGTACAACACTAGACATAGAAACGTTTACGTTATGATAGTTTAAAATAAGCAGTATACCGACAGCCTTTAATTTTATCACTGCAGTTTATAAAAATAGTAGGTAAAATACCGTTATCCCTGATTTAGCAAAGATTGCAATCGTGCCAAGTATTTTACCCAAACAAGAAAAAGCTTACCTCATCACTGCGCAAGACAGCCCTGTCGACATTAATCTTGATTGGTTTAAACCATCGCATTGGCAAGCACAAAAAAAAATAACGGGTCATTCTGCAGGTCGAAATATTACTTATTTTTTTCAAGAAAATAAGACTCAATATGTACTTAGACATTACTACCGGGGCGGATTAATAGGTAAGATATTAACCGATGCCTATGTCTTTTTAGGCTTAAAAAATACACGCGTATATCGTGAGTTTGCTTTGCTAGAAGAAATGCAGCGACTTAATTTACCGGTCCCAATTCCAGTGGCAGCCAAAATAAGTCAAAACTTTCACCTCTACCGTGCCGATATCATTATGCAGCAAATACCGCATGCACAAGATTTATCACAACGATTATTAACCGACATACTCACAGATAATGATTGGCAAACGATTGGCACAACATTGGCTAAATTTCATAATGCTGGTATCTATCATGCTGATTTAAACATTCATAACATTATGATCGATGATGAAAAAAAAGTTTGGTTAATCGATTTTGATCGTGGGCAGAAAAAGAAGATTGCCACCCAATGGCAACAAGCCAATATGAGCCGACTTTTACGCTCATTTAATAAAGAAAAAATGAAAAACAGCCAGCTAAATTGGAATGAACAAGCTTGGCTTACATTAGAGTCAGCTTATTTTAACGCGCTAGTAGCGACTTAACTTCTTGCAAACATCGATCAACCGCACCTTGATTATGCTTAACAAACTGCAAGCCGGCTTCACCGCCTGTTTCAATTAAAGACGGGTTAGAAAACAAGATCTCAAGGTGTTCAGCTAGCTCGCCTTCATTGTGCACAAACTGTAATGCCTGTTCAGCATTAAGCGCTTCGGCTATTTCAACACAGTTACCATAATACGGCCCCATTAAAATAGGTTTACTTAATATCGCCGGTTCAAGCGGATTATGCCCGCCAATATCAACCAAACTACCTCCCACATAAGCAACAGAGGCCAGTTGATAAAATGGCATTGCTTCACCCATCGAATCAAGCAACCAAATACAATCGTTTGATGCCACGCTTTCGCCACTGCTGCGTGTTTTAAAGTTAATATTTTCATTAGCTAAATAACGAGCAACCTCACCAAATCGCTCAGAATGACGAGGCATCAGTAATAACAACGCATCAGGCTGAGTTTGCAGTAATAATTGATGCGCTTTAATAACCTGTTGATACTCCACAGGATGCACACTCGCCGCCATCCAAATTTTGCGTGGCGTTTCAACTAAATGACTCAACGCCTTTTGCTCGTGATCTAAGTGAGCTGAAACCGCAAGTTCAAATTTCATATTGCCCATGACTTCGACTTTAGGCACATTAAGCCATTTATAACGATCCGCTTCATTACTAGACTGCGCTCCAACCCAGTGAAGCTGACTAAACAAGGGATCAAACAAAGCGGGTTTAGCGGAATATTTTTTATATGATTTTTCAGTCATGCGGCCATTAACAATCATACAAGGTGTATTATTTTTAGCTAAAGCGGCAAACCAATTAGGCCACAACTCAACTTCAACAAAAATGGAAACACTCGGGTTAACTCGGTGACAAAAGCGTTTAACCGCCCCTAAAAAGTCAAGCGGCGCTAATAACTGCGTAACATCATGTGATGAAAATGCACGGCGAATTTCAGCCGAGCCGGCAGGTGTGGTGTTTGTCACAACAATGGTTGTTGAAGGAAAAGCCTTTTTAACCGCTTTTATTAAGGGAGTAGCAGCCTTGCTTTCACCTAATGAAGCACAATGAAAATGAATAACTTGCGTTGCGTTTTCAAACTTAAAAAAACCTAAGCGTTGAAAAAAACCACGAAAATAACGAGAATCTTTTAAACCACGTTTAATAAAATAAACTAAAACCAGCGGAAAAATTAAATATAAAAAAGCACTATAAAAAAAACGATTCAAAATAACGGCCTCATTAAAATAAGGCTGACATCATAAACCATTTAATACTTAATCTTTGATTATTAGTAATTAAATTTTGCATCCGACTTTGATCAACCCCAATTATCGAAATTTTAATATTTATAGCCTAGTAACTGAACGTCCTAGTTTCTTTGTTAATAGTTTAAGAACATTATTTCGCAGGGATGACAATTGTAGTCATCAGTATCGAAGAAAGAAACAGTATTATCATTAATTGCATGAGCAGCATCTATAAAATTTATTCCTAAAAACGCCGCGGAATGTCGAGTCGATTATTGAATAGACAGCATTTATCTAGATTGACAGCACAACAGTCAATCACAAACTTATTTTAAGGGGTTGTTTATTTTATGTAAATCTATACACTTCGCGTCGATTTTTATAATTAAGGAAAATATTTAAAATGAAAAAAACTATTTGTGCTTTATCGTTATGCATTTCATTTAATTCTTTTGCAGGTTGTTGTGATTGGGTTAAAAATTTAGAAGTTAAAGCTTATGGTACAACCTGGGATCCTTCTTTAATACATATTGAAACGATAAATTCCTCTCCGGTATATCGATTTTCAAACGGAGTTGTACTCGGTTGTTCTGCTGCTCAAGCGGGGCACTTCTATTATCCAAATATGGAAAATGCTCTTTCTGATAAAATAATTAAAGGGATAGCAGCAGCTTATCATTCAGGTAAAAAAGTAGATCTTTGGGTTACAAAATACGAGTATTGTAGAACGGAAGGTGCAAAAATCGAAGGATATAAAGTTCACGATTAATTAAAATTATTGAAACAGATAAAGAGTTCTTGGGAATTAACGAGAACTTTTTCAGTTAATTTTGAAGCGTAGTTAGAATTAAGGAAATAACAATAATGAAATACTTTTTTGCTTTATGCGTATTGTTTTCGCTATTCGCAGCTATTGAAGCAAAAGCTGAGTTTGGATCTCAACTTTATAACTTGTCACCTGAAATTAAAACGCCTGCAGGTTTTAAAAATCAAGATTTTGCTTTAATAGCCCCCCCGTTATTAGTTAAGAACCCTGAAAATATTAATCCATCATTGAAATCTAGAGCGCTACTTGAATTATATGCTTATGAGAAGGTTCCAGGCTATAGTGCTGTTTTTAATGTTCCTGCCCCTAAGGTTGAAGGGCTTCAACTCTCATTATCTGGTGGTGATTTCTCATATATTCGTTCTGATTATTTTGAATTAAATCCTAATATAGTACACCAATTCACACCTGAATTTTGGGGCGATGTAATAAGTATTCTTTGGTCTGCTACTTCTAACTTAGATTTAAGTGGGGGATCAAAGGCTCTCAAAGCTTTAGATTATGGTATTTTCAAGAAAGGAGATCATCACCCTAAATTAGAAGCAAAGAGAACTCCAGGTAAAAGTGGTGATAAAAACATTTTTTATTACATGGATCGAGGGTGGACTTGCACTCCTGATTTTATAGAAGAGCTTCTTCAGAGTTCAACATGTTTCCCACCTTGGGATGCTCCAAAAAACGATACCTTTCAGCTAGTGCGATTTTTTGTTGATTTTGATCCAAGAACTAATTACTACCGAGATCTCATATTGCGTGGTGAAGATCCATCTTTGAATCCTAAAATTGATGGTTCAATATCTACAAAACAAAAAATAGAAAATTTGGATAAAAAAATACCAACAATGCAAAGAGATGAAGCTTATTTCACTTATTTTTCAATAAGTGATTTGAGCAGTATAAGTAATTATGATAATAAAATAGGGGAAATTAAAACTAATAAAGGATGTTTGTTACAATTTGAGGAGAAAGGTTTTAAATCAAAATCCCTAAGCTACATTAATTTAAGTGATAACTCTAATACATTTGGTTTCACGCAATTCTCAGGCATTCCTGATTTGAGTGGTTTTTTTAATGTACCGCGAAGTAGTTTTGTTCCTAGAGAAGAACTTGTTAGCTCATTATTTCTAGATACATCCTTAGCTAACTTAGTAACCGGAGACACTAGCAAGCCATGCACTAAAGATTCATATGTACAACTGCATAAAAATAGCAATCTTACTGGAGAAGTGATTTTTATTCCGCCAACAGTTAACTTTGTGCCTTCACTTGATTCCTTTTCAAATTATAACGACCAAACACAGGGTGTTTCAATACCAGATAAAACATGCGTGCTTTTACATGCAGATAATGACTTTAAAGGTGCAGTTGAAGTATTTAATCGGCCTGGAAAGTTTGAAACTAAGCTTAAAAATAGTGTATCTTCTGTAAGTATATTCCCTTTTGATGGAATAAGCTCATATGCTGAGCAATCTAATATTCCATCAGCATGCTTTAATATTGAGCAGGATCCTAGGGAAAGAAACATAGCACTCTTAGATTTACTAACTACCATTATTCTATAATTTATTTCGGTTTGTTATGAAAATCAAGGTATAGAAGTGGGAGGGTTTAATATAATTCATCTTTATATTTGGATAAATATAAAGATGAATTATTCAGCTATAACCGACGTTTTCAAACAAAATAAAAAATCTATTTAGATGATAGGTTCGTTTGAGTTTAAAAAGCTCTATCTGATAGTTTATTTTTACAATCAAATAGTTAGACCAAGTTTTAAACAAAAGGTGCAGGAAATATTGATCAAGAAGGAAGGAACCAATTACTTTGTAATAGTAAATATCTAAGCCACTAGTCTATTATTAAAAGTGGGATTGTATTTTTCTTGGAACTAATCAAGACAATCTCATATTGCACGCCCTTTGTAATATTTACTTCGTGAGTTTGATTTACTAACTTCACAATCCGAAAACGATCAAATCAGATACTCCTTTCATTTTTATCTATATCATTTAAATTTAACTAAAGTTTTCAATGAAAAATTAATTTTAAGCTATTCGAAAAACACCGCTATGATAATATAGCATTCATAGTCAACAACAAACGACAATACGACATTCATGCAATACAAGATATTCATAATAAATTTACCCTCAAGCACCGAACGTTTAGCCCAAATAAAACAACAATGCGATGCTTTAGGTCTTCGATTTGATCGTGTTGATGCAGTCAGGGGAAGCGAATTACCCGCAAGTGAAAAAGCTAGATATTACAACCCCAACGTTAACAAACAAAAATATGATAAACAATTAAACGATGGGGAAATTGGCTGCTATCTAAGTCATGTAAGTTGCTGGCAACAAGTAGTTGATAACAAACTAGATTTTGCATTAATCTTAGAGGATGATGCGATTTTAACCACAAACATACCGTTATTCATACAAAAAATACAAACATTAACGCAAAATTGGGACTACATCAAATTATCGCATGGCAGTAAAACCAAGACTGTGAAGAACACACTGGCTTTAGGCGATAATCTAAGCTTACATACTTGTTTAAAATTACCATCAACAACAACAGGCCAATTTGTTTCTCAATCTGGAGCTCAAAAATTATTAGCTCATGCATTCCCCATTGCAAGACCTGTAGATGTAGATATACAGCACTGGTTTGAGAAATCATTAAAGGTATTTGTAGTGCGTCCCTTTCCTGTTTTAAATGGAGATTTTGGTAGTGAAATCAATAATGTAAAAGCTCGACTGTCTGAGCCTAAACGCCCGTTCGCTAAATTATGGCTTAAAATAAAATTTGAAAGCAAGTTATTACTTGCTCAGTACAGATTACCTCAATTACCAACTATACAAACAAAAAACAATGATTCTAAGGACTAAAAATGACAACTAGATCAGTATCACTAGTTATTACAAGCTGCAATCGATTTGACCTTCTTGAAGACACAATACGCAGCTTTATTGAATATAATACATACCCTATCTCACAATATATTATAATTGAAGATAGTCATAACGTTGATAAATTAAAAAAAGTCCTAAATAAATTTCCTAATATTGAATTTACCCACCTTTTTAACGATCCTCAATTAGGCCAAATGAAAAGCATAGATAGAGCTTATTCTGCTGTAACCTCTGAGTATATTTTTCATTGTGAAGATGACTGGGAGTTTTATCAACCTGGTTTTATTGAAAGATCATTCTCTGTTTTAGATACCGATGAGAAAATAATTACCGTCTGGTTAAGAGAACAAAATGATACCAATGAACATGCCATTGAAGCAGAAAAATTTACGACATCTGACGGCAGTTTAACTTATCAAATAATGCAGAGAAATCATAAAAGACGTGAAAAATCAGCACCTTGGCATGGATTCACTTTCAATCCTGGCCTTCGACGTCTAGCTGATTACAAAATATTAGCCCCTATCTCTCAATATACTGGCGAATTAACCGTTAGTGAAGCATATTTTAAGCTAGATTTTAAAGCGGCTATTTTAGAACATGGTTCGGTAAAGCATATTGGAGACCACCGAGGTATCAGATACAAACTTGATAAATCAAAATGGGCAAAAGACACTTCGGTACAATTAAGAAAAGTTAAAGCTAACATTTTAAAAATATTTAAAGTTTAGCCTAAGCCACTCTACTCTTTGTAAGCTATAAAAGCTAAATAGATAAATAGATAAATTAAAGGTAATTAATGAAACTCCCGATTAGTGTATTTATTATCACAAAAAACGAGCAAGAAAACCTAGAAAAGACACTTAAAAGCGTGCAAAGAATGGAAGAGGTTATTCTTGTAGATTCTGGCAGCACAGACAATACACTCGCCATAGCTAAAGAATATGGAGCCAAGATTTACCATCAAGATTGGCTTGGCTATTCAAAACAAAAACAATATGCGATGTCACTTTGTCAAAATGAATGGGTACTAAACTTAGATGGTGATGAAGCAATTAATGATGAAATAATTGAAAAACTCCATCAAATAATGCTAAATGATACCGCTGATAGTGTTAGATTGTGGCGAAACGATATTTTTATCGGTAAGCCACTTTCAAATTACAGTAAAAAACCCAATAATCACCGATTTTATAAAAAATCAAAATCCCACTTCGATCAAAGCCTATTAGCGCATGAAAGCGCAACAGTTAATGGTAAGGAAGTTTTTATCAATGAATGTTTTGATCACTATGGTTATGGTTCAATCAAATCAATTACAGAAAAAAATAACAATTACTCTTCGCTAAAAGCAAAAGAAAAATTTCAAAAAAGAAAATCTTTTTCGAACCTTAAACTTTTGCTCGTTTTACCTCTGACTTTTTTTAAAGAATACATCCTCCAAAGAAAATTATTTTCAGGTCGAAGGGGCTTTATTTTAGCCGTCATGGGCGCTTATTATGCGTTTATCAAAGAAGCAAAACTTTACGAGCATTACCAACAAAATATCGAAAATAAAAACAAAAATATATAAAAACCAATATTTACTAACAAATAAACCCATTAATCAACCCATAATATTGTTAACAATATATTGATTTTGTAACGCTTTCAGTAGAAGCCGTAAAGTAGTGTTAAGAAATGTTAAGCGGCCGAACTTTTTTTAATAATCATGTTCTACTCCCCCTGAAACCGCCAGAGAGCTTCATTGCTGAAGCTTGCTCAGGCTTTAAAATTCAGAGGATTTTTACATGTTTAAACCGTTCCACAATATTCAACGTCATGGTCTACGATGGTTAGTCACTCTCATTTGTTTTACTTTTTTAAGCGCTTGTAGCGACGATAGTACAGAAAGTGGCACATCGGGTTACTTGCAATTGTATAATGCATCAACCAATGCACCCACTCTATATTTACAAGTGGATGATTCTGTTTTAGCGGGTAGCCCCTATGGTGATACAAGCTCTTATTATGAATATGATTCGGGTAGTTATGAAGTCGAAGTTTTATGGCAAGACAGTGATGACAGCCTAGAAAGCATTAATACTCAAACAATCACTATTTCAGGCGATCAAACTCAACTACTTGTTGTTACGGGAGACATCAATCAACCCGATGTGCTGACTTATAACTACGGTAATGAAACACTTGACGATGTATTTAGCTTACGTTTTTTAAATTTAACCGCGCAAGACAACAGCAGTTTAGATTTATACATGTCAGCGGGTACCGATAGCTTTGCTGAAGCAACGCTACAAGGTTCATTTACTGTGCAAGCTTTATCCGATTCATTTCATTATGAAACAGACGATTATAAATTTTATATTACGGCAGCCGGTTCTGATGTTGTGTTATTTGAAACGGATGCAATTGAATTTCCTTATAACACTAAATACATAATTTCGATTATGCCTAACACAGGCCCAGGTGAATCACCCTATTCACTTGATCGCATTTCACAATCGTCCACGGTATTATCATTTGATGATATTAATTCAAGCGGTGCTTACCGCCTTTACAATGGCCTAGTTAATAAATCAATTAATACTTATATTGATACAATAGACGACACACCAGAAGTCGCTGCTTTACCAACAAGCGGTTTAAGTGAAAGCCACTCTCTGGCCTATGGTGATTACAGTTTAAATATTACCGATGCGGCAAACGACAGCGTGCTACTCAAAAACCATTTGATCACGTTAAATGCAAACAACGATAAAACCATTTTTGTATACGACGATACAGATGACGGGCTTTCAACTTTTATGCTTAATAACAACAAGCAAATAAGTTTGTATGATCACAGTGTACAAATAATTAACTTTTTACCTGAGTACGCGTCACTTGATCTATTTTTTGTTCGCAGCAGTGAAACAATTGATACCGCTGAATATCGATCGTTATCTAATAATTTCGCAACGGCTAAAAATATTATTTTACCCAATTCAACATTCGATATTTTCATCACCGTGGACCAAGGTGAAAGTCGATTATTGTTATTGAAAGAAAGCGTTACCTTCGATGAGGATTCAGGCCATTTATTCTTAACGATTGAAGAGCCTACTACCGGTGAATATTCATTAACCCTGAATAAACAATAAGCTCAATTAAATCTGTTGAGTTGATAACTCATACCAACTGTCGAGAATAATGGGTATCTGTATTGGTTAGTCAATAGTATTTTCCAATAACAAAACGCCGCGAAATACGCGGCGTTTTAGAGTTAATCCATTCGATTTTATATTGCTAACATATCAAGTTATAACTCTTGACCTGCATAGGCAATCAATTCATCCATCACTCGGCGCTTAATTTCTAATTGGTCTTCAGCAACTAAACCATAACGCTCCGCCAATAAAATATAATCAGCTGGCGTTAAAGACACCGTCAAACGAGGTCGTTTTGGACGTTTGTTATTCGGTAAACTTAAAATACTGCGAATTTGCTCAGCAGGCCCAACCCCCGCATCTAGCGCTTGCCGCCGAATAACATATTGTAATTTTTCATCCATATCAAAAGCCACTTGTGTCGCTTTTATCGCTTTGGCACTACTGGCCCATTTTTCTTTTTGGCTTTTATCCGACATCAGTTACTTTTCTCCTGGATACAGGCCAATAATGTCGGTAACAGGTCGATGAATGGTTAATATGACATCGGTTTCGCCGTCTTCCCACACTTCAACATCAACAGAAAACTTTTCATCGGCGCTGGATAAACCAAAATAATCAAAAGCAAGGCTCTGTCGGTCGTCATGCTCTGGCGGTTTAGCAGGTCTAAAGTCTTGTTTGTAAAAATACCCTCGCACAGCAGCAGCATGCTGAAAATAAACCGGCGCAACCCAATTCGAAAACTCAGTTAATTCCTCTTGTAACGCTAACTCTATGCGTGAATCATTTTCAAACATCAAACCAAATTGGTTTAAATCAAATAAAGCGCCAACAGAATCTCGATTCACCTTTAAACTAATATTTAGACCGTCATCATCATCTTTTTCATAAGACAAAAATAATTTTTCGGGGGTATTACCTTGTAAAACATATTCAATACTGTCACTACGCTCATATTGATACGTATTTACACTTTCGATGACAAAAGTTTGCTTACGCAAAAGTTCAGGTAAAGCAAATGAATCACTAAACTCTACGGCATCACCTTGTCGTAATTGACTAACATGTGTTACATGACGAATTTCGGTTTTATCGCGCCCCGAAAACAAACTTTTTAAAAATCCCATCTCAAGTTCCTTCAATGTACAGATACAACAAAGCCCCAATATATAATTGGGGCTTTAATTTTACAGTCATATTTTATCTAAAATACGATCCAACATACGCTATTCGCTAATGGTGGTTACTTTTTCTTCAAGCGAGCGAGCACTGCACTCGCATCAGACTGTTGAGAACCAATGCCCGCATCTTTCAATTTAGCTTCTAATGACGCATCGCCAGATTCAGCTTGCAAGGCTTCTGATGCTTGCATTCTGTCATCAAAATTTTGCTGCTTAGCTTTGATGCGCTCAAGCGATTCTTTAGCGTTAAGTAATTTGCTGTTACCAGAGACAAAATTGTCAGTAATAGCAGCCGTTGCTTTTTGCACGCTATCCGTCGTTTTCACCATGCTTAACTGACGCTTATATTCAGTCACTTGGCGTTCAGATTTCTTAATTAAATCTTTTAAGCGAACCACACTCGCCGAAAATTGATCATGTGCCGTTTGTTGATCGGCTAATTCAAATTCAAGCGCTGCAATTTTTTCTGCCACTTCAAGCGCTAAGGCTTCGTTGCCTTTTTCTAATGCTTGAGTTGCATAGCCTTCATGCTCTGCCACTTCACGCTTTAAACGCTCAACATCACGTGCTGTCGCCATTTGTTTAGCCATTACATCAGTTAAATCGCGTTTGGCTTTGGTTAAATGATTTTCTGCATCGCGAATTTCTTGTTCAAAGATGCGTGTTGAATTGGCATCAATAATCGCTTCGCCAGCTTCAGAAGCACCGCCACGTATCGCTGTTAAAATTTTCTTAAATATACTCATCGTTTATTCCCCAATTATTTTAAAAATTCTGACATATCATCAATAACATCAAGTGCATTTTCGCTCAGGACTAACAATTCGTGCTCAATGTCACTCATTGATGAATTAATTGATAGCGCACCAAATACAACATACTTCTCTTCGACTTTGGCAAATGATGAAAGCGGCATTGGAATATTCATTTCCAACATAGATTCAAGCATTTGGCTACGCTTGCCTTCTATAACCTCATCTTCGCCCCAAAGGTAAGTGATACATAAAACCTGATCATCCGTTACCGATACAAAAATAGGTAACTCTTCACGTCCTTCAACCGTAACTTGTAAAACATCGACCTCACCCGAAATAGGCTGGCAATCGAAGTTGTAACCGGAATTTGATTTATCGCCCAAGTCATTTAAATACTGCGCAATTGTGTGAATGTTCATAACTATCCTCAGTTGTTATTGATTTCAACATCAAAGACATAATATGTCATGGGTATTAAGATAGCACCAAGACATAATATGTCAAACTTTTTTTGTCATTCATTTTAAAATAATAAGTTTACTTTGTTTACAAAGCTATTCGCTTTAAAAAGCGGTGCCTATTTGTTGCCGCCATGCTTGGTAATGATATTTATACAAAACATGGCTACC
This sequence comes from Algibacillus agarilyticus, assembly GCF_003286125.1. Lineage (GTDB taxonomy): Bacteria > Pseudomonadota > Gammaproteobacteria > Enterobacterales > Alteromonadaceae > Algibacillus > Algibacillus agarilyticus. Next base: position 53,443 of record NZ_QMED01000010.1, read on the forward strand.
CAAATCATTTACTTTTATCTGTTCAATTTCTTGGTAGTAATCATGCGGAAATACAAAAGCAGCTTGCAAGAGTTCAGGTGTGATCCATTCTGTTTGTTCCGGCATGGTTATTTGTTTTAACTTATCTTGCGGTGATTGTAATTTGCTCGCCAATGTCCACCCCCATTCGCCAAAACTTGGTACATTTTGATGATACTGCGATACATACTTAAACTCGGACGCTTTTACCGTTTTACCGATCGCTAAGAAAGCTTTTTTAGCGTGATAAGGCGATGTTGATTGGATCGCTAACATACCATCCGCACTCAATAACTGATTCAACCTTAAATAAAAATGGCGTGAATAAAGCTTATTTAAATCAGGATGATTAGGATCAGGTAAATCAACAATGATCGCATCATATGTTTTATGTTGTTTAAGCAGAGAGTCAACGGTGATAAACGCATCTTCAAAAATAATATTAACACGTGGATCCGCAAGAGCGCCTTGTGTTAAATGGTTAATATCATTAGCTAAGCGAGCAGGCAACCGTGTTTCGGGCTGTTTAAATAAAGTGATTAAATCGGGGTCTAAATCCACTAAAGTAATATGCTTAGGTTGCCACTTTAAAATCTCTCGCACCGCCAAACCATCACCACCACCAATGACTAAAACGTTATCTTTGCGTGCTGATCCCGCCATGGCTGGGTGAACTAACATTTCGTGATAAATAAACTCATCCTGACTAGAAAATTGCAACCGACCATTAAGATAAAAGTGATAAACAGGTTTTATTTCTGGACCTAATTTACGCTCGGTAAACACCAATTGCTGGTAACGTGTTTGCTGCTGATACACAACATCATCTTTATAGAGTGCATCAGTAAATGATTGCAACCATGTTTTACCCTGTAAACCAAGTGACACAATTAAAGCAAATAAACCAAAATGTAATACCAGTAGTATTCTGCGGTATTTAATATGTTTCCAAAACAAAAATAGAAAGATGAGCCCAGCTAACGCATTCACACTTGCGGTCCATGCGGCGGCACTGCTAATCTCCATGCTCATGAGTAGGCCAACCCATATAGCCGCGCCAACACCAGCCCCTATATAATCAGCACCGTAAATAGTGCCGGCATTGTGATCAAGATGCTCGCCATAAAGCCGCTCACGTACACGAGCTATAAGTGGAATTTCCATCCCGATGAATAAGCCTAATGCAACACCAGCTACATAAGGTAATTTCATCGATAATTGATTGAGCTTGCCCATCCAGCCGCCCATTGGTATGGCATCAGGCGGGATCCCAAACGTATCAGCTAAAATTTGCGGTAACGTATAAGTCCAACCTATCATAGCGGCGATAATCAAAACCGAACTAGAGCCCAGTACCGCAATAATAATCTCTAACCATATAAACCCTTTATAAGGATCTTTTATGCTGCGTGCGGCAAAAGCCCCCACCCCCATTGAAACAATCATTAAACCAATCATTGTAAAAACAGCAGATTCAAACGCACCTAATACTCGTCCGGCATAGTGCGATAATAAATACTCATAAACTAAACCACAGCCAGCTAACATGGCCATGACACCAATGAGCAAAGCATCTTTAATAAATAATTGGGTTTTAGCAGAAGGTGAAAACATGGAAGAAACTCTGTTCATAGAAAAGACGGCATTCATCTATAATTGAATGCCGTAAATTGGACTAAGCCATTAGTGCGCCTAAAAGCAAGGCAATTGATATCATTACGGCCATTTCAATCGCTGCAAGACCAATATTATCCTGCTGATCAATTTCTTCAGCCGTATTAATTCCCATTAATAAAACGGCCTTAGCAACACGACTAATTAAAAACATAATAAGCGCCATCGCAATCGAAATAACAAACCAACCGATCAAATTAGTCACGATAGCCGTAGGTTCATAAACTAAGAAATAACTTGCTGCTTTAACCGCTAAGGCCGTACTAATAAGATGCCCAGCATGACGTAAAGCAAGTGCAACCTGGCCACCTTTCAACGCTTCTTGTAATGAGTCGCCTTGATTATATTTAGCATATAAATTTTCACGCAGGCGTGTCACAACAACTAATAGAGCTTGGGCTACTACAAAACCAGAAATAACGGCAATAACCGTATACATATTTAGGCCTTCTACCCATAACAATACGGCTCGAATCACGATAGCCGTCGCGATTGTCGCCGCGGCATCAACAATAGCGACAGCCATGTTTTCTTGCTTAATTTGCGTATTTTTATCAAATTCATTCAAGGCTATTTTATCATGCAAAAAACGGCCTAATTTAATAAGCGCGATTCCTAATACCCCATAACTCAGCACTCCCACCGCTTCAGTTATATAGCTATTAGCTGTTTCCCCCGTGATAGCGCCCGTTAAAACAATACCCACGCCGGCAACACTACCCGCCATGCTAATACCAAAGGCATAATTATCTTTTTGTGATAATTCATCACGCGTATTCACGCCCATCCATAAACCCGCTAAGTAGCGCACTGCCGTCAATAATAAAACAGCGATGACCAAGTCAATCGCTAATAGCGTGAGTAATTCAGGACTGATATAAAAATGTTCGTTAAAAATGTTCATTATGATTCTCTATTCTTGTTATTTTCCACCAAAGCCACCACGCGAGCTACTTTTGCTACTTCGAAAACTCGAGTTGTTAGCAAAATTGCTAGACTTTTGGCTAGTGGTTGATTTGTATGTTGAAGTCGACTTAGTCGAAGGCGCGGTACTTTTATAAGTTGAAGGCTTAGCATAAGCACTTTGAAACGACTTAGCCGCTCGCTGCGAAGTTAAACTGCTAGAAGACACTCGACTCGCCCCCGTTTTACTGGTGGCATACGCACTTTTAAATTGACCCTTGCCTCGGTAATTTTTAGCTACACGTTGTTCTGTTTGCACTTGCTTTTTTATTTGTCCAGGCGATGAATAACGATAGCGTCCATAATCATGGTAATAACTATAATCTCGGCGGCTAGACCAATCGCTGTAATGAATGCGGCGGCGAGAATCAAACATATCACCCACATTACTAATCAACGCATACATGCCATACCATTCCCAAAAAGACATGCCTGAATTATCGGTGCGCCAATTTCCATAAGCCGGATTACCAACGAGCTGACTACCCGCACCAAAATCGGCTGCGCCATTGGCTTTTATGCTGGCTTCACGACTAATCGCATTAACACGAGCAAGTTTGCCTTCACTCAAATCCGCTAATACATTTAACGGATCTGATAACACGTCATTAAATAATTCAGGGCTCGCCGCTTGGTACAAGTTCTCTAACTCATGTAAACGTTCTTCAGGTACGCTAAAAGCAGCCGGGTTGTGCTTAGCCACTTGGAAGCGATCAACTAAATTAGTATAAAGCGGACCTTTTAGACCACTATCTTTCGCTAATTCTTGCGTAATTGTTTTCAACTCCGGACGGAGTATCTGCAATTGCGAGGCGTAATCACGAATTAGATTAGCATTACGAACTTGCCCATCTGATAATCGCTGTGATAATTTTTTTATTTGCATGTCTACTAATTCGATCTGTGTTTCTATTTTAGCTTGCAATGGATCACCACAACCTAAAAGCACAAATACGGGTAAAAACATGATTAACCATTTAAATACTGGCAATGCTATTGACCTCCCTTTAAAAAAACTCAAAATACTTGCTATTATTTTTATTGAGTATACCTAAGCTTCTACTAATAAGTAATTTATAAGCAATACAAATTACTCTCCAACACTACACAATGTCGTGTATTTTATAAAATGAAAATTGAGCGCTAACTATGACGATAACGGATAACACCCAATGGCGACCGAGTATTACCCAATGGTCAGCATTACCAGCCACTTTACAATCGCAAGCCGACTTGCCTTGGCAAGCATTAACTCAAGCTCACCCCGCATTTTTAAACTTACCCGCTTCACAAATAGATTTACTCAAATGGCATTTTTCAATGAGTCAATTTATAGCGGATTCTTGCATAAAAGCGAATAAATGTTTAATACCTTTACTCAATAATACACTGTCATCAGAACGCTTAGCCGACATTGAACAAGAGCTAAGCACTCAACTGCAACAAATTACGACAGAAGATGAATTACGAAAGCTCATTCGCCAAATTAGACGCGAACAAATGCTCATTATTGCTTGGCGTGATCTCAATGGTCAAGCAACATTAGATGAATCATTCAAACACATCTCAGGCTTAGCTGAACTTTTAATTTCGTATACGTTAAATTGGCTTTATCAACACTACCAAAGTAAATGGGGGAAACCTACCAATGCTGCAGGTGAAGAGCAAGCATTCTATGTACTGGGTATGGGCAAACTCGGCGGCGGCGAACTCAATTTTTCATCCGATATTGATCTCATCTTTTGTTACCCCGACTCGGGCTACACCCAAGGCGGTACAAAAGAGCTTGATAATCAAAGCTACTTTACCCGGTTAGGGCAAAAACTGATCGCGGCCCTAAACCAACAAACGATGGACGGGTTTGTTTATCGAGTTGATATGCGCTTGCGACCTAATGGCGAATCAGGGCCTCTCGCCATGAGCTTTGCCATGTTAGAAGATTATTATCAGTCTCAAGGTCGTGATTGGGAACGTTACGCCATGATCAAAGCCAAAATAATAACGTCTAAGCAATGGTATAAAACCCCAACTTATAACGAATTAGCGCAACTCTACCGCCCCTTTGTTTATCGTAAATATATCGATTTTTCTGCCATCGATTCATTACGAAAAATGAAAAAACTCATCAGCCAAGAAGTTAAACGTAAAGGGCTACAAGACAATATAAAACTTGGGGCGGGCGGGATCCGTGAAATTGAATTTATCGCGCAAACTTTTCAACTGATTCGCGGCGGTCAAGATCCTAGCCTTAGATTACATTCAACTCGTGCCGCCTTAAAGCAAATCGCACTCGGTGGTGAACTCCCCAGCGAACAGGTAGACATATTATTATCGGCTTATGCATTTTTGCGTAAAACAGAGCATGTTTTACAAGAATTAAACGATGCACAAACCCAAACATTACCCAGCGATGAGCACGATCAGCTACGCCTTGCGATCGTTTGTGGCTTTAATCATTACTCCGATTTTTATACCGAACTCACTGCACAATTAGCTAAAGTGCATCAAGTCTTTAAATCTGTGATTGCCGACCCCGAAACCCAACACGAACATGAAGCAGAATTTGATTACTGGCTTGACGGCGTTAAACCAGAAACGATTCAAGAACATATAGAACACACTCATTCGCATTTAAACCATGTAGCCATTGCAGAGCAGATTATTCAGGCGAAAGAGACACTCGATAAACGACATATTGGCCCGCGAGGTCGAGACGTTTTACATCGCTTAATGCCTTGGCTAATCGACGAAATACTCAACTACGATCACCCCGAAATGACTCTATCACGGGTTGCTAAATTTATATCGGCGATTTCAACACGCACAACGTATTTAGAATTATTACAAGAAAACGCCAAAGCTTGTCACCAACTCATCAAGCTACTCGAAGCCAGCCCTTGGATTTTTGAGCAGCTTTGTAAACATCCTGTATTACTTGATGAATTGATCGATCCTGAACAACTCTACAAAGTTTATAACAAAGCACAATATGCCGATGATTTGCGTCAAAAGTTATTAAGAGTTGAGCCTGACGATTTAGAATTACAAATGGAAACACTTCGACATTTTAAAAACACGCAACAACTGCGAATTGCAGCCGCTGATGTCAGTGGGATATTACCTGTGATGAAAGTAAGTGATCACTTAACCTGGCTAGCCGAAACCATATTAGATCAAGTAATGCATTTGGCTTGGCAACCTATGGTCGCTAAACACGGAAACCCCGAAAATTTAAGCAACACGAATGATAAAGGTTTTTCGATATTAGGTTACGGCAAACTTGGTGGCTGGGAACTAGGTTACGGTAGTGATCTCGATATGGTTTTTGTACATAATCAAGACATCAACACCAATACCACGGGCGATAATAACGGTGCTCGCAGCATTAGTATTCCACAATTTTACATTCGCTTTGCGCAAAAAATGATTCATTTAATGGCGACACGAACACACTCAGGCATTTTATATGAAGTCGATATGCGTCTACGTCCGTCAGGTAATTCAGGCTTATTAGTCACATCAGTGCAAGGCTTTGAAGACTATCAAAAAAATGATGCATGGACATGGGAACATCAAGCACTCGTGCGCTGTAGAAGTGTCGCCGGTGATCAAAATCTAGCCCAAACATTAAATGATGTGCGTCATCGAATACTTTGCATGCTGCGAGAATCGCATCAGTTACAAAAAGAAGTAACCGAAATGCGCGACAAAATGCGTAAACATTTAGCTAAAGGCACAGAAACAGAGTTTGATATAAAACAAGACACAGGCGGGATCGCCGATATTGAGTTTATTACCCAATACTTAGTGCTCAATTATAGCGAGCACCACCCGGCATTAACACAGTGGTCAGACAATGTACGTATATTAGAAACAGCGGAAAAAAACCAAATAATCAGCCCAGAACAAGCTGAAACATTAATCGAAAGCTATCTAACATTACGTAATAAAGGCCATCGTCTTGCACTTGCGCAGCAAGAAGTGATAACAGAGGCACAAGCCTTTCAGCAAATACGAGAAAGTGTGATTAAAGTTTGGCAATCAATTTTAGAAAACACATGAAAATATTAAATAAGTAAAAGACTCAATAAAATTAACAGGTTGCTTAACTGACTATTTAAGCAACCTATTTTTATTTACGTCATTAACGTAGAGTGGCAGATGCTATAACGGTTTTACATTAACCGCTTGAGGCCCTTTTTGACCGTCTTCAACTTCAAATTCAACCGATTGACCTTCGTTCAACGTTTTGAAACCAGTGCCAGTGATCGCGCGAAAATGCACAAAAACATCATTTCCACTATCTCGCTCTAAAAAACCAAACCCTTTTTTCTCATTGAACCATTTTACACGGCCTGTTGTTGTCGCCATTTTATAACTCCGTTATTTTAAAGCTAAGGTGATTCAATTGGCGCAGCTTAACAGCGAAAAAACGCTAAAACTAACATTGAACTCACTTAGACATATTATTATGTATATCGATGGCGTAACGCCAGATCGATGATGTGCTGAAAGATGCAGATACTACTTAGGGTTAAACAAGCGGCGATATCCAGAAATGTCATCGAAACTGCTATAACTTAAGTTGCTGTATTCTGTACCAGCAACTAAAAGTATAAACCACATTATTAACTTGTAAACTCAAAAAACATGACACTTTTATTTACCGTATAAATCTATATTTATCATTATCTTACCTGTATTAACATCGAGTTAATCATGTTGATAAATAAGAATACAGTTTCTATAACCACTTATTTCTTGAGTTTTAATTAATGTTAAATTTAAACTTGAAAAATGTGCTTGCAATAAATTGAGTTCAAAGCGCGTTTCAGGCATAAAATTAATATACAGATAACCACCAACCGCTAAATGCTGGCAGATCTGCTGACAATAAGCACGAGTTAGTAAATTCATACTAGAGGCTTGCTGACTGTATATATCACTAATGATCAAATTGTATTTTGCTGAGCTTTGTTCTAAATAAGCTAACCCGGTGTCGAGTACACAATGTATTTTATGCTCATCAGGGTTAAAATGATCTTGGAACAGTTGTAACACCGCCAAACTCGGATCAACCACTTTATAGCTAAACTGGGGGTAATACGTTTTAAGATAACGAAAATGACTTCCCCCGCCCAACCCAACTTCTAACACACTGGCATCAAGCGGTAATTCACACAGCAATGGAATTAAAGGTTGTTGATGAGGAAACAAGAGTTCAGCTTGATCAGCAAAGCCCATAACAGATTGCACCGTCCCATTTAGCGTTAACCAACGGTATTGCACATTTTGATTAACCTGCCACTGAGCACTACTTTCAATTTTCATGGCGAGTAATGAGTCAGGCACTAAACTTTTTTTCAGGTCGACAAGCACAAATAAAGCGTTTAATCTCAATTGATAGATAAAACAATTAAAGCACGCTTTTACTCATGTATCGAATAATTACACCAAAAACAGCAGAAGATCTTGCACGATACTACCAATTTCGTTGGCAAATGTTACGTCAACCTTTGGGCTTGCCCGAGGGTTCAGAGAAAGATGAATACGACAATTTAGCAGAACATCGCATGGTTGTTGATTTACAAGGTGAGATAATTGCCGTTGCGCGTTTACATTTGAACTCTTCAGACGAGGTACAAATCCGTCATACCGCGGTTAAAGCCAATAAACGTAATCAAGGTTTAGGCTCTTTGATCATGACAACGCTAGAAGAAGCCGCCAAAAAAATGGGCGTTCAACGTGTTACGCTGTTTGCCCGAGATGACTCTATCGGCTTTTATGAAAAATGCGGCTATGAAGTCAGTGGGGAAGCGCCACAAGAAAAAGGTGGTGTTGATCGTTGTCAGATGATCAAAACCATTCCGGACAAACCGCACTTTTTACGTCATCCTAAATGGTGTGAAGAATTACAAAAAATTTGGGATAAAGAGATCCCCGTTGCGCATTTAATGGGGATAAAAGTATACCAATTCACAGGCTATTTATTAGAAACACGAGCGGCACTCAACGCTAATTTAAATTTGCATGGCACCATGTTCGCCGGCTCGATTTATTCGCTAGCAACATTAAGCGGCTGGGGCTTAATCCATCTGATGTTAAAAGAAAAAGGCCTAGAAGGTGAAATTGTATTAGGTGATGGTAACATTCATTATCACAAACCGATCACGAGTGTACCCAGAGCTCTTTGCCATCTAAGCTCTGTTGAAGGTGATTTAAAAGGTTTAAAGAGAGGACGTAAAGTCAGATTGCGTTTAAAAGTCAGTATTATGGATGAAGATAAGGCCGTAGCTGAATTTTTTGGTGTTTATGTCATATTACCAAAAACCGTTATACCTCAAATTGCCAATGAGCCAAATCAATAAATTGAAGCCACGCCCAAAGGACGTGGTTTTAATTTTTAATAAAGAATAAAGAATAAAGAATAAAGCTCAGATTGCTATTTTCTGAGCTTATACCCTAGCGACTTAGATAAAAACCGCTATTTTTCTTGTAACCAGCGCGCAGCCTGCAAAGCAAAATACGTTAAAATACCATCGGCCCCAGCACGCTTAAACGCGAGTAACGACTCCATGACACAGGCTTTTTCGTCTAGCCAACCATTCTGAATCGCCGCCATATGCATCGCATATTCACCCGAAACTTGATATGCAAATGTCGGTACCCCGAATTCATCTTTAACACGACGCACAATATCTAAATAAGGCATACCCGGTTTAACCATCACCATGTCTGCACCTTCTAACAAGTCTTGCGCCACCTCTTGTATGGCTTCATCACTATTAGCCGGATCCATTTGATAACTATATTTATTGCCTCCTTTTAAATTGCCAGCAGAACCAACCGCATCTCTAAAAGGACCATAATAACTCGAGGCATATTTTGCCGAATAAGCTAATATTTTCGTATTCACATAACCCTGAGCTTCTAATGCTTGACGAATAGCGCCTACACGACCATCCATCATATCAGATGGTGCCACAACATCAGCGCCCGCTTCAGCATGCGACAAGGCTTGTTTAACTAATACGTCAACGGTAGCATCATTTAGAACATAGCCGGCTTCATCTATAATGCCATCTTGACCATGCTCGGTGAACGGGTCTAAAGCAACATCAGTGATGACCCCTAATTCCGGAAACTCCGTTTTTAAGGCACGAATGGCTTTTTGAGCTAAGCCATCTTCGGCATAAGCTTCTTCAGCATTCAATGATTTCATCGCATCAGAAACAACAGGAAACAGCGCAATGGCTGGTACACCTAACTCAACTAATTCGGCGGCCTCTTTTAGCAATAAATCAATCGATTTTCGTTCAACGCCAGGCATCGACTCTACCACTTCAACTCGATTTTTACCTTCAACAACAAACACAGGATAAATTAAATCATTAACACTTAATGCATTTTCTGACATAAGACGACGTGAAAAATCATTTGCACGCATGCGTCGTTTACGAGAAGCCGGAAATTGATTAAAAGCGCGAGTTGTCATAATGCTCTCCTTGAGTTGATTAATTTGAAACGACCACTTTATTACGGCCGGTTTGTTTAGCTTGATATAATGCATCATCAGCCGATTTAAGCAGATCAGCTTCTGATTTTTTGCCACTAGCAATGCAGGATGCCACACCAGCGCTGATGGTTATACTTAACGCACCGCCACAGGTATGGAGATCTTTCTCAGTAATTTGTTGACGAATATCTTCAGCCATTTGCAAACCGCCTTCAGCTTCAGTCGCCGGTAAAATTAAAGCAAACTCTTCGCCGCCATAACGACAAATAGCATCTGTTGGGCGTTTTAACAGGCTCTCTGCTATTTTGGCCACTTGCCGGATCACATCATCACCCGCCTGATGACCATAGGTATCGTTAACGCGTTTAAAGTGATCAATATCAAGCATGATCACGGTTAAACAAGTTTGTTCTCGCCGTGAACGCCGATATTCAGCTAATAATTTTTTATCAAAAAAGCGCCGGTTACGGATCCCAGTGAGTGGGTCTAACGTACTTTTTTCCTCTAACTCTTGATTTTTTTCTTGTAGCTCACGCAAGGTAACCTCAAGCTCAAAAGTACGTTCTTGCACCATCGCTTCCAGCTCTTCTTGTTGCTCTATTTGCACTTCAATCAACTTAGCTTGGGCTTCGCTTGCATGCTGAGCTTGAATCAATGCTTCTTTTTGAGTCGCCAATGCATTAAAACGTTCTTCGCTGTAAGCAAAAGCCAACGCAATCGCCAACAACAACGTTTGACCAAACATCGCGATTAAAATAGCTTTAAACACATAATCGGCACCAAATAAACCAAACTGATTTAAGGCATAAAAAACCAAGAATAAAAAGGTAAATACCCAAGCCGAAATATAAGATTTAGCGCCTGAGATCGCCTGCTTGTATGCAATAAAACCAACACAAACAAACCCGATAACTAAGGTTAAACTTAACGTTAATGAGCCTAATGAAGCCAATTGATACGGTAAAAAAAAGCTCACTAGCAACCAAGTTGCACAGACAACAGTTAGGGTTCGTTTCACTTTTTTAATGCGCTTGGTGTAACCACTTTTCTGCAACTTAGGCATAAAATGTAAAGAAAATAGCAACATAGCGCAGAAAAACACACTACTCAAAGAAGAAGAAAACGCCCAATCATTAAACGAAAAACCATCAGGCCGACTATTAAGCCAACATAAAGACATCATCAAATAACCTGCGTAATATAAAAATCGAATGCCTTTAGTTGTAAAATAAAGTAATACACCGCCAATAAAAACAGCTAGTAAAAAGCCGGTAAAAAGCAAACTCATATGTTGATGCAAGTTATTAATTTCAGCTCGTTCTGCCAATGCAGGAAAAGAGCTAAACAGAAAGCCAATAATGAAAAGCCAAGCAAATCGCCATTTACTCTCCTGACCTAACATGGCTTGAGATCCAAGTTAAAAAAGTCACAACTGTTAGACCATAATTGAGCGGCAAGCCATAATTCATCTACTTGGCGCTCTTGTGCAATAGTTTTAAGAATATGAGGTAAAAAAGCCGGCTCATTACGTCTATTTTTAGGTTTGTTAACAAGATCGCGAGGCAATAAAAAGGGCGCATCGGTTTCGATAAGCAGTCGATCGGCAGGGACTTTCTTTGTTAATTCTTTTACCGCGAGCCCACGGCGTTCATCACAGATCCAGCCAGTAAAACCAATATAAAATCCCATATCTAAATAATCATAGAGCTCTGATTCAGTGCCCGTAAAGCAATGAACAACGGCTTTACTTAAGTTGGTTTGATAAGGGCTAATAATTGCTTTAAAACGCTCATGTGCGTCACGCTGATGCATAAATAATGGTGCATTGAGCTCAACAGCTAACTCAACTTGTTGTTCAAAGATACGTTCTTGGATCGGTCGTGGAGAGAAGTCACGGTTAAAATCAAGACCACACTCGCCTATCGCAACCACATTTTTATATTGAGTAAACAGCTGTTGCAATTGGGCTATAAAATTATCCGGAGCTTCTTTGGCATCATGCGGGTGGATCCCAGCGGTAGAATATAAGCACGAGCTAAACTCTTGTGCTAATTCAGCCGCCAGTTTAGATTCATGCATATTCGTGCCAGTCGCGATCATCACTTCAACACCGTGATCGAGCGCACGCGCTAATACGGCACGATAGTCCGCAGCAAACTGCTTATTGGTAATGTTTATTCCGACATCAATTAATTTCATGCTACTTGATACGCTTCACTCTAATTTGGTCTTGATACCATAGCGGGCTTATTAGCTAATTTTAAAGGCAGCCCGTTTGTTTTCACTGACGTAACGCTGTTGCTATCTATCAGTTCAAAGCATCATTATGATGGCTCTTGTTCATTTTCAAGGTCATCATCTTCTGTGTCTTTTGGCTGATAAAAACGGCTACACAAAACGCCCACTTCAAACAAAAACCACATCGGCAACGCCAATAATGTTTGTGAAATAATATCAGGTGGTGTTAGCAGCATACCCAATACAAAAACACCAACAACGACATATGGACGTTTTTCAGTTAATTTTTTAGCCGTCGTGACGCCTGCCCAAACCATTAAAATAATCGCCACGGGTATTTCAAATGCCAAACCAAACGCGAAGAAAATCTTCAAAACAAAGTCTAAGTAGCTGCTAATGTCTGTTGCGATCGTGACGCCTTCGGGGGCAATTTGAGTAAAAAAACCAAACGCGAGCGGAAAAACCACAAAATAGGCAAAAGCGATACCGGCATAAAAAAGTAAAGATGATGAAAACAGTAGCGGTAAAATTAAACGCTTTTCATGTTTATACAAACCTGGGGCTATAAAACTCCAAATTTGATGCAACACCACCGGGATAGCCACAAAAAATGACAACACCATGGTTAATTTAAAAGGGGTTAAAAAGGGTGCAGCAACGCCTGTCGCGATCATGCTACTTGAATCAGGTAATACATCGAGTAAAGGCTTAGAGACCCAAAAATAGATATCGTTAGCAAAGTAAACCAAGCAACAAAAAACAATAATAACCGCCGCAACGATCCTTAAAAGTCTATTGCGCAGCTCGATTAAATGGCTAATAAATGGCTGTTGTTCACTTGTCATTTGTGTTTTCAGATGTTTTTGGTTGTGAAGAATGTAGAGCGGTAGACACATCATCAGCAGCCGACTTCAGCTCAGCAAGTGCGTCACTTTCTCGGCTATTTAAATTTTGCATACTTTTTTGCTCTGCTTGTTTTAGTTGCTCATGTAACTCATGGACTCTTAATTCATGATTAATTTCGGATTTAACCGAATTAACCGTTTGCTTTATGTTAGTAAAAGTACGACTAACACTGCGTATCGCACCAGGCAATCGCTCTGGTCCTAATACCAATAAAGCAATAACAGCAACAAAAATGAGTTCCCAAAACCCAATATCAAACACTTAATCTACTCTACTTTGCTTTTGTCTTTATTAACAACCGCTTCAGATTCAGTGAATTTCGCATCACTTTTATCTTCCATCACTTGAACTGATTCATCTTCTTTCTCTGCCGCTTTTTCAGGTGTTAATTCATCTTTAAACCCTTTAACCGCGCCACCTAAATCTTTACCTAATGAACTCAATTTTTTAGATCCAAACACTAAAACAACAATTAACAATATGATAAGCAATTGCCAAATACTAATTCCGCCCATAAATTTCTACCTATATCTACTTTAATCAAATTAACTGAAATGTATCTTACACGTGATAATCAACGTATCGATACTATACTTATTTTTATTCATCTAAATAACTTAATATGCCTTGTTAAACAAAGAGGCGATCAAAACATTAAATATTAGCCTTAACTATTAATAAAAGCCTTATTAATACACCAACATATTGTTTTAATTGCTTTAACGTCTTTTTACATTCAACATTTAGAGTTGTTCAGACACATTCACTTGGTGTGATAAAAACATTTTAATGGAGCTCGCTTGTATTTACCAACAAAGTATTTGATCTTCGGCATACTAATTACATTAAATGGGCAATTATTTGCACAAGAAAAGCCTTTGCCTTGGTTAGATCAATTTCATGTTGATGTGAGTAACTCTTTATTCAATAGCGCAGACTGGTTCGATAATTTTTTTGCAGATGAGCATATCGCTGATTTAGAAACGCAAGCAAGTGCAAAAATACGCATTGGCTGGGAACCTAAAGAACATGATCTCGCTAAATTGAAAACTCGAGTTAGGCTACGATTACGTTTACCTAACTTTAAACGTAAAGTAGATCTGATTTTTGATGACTATGAAGAAGTAAAACAAGAAGGGGTAACCGAAGAGCTCATTAATGAATCAAGAAATAAACAACAATCATCCGACTTTAATGTTGCGCTGCGTTGGATACATAAGTCAGATAAAAAACATTACTTTTCAACACGTATTGGTTTAGCGAGTCATCCAGATATATACGCTAGAGCCTTGTATCGCTATATTTGGCAAACCTCTAAAAACACAAATATTGTATTACAACCTTCAATTTACTATTACGCAGATCAAGGACATGCTGAACGTTTGTCTGTCAATTTTGAAGCCAGTACAACAGACACGGATTTATTCCAATTTAATAATAGTTGGCGTTATATACAAGAACGCGACAAAGTTGACTGGTCACACAGCGTAGCTTACTTAACTCAGCTAACCCAAACTCAAGCGCTTATATCCAGTATATTTGTAAATGGCATAACCAACAATGGCTACCATCTTGAAAATAAAGGTATCTCGATACGATATCGAATACAGTCATCACGCACTTGGTTGTTTTTTGAGGTTGAACCTTTTATACACTGGCCTGAAAGTGAAGATTTTGAGCAAACAGCGGGAATAGCATTGCGAGTTGAAGGCCGATTTTATCAATAATGATAAAAACCAACCCAGATTGATAAATGTAAAAACCCATATGATTATACTGCGTTAAGGTTAATTAAGCCTCTAACCACAACGTGACGGGGCCATCATTAACTAAAGCCACTTTCATGTCGGCTCTAAATGTGCCGGTTTGAGTAGTGATGCCTTGCTTTTTTATTGCCGCGACAAATTCAAGGTAAAGTTCATTTGCCCATTGTGGTTCGGCTGCGCCAGAAAAGCTCGGACGAGTCCCTTTTTTAGTATCGGCAGCCAATGTAAATTGCGAAACCACTAAAATCTCGCCTTCAACATTGCGCACATTTAGGTTCGTTTTGCCTTGCTCATCTTCAAAAATGCGATAGCCGACAACACGCTCTGCCAGACGTTGAGCTTGGGCTAATGTATCGCCTTTTTCAACGCCAATAAAAACCAATATACCTTGATTAATTTGCCCAACAATATTATTTTCAACGGTTACACTGGCTTGTGAAACCCGCTGTAAGAGTACCTTCATACTTTTTACCTTTGATTATAAATTTAAGCAATATCGATGAATGCTTTTGATGCTCGGCAAAACGCTTTAGCGATACCCGGCTCGGCCACAGAGTGACCGGCTTCAGGAATAATCTGTAAATGACTATTTGACCATACTTGATGTAAAGACCACGCTTGCTTTAAGTCACAGACAGCATCATATCGACCATGAATAATAGTCGCAGGAATATGGGCAATCTTATCCATATTTAACAAGATTTGATTTTCTTCAATAAAAGATTGGTGTCGAAAATAATGACACTCGAGCAAAGCCATCGGCAAACAATTTTGCTTTTCAGCTAAGTCTGCTTCATTATTCGCATTAAAATTTATACGAGAGATTCGATATTCCCATAGCGCCCATTGCCGAGCCGCATTTAATTGCTCTAGTTCATTATGGCTCGATAATTTAGGCCAATACGCCTCAATCGGATTCTCATCAACTTTAACTAGACGATTGAAGTGTTGATATTGATCGGGAAATAAACAAGCTGCGCCGCCATTTGGATAATATAACCACTCGATATCTTGCTGACGAGCCAAAAAAACACTTCTTAAAATCATGCCTTTAACACGCTCAGCAAAAGCTTGTGCATATAACAAAGCCAATGTTGTGCCCCATGAGCCCCCCGTAACAAACCACTTATCTATAGCTAAATGTTGACGAATTGCTTCAATATCATTAATGAGATCATGAGTTGTATTTGCTTGGGTAGACAAATAAGGGCGAGATTGCCCACAACCGCGCTGGTCGAATAAAATAATGCGATATTTCGCAGGGTCAAACAAACTACGGTACAGCGCAGATGAGCCACCACCAGGCCCACCGTGTAAATAAATAATAGGGATCCCTTCAAGCGAACCCGATTGTTCAATATAAATTTCATGACCATCACTAACCGGCAGCCACTCTTGATGAAACGGTTTAATCGGTGGATAAAACATAAGGTCTAGGGCCTTTAAAACGCTTTTTTCGAGTAGGACGCGCATTTAACCAGTAAACGATTTGTGCCCCCATTAATACAATATTCCAAACTAAAAATAACCATAAACAAAAAATGGGTAAAATAGCGAGAGAACCATATAAGTCATCGTAGGTGGGTACATAGAATAGATATAAGTTAAATCCCCATTTAGCCAATTCAAAAACCACACTACAAAATAAAGCACCGATTAAAGCAGGCTTCACCTTAATTTTTTTCATGGGTAAATAGTAATAAAGCACAAAAAAGTAGGCCGAGGATAACAGCAGAGGCACAACGCTCAAAAAGAGTGAAAAACCTTTAACATCATCAAGTAAACGACTCGTTGCAATGGTTGAGCTAATGATAACACTCGTCGCGATCACTAATGAACCAACCACAACAACAGATAAATACAATGGTAGCGCTTTTTTAAAGGGTCGTCGGCGTCGCACCACAAAAATACGATTAATTTCAAAATCGACGGTTTTCAATAACGATAAAACAATAATACCTAATGCCACAAAGCTTAATACAGAAGAGCCCTGCACATTATCCAAAAATTGATGCAGGTAGGTTTGAATATGCGAACTCGACTCCGGTAAAAAATTAAGAACGATAAACCGTTCGATATCCCCCATAAATTGCTGGAAAAAAGGCAACATAGCCAATAACGATAACGAAATCACAAATAAAGGTACAATAGCGAGTAACGAAATAAAGGCTAAATGACCGGCAACAGTACCAATTTCATCATGTTGGCATTTATTAAAAAAATTTTTAATAACCCACCAGTAAACTAAATATTTATAGCGCATGTAATTATAAAAACCGTTTAAGAAATTCGATAGAAGGCGCAAAAAAAGCGGCTCCGGTTTCAGCTTGGGTATAATTCAGTAGTCGATCATAATGACCACGGCCATCTCCCTCAATCATGCTTTTTAGCATTTGTTTAAACGGGTTAGGATCGTGACACAACGATATAAAAAACAAACCCTGTACTCGCATTGTGCCATAAGGCATAGATTGACGTAATATTTCAATCGATTCACCTAGGCCATTCTTTAAGTTAGTCCGTTTAGTATGCGAAAAAGCCGGTTTTTCAGCACTTGGGTACTCAATGTTATCGGATTTAGTTCGGCCTATGATATCTTCTTGTTGTTTTGTTGGGATCTCGTGCCATGTATCCATACGATGACGGTAACGTTGAATGTGTACATAACTGCCACCCGCAAAAAGTGGGTCGGTTTTATGATCAACTAAAGCGACTCTACGACGTTTTTCACCATGTGGATTTTCGGTCCCATCGACAAACCCTGTTAAATCACGACCATCTAAATAACGAAAACCTTTAACCTGTTCGATAAGCTTAAGCGAATCGGCAAATAACTCACAGACATGCGTGCCAACCAGATGATTAACGTCTACTCGGTCTGAACGAATATGAACAAAAATATCGTAAGGTGTATGCGGTGCAACCCTGCTTTCAACCGCCATACCGGGGAAAGCAGCTAATCGATTAGGTCTTCCTTCAGGAAACAAAACCGACCAATATTCAGAGCCTATTGCAACAAATGAACTCAGCTCGCTCTCTGAATATTCATCGACATAATCATTTATCATCGGGTGAAAACAAGCAAGATGATGCCTTATGAGAGCCTCTGTGCCCGGTTCAGCTTCAAACAATAAATATAAACTATGTAAATTCGCCTCGGCTAACAAACCAGGTTGATGACGCATATTTAAAAACCTATGAACCCATAAAACAGCTAAATAACGAGTGAATAAAGTGATTGAGCATAACCTAAACAACCCTATTTTACGAATTTTGCAACAATTAGGTTATAACGGCGTGGGTAAATTGCTGCAACTCCATTTTTAATGCCGTGATCTGCGGCTCTAATAATTGAATATTTTGCTCTTTAAGTGCAGATTCAATCAATGCGGCTATTTGTGTAATTTTGGGGTAACCAAACCCACCAGCACTGCCTTTTAAACTGTGAGCTAGAGCTTGGCATTGTTCCCATTTTTCATCAGTGTAGGCTTGTATAATTTCATCAATTAAAGCAGGCAATGCTTTAATAAACGCTTGGGTTAACTGTTGATACTCGATAGATTGACTCATATCGATTAATTCAACATCGTTATTAAGCTCTCCAAGCGTGTGGTTAATAGCGGTAAATAAATCTTGTTGATCTATTGGTTTCGCCACCGTTGCGTTGCAACCTTGCTCTTCATATAACGCAATTTCATCTTTCATTATATTAGCGGTTAATGCGATCACCGGCGCTTCAAAGCCCATGGTACGTAACATTTGCGTTGCTTCTAAGCCTCCCATAACTGGCATTTGCATGTCCATTAATACTAAATCATAATCATTAGTTAACGCCGCTTCTACAGCAAGCGAACCGTTATCGACAATATCAACGGTAAAGCCGCGCTTTTCTAGTAACAATTTAACTAAACGTTGATTGTCTTGATTATCCTCTGCAACTAAAATGTGCGCAGCAGTGGCCTCACTTATGCGTTTATTTTGCTGATAATGATCCAGTTCAATTAATGGAAACTCGTCCAACCAATTAATATCGCTTAATGACAAACCAATATTTAATGTCACTTCAAAACGACTACCGATGCCTTTAGCACTTTGCACGGTTATATTGCCGCCTAACAATACAGCCAAACGTTTTGATATACATAAACCTAAACCGGTGCCACCAAAATTACGCGTCGTGCTGGTATCGGCTTGTTCAAAAGGGTTAAATATTTTATCTAACTCATCACTCGACATACCAATACCGGTGTCAATAACTTGAATGATAATGTGACCGGTTTGTGGTTGAGCTTTTACATTAACATCAACCTTTCCTTCCATCGTGAATTTAACAGCATTAGAGCACAAGTTAAGCAATATTTGCTTTATTCGCATTGCATCTGATTTGATAACATCTGGCAACGGGAAGTCATAATTAATCGTAAACTCAAGCTCTTTATCTTTTGCACAAACCGCAATAACCGGTTCGATATCCATTAATACAGTAAATAAGCTAAGTGTCTTATATTCTAATTCAAGTTTCTCGGCTTCAATTTTAGACAAATCGAGTATGTTATTAATTAATCCTAATAAGTGGCTACTATTACGAAGGACCGTTGAAATGTTTTTTTCACGCTCTTCTTTAGTGCATTCTTCAATAAGCAACTGCTCAGTAAAGCCAATTATCGCGGTCAGGGGGGTTCTTATTTCATGACTCATGTTGGCTAAAAAGCGACTTTTCATTTGATTCGCATTATCGGCTTCGATAATCGCTTGTTTTAATTGGGCATTAGCCGCATGTAAGTCTTCTGTGCGCGCGGAAACTTGTTGCTCCATGGAATATTGATAACGTTCAACTTGTGTTTGATAGTTTTTGAGTCGGGTCGCCATCACTCTAAACTCGTTAAATAAATCGCCCAGCTCATCTTCACTCGCGAATTCAAATTGCAAATCAAATTCACCTTTACCTATTTTTTTACTCGCACGACTCAACTCTTCAACCGGCCAAACAAGTAATTTACGCAGAATAATAAAAATAACAGTGGGAATGGTGAAAATAGACACAACCAATAACAATAATGCAAATAGCGTTATATTTTGCGCATCGTTATAAAGTTTATTGTAGGGTACAGCAGAAAAATAATGCATATCATCAGTGAGTCGGGTACTAAAATGAACATAACGCTCTGCACCTAAAAAGTTAAGGACTTCCGATGATGCATTGCCACTTTTCTCAATTGCTAATAATTCAGCTAATTCTGCTGGCGAGAGTTGCACATTTATAAATTCGGGTTGAGAGCTTTGAAATACGCGCCCCGAATCGGTATATAACAAATTGACCGCATCATCAAAAAGCTTGTCGTTAATACTTTGAAATAATAAGGCGGGCTGCAAATTAATCGCAACATAACCCCATAAAATGACATCATTTGTATCAAAATCAACTTGATGAATTTTTTGAATATAATGAATGTTAAATGCGCTACCTTGATTTAGCACCAAGACTTGCTGCTCATTCATAATAGAATCTAATGTCGGCTTGATATAAGAAGCTTGAGACTCTGAAAACAAATCAGCACTGTAAAATGCAATGTTATCACCTGTATTAGAGATTAATTCGACACTCGCGATTTCAGGGTAAGCTTCGGTATAGCTTGAAAAAACAGCAAGCAAGTCACCTAAACGAGATTCATAAAAAGAGGATTGTAAGGGTGTTGTGATCAAACGCTCTAAAATAGGCGAGCGAGACAATAAACCAAGTGTTTGACCATATAAAGAAATGATACTATCTATTTTTTGCTTATTTTGTGCAACATTATGCTTAACAACTAACTCAGATTGTTTCTTGGCGGATAAGTTAGAATTAATAAGTGTAAACCCACCTAACACGAGTAAAGGTGCGATCACTAAAGGGATAACATACCGTATAAGTTTATAACTGAGCTGGTGTTTTCTCATCTTATGAGCTTACTAAATCCATGTTTAAGCACTATTTTTATATTAATCTTTTTATAACATGAATGCATCGTATTATACAGCGACTTAAAATCACAAGGACACATGCGTTAAAACCACTCGTTTTATAAACAAAGTGAGTGTAAATTATAGCGTTAATTTTAGATTTGTGGCTTTCAAATTCCACAGCTCAAGACTCTACCCTATATAAAAAGCGTATATTGCAGTGACTTGAGTGTAAAATAGTTTGTAAACACCGACATAAAAGGAGTGATCACGTATGAGTAATTCAATCAATACTATGAAAAAACATTGTGAAGTGATAACTTTGCACTCTATGCTACAATATTAAAAACGAATTTAAATGGATTTAGGTCAATAACAGTATGCTCCCTAGCGTTTTGCACCCAATCAATATTAGCGTAGAAAGACGTTTACTCGCCTTATGCTTAATATTCTTTACCTGTAAGTTAACGGCTGTAGAGTTACCAGACGACCTGCAAGCAGTATTGTTATCAAAACTGCTGCCTTATGAGCAAAGTATTGTGCAGCAATCTCAAGATTTAAATATATTTATTATTAACTCCCCAGGGATCTTTCAAGCCTTTAGCCGCTTAAAAACCAACAGCAATATCAAGTTCAGCAAAATAAAACAAGGCGATACACTGCCAGAAGAGCATTACCAACTCATTTATTTAAATGATGAAAAAAATTTAGCGGGGGCAATGCAATACGCTCGAGAACACAATGCGATAATAGCCACAGGGCAAGTCGAGTTAGTTAAGAAAGGCGCAACAATTGGAACGGGCACAGAAAAAGGCAAGCCTAAATTTTATCTTAATTTATCTTCATCTTTCGCCGCTAAATTACATTGGGATCCGAAAGTCTTAAAAATAGTAAAAACCTACCCTTAGCTAAGCCTTAAACAGGTATCTTCTGCTTTCAATTTAACTTACGTACAAAGATAAAATCAAGCAAACAGATACTCAGGTTACATCAAGATGCAGGGTTCGCTCGGCATTTAAATGGTTTAGCTATAACTTCTCATCCTGCTCACGCCAAAAAACACCTGCATTCCTGTGACGTGGCAAACAAGTCCATGTTTAGCATGGTTAAATTAAACACGCTTACCGCATTGATCACTTTAGACCGACCCTAAGATTATAAACTAACGCTCAACTTTAAGTATATTTGGCGACCAGGCTGTGGATGATAAGCGGGTATAAAACCAGCAGGGTTAGGGTTAGTCAAAACATCATACTCAGTTTCATCACTTGAGCCATCTTGTCTACCGACACCATAATATTGTGCATCAAATAAATTTTCGATTTGTAAAGAAGGCCTCATGTTTAAACCCGATACCGAAAACGTTTTTCCGCTGACCTTCAAGTTGAACTTAGTGTAACTCGGCGCTACATGTTCAAAATAACCATTTGCAGGATGTACCGTTCTGTCGCCTACATAATTCATTCTGATATCAATATTATAATCGTCAGAATCGTAATTTAAGCCAAGGTTGAACTTGTGAGAGGCGGAATTATTAATGCCTGAATAGCCATTACCATTATCACCTTCATTAAAGTGATAATTTACATAGCTTTTAAATTGGCTAGTGAAGCGTAAATCAGAGCTAAAACTATAACCTAAAACTTTATGTTGTTCGGTGTTAGCATAAACACTGCCACTATCACCATTAAGCCCATCTAAAGGCACTAAGGTAATAAGGTCCGACATATCAGAATAAAAAACAGATGCGTTAAAGCTCATACCATCAAGCCAACTGACTTTATCATCTAACCAACTACCTTGCATGATAACTTCATAAGTGCTGATCTCTTCTGGCTTTAATTCATTGTTGCCTCTAAACTCATCCGTCAATTCAAAGATAGAAGGCTCTCTAAATGCTTGACCATATAAAAATTTCAAATTGAGTTGCTCAAACAGTTTGGTCGGCATTTTATAAATAAACGCTACGCGGGGGTTAAGCGTACTGCCAAAATCATCACTTTTGTCATATCGCAAACCTAAACTATAATTCCACCGGGCGCTCAGCGTTGAGTCATAGATAGCATATAATGCTTGCTCGTTAACAACATCTACCGCTTGTGTTTCAACCGCACCTAAACGTTTGTTTTCGCCCTGAGTAGCATGTAACCAAGAAGAAGAGGTGATCGCATCATGTCCTTGCTGCATATTACCTAGAAAGGCTATTTGATTCATTTTATCACTTTGCATGACTCTAAAACCGAGCACCAAAGCGCTTTCATCATTATGACGCCATTCAATTTGCTCTTCTAGTCCCACTTGTGAATTAAAGCTATGGTAACTCTTTGTTAACTCTGAAAATTGATAAGTATATCGAAATGCCGTTTCAGGTTTTTGCCTATTTTCTCTATACCATGTTCTTGTTTTTGATAAGAATTTTTGGTTTATCCGGTAATCTAAATCAAAATACAGGTGCTTGCCGGTGTGATGAGACTTAAAGGTATCCAACCAAGATTGATATTCATAATTAGGTACATAACTCGCTAAACCTTCTTCTTTATCCCATAAATAAGCACCTGCACTTAATTTGCTGATCCCTTGTAGTCGGTTTTCTTCTTCTGGTGAAAAATAACTGACATTGCCCCTCAATGCCCAAATATTTTTTTCTGTATTAAATCCACCCGGCATCAATTCGCCAGCTGAAGGATGATTTACATCCGTTTGGTAATTACCATCCACATAAGCTTGAGTTTGCATTTGAGGCCATTCGTGGCCCGAAAAATAACCTTGTGGATCATAGCGATCACCCTGATCGCCCTGAGTCGTATAATGTTTTAACGCCGCATTAATATTAATGTTTTTAAATTGGCCATGGTGAGTGAAAGTAATGCTACGGGTATTGTTTTGCCCGGCTATAACATCAAGCGACGAGGATGTCATCGATACTTGTTTTTTAGTGATAAAATGAATGACGCCCGAAAACGCATTCGCACCATAAGCAGCAGAACCAGGGCCTTGGATTATTTCAATACGATCTAAATCAGCAAAGATATTTTCTTCACCCCAAAGCTGAGACCAATTAAAAGCAATATGGTTTTGCACTACACCATCTAATAAAACAAGTAATTTGGGGTTTCCAGGGCCGCCACCGACCCCGCGGTTAGCACTATGAGTCGGATATTCACCTCCGCCATCTTCATAGGTAGAAAAATCAAAACCCGGGATATCTTGCAAAACTTCAACTAAATTATTATAGCCACGTTGAGTTATTTGCAGCTGCGTTATCACCGTAATATTGGCAGGAGAATCGATAAGGCGCTGTTTAGTACGAGAAGGGGTAATGACATCAAGCTCGAGTAATTCAGAAAGCGACATCCCTTCTAACGTTTCGAAAGACAAAGACGTTAATTCGGTATCAGTGCGGGCATGCGACCAAGTTGAAAATAAAGATAACGATAATATCGCTAAAGTACGACTTAAAAATTGACTATTAACATCCATGAAATAAGTATTGTTCAGGCCTGAAAGTTAAATTAATTGTATACAGAAATCTAAGATCTGTCTGCTTAAATGATAAAAAACAAAGCATTAAAAACTAAAAAGCCCCTTTATAGGGGCTTTTTATTGAATGTTACATCTAGGCTATTTAATTATTTGCCTGAAGTAAATTCTGGATAAGCTTCCATACCACATTCAGCAATATCAACGCCTTCATACTCTTCTTCTTCAGAAACTCGAATACCCATAATAGCTTTCAGTGCAAACCACACAACGAAGCTAGAAGCGAATACCCAAACGAAGATAGTAACGGCACCCACTAATTGACCAACAATAGTGGCATCAGTAGTTGCAGGAACAAGTAATAGACCTAATAAACCAACAACACCATGTACAGAGATAGCACCCACTGGATCATCAATCTTAATTTTATCTAAAGCTAAGATAGAGAATACAACTAGAACACCACCTAAAGCACCAAATAGTGTAGCTTGTAAAGCAGTAGGAGCAGAAGGTTCAGCTGTGATTGCAACTAAGCCTGCTAATGCGCCATTTAACGCCATTGTTAAATCAGCTTTCTTGAATAATATACGGGCAACAATTAATGCACCGATAACACCACCAGCCGCAGCCGCATTAGTATTTAAGAATACCATCGCAACTGAGTTAGCACTTGCAATGTCGCCAAGTTTAAGTACAGAACCACCGTTGAAACCAAACCAACCCATCCATAAAATGAATGTACCTAAGGTAGCCAATGGTAAGTTTGCACCAGGAATCGCTTTAGCAGTACCGTCTGCGGCATATTTACCTTTACGAGCACCTAATAAAAGAACACCCGCTAAAGCAGCTGCAGCACCAGCCATATGAACAATACCTGAACCCGCGAAATCAGAGAAACCAAAATCGTCGCCAAGGTTGTAAAGACCAAATACATCGTTACCACCCCAAGTCCAACCGCCTTCTAACGGATAAATAACACCCGTCATGACAACAGCAAACGCTAAGAAAGCCCAAAGCTTCATACGCTCAGCAACCGCACCCGATACAATAGACATAGCCGTTGCAACAAATACAACTTGGAAGAAGAAATCAGACGCACCAGAATAGATAGAACCACCTACAAAGCCATCTTCACGTGCAGCAAAATCAGAAAGAACCGCTGCCGAATCTACAGTTTCAATACCCTGTAAGAAAACACCACCACCATACATAATGTCGTAACCAACAACTAAGTACATGATGCAAGAGATAGCGAATAACGCTACATTTTTAGTTAAAATTTCGGTTGTATTTTTAGCACGTACTAGACCTGCTTCTAACATGGCGAAACCAGCCGCCATCCACATAACTAAGGCACCACATACTAAAAAGTAAAATGTGTCCATAGCATACTGTAAGTGGAATATGTTGTTTTCCATTATATTCTCCCCAAATATAGTTAATTAATCAAAAGGTTAAATAGCTGAATCGCCAGTTTCACCGGTACGGATACGCACAACTTGTTCTAAATCGTAAACGAAGATTTTACCATCGCCGATTTTGCCGGTTTGCGCTGCAGATGAGATTGCTTCAAGCAGACGTTCAACGTTGTCGTCTGTGATAGCGATTTCTAATTTAACCTTTGGTAGGAAATCGACTTGATATTCTGCGCCACGATATAGCTCAGTATGACCTTTTTGACGTCCAAAACCTTTTACTTCTGTTACTGTTAAACCATCGATGCCAATTTCAGAGATAGCTTCTCTTACATCGTCTAGTTTAAATGGTTTGATGATCGCTGTGACCAGTTTCATGTTATTACTCCAAATTAACCAAAAAATTAATCTCGAGTAGTACAATACAACTGTTATGCCAACATTAATAAACACTTAAAAAACAAATAGTTAGCAATATAGAGAAGTATTAAACACAGAAACGCACAACATTTGTGCGCTCAAACAGGATTTCACCGCACCAAATTAAAGCAACCAGTTTTAAAACACGCGTTAAAAACGATAAAAGCAAGTGGATTACAACAAATCAGTCATAATCGAATAAAAAAACGATTTAGCTGAATATTAGTGTTTATGCGTTATAAATTAAGGCTTAAGCCATTAACGATAGGTTAACAAACTATATACATTTTAAAGAAAAGCACTATAAAGGGGATTTATCACACTGCACAAATATAATGCAATGTGATTCTATTCATTATTTTCGGCGAAGCGGTGGTGCATCTATATCCATTTTAGGTGCAACTATCGATACTTTTTTCTTTGGCTTATGTACTTTAGGCTTACTACTTTTAGCTTTATTTGATTTAGCTTTAACCGCATTAGCATTTTTAGGTTTAGCCGGTGTTTTAAACACGCCTTTAAATTTAGCCTCTAAGCCTTCGATCACAGAGAAGTTAATATCTATTTGTAAAAAGGCTTTAAGCTGCTCAAAGCTTTGCCAATCACGTTTGCCCACAATAGAGTATGCATCACCTTTAAAACCAGCACGTCCGGTTCGGCCGATACGATGAATATATTCTTCTGCTATTTTAGGTAAATCAAAGTTAATAACCGCACTCACGTTTTTTAAATCTAATCCCCGAGAAGAAACATCAGTCGTAACCAGTACTTTAAATCGACTACGTGAAAAATCATCTAAAACTGAATTACGCTTGGCCTGCGAAAGGTTACCCGACAACCCGGCAGCATCCATACCTTGCTCAACTAAAAATTCAGCTAACCCTTGAGTGTCATCTCGCGTTGCCGTAAAGATTATTATTTGGTTTTGCGGTGTTGATTTGACTAAATATGCCAATAACGCTTTTTTGTGATCCAGATGATCAGCAAGATAAAAGTGCTGTGTGATATCTTGGTGTTGATCACTTGCAGCCCCAACGGCAATCCGTTTGGGCGCATTTAACAATGATTGACCAATCGATAAAACATCGGCGTTATCTAACGTTGCCGAAAAAAGTAATGTTTGCCTTTTTCGATGATTTGCCGCGGTATGTATGTGCTTTAATTGGTCTGAAAAACCAAGGTCAAGCATGCGATCAGCTTCATCAAAAACTAAGACTTCTAAACTCTCTAAGGTTAAATGGCGATGAGTTAAGTGATCAGCCAAACGGCCAGGTGTAGCAACAATGATTTTAGGTTGCTTGCGTAATATCTTGGCTTGATCATTAAAATTATCACCCCCTATTAATTTCACTGCCGTGTATTGCGTATTAGCAATTAATAACCGTAATTGCGCATAAACTTGATTAGCTAACTCACGAGTAGGCGCCAAAACGACAGCTCTAGGATCACGTTTACTAAACGCACGTGTGTATAACATGTTGTGCAATACGGGTAATAAATATGCAAGCGTTTTACCTGAACCTGTTTGTGACGACGCGATGAGATCACTGCCATTTAAAGCCGATGGGATCGCAAGCTGTTGTATTTCAGTCGCGCCTTTAAACCCCATATGGTCTAGTGATTTAAGTAGAAGAGGGTGTAAACGGAATTCGGTAAATTTCAACGAGAGAGCTCCAGTAAATTAACAGCGCTTATTATACCGTTTCTTATTAAATAAGCGAGTTAACAGCATCCCTAAAGGTTTAAAATTCAAATATATTAACTCACATGCAGCTCTCTAGTAATGGGAATCTAGTAGAGCTACATCAACAACAATGGATTACATTTATTGTAAATTTTTAGCAACCACCGTATCTTGCAATGATATATCTAACCATAAATGCGACTGCGCAATGGGTGTTCCGTTAGGTAGATTATGATTTTCCAATTGAACTATATTCAGGTTTTCTTTGCTCAACTTACTAATAGCGTTTTTAACAAAAGTTTGTTGATAATAAAATTGATCAAACTCACCACTTTTAATCAAAATATTTATACCTTGCCTAAGGTCATTTGCCAATTTTGCGTTATTTGTAAAATAATAAATGGGCTGTGTGTATGCCAATGCAACAGCCGAACGATGAATTCCATTATCAAGCCCCTTTTCTATCATTATTTTGTTATAAGTATCAAAAACCAGTAAAGGAATGGGAAGCATATCAAAACGCCCGCCTTCAAGCATATGCAATAAATGAGCTGGTTTGCTCGCAGTGTAGGTAGTCAAACCACTGCTAAGTAACGTGTTTGCATTTTCTGAAGCGCGTAGCTGGCCAAAAGTATAATTTTTTAATTTTGTTTGAGTTAAATAGCGTATGCTTGAGAGATCCATGCTCTTATTAGTGAGAATAATCTGATATCCTTCTAGGCCTTTATATATCGGTATTTTAACTGCATTAAACTCCAGCTCCAATGCTTTAGAAGTTGTTTGCCACATTACCGATATTTCATCTTCAAGTAGCGCTTGCTGCAAAGCATGTCCACTCAAGTTAGTCGGCTTAGTCGCAATTCTGGGAGGAGTACGATTATCTTTAGCACTTAATGCTTTGTGTAAAAGTACTTGAGCATAATGGTCTTGAGCACTAAATGTTTTAGGCGTAATTATGTCAATACTCGCCATTGCGCTCACCGAAACAAGCATACTATATAGGGTTAATACATAGATGAGTTGATGTTTTATCATGACCCTTTCCTTAGTTAATTATAATAATCTTCTTTAATTAACTATTAGTTTAAGTCGGTCTGTTGCTTTAATTATGTTCAATTAAATTATATTTTTATTACCAAACGTAAAAAATGAAGGTCATTTAATTTAACTCCCTGTTAATAAATGATTATTTTAAATGAGTAATATTACCAACCATATTTAATTGGGTTTAAGCTAGGTAATAGATGGGAAATAGCGACTTAATTCTGCGGCGATCGCTTACAATTATCTTTTAATGAATAAAGACCATTTGTGAATAGAGTTAACCCTTTCAGTGACTAACTCTATTCATAACTATCATAATAGCTAGGTATCTAGGGTAACAAACTCTTCTGCCGAGGTAGGATGAATTGCAATCGTATTATCGAAATCCGCTTTAGTCGCGCCCATTTTCATTGCAACAGCAAAGCCTTGCAATAGTTCATCTGAGCCAAAGCCAATAGAATGAATGCCGACTATTTTTTCATTTTCGCCAACACAAACTAATTTCATACGTGTAGGTTGACGATGAGAGGTCATCGCCTGATAGAGTGCAGTAAATTGAGATTTATACACCTTAACACTTTCATTACCGTGTTTAGCTATCGCCTCTGCTTCTGTTAAACCGACAGTGCCAATCGGTGGGTGACTAAAGACAACCGTCGCGATGGTAGAGTAATCTAGGTGTGCATCAACTTGATTATTAAATAAACGCTCTGCTAATCGACGTCCTGCTGCAACGGCTACCGGTGTTAATTGAGCTCGCCCGGTATTATCGCCAACGGCATAAACACCTGCGACGCTTGTATTTTGATATTTATCAGTTGGAATAAAACCGTTATCATTTAGTTCAATACCTGCCGCTTGAATATTAATATTGTCTGTTGCTGGTTCTCGCCCTATCGCCCAAAGTACACAGTCAACAGGAGGTAAACTATTGCCATTTTCTAAATGAACCACTAATGACTTATCTTCTAATTGCTCAATATTTGTTGGCGAAGATTGTTTATGCAGCATAGGGCCATCTTCATTCATCACTTCAACTAATGTGTCGCTCAAAATAGGATCAAAATTACGTAGCGGCTTATCTTTACGCACAACCAAATGTGTTTCAGAACCTAAAGCATGAAATACCCCCGCGATCTCAACGGCAATATAACCCGCTCCAATAACAGCTACGCGCTTAGGTTGCTCAGTCAAGGCAAAAAAACCATCAGAGGTTATACCAAACCCTGCTCCCGGTATATTGGGAACAGCAGGTCGACCACCAGTGGCTATAACAATATGGTCAGCGGTATATTGAGTTCCATTGACTTCGACTGTATTTTTATCAATAAACTTCGCAAAGCCATTGATTACGGTTACACCATTGCTATCAAACCCTCGTTGATATGAGGCATGTATGCGCTCTATGTAGGCTTCTCGGTTTTTAACTAAACGCGACCAGTCTAACGTCGGGCTTTGCATGTCAAATCCGTAATCTTTACCATATTTTATTGCATCAGCTATTTGCCCTGCATACCACATCGCTTTTTTAGGAACACAACCGACATTAACACAGGTGCCACCAATATATTTGGCTTCAATCACGGCTGCTTTTTTACCATGCTTAGCAGCCCTGTTAGCACTGGCAATACCGCCACTGCCACCACCAATCGCTAAAAAATCAAAATGTTGTGTCATGTTCACTCCGTTTTATTTTAGTTCGATACTTATGAATTATGATTAAAGCAGATAAAATCATCTATGAATATTTAACCTGTACTTAATCAGCTTATTAAATAGCTTGGTTTATCATGTTGGATTGAAATAGCGTGAATAGCAATTTACTTTTACCGATTACACTTATCGATAAAATATATTAAGCTTAATGCTAATTTATAATTTAATCGATTTTATTATGCAAACTACAATTTTCGACAAAATCATAGCTAAAGAAATCCCTGCGGATATTGTCTATGAAGATGATAAGGCACTTGCCTTTAAAGACATTAGCCCACAAGCCCCCACTCACCTATTGATCATACCTAAAGTGAGTATTGCCACCATTAATGATATCAATAGTGATAATGCAGAATTAGTCGGTCACTTATTTGTTGTCGCAGCTAAAATAGCAAAAGAAGCGGGGTTTGCTGATGATGGGTATAGGGTTGTTATGAACTGCAATGAAGATGGTGGCCAAACCGTCTATCATATCCATTTGCATTTATT
This sequence comes from Algibacillus agarilyticus, assembly GCF_003286125.1. Taxonomy (GTDB): domain Bacteria; phylum Pseudomonadota; class Gammaproteobacteria; order Enterobacterales; family Alteromonadaceae; genus Algibacillus; species Algibacillus agarilyticus. Next base: position 84,712 of record NZ_QMED01000010.1, read on the forward strand.
AGCCGGCAAGCCTTTAGGCTGGCCACCTTACCAAGAAAGATTAAAATAATAATCACAGATATAAAAAAACCGATAAGCAGCTGCATATCGGTTTTTTTAACAGTGAAACAGAGTTTACTTAATAACTTTCAAATGACTTCTGCTTTTTGCTTTATTGGTTTGCTCAGCTTGCGGTGGCTCTTCGTTTTCGATTGCAGTTAGCGGCGACTTCGAAACCTCTGGCTCTTCAGCTTCGCTAAGTATGTTGAATACATCACTGCTTTCAACTTCATCACTTTCTTCAATATCTTCCGGCGGAAACGGCATGCCTTCACCCGTTTCTTTGGCATAGATATAAACAATAGCATAAATAGGCACGATCAAATGTCGAGGCTGACCACCAAAACGCGCATTAAATGAAAGCTCATCGTCGTTTATTTGTAATGAACCCGTCGATTGCGAGGAGATATTTAAGACAATTTGACCATCTTTAACATGCTCGCGCGGCACTTGTACATTTGGCGCATTCGCGTTAACAACTAAGTACGGAGTACAATTATTATCTTGTATCCATTCATACATAGCTCTAACCAAATAAGGCTTACATGAAGTCATTGTTGGCATAACTAAACTCGCATATCTCTTTCAGCATCAGTTAATGATGCTTGAAATGAATCACGTTCAAAAACACGCATCATGTAGTTTTTAACTTCTTTACTGCCTTGGCCAATTAAATCAATGCCAAGTTTTGGCAAGCGCCAAAGTAAAGGAGCTAACACACAGTCAACCAAACTGAATTCTTCACTCATAAAGTAAGGTGTTTCAGCAAACACAGGGGCAATAGCTAAAATACTTTCACGTAATTCAGAACGTGCAGCAGCTGATTCTTCATTGCAAGCTTCGATTTTAGTAACAAGGGAATACCAGTCTTGCTCGATACGCTCCATCATTAAACGACTTTTACCACGGGCAACAGGATAGACAGCCATCAGTGGCGGATGAGGAAAACGCTCATCTAAGTACTCCATAATGATATTTGCGTTATACAACACTAATTCACGGTCGATCAAAGTTGGAACGCTTCCATATGGATTTACTTCCCAAAGTTCTTCCGGTTTGTTGTTTTCGTCAATTAGTTTAATGTCAACACTAACACCTTTCTCTGCTAATACGATTCGAACCTGGTGACTATACAGATCGATTTCGTCAGCATATAGCGTCATGACAGAACGTTTATTGGCGGCAACAGCCATGGGTAATCTCCTAAAATAGCTTGAATATTATCTGACACCTGTCAGTAATATAATCGTTACTTGTTGTAGAAAAATAATATTTTAACAACAACTTAAGCAAGACTATACAAACACTAAAGGGGAGCTAAGCCCCCCCAATATTAATTAACGCTTACATTACACTAATTAGTGTACGTCACGCCAATAATCTTTCTTAAGTAGGTAAATAAAGAACACAAAGATAATTAAAAACCCTATGACCCATGTACCTAATCTTTCTGATTCTAAACGCGTTGGTTCAGCGGTATAAACTAAGTAATTAACTAAATCACGCATTGCTGCGTCATATTCTTCAGGTGACAATTTACCAGAACCATCAACTACAATTTTTTCACCTTGTTGTACACCTTCTTCACCATCAACCATTGCAGTGTGCGCAATTTTAGTTGGAATACCTTGTAAGCTTTGTAAAACATGCGGCATACCTACATTAGGAAATACCGTGTTATTTACGCCAAAAGGTCTTAAAGGATCAACATAAAAACTTCGTAAATACGTATAAATCCAATCAGGGGTACGAACACGTGCAACTAAAGTTAGATCAGGTGGTGTGCTACCAAACCATTTAGGCGCATCGTCTTCAGGCATCGTATTAGTGATATGATCACCTACTTTTTCGCCTGTAAACATTAAATTTTCTTTAAGCACATCAAGTGAAATACCATTGTCATCAGCTGTACGCTGATAACGTTGATATTTTTGCTGATGACAACCTAAACAATAGTTAACAAATAATGCCATACCACGTTGAATAGACGCTTTATCCCTTAAATCAACTTCAACATGATCTAAAGGCACACTTGAACCCGCACCAAAAGCAAGAGCCGGTAATAAAGCCAATAAAGTAATTAGTATTTTTTTCATTTCGTGATCCTCTCTGGTAGAGGCTTACATTTCTCGTTTTTACTATACAACCATAATAAGCCGAAGTAGGCAAAGTATAACAATGAAGCAACTTGAGCCATGATTGTATACGTTGGTGTAGCAGGTTTAACACCTAAGTAACCTAATAGTACAAAGCAAACCGTAAATTGCGCTAAGTTAACCTTATGTAATGTGCTTCTATAGCGAATAGACTTAACTTTACAACGATCTAACCAAGGCAATAATGCAAGCATGACAATTGCAGCAAACATCGCAATAACACCTAATAATTTATCAGGTACAGCTCGTAAAATGGCATAGAACGGCGTGAAATACCAAACTGGAGCAATATGCTCTGGTGTTTTCATTGGGTTTGCAGCTTCAAAATTTGGTGGCTCTAAGAAGAAACCGCCCATCTCTGGGGTAAAGAAGAGCACATATGAACATAATATTAAGAATATACCAAACGCCACTAGATCTTTTAAAACGATGTGTGGGAAGAAAGGTACAATATCATCCAAGATATCTTTCTTATTAGTGTAATATTCATGAATTTTGAACTTCGTTTTCTCATCATCAGATAAAGAACCTTTAGGTCGTTTTACATCAACGCCATCTGGGTTATTAGACCCAACCTCGTGCAACGCAACAATGTGTAAAAAGACAAGAACAACAATAACTAAAGGTAAAGCAATAACATGCAATGCAAAGAAACGATTTAACGTCGCACCCGAGATTACATAATCACCACGGATCCAAAGCGTTATATCATCACCAATAACAGGAATTGCACCAAACAATGAGATAATAACTTGCGCCCCCCAATATGACATTTGCCCCCATGGTAATAAATATCCCATGAATGCTTCAGCCATTAAGGCTAGGTATATAAACATACCAAATAACCACAATAGTTCACGCGGCTTTTGGTAAGAGCCATACATCATCCCACGCATCATGTGTAAATAAACCACAACGAAGAATGCAGATGCACCGGTTGAATGCATATAACGTAATAACCAGCCATACTCTACATCACGCATGATGTATTCTACAGAAGCAAAGGCGCCTTCTGCACTAGGGTTATAACTCATTGTTAACCAAATACCCGTAACAATTTGATTAACTAAAACAATTGTTGCTAAGAAACCAAACACATACCAAAAATTCATATTTTTAGGTGCTGGGTATTGTAAAGCATGCATGTTGGCAACACGCATCATTGGAATACGATATTCAATCCAATCAAGTAAATTTTTCCACATGATTATGCTGCCCCTTGCTCTTCACCAACTAAAATGGTGTTGTCGTCAATATAGTAATGAGGTGGGATCTGTAAGTTTAATGGCGCAGGTACGCTTTGAAACACGCGACCTGACATATCAAATTTAGAACCGTGACATGGGCAGAAGAAACCATCAGGCACACCTTCTACTTTCGCTTCAAACTCTTCAGGAATATACTGAGGTGAACAACCCAAATGAGTACAAATACCCACTGCAACCAATATTTCAGGTTTAATAGAACGGTGTCTATTTTGGGCATAGCTTGGCTGCTGTTCATTTTCAGACGCAGCATCACGTAGCTGGTCTTCATGACCCGCTAGGCCAGCAATCATTTCAGGTGTACGATTTACAATCCAAACCGGTTTGCCACGCCATTCTACGCGCAGCATTTGGCCAGGTTCAATTTTACTAATATTAACTTCTACCGGTGCACCAGCTGCTTTAGCTTTAGCACTTGGGTTCCAAGAAGCAATAAAAGGAACAGCGGCTCCTGCTACCCCAACGCCACCCACTACTGAAGTGGCGACGGTCAGAAAGCGACGACGACTGTTATCGACAGGCGCATTACTCATCCAATGTTCTCCGAGACTTTAACTTTATGGTAAGTTCAATACCAACTTTAGTGACAATACACCAATCATCATAGTAACAACGCTCATAAAAATTAAAATCACATAGCCGTTTTGGCTTCTTAGCTCATATTCTTTCACAAGAATGAAAGCAAACTAACTATGTTGACCGAAATGATTAAAAACGCTTATTTATTATACTGATTTGCGTAAATCGACCTAACGCTGACAAAATAAGGTGAATGATATAAAAATTCCGCTATTTTTGACAGGAAAAATGTCAAAAAACACCGTTAAATCTAGGCTTTAGTTTGAATTAGATCAAATTCAACAGCGTTGTTTACAAAACAATTAAAAAATGCAAAAAAAAACCCAGTAAAAACTGGGCTTTTCTGATATTCGAAAATTCGAATTAACGTTTTGAGAATTGTGGACGCTTACGCGCTTTCTTAAGACCCACTTTCTTACGCTCAACTTTACGTGCATCACGAGTAACATAACCCGCTTGACGTAATGCTGGACGTAATGATTCATCAAATTCCATTAATGCACGAGTGATACCGTGACGAATTGCACCAGCTTGACCTGTCATACCGCCACCAACAACTGTTACATAAATATCAAATTTTTCAGTCATTTCAACTAATTCTAATGGTTGACGAACAACCATACGAGAAGTTTCGCGACCAAAGAAAGTATCTAATGAACGTTTATTTACTGTGATGTTACCACTACCTGGACGTATAAATACGCGAGCAGTAGAACTTTTACGACGGCCAGTACCGTAATATTGTGTAGTTGCCATGCCTATAGCTCCCTATTAGATGTCTAATACTTGAGGCTGTTGAGCCTGATGATTATGCTCTGTGCCAGCGTAAACTTTTAGCTTACGAAACATAGCACGACCTAATGGGCCTTTAGGCAACATACCTTTAACCGCACTTTCGATGATCATTTCTGGCTTTTTCGCTTGTAATTTATCAAACGTAATTGATTTTAATCCGCCAATATAACCAGAATGCGCGTAGTATACTTTATCAGTGAATTTAGCACCGGTAACAGCTACTTTTTCAGCATTAACAACAACGATATAATCGCCAGTATCAACGTGAGGAGTGTATTCTGGCTTATGCTTTCCGCGTAAACGGCTAGCGATTTCAGTCGCGATGCGACCTAATGTTTTACCTTCTGCATCAACAACATACCAGTCGCGTTGAACAGATTCGGCTTTCGCAGTAAAAGTTTTCATTATTAAATGAACCCAAACTCAAAAAAATCTATAATATAATTGAGGCTTTCGCCTCCCCATTTTATGCTGAAAACCCCTTCGAGAATTCATACAAGGGCTGACAATATAATCAGCCGGATCGGGCTGGGGCGCGAATTATACAGGATGGTGAAAAAATATTCACCTTTTTATTTAAAATTTCAATCATAATTCAATAACACACGACTGAAACAAGCCAGAGCAATGCTTTTATTTGAAGCACAGAAAGAAATTAGCGGTTAAACGACCGGTTTGTGGATCACTATTAACATTTTTATTAATGTCATCAACGTAAATTGAATGAAATACAGACGTTGGATAAATAACTAATCGATTTTGCTTATATTTAACCAGGTGCGTTAAATTAAAGTGAGCATTAGAATCCGTAAAATATTTACTCTCGGTTTTATCTTGTTGCGAAATAAACTGCTCTTCAGCTTTGATATAGGTATCAAGCCGTTCAGCGCTAATGCATTCAAAATTTGATGGGTTATGCCGATAAAATGCAGTCCCGCCAAAATCCCCTTGATTCAAATAGTGCAACACAGCATAACAATTAGGCATTGGCGTATCAAAGTGAGGTTTACTTTGTGCAGGGGTCAAATTTTCAACGGTTGATGTTAGTAATGAATAAACCCCATCCATTGGATATAAAGACAAATACGGCGAAACATTAAAAGGGTCACGCTGAAATAGAGGTTTTATTGCGCGTAAAATCGCATTGCCATACTCAGCGCCAATAGATGAATGCAACCCTGGATAATGCAAACCATCTCGTGGAGAAGTAAAAGGTTGAGCGGCTGCAACACTGCGCACAGATTCAATATTTTCAACAAAATCATCAATCACTAAGATAGGTGTTTTCTCGTTACCCACATGGAAAATCGAACATTGCATATTTTGATTAATTTCAATCATAGAATAATATCCATCAAAGCTTAAGGAATATGAGCTGTGGCAAGATATTCGTGAGATTGCATTTCTTGCAACCGACTCATACAACGTTTAAATTCAAAATTTAACGTCCCGTCAGAATACAGCCCCTCAATAGGTGACTCTGCTGAAATAATCAATTTAACATTCCGTTCGTAAAACTCATCTACAAGCGAAATAAAGCGCCTAGCGGCATCATCATTTGTACGCCCCATATTTTTAACATTACGCAGCAATACCGTATGATAAATCCGGCTGATTTCCATATAATCGGTTTGGCTGCGTGCCGATTCGCATAATACTGAAAAATCAAACAATACCACACCATCACAAACTGAACGGCAAGGAATAGCCCGATTAGCAATATCAATGGAAACCGAATGCTCAATAGGCTCTATAGCCAGTTGAGAGAAATATTGATTTAAATTGATGTCAGCTTGTTCATCTAGAGGTGCATGAAAAATCTCGGCTTGCGTCAGTGTACGTAGTCGATAATCCACACCATGGTCAACATTCACAATGTCACAATGTTTATTAATCAATTCAATAGCCGGTAAAAAACGCGCCCGTTGTAATCCGTTGCGATAAAGTTCATCAGGGATAATATTTGAAGTCGCAACAAGTATGACATCGTGTGCAAATAGTTTTTCGAACAAACCGCCTAGCAGCATAGCGTCGGTAATATCTGAGACAAAAAATTCATCAAAACAAATAATCCTGACCTCACTGGCAAATTTTTTAGCGATGACATCCAGTGGGTTTTCAGTATTTTTTAACTGTGCTAATTCATCATGAACCCGGTGCATAAATCGATGAAAATGCACTCGCATTTTATTATCGAAAGGAAGGCATTCAAAAAAAGTATCAACTAAATACGTTTTGCCTCGACCAACCCCGCCCCAAAAATACAAACCATTTATAGGTTCTTTTGTTGGTTTCTTAAACAATGTCGTTAAATTAGCGAGAAATCCGGTTGAATTAACTTGATCAGAAGTCACTAAAGCATCATATAATCGTTGTAGATGCTTAATCGCATTTTCTTGAGCAGGATCATAATGAAAATCGTCTCGTTTTAAATCAGATTGATAACAGGAGAGTGGCGTTTTTGCAGATATTTTCATATTTATGATAAAAAGCGATTAGGTTAAAGTATTTTATATTAAGCTAGAATTATACATGCAAGCACGCGCAAATGAACTAATAGAAGGTAATAAGCTATGACGTGGTTAATCGGAACATCAATTTTTATCGCAGGCACAATCATTGGTTTTGTTGTAAACCACTTTTTGTCTCTTACCAATCAAAAAAAGAAGCAACTTGAAGCCGAGTTAGCTGAAAAACAGCAAACTCAAGATGAATTAAAAGTTGCACTTAATGAATACTTAGCGGGTGTTGAATCAGCATTTTTATCTTTAGCCGAACAAGCACAACAGGCAGCGGTTAAAGCTAACGAATTTAGTTCGACGGTGTCTTCAACTAAAAAGCCGATTGACGAGATAATTCCTTACTTTGGCAGTGCCGTAACAGAAGGCTTAAAGCAAACTAAACCGGTTGAACAACTCAGTAAAAATGTAGAAAAAGCCTCAACCGATAATGCGCCGCTTGATTACACCGAAGGTAACTCAGGTATTTTGATGAACCAAACAGCAAAATAACTTGAAATTCAAGCAACTAAACATTATTTCAGATCAGCAGTATTAAATAAACATCACACAGTAACTAAATTAATTTTTATGTGTAGTGAATTGAACTTTTTAAATTTATAACGAGTCTAGTATGTTATTAACGCATGGGTAAGCGCTATTGCCCATGCAAAACTGACATTTAGTTTTCAATTTAATAGGGGAATCCATTTAAATATGTCTGTTTTTAATTTACCTAAAATAATTATTCTAACCGCTTGTTTGGCCATTCCAACATTTGCCAATGCTGGCATTCCTTGGTTTAACGATAATGACAAGCAGCCGACGCTTGCACCCATGCTAGAAAAAACGACCCCCGCGGTCGTTAATATATCAGCTGCGGGTACAAAGGTAGAAAAACAAGAAATCCCTGAAGTATTTCGTCGTTTTTTTGGTCATCAATCACCTCGAAATCAACAAACAGAGCGTCCTTTTAGTTCTGTCGGTTCAGGCGTTATTATTGATGCTAAAAAAGGTTATGTCGTCACAAACCACCACGTGATTGATAATGCCGATGAAATTGTCGTAACGCTAAAAGACGGCCGTCAATTTGATGCAAAAAAATTAGGTTCAGATCCAAAGAGCGATGTTGCATTACTACAAATATCCGCTGATAATTTAACCGCAATTGGTATCGCTAACTCGGATGAGTTACGTGTGGGTGATTTTGCCATCGCAATAGGCAATCCATTTGGTTTAGGTCAAACAGTGACTTCTGGCATTGTCAGTGCATTAGGCCGTAGCGGACTTGGTGTTGAAAAGCTTGAAAACTTCATTCAAACCGATGCAGCCATTAATAGTGGTAATTCAGGTGGCGCACTGGTCAATTTCAAAGGCGATTTAATCGGTATAAATACCGCAATTCTTGGTCCTAATGGCGGTAATGTTGGAATTGGCTTTGCTATCCCATCTAATATGATGCAAAGTTTAGTTGATCAAATCATTGAATACGGCGAAGTAAAACGTGGGGTGTTGGGTATTTCCGGACGCTCTATTACTGCTGAATCAGCCAAAAGCTGGGGGTTAGACACACCACAAGGGGCTTTTGTAGAGCAAGTTTATCCTGACACGGCCGCTGCTGAAGCGGGATTAAAAGCAGGCGACATTATTGTTAGCGTTAATGGTAAAACGACGGTTTCTTTTAATGAATTACGAGCCCAAATAGCCACAATAGGTGCCGGTAAAACCGTAACGTTAGGCATTATTAGAGAAAGCAAAGAGCAATCCATTGATGTGGTTTTACGAGAAGCATCAGCAAGTAAAGTAGAAGCCGCTGTATTACACCCTGCTTTAGAAGGTGCTGAATTAAGTAATGCTGAAGACGGCGGTATTAGCGTTGATGAAGTCGCTTCTCGCTCACCGGCACACGCCATTGGCTTAAAAACCGGCGATATTATTGTTGGCGTTAATCGTTTGCGTATTAAAAATATAGCCGAATTACGTGAGATATTTGACGAGAAAAAGGGTTCTGTATATCTAAACATTGTACGCGGGCAAACTTCGCTGTATATTTTCATTAGATAATAATTAAAGTGCGGAGATATCTCCGCACTTCCCTACTCACCATTAGAATGCTAAATATAAATACAACCTTTAATTTTATTTTAAAAACCTGCGCCCTAAGCATTTTGTTTATTGTTCTAGCATTTACTTTTTTCCCTGATCTAAAATCAAATAATAGGTTATGGCACGCAGTCATTAAACAAAGCACGCCGAGTAACGACCCCATCAGCTTTGCTGTCGCCGTAAAACGTTCAGCCCCTGCCGTGGTCAATATATACACACGAGGTTTTCAACCCGGAGGACGCCTTTTAAATAACACAACACGTGAAGTTCAGCGCTTAGGTTCAGGCGTTATTGCATCCAATAAAGGTTTTATTTTAACCGCCGAACATGTCGTAAAAGATGCTGAATTGATCATGGTTGCACTGCAAGATGGGCGTTACTTTGAGGCCCAGTTAATTGGTACCGATCCTGCCAACGATCTCGCCGTACTTTATGTTGAAGCAAACAATTTACCTGTGATCCCAATAAACAAAACTAGATTGATTCAAGCTGGCGATGTTGTGCTGGCAATTGGTAACCCATACAACCTTGGACAAACAATAACTCAAGGTATTATCAGCGCGACAGGTCGTTCGGGGCTCACATCCAATAAAGCGATTAATTTAGACTACTCTGATTTCATTCAAATGGACGCTGCGATCAATGATGGTAACTCAGGTGGTGCGCTCGTTAACTCACTAGGTGAATTAGTGGGCGTTAACTCAGCTAAATTAGCAACTCGATTAAGACAAAATACCCAAGGTATTTTCTTTGCCGTTAATGCACATTCTGCACTTAAAATAATGGACCGAATCATCGCGGATGGCCGGGTCGTACGCAGTTATTTAGGCATTGCCGGTAGTGACCATGTTCTGCCAACAGAATTAAAGAAAATAGATAATGCGATTGCGATTGAAGTCAGTAGTGTCGCCCCAGGTAGTCCAGCCGAGTTAGCAGGGATCCGCCGTGGCGATTTAATCTTTGAAATAGCTAACAACCCAATTACCCACCCTAGTGACGTACTCGAATGGCTCGAACATTCTAAACCAGGAACCGAAGTAAAAGTGCTTCTTGTAAGACAAAACATTATTCTAGAAAAAACCGTAACGTTAGCAGAAGTACCTCAAGCATAAATCGCTTATAAAAAAGGGATGTTAATTAACATCCCTTTTTTTAACGACTTAACGTAAGCCTTTATCATTTTCGCTACTTAATACGGATGACTTCCGCACCTAACTTAGCAAATTTTTGCTCTAATTTTTCATAACCGCGATCAAGATGATAAATTCGATCAACCGTTGTAGTGCCTTTGGCAAATAAACCAGCAATGACTAAACAAGCAGAAGCTCTTAAATCCGTCGCCATAACTTGAGCCGCCGAAAGTGAATCAACCCCCTGACAGATAGCCGTATGGCCTTCTAATTCAATATCAGCACCCATGCGCTGTAATTCAGGCACATGCATAAACCGATTTTCAAAAATGGTTTCGGTTACTTTAGAGCTACCTTTAGCAACACAATTTAAAGTCGTAAATTGCGCTTGCATGTCGGTTGGAAAAGCAGGATGTGGCGCTGTTTTAATATTAACCGCTTTTAATGTACGACCACGCATATCAAGCGATATGGTATCGGCAGTTGTTTCAATTAATGCGCCCGCTTCTTCTAGCTTGATTAATACCGCATCTAATAAATCTGGCCTAGTATGAGTGCAACGAACTTGACCATTTGTTACGGCCGCCGCAACTAAAAAAGTGCCGGTTTCAATGCGATCAGGTAAAATACTATGCTCACAACGGTGTAACGATTCTACCCCTTCAATAATAATTTTATCTGTGCCTGCGCCGGTAATTTTTGCGCCCATTTTGATTAAACAATTTGCTAAATCAACAACCTCTGGCTCTTTAGCCGCATTTTCCAGTATCGTTGTTCCTTCAGCTAAAGTTGCGGCCATTAATAGGTTTTCCGTTCCCGTAACCGTAACCATATCAAAAAGAATTCGAGCCCCCTTTAAGCGCCCTGCAACCTTAGCCTTAATATAACCTTCTTTAACAACGACTTCTGCACCCATTTGCTGTAAGCCTTGAATATGAAGATTTACGGGTCGAGCGCCAATAGCACACCCTCCAGGGAGCGACACTTGAGCTTCACCCATGCGAGCAACTAATGGACCAAGCGCCAAAATAGAAGCACGCATCGTTTTAACGAGATCATACGGGGCTAAAGTCGAAGTGATGTGAGTCGCATTTAAAACAACATTACCATCTGATACTTGACTACTAATACCTAACTCAGATAATAATTTTACCGTTGTATTAATATCTCTTAACTGTGGGACATTTTGAAAAGAAACGGGCTCAGATGCGAGGATGCTTGAAAAAAGGATCGGCAATGCTGCATTTTTTGCGCCCGAGATTCGTACGTCGCCACTTAAAGTCGCGCCGCCCGTGATTTGTAGTTTATCCATGAAAAGGTTACCGCAGGGATTAGAAGTTTAATAATTTATGTTTACGCCATTCTTCTTCTGTAAGCGCCTTTATCGCGATAGCGTGAACCGTACCATCTGCAATAAGCTCCATTAAGGGAGCATATACCGCCTGTTGACGTTTTACTGAACGCATGTCAGCAAAATCATTTGAGACAACAGTCACTTCTAAATGTGAACCTTCGGCTTTAACTTTAATATCAGTTGGAGATAAAGCTTGCGTTAACAAGTCTTTAATTAGATCAAGATCCATTATTTACTCAATTTCTAAAATGTGATTTACATCGCTAATACGGGCTAAGTTACTCAAATCTTGAGGCACATTTTGCCACGCAATAACAACACTCTGCGCAGCAAGCACCTGCTTTTGCTGCAACAACCAAGCTAACCCTGCGGTATCAATAGTTAATTCCATTAAATCAACATTAATATTCTTATCATTAACCGGTAACGATAAAGAACCAATGTTATCAAAACGAGTCAAGCTCCCAATGAGTTTGATGTTTTGTGCTGTTTGTTGAATTTCGATCATTTTGTCTAGCCTTTACCATCCGATAAAACGAGCGGGTTTTGGGCTTTTCGACGTAAGTCAGAGATAACAGATTCTATTCCTGAGCGCTTAATCGCTTCGTTTATTTCTTTACGCTTAGTATCTAACATCGAAATACCTTCGGCATCCATATCATAAGCCAGCCAAGTAACACCATCGCTGCTCTCTTTTTTACGTAATTTAAAATAAATATCGATATCAGGATGACCAGGTTCTGTGATCTTACTTTTAACCACAACTATTTTACTGTCACCATAATTTTTACTCGGCTCAACATAGACTTTTTGTGATGCTTTAAAATTAGTAAAAACTTGGGCGTAAATTGCCACCATGTAATCTTTAAAAGCACCGATGAAACTTTTAATTTGCTCTGGTTTCATTTTTTTTAAGTTGTTATTCCCTAAAACCTTAAACGAAGCATAGGTATAATCGATATACGGCAATAATTCTTGGGTAACGATGTCTTTTAAAATTTCAGGGTTTTTCTGAATTTCAGGTAATTCTTTTTCAAATCGATTAAATGTATTACCTGCAATCACCTGTAATAACACATACGGATTATCTTGATTAACTGTTTCTTTTTCACCAGCATGGGCTGCCGAACAAAGCAAAAGGATAGCGAAACCAATAAGGCGTTGTAATTTATACATTGTTAACTCCATGCAACAAATTTAATCATCGTTTTGACTAAACAAAAATTGTCCAATCAATTCTTCCAGTACTAAAGCCGATTTAGTATCTTCTAAAAAATCACCGTCTTTCAAATAACCTACACCTTCGATAACAAAACCGGGCTCTAACCCAAGGTATTGCTCTCCAAGTAAACCGGCAGTTAAAATACTCAATGAACTCGTTTCAGGTATGTTTTGATATTCAGTATAAATATCCAATGTCACAACTGGCACGTAATTAACTTTATCTAAATCAATACTCGATACTCGGCCAACAACAACCCCGCCCACTTTAATTGGACTGCGCACCTTAAGGCCGCCGATATTGTCAAACTTCGCCTTTAATTGGTAAGTATCCGAACTACTTACCGATCCTGAATTGGCGACTTCAAATGCCAATGTAAAAAAGGCTAAAAAACCAACAACGATAAACAAACCAACCCAAAATTCCACTTTACGGCTTGTCATTTTTACTCTCCAAACATCAAAACAGTTAATAGAAAATCTAATCCCAATACAGCTAGTGAAGAATGAACAACCGTTTGCGTTGTTGCTTTACTAATTCCTTCAGAAGTTGGGATACAATCATACCCACGAAAAATCGCGATCCAAGTCACCACAATGGCAAATACAACGCTTTTTATAAAGCCATTCATTATATCAGCACTTAAATCAACATTGGCTTGCATAACAGACCAAAAACTACCTTCATCCACACCCAGCCACTCAACCCCGACTAAGTGCCCGCCATAAATGCCAACCGCACTAAACATGAACGCTAACAATGGCATACTATAAAAGCCAGCCCAAAAGCGTGGAGCGACAATACGACGCAATGGATCAACAGCCATCATTTCCATGCTCGTAATTTGTTCAGTCGCTTTCATTAAACCAATTTCAGCGGTTAATGCAGAGCCCGCGCGACCGGCAAATAATAAAGCAGTTACAACAGGGCCTAATTCACGTAATAACGATAAGGCAACCATCGGCCCCAAGCTATTTTCAGCCCCATAATCAATTAAAATAGTATAGCCTTGTAAAGCCAATACCATGCCGATAAACAAACCACTAACGATGATAATCGCCAACGATTGCACACCAACAACATAAATTTGGCGGATCACAAGTGGAATTGACTTAGCGAAATTAGGCGCAGCAAATATAGCACCAAATAACATAAGCGCAGCACGACCTAATGTCACCACTTGACTAATAGCAGTACGGCCAATTTGAGTTATCACAGAAAGACGTCCTTTAATTCATCTGCAAATGGTTTTGCTGGATAATGAAATGGTACCGGCCCATCAGCTTGTCCCTTCATAAATTGTCGCACTAAAGGTGACTCATCTTGATGAAGTTGCGCGGGAGTGCCGTGTCCAATAACTTTTTTGTTTGCCATAATGTATGCATAATCTGCAATTTGCATCACTTCTTGTAAATCATGAGAAACAATAATAGATGTCAGGCCGAGCGCATCATTTAATGAGCGAATAAGCTTCAACAAAACACCCATAGAAATAGGATCTTGGCCAACAAACGGCTCATCATACATGATTAATTCAGGATCTAAAGCAATAGCGCGCGCTAAAGCAGCTCGACGCGCCATACCACCCGATAATTCATTTGGCATTAACTGAGCCGCGCCACGTAACCCAACTGAATTTAACTTCATTAAAACCATACTGCGAATAATAGGTTCTGGTAATTTGGTATGCTCTCGAATGGGAAAAGCGACGTTATCAAATACACTCATTTCAGTAAATAGCGCACCGCTTTGAAACAACATACTCATTTTTTTACGAACGTCATATAGCTCACGTCGATTCACTTGCGCTATATCTTTATCCGCAAATAAAATTTTGCCTGAGTCAGGTCTAATTTGCCCGCCAATCAAACGTAATAATGTCGTTTTTCCAATACCGCTAGGCCCCATAACGGCAATCACTTTTCCTTTAGGGATCGTTAAGCTAATATCGTCGTATATGACTCTTTCGTCACGCGAGAATGTAAGATTCTCTATCTGCACAAAGTTATTTGGATCCATCAATAGTCCTGCATGCGTTCGATTTTTAATCGCTTAGCCTTAATACTGCAGATTCTAACAGAAAGAATCTAACTAATCAGACGAAATATTGTAAATTAATGTTCAGCTTTCGATATAATACCTAATACTTAGTTCACTAACTCAGAATTTTTTTAACTTATGCTTATTGCTTGTATTTTACTTCTTGTTGGATTGGCTGCACTTATGTGGAGCGCTGACAAATTTGTTTACGGTGCGGCAGCACTCGCTAGAAACATCGGAATATCACCTCTCATTATAGGCTTAACCATTGTTGCGATGGGGTCATCAGCACCTGAAATGATGGTAGCCGCTTCTGCCGCTTTAGATGGCAAAATAGATACCGCGGTCGGTAATGCAATTGGCTCAAACATCACAAATATCACTTTAGTTTTAGGGATCACCGCAATACTAAAAACCATTATGGTTTCATCCACTACGATTAAACGCGAATTACCTTTAGTTTTATTAAGTTCAGCCTTTGCTGTCGCACTCCTTTACGATAACCACTTTGCTTTTTGGGAAGGTATTGCATTATTTATCGCGTTCATCATAACAATAGGTGGGCTAACTTGGTACGCACTCAAACAAAGTAAATCAGGTGTTGATGATTTATATGATGAAGAGTTGGTTGATGATGTTCCTTCAGACGTCTCAACAAAAAAAGCCATTTTATGGCTAGTTGTCGGTATAATCGTTTTACCCCTAAGTGCCGATATTTTAGTTGATTCGTCAGTCACTATTGCCAAATATTTTGGTTTGTCGGATTTGGTGATAGGCTTGACGATTATTGCAATCGGTACCTCGCTTCCAGAGTTAGCCGCATCGGTAGCCAGTGTCTTAAAAGGTGAAGATGAACTTGCCTTAGGGAATATTGTCGGCTCGAACATATTTAATGCCCTAGCGGTAATGGCCATCCCAGGCATAATTGCACCAGGCGCTATTGATCCTTCAGCTATTCATATACATGGTATGATCATGCTAGGGATTACGTGCTTGCTGATCGCAATGGCCGTCGGCATAAAGCGAAACCGTAGTATAAATAGAGTCGAAGGTTTTATACTGCTTGGCTGTTTCATTGCTTATCAATATTTACTTTTTTTCTATAGCGCATAAGGGTAAGGGTAAAAACCATGACAAGCCTTGCCAAGAAATCGTATTTAGCAACGGCTAAACGCGTCCTTAATCTTGAGATAGACGCGCTTAGTAATCTATTCCAATATTTAGATCACTCATTTGAGCAAGCCTGTGATGAACTACTCAATTGTAAAGGCAAAGTTATCGTATTAGGTATGGGGAAATCAGGCCATATAGCGAAAAAAGTTGCCGCGACATTAGCAAGCACAGGGACTCCAGCCTTTTTTGTTCACCCAGCGGAAGCTAGTCATGGAGATTTGGGCATGATAGGGGGAGCAGATTGTGTGTTTATGCTCTCTAATTCAGGCGAAACAGACGAAATTGTAAAACTACTTCCCGTGATTAAGCGCATCGGCACGCCCATTATCAGTATGACCAGCAACCCAAAATCAACGCTTGCAAACGAATCACTTATTCATATCACGTGTGCTGTTCAAGCTGAAGCCTGCCCACTAGGATTAGCACCAACATCAAGTACAACAGCTGCACTTGTATTAGGCGATGCGCTTGCTGTTGCATTACTTGAAGCCCGTGAATTTACCGAAAATGACTTTGCCTTGTCGCACCCCGCGGGTAGTTTGGGCCGTCGTTTGTTATTACGTGTTGAAGATTTAATGCACATGAATGATGAATTGCCGATTGCAAAGCACACATTAACCATTGCCGAAGCCCTATTAATTATCACTGAAAAACGCATGGGATTTACGGCTGTCGTTAATCAAAATAAAGCCTTGATCGGTGTTTTTACCGATGGAGACTTGCGCAGAGCCATTGATAATCGAATCGATTTACATAGCACTCAACTCAAAGACATCGTTAAATCAGGCTGCACCGTTGTAAAACCAACGTTACTTGCTGCAGAAGCGCTAAAAATAATGGAAGATAAAGCCATTAATGGCTTAATCATCACCGATGAGCACAACACGCCTGTAGGGGCGCTCAATATGCATGACTTACTACGAGCAAAGGTTTTATAATGTTTAGTACTATTTATGGACCCATTACGGCTTTACAGCACAATAAGTACCTCAACACTCAATTACTCATTTGTGATATTGACGGCGTATTTAGCGACGGTCGTATTTATCTAGGTAATAACGGCGAAGAATTAAAAGCGTTTCATACTCGTGATGGTTTTGGTATTAAAGCGATTATTAACGCTGGCATTCAAGTCGCGGTTATTACCGGTCGTAAATCAACGATTGTTGAAAAACGTATGACGTCATTAGGTGTGCAACATATTTTCCAAGGCCAAGAAAACAAACTTGAAGCCTACGCCAAGTTAAAACAGCTCACGCAATTGAATGATGCACAAATTGCTTATATTGGTGATGATGTGCCCGACCAAACAGTGATGACTGAAGTCGGTTTAGCCATTGCAACTCAAGATGCTCATCCCATTATTCAGCAAATAGCCGACCACAAAACATCAATTAGAGGAGGGTTTGGCGCAGTAAGAGAAGTCTGTGATATTTTACTTGAGACTCGCGGTATACTTGCACAGGCCCAAGGTATGAGTGTCTAACCATGCGAGTCTATTTATTAATTGTGCTTATCTGTGCTTGCGCAGGGTATTATTTTTATCAACAATGGCAAACTCAACCAAAAAACATCATAAAACCAAGCACTGAAAAATCAGAACCCGATTATAAAGCAAGCGGCTTAAGCATTAAGCTATTTAACAAAACAGGCGTTCCGAGCGTTGAGCTCAAAGCGCAATCAATGGCCTATTACCAGAAAAAAGCCGTTGCCGAATTTGAACAGACTGAATATAACTTATATAACAACAACGCTGAAATAGATTGGCAACTGCACGCGCAAAAAAGTGTACTGCATAATAATAATGCTCTTGAGTTAAGCCACCAAGTTACCTTAAGCTCAAACGCAACAACCCATTGGCTAACAAATTTATCAACCGAGCAATTAAATGTTGATATTACAAATAAAACAATTGAAACAATAACACCAATAAACTTACATGGTGAACGTTTTAATTTAACCGGCAAAGGTATTTCTGCCAATTTAAACCAAAATAAATTTGAAATTAAAGATGAAATTAAAGCAGTTATTATCCCTAATTAAGTCGGCAGCTTTTTGCCTATTACTCGGCGTAAACACATTTGTTCATGCCAATTTATTTGATGATGAAAATAAAGAGTCCATTTTAATTGAAGCTAACCGTCAAGCAATGGACCTAACCAATAACACATTAACCTTCTATGAAAACGTTAAAGTTGAGCAAGGAGGTATGACATTACTCGCAGAACAATTAGACGTTGTTAGAAATAAAGCAGAACAAACAGAATTACTGATTGCTCAAGGAGCCCCCGCTAGCTTTAGCCATAAACTTGAAACAGGCGAAGTTGTAACGGCTGAATCCTCAAACATAACGTTTAATGTCAATACCCGCATTTTGACATTAGTTGGAGATGCAAAAATTGCACAAGCCGACAGCCAGATCACCGGCGACAAAATAGAATACGATGTGAAACAACGTAAACTAGTTGCGTCATCTGAAAAAAACCAATCACGTGTTCGTACCGTGTTAACACCCAATTAATAACATGAGTAAATTAATCGCTAAGCATTTAGCCAAAAGTTACAAAAATAGACAAGTTGTACAAGATGTTTCACTTGAGGTTAACTCGGGTCAAATTGTTGGTTTACTCGGCCCTAATGGTGCGGGCAAAACAACAACGTTTTACATGATTGTTGGGTTAGTGGCTGCCGACAAAGGTTCAGTCATGTTGGATGATAAAGAAATGACCCACTTCCCGATGCACGAGCGAGCCCGATTAGGTGTAGGTTATTTACCGCAAGATTCATCTATCTTTCGTAAATTGACCGTGCGTCAAAACATATTGGCTATTTTAGAAACAAACAAGGCATTAACTAAGCAAGATAGAGAAAATAAACTTGCACTATTGCTTCAAGAGTTCCATATTGAACATATAGTAGATAGTCTTGGTATGAGTCTTTCGGGCGGTGAACGCCGTCGGGTCGAAATAGCGAGAGCATTAGCTGCCGACCCTCAGTTCATTTTATTAGATGAACCTTTTGCGGGTGTAGATCCGATATCCGTTTTAGATATTAAACGGATCATTACTCACTTAAAAGAACGTGGGATAGGCGTTTTGATCACGGATCATAATGTACGAGAGACACTCGATGTATGTGAAACAGCATACATTGTCAGTCAAGGTAACTTAATCGCTTCAGGCAAGCCTGAAGCTGTATTAGCAAATAAACAGGTACGTGAAGTGTACCTAGGTGAGCAATTTAAGCTCTGATTGGCAGGATAATCCGATTAAATGAAACAATCGTTACAACTCAAATTTAGCCAACAACTAACCATGACTCCACAGTTGCAACAAGCGATCCGCTTGCTACAACTGTCGACTTTAGATTTGCAACAAGAAATACAAGATGCAATGGATGCTAATCCATTGCTGGAGCAAGAAGAGCAAGACAACTTTGATTCACTCGAAAGTTTAGACACCGTAAAAGAGCCAACCACGACTATCAAAACGAGTGATGCTGACACGCCTGAAAACATAG
Source organism: Algibacillus agarilyticus (assembly GCF_003286125.1). Classification (GTDB taxonomy): domain Bacteria; phylum Pseudomonadota; class Gammaproteobacteria; order Enterobacterales; family Alteromonadaceae; genus Algibacillus; species Algibacillus agarilyticus. Next base: position 104,588 of record NZ_QMED01000010.1, read on the forward strand.
CCGATACGCGTGAAGAACTTGATAAAACAGAAATCCCAGAGCAACTCGCTAGCGATACAACATGGGATGATCATCTATCACAAGGCTCCAGCACATCAAGTAAAAACAGCAACAGCTATAATTCAGATGATGACAGTGTTTATCAGGGTGAAACAACCGAATCTATTCGAGACCACCTTTTTTGGCAAATGGATTTAACCCCTTTTAGTCCAACCGATTTAGCCATTGCCACCGCGATTATCGATGCAATTGATGATTCCGGTTATTTGACAGTCAGTGCAGACGACATTCTCGAAAGTTTAGGAGACGATGAAGTTGAACTTGATGAGATAGAAGCCGTCATTAAACGCATTCAACTATTTGACCCCGTTGGTGTCGCTTCTCGCACCGCCCAAGAATGCTTATTAGTCCAACTAAACCAATTTGCCGATACAACACCTTGGCTTGCCGAGACCAAAAATGTCATTAAAAATTACATTGATATATTAGCTAACCGAGATTACCGCACACTCAGTCGTAAAACCAAATTGAAAGAAGAGCAATTGAAAGAAGTGATGAAGCTCATTCATACACTTAACCCGCGACCCGGTAATGCTGTAATAGCTGAAGATTCACAATACATAGTGCCAGATGTTTCAGTCAGAAAAGAAAAAGATATATGGATAGTTGAGCTAAACCCAGAAAGTGTGCCTAAACTTAAAGTAAATCAGGAATATGCCGCATTGAGTAAAACAGCTAAAAACACAGCTGACTCTCAATTTATTAAAACGCATATGCAAGATGCAAAATGGTTTATTAAAAGTTTAGAAAGTAGGAACGACACACTATTGAAAGTCTCTAATTGCATTGTCGAGCATCAAGTTGGGTTCTTTGAATATGGCGACGAAGCCATGAAACCCATGGTGTTAAATGATATTGCTGAAGCAGTTGAAATGCACGAGTCAACGATCTCTCGTGTAACAACACAAAAATATATGCACACGCCTAGAGGCATATTTGAACTCAAATACTTTTTCTCTAGTCATGTTAGCACCGAAAATGGGGGCGAGTGTTCGTCAACCGCAATACGAGCTTTGATTAAAAAGCTAGTCGCCGCTGAAACCCCCAATAAACCGTTAAGCGACAGTAAAATAACCACATTACTTGCAGAGCAAGGTATACAAGTTGCGCGTCGTACCATTGCAAAATATCGCGAAGCTTTGTCTATTCCACCCTCTAATCAACGTAAAAGCCTTTTATAAGGCTCCACTCACTAAAGAAGAAGGAAAAGCCTATGCAAATCAACTTAACTGGCCGTCATGTAGATGTTACCGAGGCTTTAAAAGACTATGTCGATACTAAGTTTGCAAAACTAGAGAGGCACTTTGATCATATCAACAATGTTTATGTTATCCTTAGTGTTGAAAAATTAGTGCAAAAAGCCGAAGCAACCTTGCACTTAAAGGGGGGCGAAGTTTTCGCAACTTCAGATCATCAAGATATGTATGCAGCCCTCGACTCGTTGATTGACAAATTAGATAGACAAGTCATCAAACATAAAGAGAAATTAAAAAACCATTAGCCTTATTTATGGACATAACGTCATTAATTTCGCCAGACTGCGTTTTTTGCGCAGTCCCGGCGACAAGTAAAAAAAAATTACTGCAAGTTGTAAGTGAATTAGCGGCTCAGCACCTATCAGGTCAAGTTGAAGAGCATGATATATTAGATGCTTTTTTAAGTCGTGAGAAGCTCGGAAGCACTGGTATCGGTAACGGCATTGCACTTCCACATGGCCGTTTAGCAAACTGCGATAAAGGGCTTACTTTTTTAATTACAACTGAAGAGTCAATTGATTTTGACGCAATCGATAATCAGCCCGTTAAAATATTTTTTGCACTGCTAGCGCCTGAAAGTGAATGTCAAACACATTTAAAATCATTAGCCACTATTGCCGAAAAATTATCTAACAAAGATGTCGTAAAACGTATTAAACTAGCCAGCACCAACAATGAGCTTTATCAAGCCATCACAGAATAGCCTATATAGCTAAACGGATATTACAATGTTGAAACTTGTTATTTTTACAGGTCGATCAGGGTCAGGAAAAACAGCAGCACTGCATAACTTAGAAGATTCAGGTTATTATTGTGTTGATAATATGCCTTTAGAGCTACTACTTTCACTGATCTCAACCCTAAAAGATAAAACTAACAAACTTGCCGTCACTTTAGATGTGCGTAATTTAACATCTCCATCAGAACAGCAAGTCGCTACTTATATTAGCACTCTCAAAAAACAGGTTGATTTAAGCGTTGTTTACCTTGATGCCAATAATGAGTCATTAATCAAACGCTTTTCAGAATCAAGACGCATCCATCCCTTATCTTTGCAAAAATCCGACTTAGGTTTAGAAGAAGCAATAAAAGAAGAAGAAAGGCTACTTGAGCAGGTTAAACAACTGTCAGATATGATTATTGATAGCAGTGGCTTTAGCATCCATCAATTAAACGATGCGGTACACACTGAAATTTTAGGTACCAAAGCAAAACAAATGAAGCTGGTTTTCTCTTCATTTGGCTTTAAATTCGGTTTACCACAAGATGCTGATTATGTATTTGATGCACGCTTTCTGCCAAACCCTCATTGGGTTGAAGAATTAAGAGCACTTACCGGTCTAGATCAACCCGTGCAAGATTATTTAGGCAACTGCCCTGAGGTCACCGAGTTTATTTGGCAAATCAAAATATTCTTAAAAACATGGTTACCTGCACTAGAGCGTAATAATCGCAGTTATGTTACCGTCGCTATAGGTTGCACGGGTGGTAAACATCGCTCTGTTTATACCGCTCAAACGTTAGCGGATAACTTTAAACAAGAACGCGACAACGTAACAATTATTCATCGTGAACAAAAAATACAAGAACATTTATAATGACCGTTTTAGAATGCAGTAAAGAATTAACCATACAAAACAAGCTAGGTTTACATGCGCGAGCCGCAACAAAACTAGCCGAGTTAACCCTGCAATATAAATCAGTGATCACGATTTCTTGTGGCGCTAAATCAGCCAATGCCAATAGTGTTATGGCCCTCTTGTTATTAGCTGGCGCACAAGGCAAGCAAATTAATGTTTCTTGTTCAGGTGAAGACGCGGCCACTGCCTTAAATGCCGTAGCGAATTTAATTGACAACAAATTTGAAGAATCGGAATAAAGACATTTTTCATAAATCACAAAAGATTCATCACCTTAGCCAGTCTTCAATAGAGTTTTTTATGTCTTTACGTTACAGTATGGCATAAGCTTGCTTCACGCTAGGCAAGCGTGAAAACATAAAAATTTGACCTTCGTCGTATTAATCTAGCTCAAAAAGTTTATACCTAACGTCACAGTATTTCGGCTATAACTCTTTTTTGTAGGAACACCTTAATGCCAGATGCATTTGAACATGAAAGCAAACACAACCAATTAAGTGATATCAATAATGCGCTTAGCCAGGGTATGTTTGTCCATGTTCGCAATATGCTGCATGACTTATCTGATGGCGACATTGCCTATATCTTAGAATCATCACCGCTTAAACAACGTCAAGTTTTATGGGCGCTCATTGATAGCGAATTTCACGGTGATATCCTTGAAGAACTAACCGAAGATGTTCGCTATAGTATCTTACATAAGATGCCGCCCTCAATGGTTGCTGAAGCAACTGAAGGTTTAGATACCGATGATCTGGCTGAAGTCCTTAGAACCCTACCAAACGCAACTTATCAAGCAGTATTAGATTCATTAGACGAGCAAGACCGTCATCGTGCCGAACAAGCACTTGCATACGAAGAAGATACGGCCGCCGCAATAATGAATACGGACACAGTGACCATCAGACCCGATGTAACCACTGAAGTCGTCATGCGCTATTTAAGATTACGAGGTAAATTACCTGAAAATACCGATGTGCTTTATGTGGTAGATGAAAAAGATAAACTTATTGGCACCTTACCCTTGTCCACTCTTGTGGTCACCGCCAGCCCAACAATTCATGTCGCTGACATTATGATCCGAGATGCGGAGACGATCCATGCCAACATGGATGAATCCGACGTGGCACAGTTATTTGAACGACACAACTGGGTATCAGCGCCTGTTATTGATGACGAAGAACATTTATTAGGCCGGATAACAATCGATGATGTCGTTGATATAATCCGCGAAGACGCAGAACATTCAATGATGAGTATGGCGGGTTTAGATGACGAAGAAGATACATTCGCCCCCGTTATTAAAAGTACCAAAAGACGTTCTTTATGGCTCGGTATAAACTTAATTACCGCTTTGCTCGCGGCGTTAGTTTCAAGTGCTTTTGAAGATATTTTAGGTCAACTCGCAGTGCTGGCGATACTCAATACAATCGTTCCTAGCATGGGTGGCATCGCCGGTAATCAAACACTCACCCTTGTAATACGCGCAATGGCTCTTGGTCATGTTGCCCCCAGTAATGTACGTTGGCTTATTTTTAAAGAGTTCACGATTGGTTTATTAAACGGTATGTTATGGGCGGTATTAATCGCCTCAGTAGTGGCTGTTTGGCAACAAAATCTGTTACTTGGCGGGATAATTGCCTTCGCAATGTTGATGAATATGCTCGCTGCGGGCATAGCGGGTGTCACAATTCCGCTAGTATTAAAACGGCTTGAAATTGATCCCGCATTAGCAGGAGGGGTTATCTTAACAACGGTAACCGATGTAGTCGGTATTTTTGCCTTTTTAGGCACTGCAACTTGGTTACTCAGTTAAGTATATTGACTTTAGTTCTGCTCTCTCTCCGACAAAACCAAACAAGCGGATAAAAAATAATAAAGCCGCGTATTAACACGCGGCTTTAACAAATACGATTTGTGTGATTAAAACAATCTAGAGAAGCAGAGAGTTATTTAGTAACCGCTTGGGTATCCATTGTTGTTTCTATTTCAATCCCATTTACGGTGTAATCTGTGCTTACTTGAACTTGCATGTCTAACTTAGCAAAGTCAGTAAAGCCTTCAGGTATAGGCTTACCGGTCGATTCTAATACCGTATTTAAAGGACCAAACAACGATTTATAATCAACAGAAAAAGCATTAACGCCATTATTAACAAGTGCTTCATTCGTTAAATTATCAGCTACCGCTGCCGCTTTATCACCTTGATAAATAACAACATGATTGCCTTTAACCGCAACCTGTGGGTTTAACCCCAGCGCAGGTGGTAATGGAAAAAATGAACTAACAGCTAACGGGCTACCATCTTCCGGGATCGTGACATCGGCTAAAGGCGGATACAATGCTTTTAAACCATTAAAAATAGTTAAGGGTGCATTAGCAGATAACGTAATAAGCGCTTCAATACCTTTAACAGGGACTTGTTCGTTTTCTAAATCAAGCTCAAAATCAAATATTGTTGCACTAATCCCTTTAACACCACCCACCATGCCAGTAAACATACCTAACATCATCGGGCTAGTTTGCGAAATTTTAGTCTGAGCAGCAACAAGTGACTCACATGTATAGTCCGCGTTAGTAAATTCAGTCCAAAATTGCATCAAAACAGGCGTTAGTTCATCAACATCAAAACCAAACGCAACATTAGCAATTTGGTTATCAAAATTATAGACATGTTGAGGAATAAAACCTCTGAGCTGGCCAAGCGACGCATTCGTTTCTTGATTGGTACTTTCTACAGCAAGTGCCGCTTTTATTGAAGAAGACTCATTATCAATTTCTACATGACGTGTGCCCATAACTGTGCGCGGCCACGCATTAGCAATTGCAGAAAAATCGGTTGCACAAGCTTGCTCACGCATACTATTAAACATATCAGGTTTAGTTAACTGAGCTAAGTTCGTTAACATACGACCAAACGCGTTACCCTCGGCTTGGGTTAAACCTTTAATAATTTGCACATGGTCAATAAATCCAACTGAAGAACCATCAAATGCATACTTATCCGTGATAGCTTGTAACGATTCTGCGGCTAGTGCGTTTTTGGGCTTTTCGATGGCTAACGCAATATTCAAATCTTCGGGTGTATTTATCGGTGTATTAATGGTGATAGAAGCCCAGCCATCAATCACAGAAACGGCAAGTTCAACCATAACACCGTCATTGTTAACAACAGGGTATTTAACATATGAAAAAGCATCTACAGCCACTTTTTCAGGCGTAATACCCGCTTCTGAAGCTAAAGTATCGAGTGAAGACCACAACGCTTGCGCATCTGCTATTTCATAGCGAAAAACAGGTAACAAACCAACCGTATAAACCAGCATACGCACATCATCACCAAAACCAAATCTAGCTTTTAGATCATCAGCTGATTGTGAAGCTGTTAAGTAATGTTTTATTAAGTTAACTGAAAACTGAGCTTCAGGATTTTCAGGCTTAAAGGTTTCATCTAACATCAACATCACTTGGGTAGGATCACCAAAGCTGGCTTGATAAGTTTGCATATATTGCGTTAAAGGAAACGCTTCTAGCTGACCTGAAAACAGTACGGTATCGGCAGGTACATTTTCAAGAGCCATCAACTCATCGTTAGACATTTGAGAAGCATAGTAAGTGGTCGCACCGGCAGCCGAAGCTAAGCCCAATGCAAAAAGAATGGGTTTCATTATGAAAGTCCTTTTAATTTAATGTAAAGACATTGAATACAGACATTCCGCATTCAATGTTATAGGTGTATTGATAAACAAGTAGAATTTAACAAATAAACAACTTAATTACCAATACAAAAGCGAGGGGTTAGCTACCTGCGACTTGCAGCTCTTCAAGTAAGATAGAACCAGTATAAATGCTGCCACGTTTTTCAACGTCATTACCAATGTTAACAATATTTTTAAACATGTTGTCTAATTTACCGGCGATCGTAATTTCTTGAACAGGGTATTGAATAACCCCTTTTTCAACCCAAAACCCAGCCGCACCTCGAGAATAATCGCCATTAACCACGTTAACACCTTGACCCATTAGTTCAGTTACTAACAACCCTGTGTCTAATTGTTTTAACATGGCATCAAAACTCGCATCCATCGCGCTATTATTAAATAAACGCCAATTGTGAATACCACCGGCATGGCCCGTTGTTTGTAATTTCATTTTTCGAGCTGAATAACTCGATAATAACCAAGTTTGTAACACCCCTTGGTCAACGATATCACGAACTTTTGTCGCTACCCCTTCATGATCAAAGTAGCTACTGGCTAACCCTTGTTTAATTAAAGGGTCTTCATGGATACGCAGCCACTCTGGGAAAACTTGCTTGTGCAAAGAATGCTGTAAAAATGAGGAATCACGATATAAGTTTCCGCCACTGATCGCGGCAATAAAATGACCAAATAAACTATTGGCGACATCAGCACGAAACATAACGGGCATCTTTCCCGTTCCGAGCTGCTGCGCGTTTAACCGCGAAATAGTCTCAAGTGACGCATCACGTCCAACCTGCTCAGCAGGTGTGAGTTCATCTAAACGGCGCGAAACGGTATAAGCATAATCACGTTGCATATCTTGGTTTTCATCTTCAGCTATAACCGCACAACTCAAGCTATGTCGAGAACTCGGGTAAGACGCGATAACACCATGACTATTGCCATATACCCTAAAACCTTGATGACTTGAAAAACTTGCACCATCTGAATTTTTAATTCTAGGATCAGTATCAAATGCAGCTTGCTCACAACGTTTAGTAAGCTCAATGGCTTGGTCTGGGGTTAAATCGCTTGGGTGATACAAATCCAAATCAATATTATTTTTAATCATTAAATCGGGATCAGCTAAACCAGAAAATGGATCCTCTGATGTATATTGAGCAATATCACAGGCGGCAGCGACAGTTCGTTTAATAGCGGCTTCAGACAAATCTGACGTAGATGCCGAACCTTTGCGTTGCCCTTTCCATAAAGCGATGCCCAAAGCACCATCATGATTAAATTCAACGGTTTCAACTTCACCTAAGCGAGAAGCAACTTGTAAACCTTGGGTTTTAGAGATTGATACTTCAGCTGAAGTCGCACCCAGTGATTTAGCATAAGCTAATGCACTTTCGACAGCCGATTCTACACGCTTCATTTCATCAAGCATAAAAGGGAACACCTATAATTATTTCTTGGTTATTGTGTCGCTTAACCTTGGGTATAAACTTAAGCTTAGTGTAACATATGTATAGGCAAGTTACTTAGTGATGCCTTTTCACTATTTTAGCGTAATTTGGTTATTAAATAATGATTTAACAGGCGAAATATGACAGATCCAAAGCACGACATCGATGAAATTGAAGAAGAAATAATCTACGTGAGTAAAGAAGAGCTGAAAAGAGATCTGGCAGAAATGCGAGAACTTGCAAATCGCCTTGTTGAAATGTCGCAAACCAAACTAGATAAGCTCACCTTAACCCCAGCTCAAATAGACGCAGTCGCTTTGGGTAAAAAAATAAAAAATAAAAAAGATGCTTATCATCGTCATCTGCAATTTTTTACTAAATTGTTACACAACAAAGATCTTTCCGCTTTGTATCTCGGCCTAGAAAAAATAAAGCAAGGCCCATTACTTGCCAATCAGCATATCCAAAAGTTAGAAGCATTAAGCTTAAAAATCATAGCGGAAGGTGACCCTGCTATTCAAAGCTTGCTTAATGAGCACGCCGATCTAGACCGCAGCAAGTTAAGACAATTTGCACGGCAAGCAAAAAAAGATCAAGCGGCAGAGAAACCTTCAAAAGCAGCAAAACAATTACTACAATATTTAAGAAGTATGATCCCACAACAATAACAAAAGAAGGATGAACAATGCAGCAAGTAAAATTTATCATATCGATGTGGCTAACTTTTTTACTTGTTGCGTGCGGAAGTGGCCACTCAGGTAAAAATGATGACGCTGAGACAGACGTTTCAGAAACATATAGCTTAACGTTATCGATTGATAGCGAACATTGTAATAATGATTGTAATCATACATTTGCGAGTGATGACACGGTCGTTGTAACCGCAACCTTATTGTTAGGCTCGGCCCCTGCCGCAGGTGAAATTATTAATTTTACTGCCGGTGTTGGTGAGTTATCCGCTAGTCAGGCATTAACAAACAGCAACGGTGTTGCAACCATCAATTTAACCAATAGCAGTGAAAATTTAAATGCCGGTATATTGAATGCGAGCTTTGATACCCTCACCACGAATCAAAACTATCAATTTACCGCCGCAAGCGATGATGATCCTGACGTTAGCACACCTGAAGTTTATAGCTTATCTTTGACACTCGACAACCCGACTTGCAACAGCAACTGTAATCATACCTTTTCTAGTGATGACACGGTTATCGTCAGCGCGACCTTACTTTTAAATTCTGCACCTGCCGCAGGTGAAATTATTAATTTTACCGCCGGTGTTGGTGAAATATCTGCAAATCAGATATTAACGAATAGCAACGGTGTGGCAACGATAAACTTAACAAACAGCAGTGAAAATTTAAATGCCGGTATATTGAATGCGAGCTTTAATGGCATCACGACTAATCAAAATTATCAATTTACCGCGGCTGATGGGGAGCCAGATGTTGGCACACCGGATGTCTACAGCTTATCTTTGACACTCGATAACCCAACTTGCAACAGCAACTGCAATCACTCTTTTTCTAGCGATGATACGATTGTCGTTACCGCAACCTTACTTTTAAACTCTGCGCCTGCGGCGGGTGAGATTATTAATTTTACGGCGGGTGTTGGTGAATTATCTGCAAGTCAGGCATTAACTAACAACAACGGTGTTGCGACCATCAATTTAACCAATAACACTGAAAACTTAAATGCAGGTATATTGAATGCGAGCTTTGATACCCTCACCACGAATCAAAATTATCAATTTACTGCAGGCAATACTCAATCAGCAACCCATGTGCTCAGCATCGACTTAACATCTCCGGATTGTCAGCTTGAGTGTGCTAGTTTTACTCAAAATGAAACCGTCACCATAACGGCCACATTAACAGATGAAAACAACACACCGCTAACAGGTCAAGTGGTCAACTTTACCGCACCGTTAGGTCAGTTAAATGTAAATAGCAAACTCACAAACAACGAAGGTAAAGCCAGTGTGAGCCTGAGCAATTCAAACGGCACATTAGGCGCCTCGACTATTTCAGCCAGTCACGACGCTTTAAATGCCAACATCAATTATGAATTTGTATTATCAACACAAAACTCGACGGCTGAACCGCAGTTCGCTTTAACATTACCATCAGGCATTCGTATTCAAGTTGGGCAAACAACCACACTTAACGCCCAAGTACACGATGCCAACGGCGATGTAATGGTTAATCAATTAGTTAACTTTTCGCTAGCGCAAGGCATATTAAACACCAATTCAGCGTTAACCAATGCACAAGGCATAGCAGAGGTTACCTATACCCCGCTCGATACCGATTTAGGTGCCTTTTTAGCGACTGCATCGACCACGATAAATGATGTAATATACAACACCGAAACGTTATATGAAGTGTTACCAGAGAATGCGGTTGAAGCTAATATCGAGTTTGGTTATTTTGATGGCACAACCTTTATTCCGAATAAAATAGGAATACAAGGCGCAACCCGTGACGAAAGTGTAAACATTGCAGCCGGCGGTACAGCCAGTTTATTTGTATCACTAGCAGAATTGCAAACCGATGGGGTTACTTACCTACCCTATTTTAATTCCGCAGTTATTAATTTTTCGTCTATTTGTGTTCAGCAAACATCAGCAACCATTGATGCGGCAATTACAACAGTAGCAGGCCGAGCCACGTCTACGTTTGAAAATACATCGTGTTCAAGTACCGTAGCAAGCACAGATACAATAAGCGCTTCGGTAACGATTAATAACAACCTAGTTACCATAACACGAGATATCAACTTACTCTCTACAGAGCTCGGTTCGCTCAGCTTTATTTCCGCTAACCCCACCCAATTAGTCATGGCAGAATCCGGCGGAGCCGGTCAAAGTGAAACGGCGACATTAACGTTTCAAGCGTTAGATTCGCAAGGCAATCCCATCCCACAATTGGATGTGAATTTTTCACTCACCACTAGCTTAGGCGGTTTATCTATTTTTCCGGTTACATCCGTCACTAACTCACAAGGCCTAGTGACTACACAAGTGTCAGCGGGAGCCATTCCAACGTCAGTGGTTGTCGAGGCATCAGCAACTCTTAATAATGTTGAAGTAAAATCGCAATCGTCTGAATTAACCGTTTCTACAGGCCTGCCAGATCAAGATAGCTTTGTATTAGTATCAGATGTAACTAACAGCGAAACATTTAACTATATCGATGAATTAGTCACCTTAACCGCTTATTTAGCCGATACAAACGAAAGCGCAGCGATCGATGGCACAACCGTTGTATTTAAAGCAGAAGGCGGAGCGTTACTGCAAGATAGATGTTCAACAATCAATGGTAGCTGTTCGGTGACATGGCGTGGTGGCTCGCCAATACCTGAAAATCATCGAGTAACGATTTTAGCAACGGCTATCGGACATGAAAGCTTTGCCGATATTAATTCGAATGGCTTATATGATGAAACCGATGGTGAACCTTTTGACGATGGCGCGGGTGCGGGCTTTTTACGCCAAGGTAACGGCATACAAGATGATGCCGGTAAAGACTATAACGATGATGGCACCGTCGAACCCGCTTATACCGATCGAAATGCTAACGGTGTATTTGATGGCCCCGGCTTTATTGACCTACCCGAAGCGTGGTTGGATGCCAATGAAGATGGTATTAAAAATAGCAATGAAGAATATAATGACTTCAACGCAGATAATACGTTTAACTTACCTAACGGCTTATTTAATGGCCCGCAATGTACCGATAACACGATTTGCCAAGCCGCACCCAATAATCGTATAGAGCTTAGAGCCAGCACGGTTTTAATCTCGTCTAGCTCTTTTGCCCTGTACACGCTAACACGAACCGATACAGGTGAAGTGCTGGCAGATCAAGACGGGGTATACATTAATACGATTTCGCTAGCGGCAGGGCAAAGCGCCAGCTTTAGATTAAACTTCACCGATACAGGCCAACAAATTTTACCTGCAGGCACAACATTAACTTTCTCAAGCAACGTAGGCGAAATAAGTAATACAGGTCGAGTAATACAGAATAGTAGTGGCGCTGTTGATGCGAATCTAAATTGGGTTGGTGGTAATGATACATTTGTATTAACGAACAACTTAACAGCGGAAGACACGCCTTCAACCGGCAGCTTACAAATAAATATGACAACACCAAAAGGCAACGAGCCGATAGATTTAGGCATTGCGGTTAATTTATCCAATTAATTTGATTTATACCTGAACTGGTAAGCAATTCGAGAACAATAAAAAAGGCGATTTATCTCACAATAAATCGCCTTTTTTAATTCAGTCTATTTTGGTTGTGGGTGATTAACTTATCGTGTTCCACCAACAACGAGCTCATCGACTTTTAATGTTGGCTGCCCAACACCAACCGGTACACTTTGGCCATCTTTACCGCAAACCCCGACCCCTCGGTCAAGCGCTAAATCGTCACCCACCATCGATACTTTACTCATTGCATCAGGGCCGTTACCAATTAAAGTCGCACCTTTAACCGGAGTTGTGATTTTTCCGTTTTCAATCAAATAAGCTTCCGATGTTGAAAAAACAAATTTACCCGACGTAATATCAACTTGACCGCCACCAAAATTAGGTGCATAAATGCCTTTTTCTACCGACGCGATAATATCTTTTGGATCACTCTGCCCTGCAAGCATATATGTGTTGGTCATTCTTGGCATGGGTAAATGCGCATAGCTTTCTCTGCGACCGTTACCGGTAGGTTTAACACCCATCAAACGCGCGTTTTGCTTATCTTGCATGTAGCCTTTTAAGATCCCGTTTTCAATTAATACATTGTATTGGCCTGGTACACCTTCATCATCAATATTAATTGATCCTCGGCAGTTAGCTAACGTACCATCGTCAACAATAGTACATAAACTGGAAGCCACTTGTTGCCCCATTTTTTCAGAGTAAGCCGATGATCCTTTACGGTTGAAATCACCTTCTAAACCATGCCCTACCGCTTCATGTAATAAAACGCCAGGCCATCCAGCGCCTAATACAACAGGCATAGTGCCAGCAGGCGCTTCAATAGCATCAAGGTTAACTAATGCTTGGCGAACGGCTTCTTGCGCATAAATTTTATAACGCTCAACACCATTTTCTAATTCAAAGAAAAAGCTGTAATCGGTGCGCGCACCACCACCGGCACTTCCTCGTTCACGTTTACCATTATGCTCAACCAGCACTGAACAGTTTAAACGTACTAGTGGTCTTTCATCTACCGCATAAGTACCATCGCTGGCACAAATTATAATTTCTTCATATACGCCCGTAATACTCACAATCACTTGCTTAACACGCGAGTCTTGCGCTCGAGCAATGGCTTCTACTTCATTTAACAAATGAACTTTTTGCTCAGGAGAAAGTTGATTCAAAGGGTTTAATAATGCATGAGCTTTACCGGGTACAGTTGATGTGAAAGCTTTAACTTTAAAATCATCTTGATTACGGGTAATACTGCGAGCGGCCTCTGCAGCCGCTTTTAAAGCGCTTAAGTTGATATCATCTGAGTAAGCAAAACCTGATTTTTCACCATCGACCGCACGAACACCCACACCACGCTCGATATTAAAATTACCTTCTTTAACAATGCCATCTTCTAACACCCAGCTATCATGCTGGCTTGTTTGAAAATATAAATCGGCATAATCAAGCTTACGCTGATGCATGTAGGCTAATGTTTCTTCTAACGCACCTTTATCTAGCCCGCTATCATTTAAAATATTCTTCTCAACTGCACTCATATATTTGATGATACCTTTATTTTTCTATGTTGCTTATTAGGCATTTTAGCACGTATTGCGGTTAAACTCGTTAAATCCACTAAGGTTTGTACGATGCACGGCTCTTCTGTCGCTTGCGCAAGCCGTTTGCCCCAACCATCAACAATTAAACTGTGGCCCCACGTTTTACGGCCGTTACGATGTGTGCCGGTTTGTCCTGCCGCCACCATAAAACATTGATTTTCAATAGCTCGAGCTTGGATTAATGGTTGCCAATGGGCTTCACCGGTTAAAAAAGTAAACGCGCTGGGTAAACAAATAATATCAGCACCTTGATTTTGCATTACTCGAAACAATTCCGGAAACCGAACATCGTAACAAACAGCTAAGCCAATTTTGGCAAAAGGCGTTTCAAGCACAACGATATCTTGTCCGGCTTGTGTGTATTTACTTTCTAAATAATGTTGCGTGTTATCCGCGACTTCAACATCAAATAAATGAATTTTATTATACTGAGCGACACACCGACCTTGCGGATTAAAAACTAAACACGCAGCATAAAATTTATTATTGCTAGCTTTTATCGAGCCTGCTTTTATCGGGTCTGCTTTTATCGGGATAGTACCGCTGACTAACCAAAGACCAAACTCTTGCGCTAAATTAGCTAAAAAGGTTTGGATAGGCCCTTGCCCCAGAGTTTCAGCCTGCTCAAGCTGAGCAGCTTCAATACCACCAAAGATAGCCCAGCATTCTGGCAATACAACAAGTCGATGTTCAGCTTCTTTCAACTGTTGGCATAAAGCATAAACAGCTGAAAAATTAGCCTGCAGGTCTGGTGACGAATTTAATTGCAACGCCGCTAATAATACCGTCATGAACGGGTTCCTGTTCCTTTGCTTTCTACTGTTTGCTCTAACGGTTGTACCGGTGTATTTTGTTGTGGCTCAACCATGGGTATTACCGGACCCGTTCTAGGTTGAGTTGCTTTATCAGGTTGCTTGCCTTTTGATTGACCTTTTTTAGGTTTATTACTCAGTTGCACTTCTTTACTGCTACGGCCAACTTCTTGCACAATTGGCTTATCAAAGGTGCCGTTTACATCAAATTCAATTTTAGAAACCACTTGCGCACTCTCTAACACTTTGTCTAATGCCAGTGCAGCCACCCCCGTAACAGGGTTAACCATCCACGCGACTAATATTGGTAAACTCGACGTTAATTTAGGGCTAAAGGATATCCGATAATTTAGTGTTTGCTTTGCCAAATCTGAAGAACCGACAATATCCATATTGCCGGCGACACCATTCATGTGAGCATCATCCGTTTTGCTGATCCCGTTTTTAACCGATACCGTGCCTTTCATATCGTTAAAAAATAACCCTTTGCTGAAAACATCACGAAAGTCTAAACGTAATTTACGAACTAATGAGTCCATGCTAAGTAATGAAAAAAGACGAGCGCCTTGATCCGATACTTCTGTAAAATAACCTTCGCCAAGTGACCACTTAACATTACCATTTAATAAACCATGGCTATATAAATGCGGTGCATTTTGCCAAGCAAGATCAAAGTTCAATTGCAGGTTGCTATCTCTTACAGGGGATGCATATTCAAATTGTCGTAACCAACTGCCAACATCATTGCTTTTAACATCACCTTTTAACTGGGTTTTATGTTGTTGATTAACTAACTGCCAATAGCCAGTTGCACTTATTTGATTGCCACTTTGCTTTAAATCAAGCGAGTTAATCAAAATACGATCACTTGCTCGGGTTAAGCGAGCGCGTATTTCACCCAATGGTTTGTCATTCAACTCACAACGTAAGCAAGTAATTTGTAGCGGCGGTAAATTAGCAAAAATACGCTCTGCTTGATTTTTTTCTGTTTTTTCTAACCAACTAATGGCTTCGGCGGTGAGCTCTAAATCCTGTTTATTTTGTTTGGGTAACTTATAATTAAAATATTCTGCGTTAATTTCAACGCCTCGCCCAAACCAATCTTCATCTATTTTGATATCACCTCTAAACTCACGCGCATTAACTCGTGTTAACCATAATGAATCAGTCGCTTGTACATCAAAAAAGGTATCATGCCATTCCATATTCGCAATTTTAACTTGTGCAAGGTCACCGCGGATACGTTGAGGTTTGCCCAGTATAGGCACACTATCACTCGTCGATTTACCCAAGTCGCTGACCAACCCGTTAACAAAGGTAATATAGTCATCCAATACAATATCGGGTAAATGCACGGCAATATTAAAGCCTTGCCCCGGCACACCTAATTGCTGCTCACCAAGTACTAAATAAGCACGGCTAAATGATGCGGTTTCATGCGGTAAAACGCCATCAAAACTAATTAAATCACTCATGTGACCATGAATTAAGCTACTTTCGATATCACCATTAGCAGTGAGCGTTAAACGTTGAACTTCGCCCACTTGTTTGTGATAAGGACGAGGTAAGTCCAATGCTAAAGCAGCAAGGTCAACATCGGCAGAAAAATCATAGGTGAAGCCTTGAGCGGGGAAATTAAGTTGCAGCAAGCCTTGCCAGTTTATTTCGCCTTCCATCGTTGAGGCTAAATAAGGTAATGACCAAGAATCAAAGAGTACAGGAGCTTCCCACAGGCCTTGTAAATCAATCGCGACTTTATAAGCATCCTTTTCTTGCGAAGCGTTAACACTCGCTTGCATCGGCGCATTGGCAAATTCAAACGTCACATTTTCAGCAGATAATTTATCCATATCAAAATGTAACTCACCACTCACTTGATTAAGCTCAAAACCTGTCGGGTTAATGTTAACTTGATTGTTAGCTAATAAAATCGAGCCTTTTGCATGTGTTTCATCTGCGTTATTTAGAGGCACCGTTAAATTTAAATTAGCTAAAATGTCGCCTTTCACACTCAGTTCAGTTAAGGCTTTTCCGACTGTTTTGGCCAACATACTTTGCTGAATAACGTCAGTGGCGGCAAGGCCTGAACCTTTCACGTTAGCGTTTAAATATAAGGTCGCATCCTTATTATAAACATTATCTATTTTAGCTGAGAGCTGTTGTAACGAGAGGTCTAATAAATTAGCTTTTTGGCTGTTAAACAATAAGTTTTGATTTATAAAATCGAGGTTAAGCGCTAATTCCGTGGCAGTAGGCCAGTCTGCTTGAAACTGAAAAGCCGCTTCTTCTACGCTTATATGCGCATGAAAAAGGCCTTGTTTATTATCAAACGGAAAATCGTTAAATCGACCTTGCCATACAACCTGTGCAAAATCGGCATAACCTTGTTTAAAAGCCGACAAAACATAATCATAAACAAATTGCCCCATGGCTTTACGAGGTAAAAATTTTTCTAAGTTTAATGCTTCAACTTTATCCACCTCAGTGAATAATTGCATTTGAACTTCACCCTGTTCATCAGATGAAACAAATGCGCTAGCGTTAAACGTATTACCCGCTGTTTTAACTTGCGTATCGTAAATACTCACAGACCATGCATCTTGTAAGCTAACGTTTAAGTTTAAGTTAGCTTGCTCAATCTCAAAGGGCTTATCAAATAACTCAGGTAAACCTAATTCACCCTGTTGGGTATAAATATGTGCCGCGATCAATGATTGGTTAAACGCAATATCAGCTTGCCAATGGTTTAATTCCGGTAACGGAGAAACGGCTTGCCAGCCAACGTTATCTAATTGTAAAAAACCGCGCCAGCCTTGTTTATTTTTATGTAAGCTCAGTTGGTGTATTTCGGTATTAGGGTTTAATTGTTCAGCCAAGTTATGAACAAGCGGGTCAACTTTAAAAAGCTTAGTAAACGCTAACAGCGGCTTAATATTAAATGAATCAATCTTAACTAAAGACGATTTAAGGTTATGCTTAACATTCAAATTAACCGTCGTTTTAGGATTAGCGTTATGCTGGATGGTTAATTCTTTTAATTGCCACGTGTCAATTGTGTCTGAAAAGTTAGCGGTTAAAATAGCGTCCGATAGGTGTAAAACTTGCGGGTTAACTTGAGATTCACTTTTCCAGCTGACATGACTCGGTTGCAAACGAGCAAGCATTTGGGTAGGAATACCGGCCGAAATATCTAACCAAGCTTCAAATGGAACCTGACTACTCAGCTCCACGATATCGTCACGTAAATCAAAATCGTAAAAATTAGCTAAGTTTAAACCTTGCGAATTAACGTACATCTGTCCAGACAAACCCGCTTTCTGATCATGTAAATCCAGAATGAATTTAATACTTTGATTATCAAGCGCAGAGATCGAGAACTCACCAACCCCTTGATGATGTTCACCTCGGTTGTACCAAGAGAGCTGATCAATGTTAATTATTCTTTTTTCAGCTTTACCATTAGCTAAAATCAAACGACTCTCTTGCACATCAAAACGTTTAAAATGTTTTAAAAATAGAGGTTTAAGGGTTTCAAGTAAATTTTTATCGCTCTGTTGGTCTGGCGATTTTACCTTCAATTTTTTTAAATCTATTTCTGCATTTATTCCTTCAAGCACAAAATTATTGGCCACTAGCTCATGCGAAACGATACTGCGCCAAAAATCGACTTCAATTTTCAACGCTTCGATTTGTAATTGTAAAGGCGTATTATGATCATCATCTTCAAACGAAACCATTTTTAGCGTTAAGCTTGGCCCCATACCCTGCCAACCCGCATCAATAGCGCCAAACTTAATTGGGATATTAAACTCGTCTGAGATCACATGACTAATGTCATGCCTGAAGTCATTTAAATAAGGTAAGGCTAACCGTAATGCACTTAATAACACCGCGCACAGCACCATAACAATGGCAACAAACAACCACAGTTTACGTAATATACGACTCGCCCAATGCACAGATGTACTCATTAAATTACATCATCACCACGTCAAACTGCTCTTGCCCGTACATCCCTTCTGCTTGCACTTTAATTTGTTTCGCGATGAATAATTCTAGTTCACCTAATGCGTGTGATTCTTCTGACAATATATAATCAGCCACTTGTTGGTTAGCATAAACGACAAACTTATCGGCATCGTATGCACGGTTAACACGAACAATTTCACGCATGATTTCATAACATATGGTTTCAACGGTTTTTAACGTGCCACGGCCATCGCAACTTGGGCAATTTGAACACAGTATATGTTCTAAGCTTTCACGGGTTCTTTTACGTGTCATTTCGACTAACCCTAATGCCGAAAACCCATTGATATTATATTTTGCATGATCACGTGCTAATGCCATTTCAAGGCTATGTAATACACGGCGTCGATGATCAGCGTCCATCATATCGATAAAATCAATAATAATAATCCCGCCTAAATTACGCAGGCGCAATTGTCGTGCTAAAGCTTGGGTCGCTTCAATATTGGTATTAAATATGGTTTCTTCTAAATTACGGTGCCCAACAAACGCGCCAGTATTAATATCAATTGTTGTCATCGCTTCGGTTTGATCAATGATCAAGTAACCGCCCGATTTCAATTCAACTTTGCGCTCTAACGCTCGTTGTATATCATTCTCAACATTAAAAATATCAAAAATAGGCCGCTCACCCGGATAATATTCCATTTTATTACGCAACTCTGGAATAAATTCATCGATAAATTCCAGTAATTGCTCAAACGTTAATTTTGAATCAACCCGAATACGCTCTAATTCGGTATTAATTAAATCGCGTAATATTCGACAAGCAATCGTTAAATCTTGATATAAACAGCTGTGTTTTTTACCACGCTTTTTCCGCTCTTGTATTTTTTTCCACACTCGGCGTAAAAATTTCGCATCCTGCCGCAGCTCACCTTCATCCGCGCCTTCAGCTGCTGTTCTCACAATAAAACTGGCGTCTTCATCGCAGTATTCAGATGTAATATCTTTTAAGCGATCTCGTTCTTCAGGGCTATCAATACGCTGTGATACACCTACATGATTAGCGCCGGGCATAAAAACAAGGTAGCGAGAAGGGATCGTTATTTCAGTCGTTAAACGTGCGCCTTTAGTGCCAAGTGGATCTTTAACCACTTGCACCATGATACTTTGGCCATCTTTGACTAATTCGGTAATATCACGGACAGGTTGTGGAGACGTTATTGCATCTTCATCTTTTAACGTTTGATTAATTGTGATGTCTGATGCATGTAAAAAAGCGGCTTTTTCTAAACCAATATCAACAAAAGCCGCTTGCATACCCGGTAATACCCGACTAACCATGCCTAAATAGATATTGCCAACTAAGCCTTTTTTAGCCTGACGTTCAATATGCACTTCTTGCAAGCTGCCATTTTCAACTAAGGCGACACGAGTCTCGCTAGGGGTTACATTTATTAGTATTTCTGCACTCACGAGGATCTCACTTATTTTTCTCAAGCCGTTGTTGAGCTTGCATAATTAATTGTTGAGTATGATATAAAGGCAATCCCACAACCGCAGAATAGTTACCTTTAATTTGTGTCACATACTGCCCCGCTATACCTTGTATACCATAAGAGCCGGCTTTATCTTGAGGCTCTCCGGTTTGCCAGTATTTTTCAATATCATCAGCGGTTAACGGACAAAAAGAGACCTCAGTGATCACATTTTCGCACAAGGTAAACGATGAACTACAAATAGCAACGGCTGTCATAACTAAATGGGTCTGCCCAGACAATATTTCAAGCATACGCTTGGCATCAGGATAATCAATGGGCTTGCCAAAAATTTCACCATTAGGGCTTACTACAATAGTATCAGAGCCAACAACAAGCGCGTTTCCATGTGCAACCTTAGGCAAAATAGCCAGTGCTTTTTCAGTTGCTAACCGGGTCACTAAAGTTTCGGGTAATTCACCCGGCTGCACCGTTTCATCAATATCAGCACTTAAAACAGTAAATTCATGGCCTAACTGCTGTAATAACGCTTTGCGGCGCGGAGATTGCGATGCTAAATAAAGTGAAGTCATATAATTTTAAACGCTCGACGCATTTTGCGTAATAATAAAAAGGCCCACGGCCACATCACCATCGTTGTGATAGCGGGCCACATTAAGCTAGGTTCAAAAAAGCTATCGGTTAAAAAATGAATAAGCCAATACTCAGCTAAGTGATAAAATGCGCATAACATACCAACAATGATCGCTTGCTGCCAAACAGAAAAATTTCGAATTAATAAAAAATTAGCGGCGGCAATGTAAGCAATAATACTAAAGATTAAACCATTAATACCCAGAACCGAACCCAGCAATAGATCAAGTAACAAACCAACCAAGCAACCCGTTAATACACCGACACGATGTGGTAATGCGATACACCAATAAATAAGCGCCATTAAAGGCCAGTCAGGTCGAAAAGCAGAAAGAAAAGCCGGCATAGGGAAAATAGCCAACACCAAAGAAAAAAGTAAAGTCAGATAAATCAGAGCAATTCGCTTTGACATTATAATAAGGCCTCCGCTTTTTCGACCAAAGAATCAACAGCTTCATAAATTGGTTTTTGCTCAACATTATCTGGCCACAACAACAGTAAATAACGAATACGATCTAAATTCGCGATCGGCTTAGCCACCACTTTCGCAAAGGGTAAACTGGTATTCGAAACCACATGCTCGACTTTAGCAACCGGGTAACCTTCAGGAAAACGGCCACCGAGTCCAGACGACACCAATATATCGTTTTGCTTTATATCAGCACTATGCGGAACATGATTTAATTCTAATTGATGAAAGAAGCCGGTACCACTGGCAATAGAGCGTACAGAATTACGTGCGATACGCACTGGAATAGCATGGGTAATATCAGAAATAAGCAGCACACGACTGGTTGTAGTTGCTACGCTAACGACTTGCCCAACAATGCCTTTATCATCCAGAACCGGCTGCCCAGCATAAACACCGTTCAATGTGCCACGATTAATAACCACTTGCTGACTTGAGCGATTACTTTCTACCGCCATCACTTCGGCCACCATTTTGGCAGAAACTTCACGAGCGGGCGATTTGAGTAATCCTCGTAGCCGAACATTTTCTCGTTCAACAAAATGCATACGCTGCAATTTTTCACTTAAAATTAAATGTTGCTCAGTTAAACGCGCATTATCAGCAATGAGCTGCTGACGAAAAGCTAAAGAGGTCGTCATCCAATCTAATGTATTTTGTGGCACATTTGCCGCATACTGCAAAGGGCTAACCAATGAATTCAACATGCTTCTCACTTGCTTAAAACCATCAAGCTTATGATCAACAAACATTAAAACAACCGAAAAAAGAATAGCTAAAACAGCTCGAGTTTGAATGGATGGGCCTTGGCCAAATAAAGGGATCATATTAGCGATACATGCCCATAATTATCATTGTGATGCCTGCATTTTCAATTGGTATGAATTACAACAAAGCCGGGCGAGCCCGGCTTAAACAGATAAACTAATTTTGCTCTATTGATAATTAATCATAAGAGAAAAGATCACCACCGTGAACATCAATCATTTCGATGGCTTCTCCGCCCCCACGAGCAACACAGGTTAATGGATCTTCAGCAATCACCACAGGGATCCCTGTTTCTTCCATTAACAAACGGTCGAGGTCTTTTAATAAAGCACCACCGCCCGTTAATACCATACCGCGCTCACTGATATCCGATGCGAGTTCAGGTGGACATTTTTCAAGTGCAACCATAACCGCACTCACAATACCTTGTAATGGTTCTTGTAATGCTTCTAAAATTTCGTTGCTGTTTAAGGTAAAGCTACGCGGAACCCCCTCTGCAACATTTCGACCACGAACTTCGATTTCTCGCACTTCATCACCAGGGTAAGCCGAGCCAATTTCGTGCTTGATACGCTCAGCGGTTGCTTCACCAATTGAACTACCAAAGTTACGACGAATATACGAGATTATCGCTTCATCAAATTTGTCGCCACCGATTCTCACCGAAGACGCATAAACCACACCATTAAGTGAAATAACCGCAACTTCGGTTGTACCACCACCGATATCAATAACCATTGAGCCTGTTGCTTCTGATACCGGCATACCCGCACCAATTGCAGCAGCCATGGGCTCTTCAATTAGATAAACTTCGCGCGCACCGGCACCCATTGCAGATTCTCTGATCGCGCGTTTTTCAACTTGCGTTGCGCCACAAGGCACACATATCAAAACGCGAGGGCTCGGACGTAAAATATTATTGTTATGAACTTGCTTTATAAAATGCTGTAGCATTTTCTCCGTCACATAAAAGTCAGCAATAACGCCATCTTTCATCGGACGGATCGCCTTAATATTACCCGGTGTACGCCCTAACATAAGTTTAGCGGCGGAGCCCACAGCTGCAACCGATTTTTGCCCACCAGCTCGTTCTTGACGAATAGCTACCACAGAAGGTTCGTTTAATACGATCCCTTGGTCTTTTACATAAATGAGAGTATTCGCGGTACCTAAATCGATAGATAGGTCATTTGAAAACATGCCGCGTAATTTCTTGAACATGGAGGGCGATTCCCTAGTGCTAAATAAGAGGATTAAAAAATTTTGCGTAACTTTACCAACCTGCTAAAAAATCAGCAAGTCCAGACTTACATTTGTGTAAAATAATCGCAATCATGACGCATTAAACCGGTAAAATTAAGCGATAAGTTAAACTTGCTGGCTTAACTTCGCCTAAATCTAAAAATTAGTTACTCACTTCTCGCCAAGAAATAACCCGGTCATTTCCTCGACTATTACCAAAAGCCACTTCTGTCGGATTAGGCCCCGAAAGCACATTGCTATTCCAAGCCGATTGCATCCAAATAGGCAGCACCGCATCATCCCAATTAATGATGAGCTTGCCACCTGCTGTCGCGTCAGAAGCCTGGTTAAAAACTAAATTAAATAAACCATCATCCACAGGCTCTAACACGCCAAACAACCCCGTTAGCGTCACAACACTCGAAACGCCTTGGCTTGACGTTACGGTTATTGTTGCAGGATCTTCGTTACCACTTTTTGTCGGTGTGGTGGTAAAACTGTCTAAAGCGAGTGAGCTCGCTGTATCATCGGTAGCAACAACCCAAGCAATACCACTCCAATATTGCATGCTCGCTCTAATATTAGCTTCACCGCCAATTCTATCCGCTGCATTTTGCACATATAAACGACCATAGCGTTGCTCTAAACCTACTGCACTGAGTGTATAAAGTGCATTATTTGAACGGCTGTCACTATCAACAAAGCCATTGGCGGCAATCGTAATGTCGATAGATGAGTCTGTTGGTGCCATGAGCGTAGCCGATTTAGCATAGGTAAAGGTATCAGATGAATTGAGTGTATATAAATATTGGCCATTGACCGGGCTGCCGCTACTCACCTCTTGTGCAAAAGTGCCATTTGAATGGCTCGATGTTAAGCCGGAAATAACGGCATCCGAACTGGTTACGCTTACGCTACTAAATCCAGCAGGCGCATAATTATTCATGAGTTGATCATCACTATTATAGGCTTTTATTCTAATCGTGGGAGGCAACGCTGCTGCAAAGTTAGCACTTTCAGCATCTGCGCCGTCATAGCCAAATTGCTTGCCAATGTAGTTAAACGTTAAATCATGATATTCAAATTCAACGGCATCTAAACCAACCTGATCAAGGGTTAAATAATCGGCAACAAATGGGCCAATGCTCAGTTTATTAGCCCAGTTTAATGCCAAACTTTGGCCGAAATAATTGCTATCACTCACCGCTAAATCAAAATAGCCATATTCATTGTAACTGGCATTGGCATATGTCTTAGCCGCTTGATTAGTATCATGATCATCTTGATTAGCCGTCACCGTTACGATTTGACCCGATGCATAAGTAAACGTGCTATTAACATTGCCAGTAACACGTTGAGTGGTAAAATCAAGCGCCCCTGGTTGGTAGTTATCTGTAACCGTTACATTATCTGCACAATAACCATCAATATTAAACGTAAATGGGTCACTGGCAACAAAAATATTGTCACCATCATTGTCACTAAACGAAGCCACTTTAATGTAACTCGGTATCGCCGTATACAACCCTGAACCGCTCGAAATCACATTATTAGGATCGCTAGCCACAATGCTTAAACGACCGGCATTGTTATAAGTAAAGCTCACATTGTTGTCACTGCCCAAAGCCATTGACAGACTTGCTGTACCACTCGATGAGATCGTCGAATTAGCAGTGCCATTGCTTACAGAGAGTGAGGTCGGAGACGAAATGTTACTCGGTGTATGATAACTAAAAGAAAAGTTAACGTTGTTTGCACCGGTTATTTCTTTACAGCTATTACTGGCTGAATCGTATACAAATGCTTCTAACGTTGCGGTGGTTTGAGAACAAGAAGTCGCCGTTATATTGGCCAAACTAAACGCAGACGTGCCCGTAAATTCAATTTGGCAAGGGCTTAAAACATTGCCAGAAAGATCTTCACAAGTAAAAGAGCTACTCGGTGATAAATTACTTAATGCATATTCTGCCGTGACTAAATCTTGTTCATTTACCGTTACCGTTTTGCTGCCGGTAAACCCGTTAGTATCTAAAGTAGTTTGAGTGGCAGACACGGTTTTACTTAAGGTAGCCGACACGGCCTCTGCCGTATATAACGTGCTACAGTCAGTATTTTCACACGCTCTTACGGTAATCGTTTGATCGGCGCAAACCGAAGATGAGGTAACCGGCAATATAATCTCATAATGGTCTACAGCGGCAGTAACACCTGAATTAGACGAACCCGGCGTATCACCACAATCTTGATCCCAGTTATTGCTATCAGCACTGCCATCAGGTCGAGTACAAACCCCCGATTGACTGCCACCAGGCGGATCGGTAATCGTCACATCGTTTGGGTTTTCATCTTCACAGCTTTGCCATGTCGCCGAATAGCTCCCTTGTTCGTAACGTAGGTAATGCACCATTTCATCACTATCATCAAATAAAATGACTTCTTGTGTGTTGTTATGCAAGGCTAAATCAGAATCGATGAATAAATTTTGACCTTGCACCAGAAATGGAGAACTGCCTTGAGTCGCCGTTAAAACATCACCAGATAACGATTTAGCAATAACGATAAAGTCGCCAGTATTAAATGTTTGATTGGCACAACCACTCGCTGAACTACATACAAAATCTACATCCGTACTACTACCATTGCCGTCACCATCAAGTGTCCAATTCGCTAAACTTAAATTGCTGCCATTGGTCACATATAGCTCAATCCAATCATCATCTTTGTTGATCTCGTTAATAATAACATCACTCACAACATCACTTACCGGACAAGAGGGGGTAACCGATGCAGTACAAACATCCGAAGTTGTCGCTGAAGAACTGTTACCTGATACCGAGATCGAAGTCGAATCCGTCATTTCTAAAGTATCAGCAGATAGATTACCTGTTATGCTCGATGAGCCATTTAAGGTGACTCGTCCCTTGCCAAAAACAATACCGGTTAAGCTAGCGGTGTCAGTTAATTGAATATCATAATAACTAGAACTATCATCAGCATAAATCACAATATCTTCAGCACTTCCGCCTAAGTTTATGCTGCTACTACCATAAATAAAAAGCCCTCGATTAATATGCAACCGAACACTACCGGTCCCTTTACTTTTATCAACAACGATCTTTGAACCATTATTTAGCTGTAACCGCTCAATGAAATAATCGCCTGGATACATCGAAAGAGTCGCACCACTATTTAATGTTATTTGTTTAAAGCGGTATTCATCGTTAGCGGTTTTAAAATCAAAAGTCGGTGCATTCCAATTTGAAAAATAACCAAAATCATTGCTTTTATAACCTCTAGTCTGGCCAAATGTAATGCTGCTCCCTGTTTGGGGGTAATCATTTTCACTGCTTACATTATAGGTAGGAAAAGTGATAGAAGAGGACGACGAGCCCGTTACGTTACAAGCCTGCGTAACACAACTACTTGAATTAACTTGATTTAATGAAGAAAAATCAATGTTAGGGTTATTTCCATGATTAATAATTTGTGACGAACCGTACATAGTCAAACTACCAGAGGCTGAACCACTAGCTACCCCACCAGAAAAAACGTCATCACATGTAGGTAACGCCCGAGCAACAAATGAAGGCAAACTTAATAGGCACAGAAAAAAATAATACATAACTTTTATTCTATTCATAAGTTAACGCCTTTGCCTCTACTTCAATTTTACGTGACGTTTGCCATTCACCAACATCGCAAGTGCCAATGCTTTCAACGCGATAATAACGCACATTTTCAACGGTTGCGCTAGCGTTCACATCAACCACCAAATCAAAACAACTCGCGGTAAAAGAACAATTAGCCATGCCTAAGTTAGTGCTAGTGGGCAATGTAAAACTATATGGGCTCGTAATATCGGCGCAGGCCAGTGTATTAACCGATGCTGTATCGGTTGCACTCGCATCAATTGGAAACAGCTGAGCTAGCATATAATCCACTCCGGTAGTCGCAGCCAGTAACGCACGAGTACCGTACACCTCAACCGCAACCGACTCATTGGTTGCACTTAACATTTTAACTAAAGACGATGCCAACACCGACATTACCACAATAATAAATAACGCTAGCACCAACGCGCTACCACCTTGTTTAACATGGCTATTTACATTTAGTTCAGATTGAATAGGCTTGAGTTTAGCTTGCATTTTTCACCCTTACCTGATGGTATATTTCCATTGGCTCAGCGCCGCTTTCACGTGAAAAAAGCATTAACATTTGTACGGTCGTCAAATCATCATCGGCAAAACTAAATATAAGATCTGAACTTAAATTAGTGACCCTTTCAACCATCACTTCATTTGTAATGACATTTGCACTATCAAGTGCATTTAACTGACTTTGCGTTGGTTGAGTCGCAAAAAGTGTTGTGTATTCTATCCGCGATACATTATCGGCAGCCAAATTAGCGCAATAGCTAATTTGATTATTAACCATATAATAACGATTCGCTTTGCTAACATTAAAAGCCGCTGATGCAGCATAAGTCACCGTGTTAGTTAAGGTTATATCAACTTGGTCGATAGTTGACGACGTGGTTAAAACATAACTCGTTACATTTTCACGCACATCATTGTCTACATCATAAAGTAAGGCGGTAGATTGCGGCTGTATCACGACATCATGGTTGCTCGCAAAACCATAATCGTTATCCGTCACGCCATTTATAACGGTAGGCGAAAGGCCATCACCTAAATCGTAATAACTGCCTGACGCTAAAATAGGAATAAACTCTACACATAAACCATCAGCAGAAATACGCACACTATTAGGTAATGCATTGCGTAATTCACGGGTTATTCGCTCTACAATAAACCGAGTTTCTTCTAACATGCGCTGCCTATCTGCGCCATCTACATAAGCTAAAGTACCCCACGACATAAAACTGGTCGCGCCAATCAAAGTCACGCTCATTAATAAAATAACCGCAACCAACTCGATTAAGGTAAAAGCTTTAACTTTATGTATACACCGACTTTTATACATTAGCCATTCAACACTAGTAATTAAAACGATAGTTAGAAAACACAAATGCCTCAGCATTTGGCGTGGTTACAGTAACGGTGATCAACTTAGCTAATTCAACGGCCGTTGTTGTTGTGCCATCCATATTGCCGTCATAACCCACGATCACCTCAACGGTAAAACCTTGGTATATGGCTAAATTAGAGCCTTGACCATTTAAAATGGCTGAGCCGCTTTGTGATAGGCAATGGTAATCGTCGACATCGTCATAATCATTCCGTGAGGCTTCTTCGGTAGCCGATGTCAGTACCCCCGGCGTGACACAAGCCGGTATAGTTGTGCAATTATTGGCACCTAATCCGGTTTCACCACAACGTGCATTGCCAAATATCACCGTGCTTTGTTCATCAAATGACTTAGCCGATATTTCTTCTAACAAACCGTGTGCTAATTCAGCGGCTCTAACTTGTAATACCGGCTCAACACTACGAATGGTTAACGGCGATAGCACATTAACTACAATAGAAAGCGAAACCGATAATACAATAAAGCCAATCACCATTTCTAACAGCGTAAAGCCTTTTTGTTTAACATTAAGTCTTGAATTAGATTTGATTAAAAGGCTAATCATGTGCAAGCCCCTTTATGAATATAGCCTTGGCTTTCGATGCATACATAAAGGGTTTCGCTACCACTAATCGTCACAAGAACATCGGTTACACCACATTGAGCACCTTCACTGGTAACAGGGCAACCTAATAAATTAAAATAAATACGGTTATTAAAACTGCTGGTAATTGAAAAACTAACGGATGAACTAACAACTTCACTCGCCGATATACCATAATGCGAAACATCAAAATCAGCTGCTATGGCCGAATATTCAGTCGGTAAAGCCGTGCTCGTGCAATCTTCATTATTTGTATTATCAAATGTCACGCCAAAACGACTTGAAGTAAATAACACGCGGTGGCATGTTTCAGTGGTATTTTGCATCGCTTTGGTTTGTTGAAGGCGCAACAAACCTACCAGTTGCTGTAGAAAAAGATGTTCATCAACCCCCTGTTTATCAAAAAATCGAGGAATAATAGACACCGAAATAACACTTATTAATAATATAACAATAATAAGTTCAATTAGGGTGAAACCATTACGGTGTAAACGCAGGTGCATATTTTTGATAATTTGAATGTCCATAAACAAAAAAACCCTCATAAAAGAGGGTCTTCATTATAAAACAAGTAAGTTATTAACAACCTGTTGTAACAGCACCACTCACACTCGCAGTAGCAGCAGTTGAACCGGTCGCAGCAACAAAGTATGCATGGCAAGTCGAAGCAGTTGGTGTGGCATCGACGTCTTTCTTGCCTTTAGGGTAAATAATAACGCCTGTAGTGCCACCGGCTGTGTATACACCCGCGCTAGTAACGCCACCAACAATAACACAGAAGTCGGATGCACAAGCGGTTGTTGTAGTACCTGCAGTTACATTGCCATCTAATAACTTCAACCACTCAGCAGTTGTCGCCGCAGGGTAACCATAAACCGCATTATATGTTTCACCATCAGCTGTAACACTTGCCGTTGCTTCTTTATGTGTTCCAGCAATAATTAATTTTGCATGAATCATATCAGAAGAAGATTTGACAGAAGCTTCCACTGCTTCAACAGTTGCTCTTGTCGCATCACCTGACATATCTAAAAATTTAGGTGCAGCCGTCACCGCTAAAATACCTAAAATAACAATAACGATAACCAATTCGATTAACGTAAAACCTTTTTGTTGTGTGTTGTTCATATTACTAACCTCAAAAAATAAAATAAAAGCAAAAATCTAATTATTACTAAAAACAGAAACTTGACCTGAAAGTGGAATATATTCAAAACCATTGCCTACTGTTGTCGCAGTAGGAGCCGTATTCTGTGTTTTAACTGTTTGCACTAAATAATACAAGCATGTATTGGGTGTGCCGGTATCAACTGTGACGTAGTAGTCATTTTCTTCAAAATCGGTCGCCGCAAAATCGATTGTTGTTTGCGGCGAACTTTGCAACACGCGATTAAATACAGCTTCGCAGTCCGTCGCCGTCATATTGTTAGCGCCCGAATTAGTATCCGCGTTATCGCCATCGTCATCATCGCCCGCACCGGTTGGATAACCCGAGGTTTGGTCAACACCAATCGCAATGGTATCTAACTTAACCGTGACCAATGTGCCTTTAGGTCGGCCATCTAATTCCCACTGTGCACGCACTAAACCAACGCCAGTTGCAACACCACCGGCAACCCCTTCAACCGTGGCATCTTCAGCATCTGCGGTCACACTTAACATTCTAGGTAAGGCGGTAACCGCTAATAAACCTAAAATAATGATCACAATAACAAGTTCAATTAATGAAAAACCTGTTTGTTTTATAAAGCTTTTTTTATTCATAAAGACTCTTTTCATCCTTCATTAATTTAAGTATAGATGAGTCTATCAACTAATATCAATTTAATTCATACTACATCAATAAAATTCATATATCACGATATAAATGTGTTTGCCCTGTTTGTATAAAATACTGAAATTTCACCCTTGTTTCAGATCCTATTGAATACTCACACCTATCTTGTTTATTATTAATTTTATAAGCCACATCAATCGATTTTTTTAACGACATGAGCGGCAAACCCAATAACGCTTGCCACAACACCTGACAACCCGCTGCATCATGACTTTGCAATATTGGCCAGCCCAATGTATTTAATTGCAGCATTTTTCCTGAATCAAAGCCATTAATTTGACCTATCGATATCTGCTTAGGTTTACCAAGCAACAACCATTCCAAGTGCACTAACTGTATTGCCTCAATAAAATGATGCGTTTGTACAACAAAGTTAGTCTTCACAAAATCTTTTTCTGTTGTTTCATAGTATCGAAACCAAACCCCAATCAAAATAAGCATAATGATAAAGCTCAATTGTGCAACAAATACGCCACGCCCTTTCATAAACTACAAATCGTCATTATTTATAGGCATTCATCATATCCCACATCGGGGTAAATATACCTAACGCCAACACCAAAACCATAACGGCAACAATACTGATCAGTATAGGCTCAATCTTAGAGGTCAGCGATTTTAAATCGTAATCAACTTCGCGCTCATAATATTCAGCAACTTCGGTTAACATTACATCAATTTGGCCGGTCTCTTCACCTACGGCCACCATTTGCAATACTAAGGGCGTAAATAATTTACTCGCGTTTGATGTTCTTAATAAGCTATCTCCACGCTCAATACCTTTACGCATATCCGTAATTTTTTTGGACATATAAGCATTATCAACCGCTTCAGCAACCAAGCCTAAACCTTGCGTGATAGGTACACCTGATTTAAGCATTAAACCAAATGAACGTGCATAACGAGATAACGTTGAGCGCTCAATAATACTACCGACAGCCGGTATGCGCATTTTGATTCTGTCCCAATTATGACGTCCAATCGGTGTATTAACATAACTACGAACAGCAAAAACAGAGCCAACAGCCCCCGCTAACATAAGCCACCAATATTGCATAAAGAAGTTGGACGAATTAATTAATATTTTAGTCATCAAAGGTAAATCAGCACCCAACTTGGTAAACATTTGCGCAAAAGTAGGCACAACCACCATATTCATAATAACGAGCGCAACCAATATGGCGGCTAATACAAATATAGGGTAGCGCATCGCAGACGAAATACTCTTGCGTGTTGCTTGCTCGCGCTCAAAATAAAAAGCCAGCTGTAAAAAAGTGGTTTCTAGTTGCCCAGTGTTTTCACCCACATTGATCAAACTCACAAACAACTTAGAGAAAATGTGCGGATGCATGGCCAAACCAGAAGATAACGTACGGCCTTTTTCTAATTCACTTACAATTTCTAATAACGCCACACGCAAACGCAAAGCTGTCGTTGTTTCTGCCAGCCCCGTAATAGCCCTAATAATAGGGATACCCGCTTTGGTTAAAGCATACATCTGGCGCGAAAACATCACTAAATCATCAAGTGAAACTTTAGGGGTTAAAAAATTAACGTTAGTGGCAATTTGACCTGCGGCTTTTTCATCTTTACTGGTTTTATTTTTTGCTAATGCAATTTGAATCGGGGTGATTTGGCGGCGCATTAAGATATCGGCAGCTTGCGATTCAGATCCAG
The DNA here is from genome assembly GCF_003286125.1 of Algibacillus agarilyticus. GTDB lineage: Bacteria > Pseudomonadota > Gammaproteobacteria > Enterobacterales > Alteromonadaceae > Algibacillus > Algibacillus agarilyticus. Next base: position 137,066 of record NZ_QMED01000010.1, read on the forward strand.
CTTCAACCTTACCCTGCACTAATCCGGCTTCACCTTTTCCTTTGTATTGATACAACGGCATTAAGCAGACTCAACCTGAGCTGCGGCTTTATCGAGATCAGCCATGTTTTCAACTAACTTTAAGACTTCTTCTACCGATGTCTGCCCTTGCCTTGCATAATCTAATGCGGCAGCGGCTAAAGGCTTGTAATAAGGGCTCGCTTTGGCGTGCATGGCAAAGGCTTCGGTATCATCCCGTTTTAACGCATTCATCATGGCTTCATCAAGCTCTAATAACTCAAACACCCCAATTCGACCTTTGTAGCCAATATAATTACAACTTTGGCAGCCCTTACCTTGTTTAAATTCGATATCAGCTAGCTTTTCTTTAGCTAACCCCGTTAGCCAAATTTTCTCGTGTGGTTCAGGTTGATAAGGTATTTGGCAGTTAACACATAATTTACGGATCAAGCGTTGAGCTATAATCGCTCTTAATGAGCTTGCCACTAAGTAACCAGGCGCATTCATATCAATTAATCGAATTGCACTGCTAATCGCATCGTTCGTATGTAACGTAGATAGTACTAAATGACCGGTTAATGCACCGCGTAAACCGATTTCAACCGTTTCTTGATCGCGCATTTCCCCCACCATGATGATATCAGGGTCTTGACGTAATGCCGTGCGTAGTACACTAGAAAAGGTTAAATCGATTTTTGCATTGATTTGCACTTGATTAATACGCGGTAAACGATATTCAACCGGATCTTCACAGGTAATAATTTTTTTGGACGATTGGTTCATTTCACTTAATGCACCATACAAAGAGGTCGTTTTACCCGACCCTGTCGGGCCTGTCACTAAAACCATACCATGCGGCCGACGAATCACATTTCTAAAGCGCTCGAGTATTTCAGTTGGCATACCCGTTTGGTCAAGCGTTAATACACCACCAGATTGATCTAACAATCGCATAACCACAGATTCACCATATTGAATAGGCATGGTTGAAAGCCTAACATCAATACTTTTATTGCGAACTTTAATATTGCAGCGACCATCTTGTGGTAGGCGCTTTTCAGAAATATCGAGCCCAGACATCAACTTTAAGCGTAAAACTAATGCAGAGGCAATGCGTGATTCATTTAGTATATTTTCTTGTAAAACACCGTCTACCCGCATGCGGATACGGAGCTTTCGTTCATCAGGCTCAATATGTATATCAGAGGCACGCGCTTGAACAGCATCTTCAAATATCGTATTCAGTAATTTGGCAACGGTGGCTTCTTCTTCATCTCCGTCATCAAATGTTAAAGCACCTAACTCGAAATCAGCAGAGGTGTCATATTCTTCTTCTAACTGAGAGGCAAACGATTCGATATCGGCAGTACGGCGATACATACCATCAAATGCTTCAAGTAGTTGACTTTCTCTGATCGCGGCCAGTTGAATTTCACGTGGCGCTAATAAAGGATATAACGCATCAAGAGCGCTTAAATCAGCCGGGTCACTCATACCAACCATAGCCGAAGCATCATCCGCTTCAACCACAATGGCCCGGTATCGACGAGCTTGCACTTCGGGTAATAACTTAACCACATTGGGATCTAAGCGTTTTTGGCTTAAATCAACAAACGGCACATTTAATTGCTGCGCTAAAAACGTTAATAATTGTTGCTCTGTGATCGCTCCACTTTCAATTAATGCCGCGCCGAGTTTACGACCCGTTTGCTTTTGCGCACTCAGCGCTGCCATTAATTGGGCTTCTGTTATGATCCGCTCGTCGACGAGCAAATCACCTAAACGCTTTTTAAGCTTTGGACGGATCATAAAATTACTCTTCTATAGTGAGCTTGAGCTTTATAAATTCAAGGCTCGACTGGCTCAAACCGCCAACCGTTAACGCTTGTTTATAATGCTTATCGGCTTCTTTAGCTTTGCCTAATTTCTCGAACGCAATAGCAGCACCGAGCAACCACTGACCTTGCGGCTGATTATTTAATAATAACGCTTGCCAATTTTGTAACGCTAAAGACCATTGCATGGTTTGCTGCGCGAGAGCGGCAGATAATTGATAATACTCAATCGCACGCTCTTGCGGCGTGTGGTTTAGTAACACATTAAGGGCTGAATGAGGCTGCTCAATTGAGAGCCAAACTCTGGCGGCCAATAAGCGATACCCTGTATGCTCAGGATAATTTTTTATACCTCGTTGTAATATATTTAATGCTTTTTGATGATTTTTTTCACCATAAAGCAACCCAACCCATTGCGCTCTGGCTTCGTGCAATGCTGGTTTAATGCTCAATGCTTTTTTATATTCAATTTCAGCTAAGCTGAAACGACCTCGGTTATAGGCCTCATTACCTTTATCTAAGGCTTTGCGTGCTAATTCATCCGCCGATTTTTCAGTCGGTCTCATGCTAAAAATTGGTTTAGCTATTACAGTGTCACTTGTTGAATCATCTGAATTAGTTGATTGATAACTCGACTCACCTTGCTTTGCTTCACTTGTTTCAGAGCGACTTGGTGAATTAACTTCAATAATTTTTTTTGGTGGCTTGGCAGCAGGCACAATACTCGCAGAAGTTGTGTGGACAACAGGCTTTTTTTGAGGAGGAGATGTATTCAATGATTGATTTTTAGCAACAGCTAAATCGTTAGAATTAGGAGAGGCTGCATCAACCTGATGCGTTGATTTATCGATATCGCCGATGGGTTCATGATCGAGGTTTTCATCATTTACCACATTAACAGCATTAAGGTCGGCAACGCTCTGATCTTTTTCACTCTCCTCTTTCACGCCTACATCAGCAACAGAAGTAACAAGCGGGTTTAATGTTTCTTCAATCGCATTAAAAGTCGTATTTTGATTGTCGTCATAAATACCCGCAACCCATAACGCAGCAAACAACGTTGCACCCGCTAATAGAATATAAATGATCCGCGTGTAGTTTTTTTTAGCTGGAATATCAATGCGCTGATAAGAAAGCTCATCATCAGTTGGCTCGACAGGTTGATTTTTTTTACTATCGATATTTTGTAGCATTTGATTGATCACACTCACGCTAACAAACTCCAAATAGAAACCATTAATATGAGCATAGCAGCCCCTCCCGCAATAATTGACCATTTAGGGATTTTTAACCACACGGGCAGCATGACATACTCAGTATCTTCAACGGCTTTTTTGGCATGGTCAGCTTTAACCGCTTGTAAGTTCTCGCCATAACACAACATTAAACATTTATGCGCCAACGTATTAATAATCCGAGGAATCCCCCCCGAGGCACGATAAATAATAGCACTCACTTTCTCATCAAAAATAGGCATTCCTTTAAAGCCCGCAATCGATAATCGATGATTAATATAAGCCTGAACTTCGGTTTGATGTAAAACGCGTAATTTATAAGAAAACGTAATACGCTGTTTAACTTGACGCAAACTCGGCTTAGCGAGTCGGCTATCTAACTCGGGTTGACCAAATAAAACCACTTGCAATAATTTTCGGCTTTCAGTTTCTAAATTAGTGAATAAACGCAACGCTTCAATACTTTCTTCGGGTAGGGCTTGCGCTTCGTCCAACAATAAAACAACCGCTTTGCCTTGTTGGCTATAATCCATCACTTTTTGCTGGATCAGTTGGGTGATCTGTTGCTGACTCGTGTTTTCATCTAAACTCACCCCAAGTTCTTGGGCAACCGCAATGCTTAGCTCTTCTGGTTGTAAGTAAGGGTTAGGTATGTAAGCAAGCACAAACCCATCGGGTAATTCATTCATCAATTTACGACAAAGCAGGGTTTTACCGGTACCCACTTCACCGGTCACTTTAATAAAGCCTTCACCGGTTTTTAAGGCCGTTAATAAAACCTGCAAAGCCTCATGATGCGAAGGTAAACCTAAAAAGAACTGCGTATTGGGTGTTAATGTAAAAGGTAACTCTTTTAAACCAAAATGGTACAAATACATAATCTTGTTATTCCTCGTACCATGACTGCAGCAAATCAGAAGAGCGTTTTAATTGCTCAGTCCAAGTACCCTCACCGACGACAATCGGCCGGATCATAATAACTAATTCTTTTTTACTTATTTTTTCAGATTTAGAGGTAAATAATTCACCTAACCAAGGCACATCACCCAATAAAGGCACCTTAGACTCAATATCTTTACTTTGTGATTGCATTAGGCCACCAATCACCACAATCTCACCTGACTTAGCTCGAATGATCGTATCAGATTCACGCACCGTGCTTTGCGCTAAAGGCAGCTCAAAGCCTTGTTCATTTAAGGTGATCACTTTAGTTTGCTCGGCGGTTTCAATAACAGAAGGGTGAACATGTAAAATAACACTGCCGTCTTCATCAATTTGCGGCGTAACATCGAGCGCTATACCCGAAAAAAACGGTTCCAATTGTATATTAGGCGAAGAGGTTGTAGCCGCGCCAGTAACGGTAGTCGTTGATACATCAGTCACAAAATACTCATCGGTACCCACTTTGATCACGGCTTTTTGATTATTAGATGCCGTTAAACGCGGGCTTGAGAGAACTTGCACATCACCTTGCGTTTCAAGCAAGTTGATCACACCGGCAAAGTCGCGGTTTAAAAACGTTAAATTAGCTTTACCGCCAATCGTACCGTTAATAACATTATTAACCGCACCACCTGCCGTCGAGAAAGTTAAATCCGTACTGCCTACATGCCCTAAAATAGATTGCCAATTAATACCTTGTTGATATTCATCTTCTAAACTGACTTCCACTAATTTAGCTTCTAAAATAACTTGTCTGTGAATATGCGTTTCAGTTTGGGCTAAAAAATCTCTAATAGTGCGTAAATCATCGGGGTAAGCACGTACAGTAACTAAACCCGAATGCGGGTTCACAATAATAGTGGCATTGCTACTGCCCCCCACTAAGTGCTCAAGAGACTCTTCTAATTCCTTCCAGAAATCATTTTTATTTTGCGTAACAATGGTTGTGCCTTTACCGCCACCAGAAAGACCGCTGTCACCACCCGAATTACCTTGTTGACCGCCGCCACTAGCGCCGCCTAAATTTTGGCTACTGCCACCGCCATTACTGCTTGATCCACTACCGCTAGAATTGCCACTCCCACCGCCGGATTCACTATCTTCACTGATCCCACCCGATGTGATCGATGTCATTGAAACACCCATACGTTGCATCGACAAATAATCGACAGAAAAGGTTTCTGTGCGCACACCCGCCGGATAAACTTGCAACAAGCGGCCTTTAAGCGCAATTTCATAGCCATACATGTTTTTGACCACATCGAGCACTTCAAGCAGCGTTACGCCTTTTAAATTTAAACTAATATTACCTGAAACATCGGGGTGAATAGCCGCACTCATAGGGGTATCGAGCACTAAACTTTGAAAGAAAGCGCGAGCGTCAACCTCTTGAGCGTCCATATCAAAACGCATTTCTTCAATGATCTGAGTATTACTTTGCATAGGCGCAAACTCAGGCATAAGCTCTTGTGTAATATGAGCAGGAATAGCCGCCGATGCATCTTGGCTTTTCGTTTTAGGTTCGCTTTCAAACGCATCAACAACATCAGAGTTTAAGCCGGTTATACGGCAGCCTGCTAGTAGCACAAAAAATGTCACGCAGATAAAAGGATTAATTGGCATTCGATTCTTTTTTAATGTCAGCATTATTTAAACTCAATACTCTGGTTTTACCTTGGCTATTTAATTTTACTAAGCCAAAATCAATTTTTTCTATTATCGTAGAAGCGCTTATCCTTTGCCCTTCACTATATACTTGACCATTTATGATGGCATTACGGCCAAACGCTGAAATATTAATCGCTTGCAACACCCATGATGTTGGAGCAACCGTTGATGTTGCACGCTCACTTAACGTGTAGCCTACTTTTGGCTGGGTTGGGTCGGTCTTTAATGGCTTGATCGCTGCTGATAGCGCAAGTGATAAAAAGGTTAATAAAGTCAGTAAGATAATTTTCATAAACCCATAAACTCTTTTTCTAAGCTTAACGCATAGATAGCAATCGTTAATTCTGCCTCTGGATGTTGATTGACTTTGAAATTAAAGTCTTTCCAGCGTAACTGCCAAGGCAATTGCTCAGTCTTCGCTAAAAACTGATATAAATCTGTATAATTGCCCATTAATTTAAGCGATATACCATGCCTAAAAACATTAGCCTGCACATCCGTTTCAACTATCGGTAATAGCGCTTCTGGCTCAAGTGAATCAAATTTAAGAACCGTAATGCCTTTCATTTGACTTAAAATATCATTCACAACTGTAGCCATCGTATTCGCCTGCACTAACTTGGCAGACCCCTTAGCTAATTGTTTTTGCGCCTTTTCAAGTTTAGCATTTAGCGTGACTATTTTTTGTTGCAACGATATATTAGGGTCAGTTGATAGATGTTTTCTATATTGAGAACTCACCGCCAGCAAGCTATTTTGCTCTATCGTTTTTTCACTAATCGATTTTTCAAGTTTGTCAGTCGCAAGCCACATGGGCTCTAAAATATTAAAAAGACCAACAAAAAACACCAATACAACACCTGAAGCTAATGTGAGTACTTTTTCACGCTGACTTAACGTTTGATACTTATCATTTAAGCTTAGCCATATTTTTTTCATCGCACACCTCGCTCAGCCGCAGGTTGCAAGCTCGACGATTGACTTGTAGCCACTTCAAATAACGTATACGTTTTATCACCATTTACTGACATTGTCAGTTTATTCAACGGCTTACCATTAAAGTAACTTGATTGGCTTATCGCATTAATCCATTTTGGTAAGGCTTCAGGCGTACGAGTGCCTCCTCTAATCAAAATATCATCGGGTGTGTATTTAACTGTCGTTAACCAAACATCTTGGTGTGCATAATGCGCTAAGTCATACATCAACGCGGCGTAACCTTTTGCATTCAGGGTATCACTTCCACTAATTGCCCTAACTAACATGCGTTTATTTTTTATTTCATTCTCAAGCATTTCCGCTTTTTTAACTAAAACCGGATCAAAACCATGTGATAAGGCTTGCTCTTTTAACTGTTCTGATTCTACTTTTTGCGCCTCAAGTGTACTTGATAAAGTCGCTTCTAATTCTGTTTTCAATTGTAAATCGTACCCAGTAAATAAATACAAAGCGCCCATCACAACTAACGAAGTCAGCCAAGCATAAACCACCACTTTTAAACTCAGCGGATCAGCTTTAGGCTTAAACTCATCTAAATATAAATTAATGCTCGCTTTCACTGATCACCTTTTTACGCTCGGTTAACGCAATCGCACTAGCCGCTAAGTAACCATATTCATCCATTTCAGCCGTTAATGATTGGGCTAACCACGTTTTTAACGGTAAAACAGGAATAGGGAAATTCATTCCCACTTTTTCAATCAACAAGGCTTCATTTTTATTTGGCACGGCAAAGTAAACACGTTTAACCGGAGCTTGTCGCAACTGACTTTCAAAATAATCTAAAGAGCGTTGAATCTCCAAGCTGATATTATCGGCAGCACCATTATTAATTTCGAGCTCAGCAAATTGATAAAGCTTGTTATAACCTCGCACACGGCGAAAAAAGAACACTTGCCCCTGCTTAATAATTTGCAGCAATAACTCTTCATCTTTTTGTTGTGTTAATAATAAAACCGCATCATCACTCTGCTCGAAGCTATTAATATAAGCGAGCTCTTCAACGGTGATTTGCTTTATATCGATATTTTTTTGCGTAAACGCGTGTATAAGTCGAGTTAAAATGACTTTTTTGGCAGCCACTAAATTGACTTTGTTTTGACCAAACGGCTGAGCAGGTACATCAAAAAATTCAATCGCCATGTCTTCTAGATTACCTTGGATGTAATCTTTAGCAGAGTACTTTAATGCTGTGGCTAAATCAGCATCATCAACATCCGGTTTATCAACCGCAACTAAATTATAATGATGGCTGGCAATAATAACGTTGGCATTTGCATCTTTAATTGCATGCTTTTGTAATAACTGGGTCAAATCAGAATCAAACTGTTGCGGATCAGACAACTCAATAAAATCAAAAATAGTTGGCAGATCTTCATTAACCGGATAATTAACAAGATAGATAGCTTGGTTGGTAAGCAATACGCCTACTTCATTTTTAGCGATTTTTTGCTTTTTAAATCGATTCACTAACTTATCAAGAATAGGATGCATTTATTAAAATCTTATTATTATCATCTAAAATTAAGGTCTAATATTTTGAGTTAATGGTTTGTGTGTTGCTGAATCATAGAATTAAAAACGATCGACGCTAACGTTAAATATAGTCTTCTCGCTCAGGTTTTATGGTTCATTGTCAGCGCTTACTCGCCCCAATCACATAATAGAGCATATGCTCATGGGGTCTCGAAGCCTGACGGCTTCCCCTAAAACCCGATCGCTTTGACTATAAAACGCCCACAAACCCCATCACTTCATACTTTATCAATTTTTACGCGCATATCGATATATCAATTCTAGTCGAATACTCGGATGTATGAACTTAGTTCAAATAAAACTAACAAAAGAAACCCTTTTATAGCATTATTGACCATATTCTATTAGTTTCCAAGCGTTTACCTCTATTGCTTTCGTTTAATTTACCCAGTCCCTTAAATCAGCTTGTTATCGCAGCGGCGGCCAAACAAAAAATAAAATTGTGGGTCAAGCGTGATGATTTAATTCACCCTGCGATTTCAGGCAACAAATGGCGAAAATTACAAGGTTATTTACAACACGAAAAACCTCAACGAATAGTGAGTTTTGGCGGGGCTTACAGTAACCATTTACATGCGCTTGCTACTTTATGTCATGCACATCAAATTAATTTACATTTAATTATTAGAGGCGAAGCTCAACATGCCAACAATACCACCTTAAGTCAGTTACAAAAATTAAATGCGCAATTACAATTTGTAGACCGAATGACTTACCGAAAACGACATGAGCAAGCTTATTTAAATGAGCTAGCCACTTTACACCCGAACAGTTTAATTATACCCGAAGGTGGTTTTGGCCCTAAAGGTGCTGCGGGCTTATCGACCTTAGTGCAAGAAATAACAGATAACACACACCCAGATATAATATGTTGCCCCGTAGGTTCAGGCACCACGTTAGCCGGTATTAGCAATGCACTTGGTCAACAAAACAGCTGTGAGCTATTGGGGTTTAGCGCGATCAAAAAAGGGGAATATTTAATTGAGCAAATCAAACAGCTGCAAACAGGTTCAGCTCAACACTTTACATTGAATTTAGAATATCACTTTGGTGGGTTCGCAAAAACAACACCGGCGTTAATTCATTTTTGCCTCGAATTTTATCAACAACATGGCATGTTGTTAGATCCCGTTTATACCGGCAAAGCGATGTGGGGCTTACTTAAGTTAATTGAAACCAAACAAATTGCACCCAACAGCCAAATAGTTTTCATACACACAGGTGGCTTACAAGGGTGGCTTGGCATGTTAGAACGCAACCTAGTACCAGCTGAACATATCAAAAAGCTCAACCAAGCCCTCATTGAAAACCGAGTTATCGCCAAGCCGTTTGAAACTAAAGAAACAAGCTAAATAAACGAGTTAATTGAAATTGCTCAATTCATTAATAGCGTGATTTAAATAGACTCCTTGGCCACCATCAATGTTTAATGATTTAAGTTGCTGCCATTCATCTGCATTTTCAATACCATAACCAAAAACCCGCACGTTGCCGCCACTGCAATTAGCTAATAAGCTACGAATAAATAATTGATTTTCAGGATGTTGCTCAATATTGCGAATTAAACTGGAATGCAACTTTATATAAGCAATCGGGTGCTGTTTTATGTAACTCGAATTAATAACGTACTGGCCCACGTGATCAACCAATAACCTCACGCCTAATCGACTCAACTTTAAAAAAATAGGCTGTAACCGTTCATTCTGCTGAAACAAATTATATTCATTAAACTCTAAAATAAGGCGATCACAATACTGTTCATTAGCACGCAAAAAATCAAGCAACCAAGTAAAAAAAGCGGGTTCAAGTAACGAATCAATACTGATGTTTAAACTGCTGCTTTCAGCACTGCTACTGTCTTGATGAAAAAGATTAAATAATTTTTTTAATGCCTGCTGTTCTATCTTACTTTGCAAACCACATTTAAAAGCCATGGGTAAAAACAGTCCGGCTTGTAGCAATTTTCCTTCTGCGTCACGCACTCTTAAAGTTGCCTCTTGATGATGTATGGCATTATCTTTAGCGGACAGAATGGGTTGAAAATATAACGTAAAGCTCTCTTGCGCTAAAGCATTTTCTAAAAATGTACGCCACTTAAGTGAGCCCATAATCAACTCTTGCGGTTTAGCATCATTTTCATACATAAACCAGCCTACATGACCTTGCAGCTGCGCAGTACGTAACGCCATATCCGCTTCCGACAAAACTTGATAAGCCTTATCGTTGCAATTAAAACGCGCGATACCAATATGAAAAAAGCTATCCGACTCGATGGATTGAGGTAAAGCAACACGTTGAATAGAACGAACTAAGGCATCGGCAAATTTAATGATTTCACGTTCATTAACCCCTTGTAACAAGACCGCTATTTCAGCATAAGCGCGTCGAGCTAATAAAGGCTCAGGCGAAATACGCAAGGTTTGATTCAACACACCAATGATCTGACTCAATAACTGATGCGCTTGCTCACTGCCGTATTCATTTTCGATACGATCAAGTTCTTGAATATGAACTAATAAAATGGCGCCACCCATACTATTTTCTTCATCAACTAAAGCCGCATCAAACCGGTGATCAAAGAACAAGCGATTACCAATGCCTAATTCAGGGTCTAAAAAGGTTTGGCTACGAATAAACTTATCAATTCTATTTTGCTCTTTACGATTCCAAGCAAGTTCGTCTAATAACGAATCGACTAACACGACAACCGAGCGATACTTAATATGTTCAGAACGGCGCTTCGCAATGCCTAATTTACGCGCTTTACGTTCAAGTTTTCTGAACTTACTTTCAATGGTATTTGAAACGATCGAAACAATAACAGCTAAAATAAACGAAAATAAAAACAAACAAGCCAAATTTTTTAAGATGAAATGAGCTGATACTTGGGCATAACTCAGTGTTATCGTCCCACCGGTTACATTGATTTGATAAGTGCTTTGCCAGTCAAGTTTGCTGATAGGCGAGAGTTCAAAATGATAGACAAGTTCAGTTGTCGTGTAAGATAACGAGTTAATCCCCTGAAAAAGCCCATTTTTTTGTGCGGCTTCATGCGTTAAGGTAGGCCAATTAAACTGAACTTTTTCTATTTGATTTATTTGCGCTTGAATAGCCGAATTACGTTCTCCGGCATGAATAAGCACAAACGATAACCACACAATAACTAAAAAGCCAACCAAGGCACTAATAATATAGTTACGCCATAACCTAATCGCCCTGACCGACGTTTTAAGTGGTAATTTTTTCATCCCTAAATACTCAAAAAAGTGATTAACAATAAGTTAAATCTAGTTGAACAAATAATAAACAGCAACTACCTTTTCAGCTTATAAACTAACATTTCACACTGCTGATTATCGTCATTTAATTTAACTAAATCATAGCACTTTAAATCATCGCGCTTATCACAAAACCGATCAAAGCTTATGCCTAGGGCGTGTTCTTAATCTTATTTCACAGACTTTTCATCTGACTTACGCATTTAGATCGTCACCTAATTTGGTAAAACATTAACCAGCAACTAAAATATATCCAAATGACTTCAAGATGTAAGACTCTGAACTCGCATCTTGAAGTCACTTGGGTATACATTTATCAATCTTTTTATCATGTGATTTCGTGTTTTATAACAACTTAGGCATCCATAAATGCAATTAGCTTACTGCTGGCGATTATGTTTACTTTTTCTTATGTTAAGCCTTTCAGCGCTATCAAGCGCCGCTGACATCATAAAAATAAGCATTGGACAGTCCGAAAAAGATGTACGTAATCAATATACCAACGAAATTTTAACGCAAGCTTTAAAATTAAGCGCCGAAAGATATGGGCCTTATACTATGCAAGCGATGCAATATGCTGTGCCTAATAATCGTAAATTAAGCTTGTTACAAACAGGCGAAATACTCAATATCGCGATGGCATTAACCACATTAGAGTGGGAAGAGAAAACCATCCCCATTCGCATTCCTTTGCGGTTAGGCATTCTAAATTACCGATTACTGGCGACGCATAAAAACAAACTGCCATTATTTAGCGATATTTCAACCGCTGAAGATTTGAAAAAGCTAACCGTTGGCCTACGTAAATCTTGGGCAACTTGGACAGTTATGCATCAATTAGGTTTTAAAATTGAAGATGCGTTTTCATACGATGGCATTTTTGGCATGCTCGACAAACAACGCTTTGATTACATCCCCCGTGGCAGTCATGAAATCGTTGATGAATTAACCTTACGTCAAAAACAATACCCTGAGCTCACGATAGAACCTAAACTTGCTCTCTATATTCCGGCGCCGCTCTATATGTTTATCTCGCATAAAACACCGCATATAGCCGAGCGTTTAGAATACGGACTAGAAGAAATGGTTAAGCAAGGTTTATTACGCAAAATATTTTATCGATATTATGCAAAGCATTTAGAAAAAGCAGATTTAGCTAATCGCACAATCATTAATATTGGTAATCCGGTTTTACCGCCAAAAACGCCTTTGCATCGCAAAGAACTGTGGCTAGATTTCAATAACCTTCAATTACCGCCTCAAAAGTAATTCAACCATGACTCGGCATGATCACCCTCAGCACTTGTATAGTGGGGATCCACGTTTTAGGTAAGGGATTAAAAACACCATAAATAGAGGAAACACCAACCTTTGTAAAATGTTCGCTTACGTTTGCAGTGACTTAGCTATCAACACTCACTCGGTAATGCCCTCAACTTTAAACCTCGCCCCACCCACGTTCAAATATTAGAGCTCAACAAAATTAGTTTAATTGATACCATAACTCTTTACGATGCAAGGGCGTTAGCGGAGGTAAAAAAGGATTACTAATTTTAAGTAATCGACGACTATCTAATTGCGCTTGCTGGATCACATCGTTATATTGATCTAAAAACAAACGTTGCATGTCTCCACTTTTTATCAGCATCTCAAAGCCAATTTCTAGACGATTGGCAATATCAGGATTGCGTTTAGAAACAAAAGCATACAATGGCGATGTTAAATGGATGGCGATATTAGGCAGCACAATCACATTTTCTATTTTTCCTTCACGTTGCTGTAATTCGTCAAAAACTTCGTTCACGCCGCGAATTAAAAAATCAACTCGTCCTTCATTTAACATCTTGTATAACGAATCTAAGGTTTCTACTTCGAGTAACTTAAAGTTATGCGCTTGCAAGATATCTTTCAAAACCCATTCACTTTTCAAACCAACCGTAAAAGGTTTTAAATCATCAACGGATTTAATCTGTGAAAAACGAGCCAAAGCGTTTTTATTAATAACCACCAAGCGGTAATTCAATAATCCCATACGAAAGGGAATGCGTACGGGTATGGTTAAATTTTCAAGTTCAATAGATGTCGCACTAAACATCACATTTAGCGGCCCGTTCTCTGTTAACAATTTAATTTCAACCGCATTAGGTAAATACCCAGGCTGAATTGATAAATTATAATCGCCAAATTGCGGGCGAGTGATCTCTAACGCTTCCATTAATAACTTTATTTTATAATTTTGACGCGAATCTGCAATGTATTCAGAAGGCGCTGCAACAACTTCATAGCTGGAATCACTTATATGCGGAAAATCATCATCTTGCGCTGCGGTATAACTGACCAAAAGACAAAAATTTAAAAAGAGTATGGTTTTTAGTCTGCCAAGCATCTTTTTCATATTTCACGAAACCTTATTTATAGCCAATCTACCTATATTGATTATTACAGATATTTCATGAACTGCATGAAAACACGCTAACATACTCGGATCTGCGAAAAGACAAGTGGCAAGCTGCGAGCTTATAAACTATCTTTAAAAAACTGTCTAACGACTAACCAATTAGGGTAAACGTGAGTCGCTCATTCGCTATTTTTTTTACTACTCTTCTCATTTTTGCGCTTGCGCGCCCCTGCTTGGCGCAAAAAAAAACCTATGACCCGCAAAAAATGTTAGCGGACGCAGAACGATTTCGTACCGTTGATATAGCAAAAGCAGATAAAATCGCCAACAACGTATTAAAAATAGCCAATAGGGATAATGATCTCGAGCTTGAAAAACAAACGTTATATGTTTTAGCCATGCTAGCTAAAACCCGAAAAGAATATTTTTTAGCCCAACAATATGCGGTTAAATCTGAACGTTTACTTAATGGTGAAGAAGACTACACGTTTACAGTTGATCTATTTCACGCATTAGCAGATATAAAACGTTATGTTAAAGATCATGAAGGCAGTTTAGATTACATAACCCGTTCATTAAAAATACTCCTAAACCAAACCATCCCAAATGATTACCCACGTATCGTTAACGCTTATATTTTAAAAGGCAGCGTCTATAAAAATAGTAAACAATATCCACAAGCACTCGATGCCTACTTAGAAGCTCAAAAGCATAGCGAAAAAGTGGGTGAAGACCACCTCAATCTTAGAGTATCGCGCAAATTAGTTGTTATTTATAAACACATGGATAACACCCCTAAAATGATTGAATACTATGAATTATTAATTCAATTAACTCAACGACTTCGCCGGTACAAAGATGCGGCTAAATACCAATTTAGCTTAGCTAAAGAGCAAAGACTGCAAGCCGATTATGGCGAGTCTATCAAAAACGCAAAACAAGCGTTGGCGTATCAATTAGCACAAGGAAACGAAGCAGAAACAGCTAAAATACAAATGCTGCTTTCAATTTCGTATCGCCGCCTAAGCAGTTACGAAAACGCATTAAACTATGCGCTCAATGCCCTAAAACTCCATGAAAAAATGCATGACTTAAATGGGGTTGCCGCAACAACAAAAGATATAGGGCTCATCTACACGCACTTAGATCAATTAGATTCAGCTCGCTCATTCTATAGTCGCTCATTAGACATACCACAAGATGTTGTATCACCTAAAAACCGTGCTGCTGCTTTGCGTGAAATGGGACTATTGCTCTCTCAAGTGGCAGAAGGGACGAAAGGCTTAGGATTAGCTCAACAAGCACATGCTATTTATGAACGTTTAGGTGACCAAAAAGGCGCAAATAGCGCACTCAGATACATAGGCCAAATTTACAATTCAATAGGCAAAGTCGAGCAAGCTTATCAAACTTATAAAACGGTCATTAGAGATGCAAAAGCCATAAATGATACATGGAACGAGGCGACAAGCTTAGTGATGGCGGCAAAATTAATAGCCGAAATACAACCTGAAGAAGCAAAAAAATTAGCCTTTGCGGGCATTATGATTGCACAAGAAACCGGTACATTATCCGTTTTAGAAGATGCCTATACCGCGTTAATTAATGCTGAAAAACACCTTAACAATTTTGAACAGGCACTCACTTATGCATTAACCAAAGAAAACGTGGTGAATAAAATAAAAGAAGATCTACTTCATCAGCGAATGGCCGAAATGCAAGTCATATTAGACACCGAACAGAAAGAGAAGGAGCTCGAAGTTTTGCATCGCAAGCAAGAAATAAACGCGTTAAAATTAGTAAAACAGTCAACTGAAGTTAAGTTACTTAATCAAGAAAATACAATAGCCAAGCTCAATTTAGAAAACGAACGTTTTTATACGATGTTTATTATGGCTATATTACTGCTACTTTGCTTAACTCTTGCTTTAATGCATTACCGAACTCGGGTTCACAAAATAAACCAAACAACAATGGATAGTGACTAGCCTCGTATTTTTATTGAATTTACCTAAACCAATCAACTAAAAAATCAACAAAGAGTTGAATGCGTTTAGTCTTATAACGCGCTTTGGGATACACCAAAGAGACAGGTTGTGAGCTAGATTGCCAATCATCAAATACCGTAACTAACTTGCCATGCTCAAGGTGAGCTTGTGTATATAACGCATTTAAGCGTGCAACCCCTAAACCTGCTAATGCCGCTTGGCAAATCACATGACCATTCGCGGCCGCCAACGACCCACTCACATTCACATCCACTTTTTCTTGCGTTTTAGTGTGCTCAAAATGCCATTTTTTAACACTACCACATAAACAGTTTGCATGAATTAATTGCTTAGGTGTAACAAGTTTTTTGATTTGCGTTAAATACAAAGGGCTGGCAACCACATGTGTAGACAGTTGCATCAGTTCACGACCAACCAAAGTTGAATCAACAAGCGCCCCCATACGGATCACTAAATCAAATTGCTCACTTAATAAATCGATTTGATGACTGGTTAAATCGAGCTCAAGCTTTATCTGTGGATATCGCAACAAAAAAGCCGTGATCGCCGGTGTTAATATGCGTTCAGCAAACAATCCACCTACCGAATTTAAACGAATAATCCCTGTTTCGTCATTTTGCTTTTCATGCAATTGCCGCTCTGCAAGTTGTAAAATATGAGCGGCTCGCTGACATTCATCAAAATACGTTTCGCCTACCTCTGTTAAGCGTATTTTACGTGTTGTGCGATGTAGCAATGTTGTGCCCAGTGCAGCTTCAAGCTTACTGACTTGCTGAGAAACACGTGCCTTTGACGTATTTAAAAAGATAGCAGCTTGCGTAAAACTACCCATTTCAACAACTTTAATAAAAGCCATTACATCGGCATTTAGCATAGTTTGACTCTTAAGCTTACTGTTAAGTATTAATTAACAGTTTATTAATTGTTTAGCTAAAGATACAGCGTTTATAAAAAATTACACTATGCCAACTTAACAAATACACAAAAAGGGCATACATATGGAAACTCGAATCTTAGGTAAAAGTGGACTAAAAGCGTCGGTGATCGGTTTAGGTTGCTGGCAATTAGGCGGAGACTTTGGTCCACAAGGTCAACAAAATGCGACGGCGATATTAGCCACGGCCGACAAAAATCAAATCTCATTTTGGGATACTGCCGATGTTTATGGTGCGGGTTTAAGTGAAAAAACTATTGGCGAATGGCAAGCAAGCACCCCTGCAGAGCGCACCATCGTAACAAAGCTGGGCCGAGATGATTCATTATTTCCGAACAAATATACGCGTGATACGATGCTTGCAAGCATTGAAGGTTCACTTGAACGTTTACAACTAAACTGCTTAGATTTAGTGCAATTACATTGCATTCCACCCAAAGCGCTACAAAACGATTCATTATGGCAAATATTAGAAGATTTTCGCAGCCAAGGATTGATCAAACATTATGGTGCCAGTGTAGAGACCATTGAAGAAGGTTTGAGTTGCTTAGACAAACCAGGCTTAACCTCTTTGCAAATTATTTTTAATTTATTCCGCCAAGATGCAATCACCACATTACTGCCACAAGCAGCTGCAGCCGATATCGGTATTATTGTACGCTTACCCCTCGCCAGTGGTTTACTTAGTGGCAAGTTTGCGCACGACACTCAATTTAGTGAAGGCGACCACCGCCATTACAACAAAGAGGGTGAATTTTTTAATGTTGGCGAAACGTTCTCTGGTTTACCTTTTGAGCAAGCCATAAAATTGGTTCAACAACTACAAACAATCGCACCCCCAAAATTACCCCTCGCCCAATTTGCATTACGTTGGCTACTAGACCAACCACAAGTCACCACTGTTATTGCCGGAGCCAGCACGCCAGAGCAAGTTGTACAAAATGCTAAGGCGGCCGCGTTAAAGCCATTATCCGTCGATTTACATACTCAACTGCAAACCTTTTATCATGAAAACGTTCGCAGCCAAGTTAGAGGCACTATTTAGCCAGCGCTTGCAAATAGTCGGTTTGCTTTGCAATGGTTAACGCGCCTGGTTTAACGGCTTTAATTTCGGCTTTAGCCTGTTCATAATCACGACCACGCTCTATTAAGAGTTGAGCGGCTAACGTACCGGTACGACCTTGGCCGCCTTGACAATGCAGGGCAACACTTTGACCTTTATCAAGTAATTGATGTACCGTTGATTTTTGACTCGGCCATTCTTGATTAAACGCATCACTTGGCGCTTGATGGTCATCAACCGGCGCATAAAACCAAGTAATACCATAACGTTCACAAACGGCAGGCATATCCGCTACATTTAGTTCAGTCATTTCGGTTTTAGGTGTCAACGACACTAAACCTTTAATGCCTTGCTGGGCAAACTGTGCAATGGTTTCATCTAAAGTGAGATTTTTTGTACCTGGGCAGGGTGTTAAATAAATCGCGGCATCATTTTCAATGAGTAATTTATCAGTTGGATGTGTCATGTGGATCTTATATTCAAAGTCATAATAGAGCGCACTAGTTTATACGCAATCGATTATTAATTACATCCCGTTCTGGCGCATATCGTTTCTATCTTTCATACTCAAAGCGCAGTCATATTTAAATCGCGGTAAAATAAGAATTCACAGAGACACCAACCTAGGGTATCGAATTGTTCAATCTCAAATACTACGGCACATTATTATTGATACTTCTTGGCTACATAAGCCAGGTAGCCGCGTTTGAAGTTGTGATCGCCGCGACGCCTTATCAACAAGAAAAATACCAAGCCTTTTTAAACGGACGCGATTGCCAAGAGATCGATAGCTACATTGGTGAAAATGCATTTCGGATCACACTTGAAATCGCCATACTGTGTAAAGCGCTGCATTATGGTGGCTTACCGGCAAAAATTAAATTTAAATCAGCGCCAAACTACTCCAGAGGATTACTCGAAGTCAAAAAAGGCAATGTCGTTATGTCCGCCGCAACCACTTGGGCAGACGAAATAGACGAAACTATTTTATATAAATCCGAGCCGTTATTTGCATCAAGAGAATTCGTTAAAGGTTTTTTTACCACGCCCGCATTAAAGCAAGAAATTGAAATCAAGATAGCGCACGCCGCTAACATGCAAAAAACGCCCTTATCCGTTTTACAAGCATACCCTTTTTTATCTAACAACTTATGGAAACAAGATTGGGCAATGCTAAAAGCACTTAACCTACCCGCAGCAACCACCATGAGCATAAACAAAAGTATTTGCAAAATAATAGAAGCCGAACGAGCCAGTTTATATTTAGGTGAATTAGTGATGATAGGCCAAAGCCAGCTTGGCTTTCCTTGCGATAATATTCAACTTGTTCCGATTGATGGTTTCAAGGTCGCGTTTCATCAATCTCGCCATTATGCCGTGTCTAAAAGACACCCCAACGGCAAGTTAGTTTATACGGCACTGCAAATCGGCATACAAGAAATGCGTAAATCCGGTGAAATAGCCAGTGCACAATATCCAGAGAAATCAAAAAAATTGACCCTTGAAAGCTGGGTTGATTTAAGTCCAAATCCCAAACGTAAAAAAAACCAATAACGCATAACATTATTGGCTTTTTATTTGAGTTTTTGCTGCTAAAGCTAAAATAATTAATTAAAAGCTCAGCGTTAAAATCTATAGCGTTTTAACGTACTCGACTAACGCTTTACGCTTTTCTGCCGTGATAGGCTTAAATTTATACGTTAAAATATTACCTTTTTCATCACGTTTAACACCGTTTTCATCCCAAGCTATCATAGGTGTTATGCCCGCTGCATACTCATGACCTGAATTTAAATTACCCGGTAAATGCGTATCAAATACGAACAAATCCGGATAATTCGCTTTTGATTTTTTAACAAACCCAACATTAACCGCATCAAATTCACGTGTACCGACTGTAAATGAATTAGAACGACAATTGACACCTTCTTTAGGTGTTTCTTGCTTTTGGTTATGACAAGTTGGCATAAATAACTCGGTTAAATTAACCACCGAGCCATTATGTAAAAATGGTGCGGTTGCCCATACCCCATTTAAAGGGCGGCCTTTATAAGCCATTAAGTTACTACGGTTACCCACCTCTAAATCAACATGCCGCTCAGTATCACTAATCGGGTTACTGGTGTTGGCCGAAAAAATTAATTTAATTGTATCCCACGTTCGATGTAAGAAGTTTTCATCCGGGTCGCCCGTCGTAATCACACTCGCAACCGTCGAGCTCAGTGCCCCTACAACTGGCACTTCTTTAGGTGAACTACCACACATGCCGACGCCATCATTTAATAAATAACCGGCATCACCACAATATTGAGCCGCGTTATTCATCATTTGCGGATCGGTGCCTAAATAGGGATAACTGGTAAATTGAGTAATTAATTTTCGGTCAACGCTTTTACGCTCTTCATGGCTAATCGGCTCATGACAAGCCGCACATTGGTATTCTTTATAAACCTGCTTACCTTTGGCTGCTAAATTTTGATCAATAGGCGGGAGTATTTTTTTATCCACGGCATCTTGCCAAGTAGGCGACCAAAGCGTTAGTAATCGACGTTCTAAATTCTCTAAGTTGATTTTATCGGCTGACGACACATACTGGTTTTTACCCGGTTCTAATGTAAATGTTGCAAATACCCCTAGCACTTCGCCCACATTGCGCCCCAACGGTCCCAAACGAACTAAACCCGCGGTTGCCGCTCCGTTATCACCAATGCCATTCCACTGCACAAAATCTTGATATGGTGCATCCCACAAAAATGGATAACTCACAGGCGCATTAGCCGAGTTACGGTTCTCTTTATCATCAGGCGTTAAGTGCGATAACACACGGTTAAATATACGCCCAAACGCATCTAAACGTGCATAACCATATTCAATCGGTTGATCCATATTTTCAGAATAGTTAGTGGTATTGTAATCTTTAATGGTGGTGTGGTCAGTCGCGACTTGCGCTTTAACTTCATCAACTGTTTTGTTGGCACGTTGCGCTAAACGTTCTAACTTAATCTCATCGTTAAGCGTGCTATTTAAAGAGCTTTGTAAGCTATTTAAAAATAAATCCATGTTGGCCATAGTTGGGCCGCCATCAATACGCATACCGGTACCATTGAAGTCGATTTGTCCTGTATGGCAGGCCGCACAAGTAAAGCCTACGTATTCTTTACCTTTGTATACATCTTTAACAAATCCAACGGGTAACCCATCAGGGTTATTTTCTGTCGGCTTTTGCGCTAAATACCTAAAACGTTTCACATTCGCATCACCACTAAATAATTTAATGTTATTAGCCGCGCTTTTTTCATCTTCTAAGTTCAAATAAAGCCAGTACGAGATCAAATCAGAACCTTGTGTGGTGGTATAAAACCATTCACTGTCTTCGGCACTCCAACCTTGGTCTAGGTAGGCAATTTTTTGCGTATTATCACCAAATAAATCATTAGTTGTGGTTTGAGCCCCACGATCGGCTGGTACACTAACCAATGCACTACAACCGCCTAACGCAGTTAAAGCTAATAAGGTAAATACACTCTTTTTTATAAACGGTTTAATAAAAGGGAGCTGGGCGTGTTTCATATCATTTCCGTGTCTATTTTTATAATCTTTAACAGAAACTCTGTTTAGATTTTTGTCATTCGAAGGGTTTATAACGTTTTATTTAAAGTAATAAAAACATAGCCCACTCTAACACCCCTCTCAATAGAAGTTAATTGTTTTGTAATGTGAAAATGATATGAATATGTAATCACGTAAACTTGCTTAATTAATTAAGCGCGTTAAAATTACCTTATAATTATATTCGCTAACTCGTTAATTTATATGTCTAAACCGCGCTTGGTTTTTGTTATGCTAGCTTGCTTTATTATAAGCAATTTAGTGCTGCCGTTTTCTGCAGCTATACAAACGCAGCAAGCACAGGCCTATCAAAATGACGACCTTGTGCTGATATGTACAGGCAACAAGATCAAGTGGCTTTCACTTTCGGCAACCCAAGCGCAAGGCCACTTTGTGTATGTTGATGCGCCAACCGATGCGCCCAGCAATTTACATCAAATAGACTGTAGCTGGGGTTTATTAGCCGAGCCTGCCTATCAAGACACACAGCAATTACAAACAACGCTGCAGTTAGTCGCTTATAAAGCCTTATTACTCAATCATTACCAACAACCCTATACCACGTTTGCTTATCAAACAGCTGAATCACGCGCCCCACCCACTTTTTCTGTTTAACTTCATTTAATCTTTGTTAAATACATCGCGATAACTCCCATAACACTTTTATAAGCCTTTGTTGGCTATAATAAGTGTATGACTTGCGCTTGTATTTAACGTTTTGACTCTTTTTAAACGGAATAATACGGATGTCTTTTTCATCTAAAGCAGGGTTCACGCCTGCCAATTTAATGTTACTAAGCGCTATTTGTGGTTTTAGCTCAGTCAGTTATGCACAAACACAAGAATCAACAATGCAAGATCCTATCGATAACATCGTGGTTACGGGCACACGCGAGGCTCAATCAAAACAAGATGTTGCAGAATCGATTGCACTATTAAACCAGCAGCAACTGGCCGAAATAGGAGCATCACATCCTTCTGAGGCGTTAAATCGCTTACCCGGAGTGTATATTAATAATCTAGGTGGCGAAGGGCATATGTCGTCAATTCGTCAGCCTATCACGACCTCAGCGGTGTATTTATTTTTAGAAGATGGCTTGCCTATTCGCCCAACGGGCTTTTTTAATCACAATGCATTGTATGAAATCAACATGCCACAAGCAGGCCGCTTAGAAGTCGTTAAAGGCCCTGGTTCAGCACTTTATGGCAGCGATGCTATTGGTGGTGTAATTAACGTTTTAACCGCTAAATCACCCACCGATAACTTGCTAAAAGCCAATGTAGAGCAAGGACAAAATCAATGGCAACGCGCTTTATTAACTGCCGGCTCATCGCTTAACAACGATCACGCCGCTCGCGTAGATATTAATTTAACGCGTAACGACGGGTACCGTGAAGAAGCGGATTATCAGCGTCATTCTCTTACCGCTAGATTAGATAGCGAGCTAAGTAACAAGGTTACCGCTAAAACATTATTAAGTCTGTCAGCGATCCAACAGAGTGGCGTATCTTCATTAACTGAAACACAATATCATGCTCGTTCAAGTATCAACACGTATCATAACGATGTGGCTTATCGCAACGTAAATGCCTTACGTTTGTCCAGTGAGTTTTCATGGTTTATCGATGATCAGCGTTTGCTCACCGCTGTCCCTTATTACCGTAATAACAGCATGGAAATGATGCCAAGTTGGATGATTAGCTACGATCCCAATCGTCGTGATTATCAATTTGAATCGTACGGTATGATGCTTAAATATCGCCAACACTTTGAAAATTCCAGCATCATTGTCGGGTTAGACAGCGATATAACACCATCCAATTACCTTGAAGACAAAATAACGCTCACACAACAAGATAGCATTTACACCGACTATCAAACAACAGGAACCAGCAACTACGATTTTTCAAGCACCCAAAAATCAATTTCTCCCTACCTACACACCGATTGGGCACTAGGCAGCCAATGGAGAATGACCGCAGGCGTTAGATACGATAAATTCTCGGTTGATTATACTAACAACCTCACGGTTCAAGCTGAAGACCCAAGTCATTTAAGGCCTGACTCACAAACCAAAAGCTATCAACATATCAGCCCTAAATGGAGTTTAATCCATCAATTTTCAGACCAACATATGGCTTATTTAAACTATCGTAATGCTTTTGTTGCACCGTCTATCGGCAGTTTATTTAGACCGGGTAGCTCGCAAGGCAGCATTGATTTACAACCGACCGAAGCTAACAGCTACGAAGTAGGCTTAAGAGGCCAACTCAATAACAATTGGCTTTACAAAGATGGGCTATACGAACTCGCTCTTTACGACCTGCAAAAATCAAACGACATTGTTAGCATTATTAACGGCAACGATCGCACCGTCACCAATGCAGGCCAAAGCCGTCATTTAGGTTTTGAAGCCGCACTGCAAGGTAAGTTTAATGAGCAATTAGCCTTCTCGACATCAATCGCGTTAACCAATCAATACTACGAAGATTTCGCCTATTTATTTCAATGTTTCTCAAGTGCTTGTGGCGGCTTCAAAAAAGAGAACCGTAATTATGCCGGTTTTAAAGTCGGTAAAGCCCCCGAAAAACTCGCTAACCTCACCTTAACCTACACACCAAGTTGGTTAGCGGGGAGTCGCACCGAGCTAGAATACCAACATGTTGGCGCTTACTACACCGACGAAACCAATACACAAAGCTACTCAGGCCATAACCTGCTCAACTTGCGATCACATTATGCAATCAATGAAAATTGGCAAGTGCATATAAGAATCATCAACCTAACCGATCGCCTTTACAGTGCTTATACAAGCAATCAAGTCGGCAGTTCAGATCTGACTTATCGCTCAGGCTTACCTAGAACCTTATACGTGGGACTAACATGGCAGCTATAAAAAATAAAATGAATCGCACGGCAAACTGGGCTCATCAATTTTTTGTATGGCCCGCCGCATTTGCTTGTTTATGCTGGCTTATATCAGGTTTTTTGCATCCGCTCATGACATGGATAGGGCCACAACCCATAAAATACAGAGCGCCCGCAGTGCAAATGGTCAACTACCAAGCCGAACAAACAGCTAAGCTCATCCAAAAACAGCAAGATGCCTTACTTATCAAGCTAGTCGCGAGTGAAAAAGGTGCCTTGTTGCAAGTCACTCAACAAGCCGATCAACCGCGGGCTTATTATCAATTAGATACCGGCAAGCCCGTTCTTAATCAAGATGAAAAACAAGCTCGATGGTTGGCCAGTTATTACACCGGCATTGCAGCGACCGAACAAATGCAGGTTGATTATTTAACCGAATACACCGCTGAATACCCTTGGGTGAACCGACTTTTACCGGTATACCGTGTCGCCTTTAACGACGACGAACAACATGTCGCTTTTATTTATACCGAAACCAACGCACTCGCCGGTTTAAACAACACGACGCGTACCTTATTGCAAAGCACGTTTAGAGCGTTGCACACCTGGAATTGGTTAGAGCCACTTGGTTTTATCAGAGTGCTTATTATTGGTTACTTAATGATCGCGCTATTCGCCATGAGTGCATCTGGGTTTATTTATTTAATAACCCGTGCATGGCGCAGAATGCCTAGCAATAATAAATGGCACCGAGCAACGGCCTATGCCGTTACGTTGCCATTATTTATGTGGTCGTTTAGTGGATTTTATCATTTGTTAAAAGCGGAATATGCGAATAGCCAAGTCGGGGTTAGCTTAACCACGCCATTGCAATTGCAACACGTTTCAGCAACCGCGTTGCAGCAAGTGCTAAGCCAAATACAGCAACAAATACACAAAGGTGCAGACAAAGATGCACACATAGATGTACATAAAGGTACAGACGAAAAAAAGCATAAAAAAGCTATCAATGGCTTAGCGATTTTAAATAGCCCAAGCGGCCCTATTTTACGCTTATCTTATCAAGCCGACCTACCTAAAAACGCCAACAAAAATCATAAATATAAGGGTTTAAACAGCGAAGCCACGGTAGCCTACTTTGATGCAACAACTGGCCACGCGCTCTCCACCTTCAATGATAAAGACTATGCGATTTGGTTAGCTAAAACATACCGCCCTGATGCATCAAAAGCGCAAACCAATAACAATGAGATAATTGCAGAACAGGTGAGACATTTTGGTATGGGTTACGACTTTAGGAATAAACGCTTGCCGGTTTGGCGAGTGACACTAAACGATGCTCAAAAAAGCCAACTGTTTATCGATACGCAAAGTGGCGTACTAGCCGATCACAACAACGCCAGCAGTCGACTTGAATCATTGTCTTTTTCAATGTTACATAAATGGGGATTTTTAGTTCCGCTAACCGGTCGCACCCAACGTGATTATATTATGGTATTTTTTCTCGGTTTAGCCTTTGTGCTCACCGTATTTGGTTTACGTTTAAAGCTCAATGGCCGCAAAAAAGTAAAACGCTAACGCTAAAAAATCATGCTAAATGCACACATTAAATAGCACACGCTAAATGAAATGGATAACCATTGGGCGTGTGCTATTTAATATTTTACGTCAATTCATACAAAACATGCCGTTAAATAAAATATAATCAGCCTAACTAAACGCGATTAATTACGCCACGCATAACTAAATTTAGAAAACACACGACGGTCATTAATTTCTAACGCATCCAGCATAGGCTCGTTTGCTCCCTGGTCTGAATAACCAAGATAAAACAAACTTTCGGCATTAAATTTATAAGAGAAAACCAATTGATTGCCAATTGTTTTTTTAGCCGCATAAATATCATTGTCCGGGTTATTATCATAATTAGCACGATACAACGCCGTGTTTCGATCAACCTGAGTATATTGACTAATCAGCTTAAGTTGCATTTTGGTATTAAATTGATAACTAATTCGCACATCATTTTGTGTGGCCTTAAATATATTACCGGCATCAAATGCGCGCCATTGGCCCTCAATTAAATGCTGAGTACGCTCGGCATTTATCGCTCGATATTCATGTGAAAATTTAATATTTAACTGAGAACCTAAATATAAATCAGCTTCGGCTTTAACCCGTTGTAGCTGGCCTCGTTGCTCATTATGGTAATCAATAGCATCACCTTTTGTTGCCAAAAAAGTCAGCTTAACATCCGATATCGGTTGAAATTTTGCATTAAGATTAACCTGATTTAACTTAAAATACGTTTGGGTATCACTAAAGCCATCGATTAACC
>NZ_QMED01000011.1 GCF_003286125.1 Algibacillus agarilyticus
TACATCCTTGGTTGAGAATAACGGGATTGATTAATAAGTGAGCTTAAGTACCTACATATGAAAAGGACTTAGTTTCCCATTTTGATCGGAGATCGATTTAATACGATTCAATTTTACAACGCCCTCTTAAAAGTTAGTTGAAAAATTTAAAATAATCTATCATTTTTAACGATATAAATCTTGTTGATACTTTACAATTCATCTAGATTAGATCCATACTAAATACTAATAAATTCAAAGGATAAAGAGCCGTGATAAAAATAATTACATCGCTCATCACAAACGATAAGCCCGGCATAATTGAACAGCTTGCAAAAATAGTGACTCATCACAATGGTAATTGGGAAGCCAGTAATTTTAGCCAACTAGCAGGTAAATTTGCCGGTGTAGTTGAGATCAGTGTAGCTGAAGAGCAACAAACCCAATTAATTACGGCTTTACAGCAATTACAACAAGCTGATTTTATTATTGATATAGCTACATCTTCATTGAGTAATGAGCAGGCAAAAACGAGCCATATCATCGAAGTCACCGGTAATGACCGCAATGGTATAATCAAAGACGTATCATCCGTATTAGCAAAAAATAATATTAATGTATTAAAACTCAGCTCTGAAACGTCTCCTGCACCTAACTGGGGTGGCAACCTATTTAAGGCAATAATTGAAATACAAGCTTCAGACACCAACGCGATAGATGCCGCTATTGATGGGCTCGAATCGATAACTGATGATTTGATTGTCGATATAACGTTATTATAAATAAATGAACTGCATTCATAAAGATGCAATAAAAACGTGATATAGCTTATACATTGCATTTTTACTGAATTATTAAGACATGATGATGGCGAAATCAGAACAACTATTTAATCAAAAAGAACTCAGCTGGCTTTCTTTTAATGAACGAGTATTACAAGAAGCCGGCGACAAAAGCGTACCCGTTGTTGAACGAGTGCGCTTTTTAGGAATATTTTCTAATAATCTAGATGAATTTTTCAGGGTTCGCTTTGCCGACGTTAAACGCCAAATTCTTATAAACAATGAACACAGCGACGATCCAGAAGATGAATCACTGTTAAAAAAAATACAGAAAAAGATCTTAAAACTACAAGATAATTTTGAGCGAATTCATAAAGATGTCGTTAAAGAATTAATTAAACATAATATTTATTTAATTGATCATTCTCATCTTTCGGCTTTTCACAGTGATTGGTTAAAGAACTTTTTTAAAGAACAAGTATTACGCCATATTACTCCGATTATAGTACGTGAAAATACCGATTTAATTAGTCATTTAAGTGACTCAACCACCTATTTAGCGGTGGCTATTCGTAATGGTGATTCAACTCAATACGCCATTTTAGATGTGCCAACCGATGCAATGCCGCGATTTATTCAATTACCTGCCGAACGCACTAAAAAGAAGAAAAATATTATTTTGCTTGATGATGTTTTAATTCATTCAATGCACGAAATATTTGGTGGCTTTTTTGAATATGAATCTTTTGATGTGCATTCGTTTAAAATAACACGAGATGCAGAATTTGGTATTAGCGACGAGATAGATGTGAGCTTGGTTGAGCAGATGTCTGAAGGTTTAAAACAGCGCATTGATGCAAAGCCAACTCGAGTTGTTTACGATCGTGATATGCCTAACGATGTATTAAACATTTTAAAAGAAAAATTGAATGTCGCGGATGATGATGGCAACCTGCTACCGGGTGGCCGTTACAGAAACTTTAAAGATTTTATCTCATTTCCTAATATCGGTCGTAGCTACCTTGAAAACAAGCCGCTACCCCCACTAAAACATCATAAATTTTTAAAGTTCGCGAATGTATTTAAAGCCATTCAAGAACAAGATATTTTATTGCACTACCCTTACCATACCTTCGATCATTTTAATGAAGTTGTTCGACAGGCCGCGTTTGACCCTAAAGTTAAAAGTATCAAACTTAATATTTACCGTGTCGCTAAAAATTCAAATATTATTAGCTCACTGATTGATGCGATAAAAAACGGTAAAAAAGTCTCGGTTGTTGTTGAACTGAAAGCGCGTTTTGATGAATCAAATAATATTGAATGGGCGAAACGCATGACTGATGCGGGGATCCGAGTTATATTTGGTAACCAGCATTTAAAAATACATTCAAAATTATTACTCATTTCCCGCAAAGAAAACGGTGAATTAGTTCGTTATGCTCATATCGGTACGGGTAACTTTCATGAGAAAACCGCTAAGTTATATACCGACTTTAGTTTGTTTACGCAGCATCCTGAAATTTGCTCAGAAGTAGAAGATGTTTTTGATTTTATTGAAAACATGTACAAACGTTATGATTATAAACATTTACTGGTTTCACCTGTTCACATGCGTATTCCGGTAACTAATTTAATCGATAACGAAATCATCAATGCTAGAGCGGGTAAATCGGCACAAATTATTTTAAAAGTGAATAATTTAGTGGATAAACCGCTCATATTAAAACTTTATGAAGCAAGCCAAGCCGGTGTAAAAGTGCGTATGATTATACGCGGTATGTGTGAACTGGTACCAGGTGTGAGTGGTTTGAGCGAAAACATTCAAGTAATCAGTATTGTTGACCGTTATTTAGAACATCCTAGAGTAATGGTATTTCATAATGGCGGCGCCGAAAAAGTATACATCTCATCGGCAGATTGGATGACGCGTAATGTCGATCATCGCATCGAAGTCAGTTGCCCTATTTATGATGAAAAACTCAAGCAACAAATAAAAGACCTTCTTGATCTACAATTTTCAGATACAACTAAAGCACGGATAATCGATTCGGAGCAAAAAAACCACTATGTGAAACGTGGAAATAGACGTAAAGTCCGTTCACAAGTCGCGATATATCAATACCTGAAATTGCAAGAAGAGCAAAACGAATAATACAACCTCGGAGAATTAGGTGGAAAAAACAGATCAAATAACGGAAGAAACCGGTAAAGTCTATGCGGCACTCGATATAGGCTCTAATAGTTTCCATCTAATTGTTGCCCGTATTGTTGATGGCTCATTGCAGGTTTTGCATAAAGTTAAGCAGCGAGTTCGCTTAGCAGATGGTTTATCAAAAGATAAACAGCTTAATCAAATTGCAATGGATCGTGGCTTAGAAACACTCACCCAAATGGCAACCGCATTGGAAGGCCTTAGCGAAGAAAACGTTAGAGTAGTCGCAACTTATACCTTGCGCACGGCAATCAATACACAAGATTTTTTACACCAAGCCAGAGACGTTTTTCCGTATCCAATTGAAATAATTAGTGGTCAAGAAGAAGCTCGCTTAATTTACCAAGGTGTCGCGCATACGATTAGCCAACCCGGTAATCGACTTGTTATTGATATCGGGGGTGGCAGCACCGAGTTTATTATTGGTCACCATTTTGATCCAATTGCCCTTAGCTCACGTTCGATGGGCTGTGTGAGTTTTACCCAACAATTTTTTCACGACGGCGAAATAACCGACCGTGCCTTTCATAAAGCGATTATTCACGCCGAGCAAGAGTTAGAAGATATAATAGAGCACTATAAATTAACCGGCTGGCAAGCCTGTTTTGGCACATCAGGAACGATCAAAGCAATAAGAGAAGTTATTATAAGAGCGGGCTGGAGTCAAGGTGATATCACTGCGGCCCATCTCGAAAAATTAAAGCAGATGTTGTTAAGCTTCGGCACGATAGACCAAATTAATATTGCAGGTGTGTCAGAACATCGAAGCCCGGTTTTGCCCGGCGGATTAGCTGTATTAATCGCCGCTTTTGAAGTTTTAAATATTGATAGTTTAACCTATTCAGATGCCGCTTTACGTGAAGGTGTACTGTATGAAATGGAAGAGCGTTTACGCCACGATGACATTAGGCAACGTACGATTGAAAGCTTAGTTAAACGTTATTATGTTGATACACTGCAATCAGAGCGCGTTCAGCGTTCAGCGCTTTATATGGTTGAGCAAATTGACCGTTATTGGAATCTGCCTAAAAATTATAAACAAATTATACGCTGGGCTTGTCAAATACACGAAATCGGTCTGCACATAAACTCGACCGCTTTTCACAAACACTCAGCTTATATTGCGAGCTTTTCTGCCCTTCCCGGCTTTGTACAAGAAGAACAAATATTGGTGTCTAGTTTATTGCGCCTACAGCGTAAAAAGTTACGCCTAGAAGAATTACCCAGTTTTACTTTATACAAAATAACAAAAGTAGTACGGATTATTCGTATTTTACGCATTGCGATTGTCATCAATTTACGTAGAAGAGATAACTGGATCCCAGGTTATATGATATCGGTTGATGGCGAAAATATTCACTTTAGTTTTCCTAATGACTTTTTAAATCACCAAAAACTTTTTGTTGCCGACCTTGAGCAAGAACAACTCTACCAGCAAGAAGCCGGCTTTACGTTTACTTTTGAATAATATAAAAAATAGTCACGGAAAGAATAAAGCTGAGTGATTGAATTATTCAGCTTTGCCCCAACCTAACTTTTATACAATCAACTCGCTAAATACACGTAAAATAACCACCTAAAGTAATAACAATGTATTAGCTACTGTTTACCCGAATTCAGATTGATAAGTAAAACAACCTCATCTAAAAATTATAGGATCATTATGTCTATTAAACTCGGTATTGTTATGGATCCCATAGCAGACATTAATATTAAAAAAGACACCAGCTTCGCAATGTTATTGGCCGCTCAAGCTCGCGGTTACGAATTATATTATATGGAGATGAGTGATTTATATATTGAAAATGGCCGAGCTTACGCCAGCATGAAACAATTTACAGTACAAAATGATCCTGAAGATTGGTATCAGTTTGAAAACCAAAATGATTGGCCATTAGCCGAACTCGACGTCGTACTGATGCGCAAAGATCCTCCTTTTGATACTGAATATATTTATGCGACTTATATGCTTGAACAAGCAGAACGAGAAGGTACGCTAATCGTTAATAAACCACAAAGCTTGCGTGATGCTAATGAAAAATTATATACATCTTGGTTTCCGCAATGCTGCCCGACAACACTAGTAACACGAGACCCTAAGCGATTACGTGAATTTTATAATACTCACGAAGATATCATATTAAAACCACTCGATGGTATGGGTGGCGCTTCTATTTTTAGGTTAAAACCAGCAGACGCTAATGTCGGCGTGATCATTGAAACTTTAACTGAACACGGTGAGCGTTACACTATGGCGCAAAAATTCATACCTGAAATAACCGAAGGTGATAAACGCATTTTAATGATAAATGGCGAACCCATTGATTATTGTTTAGCGCGTATTCCTGCTAAAGGTGAAACCCGGGGCAATTTAGCCGCAGGCGGTCGTGGCGAAGCTCGTCCGCTATCCGATTCAGATAGATGGATAGCAGAGCAAGTGGGCCCAACCTTGAAAGAAAAAGGCCTAATTTTTGTTGGTTTAGATGTTATCGGCGATAAATTAACTGAAATAAATGTAACCAGCCCAACTTGTGTTCAAGAAATATCAAATGCGTTTGATGTCGATATTACCGGTAAATTGTTCGATTGCATTGAAGAGAAGCTACAAGATCAGATTATACCAATTCATATAAATAAGTGATCTCTCAGAATGCATCCAGCGTTTTTTGAACAAGGCGTCGGTGTACAGGAATGGTTGTTCCCTTTCAAATACCGATAACGCAGGTCAAAAGCCGCTGGGGCATTCCTTCCAGGCGAGTTTTAATGCGCTTACTCTGTGTTGCTCGAACTCATAAGAGCACTACTATTCTTTCATTTAAGCGCATTTAAACGCTCGCTGAGTGGGCATTTATTATTACGGATTGGTATTAAAGCCAATTAGGATAAACGGCTTAATTAGACAAGCTAGACCGTAGCAAATTAATGACTTAGCGCATAAAAAAGAGCTTATCGATATTAACAGCGATAAGCTCTTTTTTGATCAACATGTTGATTTTAAAATCGAATTATACCAATTCATATAAATAAGTGATCTCTCAGAATGAATCCAGCGGTTTTTGAACAAGGCGTCGGTGTGTAGGAATGGTTGTTCCCTTTCAAATACCGATAACGCAGGTCAAAAGCCGCTGGGGCATTCCTTTCAGGCGAGTTTTAAATGCGCTTACTCTGTGTTGCTCGAACTCAAACGAGCACCACTATTCTTTCATTTAAGCGCATTTAAACGCTCGCTGAGTGGGCACTTATTATTACGGATTGGTATTAACCATTCTTTTCTAAAGCATCAAGTAAATTCGGCGGTAACTTAGTGAATTTAAGTGTTTTAGCAATGGGATCATAATGTATATGTTCACCCAATAATTCACGGTTAAATGACAAACTCATCCCACCACCTTGACCAAAGAATTTTTTCAGTGATTTTGACGCTGATAAATACACCGGACAAGAGTCATTAAACTCTTCATCTTCGGCTGCTTTATCATAAAACCCCGCTAAACCGGTTTTTTCTTCGATCTCTTCCGATAAATGCTGCACATCTAAAAAGTCACCCACTTCAGATGCATTTTTCATTACATCTAACGTAACCTCACGCACAGAAGACGCTTTTTCATCATCAGAATTATCTGAAATAAAGGTTTCAACCGTTTCAATTAATTTTTGCGTAGCATCTTTCGCGTTTAATTTAGGTTCAATTCCTAAAGCATCCGCCATAAAATCATTAACAGTGCGGCCCACTCGCCCTTTTATATAAGCAATTGCGCGTTCAGAATCTGGGTTCACGCCAAACTCGCTCATGTCGAGCTGTACCGCTAATTGAATGTTCGCAATATCTAAATATTGTGAGCGCTCTGCACTTATTGCGTCATTTAACAATACAGAATCTTTAACCCCTAAAACAGCAGCTAACACATATTCCGATGCTAAATGCTGGTAACAGGCAACCACTAATATTGACTCTGCGGGGGGCGCTTCAACGTCGATTGATTGTTGTAATGCATTAAAAATATGATCAGCTAACGCTTGACCACTCACACCCGATTTAAGTTGTTCAGCCACTTCACTATCGTCTTTAAATTGACAATATTCTTTCTGGCCTTTCTTAATAAACGAAGTATGAATACCTTCTGCTAAATACTCAGCAGTTTGACCGTCAACGCAAGTTGCAGCCGATAATTGTAAATTAATACGGTTATCGCCATGAATTAAGCGATTAAAATAAATTTGTGCACTAGAAATAGACATAAGCCATTGAGTTTTCTATCAAAGAGGAACTAAAATTAGAGTATCTATATATAGTAAAGTAAAAGTGCCCATGGCTCAATCAAGTAAATACTCAAATGATGAATTTGAGAAAGTAGTAAACGCAATTAATATCGCGCTTAAAGCGCAAAACACACCAACCGATTTAGCTTTAATGGCATTAGGCGATGCAGTTATTAGCCAAGTGCAAAAAAGCTATGACAAACCTAGCCAACAAAAAATCATCGAGCAATTTAGTCTCGCCTTAAAACACGCGCTAAAATAAGAAACTGATCATATGTGGTTAAACTCTGCCTCTCGGCAATCGCAACTCTTATCTTGGGGTCATTGGTTTACCGTAATCAATGTATTCTTGGGACTTATCGTTTCAAGCATTTATTTTTTTGCTGAACCCATGCCCGATAGTTTATTAGGTATTATTTACTTATTGCTATATTGGGTTGGGCATATCGCCTTTCTATTTTTTGTTGTTTATGTATTAGCTATATTCCCGGTGCTCGCCGGTACAAAAAATATGGGGTTTAGTCGCATTTGGTCAGCGGTGGTGTCAACTACGGGTTTAAGTTTACTATTTGTTGATAGTATTTTTTATTCGGTCAATTTATATCACTTAGATCTTTTCTCTACTGCTAACATTCAATCGGATGTTAGTTTTTTAGTTGATAAAATTCCGTCTGGCTTTTTTGCTGCCTTTTTTGTTTTATATGCTGCTATTTTTAGTATTGAAATAGCCTTAAGCAATAAACTATGGCGAGATCTTGAACAAATTAGTGCGCAATTTAAACGCTATAAAGTGGCTCAAGCTTTTTTAGGCTGCTTTTTTGTAACACATCTAGTGCATATCTGGGCGGATGCCAAAGTCTACCAGCCTATTATAGCCAAAGATAACTTGTTACCTTTCTCTTATCCACTAACGGCTAAAAACTTTTTATCAGGCTCTGGCTTAATTGATTTAACCGATTACTTAGATAAAAAAGAACTGTATTTTAATGTGTCGGGTTATCACTTAACCATGCCTTCAAATGAGCTAACCTGTCAAAATCCAACAC
This sequence comes from Algibacillus agarilyticus, assembly GCF_003286125.1. Classification (GTDB taxonomy): domain Bacteria; phylum Pseudomonadota; class Gammaproteobacteria; order Enterobacterales; family Alteromonadaceae; genus Algibacillus; species Algibacillus agarilyticus. The sequence continues at coordinate 8,283 of NZ_QMED01000011.1, forward strand.
GTGATATGACATTATCCGTATTAAGTGTTAGCGACGAATTACTACCGTTGATTAATTACGAATTAAAAAAGTTGAATTTTTTAACCGATTCGACACGTTATTGGTCACCAGTAGAAGATGAGCACGTTGCATTTGAAATGCTATTTGGTTTGCCGGTAATTTACCAACCGTTGATCATGCAAAAAAGCATATTAAATACCGCGCTGATTAAACAAAATGTGGGTTTAAAATTTAACCCATCGGCTGCAAATTTAAGTCATACCATTGACTTATCAATGCCGAGTTACATTAAAGGTAATAACGCGTTATTTGTTAATCATTACACCGTGAAAAGTCATCAAGCTTTGCATTACTCGATTAAGCAACTAATGACACAACAAGATAACCAGCACTTAGTTGTGCTTAAACCAAGTGGTCAATTCACGACGAGTTTAATTTACACCAGTAAAAGACAAGCAAGTCATACAACCTCGACAGAATCGTTAGGTTCATTACCTAATATGGTCAGTAATTACGATATTTTACCCAGTGTATTAAACGGTTGGTTAGGGTGTGATTGGCAAGCAACAGGTAAACGCTTTGGTCAAAATTTATTTGCATCACCGCAAAATAAAGATTGGTTTGTCTCTGCAGATAGTCAATTTATCTACGTGTGGGATAAAAACAAAGCAACGTTTATCGATAATAAGGCCAAATTAATAAGTCATTCATTACAACGCACTCTCGATACCGAGCCGCATTCAAATAGTGTTTTAGCCAGAGCGATTGGGCAATTAAAACAATTTTTACGACAATAACCTTGATTTAATTGGCTGGTTGTCTCGTCATTATTTAGTACAAACAAAAAAGCCCCTTTACGCTAACGCGTAAAGGGGCTTTTATTTGAATAATGAATAATGGGAAGCTTGAAAACGCGTTGCAATCACGTTTATACCCAGATAGCTTGGGTATAATTATGAACGTTTAATTCTGACAATGCGCATGACTTCTACTTCAAACCCTGCAACATGATCAATATCAGGGTAATAAATTAGATTTACTTTTGCACCTTGCAACGTTTTATACAATTTTTTACGTTTAAATTTAAAAGGTACATCATAACCTTCTAATAAAATGGTATTTAAATACCATTCATCTTTTTGACGTTGCACATGTGATTCTACTGTCGCATCATTTTTTTGCAGTAAATCAGGATTATCAGCGAGCTGTTTCTCTAAAAGCTTGGCTTTTTGTTTCTCAGTTTTAACTTTTACAACCATATCAGCACCTACTTAGTCACTTGTTTAATTTTATCTGCAAGCTCAGCAGGTTCGATATCAATATTATTGTCTGATTCAGCAGACCAATTTAAACCAATACATAAACCATCTTGGTGAATACCTGAAATCCATTTATCAACAAAGGCTTCACGTGCTATTTCTAATACTTGAAAGGCTTCATAGCCCGCCATTTTTGCAATGAAACTTTCAGCTGAGGTTAATTCAGACCAGAATGGCATCGAGCGAATGTTCTCTGAATTTAACGGTGTTGGAATGCCTTTTTCATCTTGAATAGTCCATACTTTATCAAGTTCAACGATTTGCTGACAAAAAAGAGTTTCGATTTGTTCAATATCAAGCACTAATATTTCCCCCATAAATAATCATGGCCATATTCTACTGGAATTGAGTCTGTATTTCAGAAATAAATAGTAAATTAGGCGATTTTAGCCTATAGGAGAGTACATTTCTTGTGAACTAAATTTACTGATAGGGAGTATATCTCATTGTTAATAAAGTCACTTTTCACACTATGATAGGTTATTTTTCACACAAAAAAAATAAATAAAAGGTTTGAAATAGCTCAAACCTTTTCATTAATTTATCGACTTAACCTACCAACCTTTTACCCCTGTCATGTCAGGCAGGTGATGCGCAATGCCTTTGTGGCAATCAATACAGGTTTTTTCGCCACTCGCCAGCGCAGTACTGTGCTGTTCAGCCGCTCGCTTACCTTGTAACGTAAAGTCCATAGAATCAAAATTATGGCAGTTACGACACTCTAATGAATCATTGGCTTTTAACCGAGCCCATTCATTTTCAGCTAAATGCCGACGTTTTTCTAAAAATTTATCTCTTGTTGCTATTGTGCCAAATATTTTACCCCACACTTCTTTTGAGGCCGCCATTTTACGCGCGATTTTATCAGACCATTCATGTGGAACATGACAATCAGGGCAAGTAGCACGCACACCAGACCGGTTAGAATAATGTATCGTCGGTTGCAGTTCTTGAAATACATTTTCTCGCATTTCATGACAACCAACACAAAACTCTTCGGTATTGGTTAATTCTAAGGCGGTATTAAATCCCCCCCAAAATATAATACCGGCGATAAAACCGCCTAACGCTAAAAAACCTAAACTAAAGTGGATACTGGGCTTGCTAAATACTTTCCAATATTTCTTAAAGCGCTTCATACATTACTCCTTAATGAGCTCAGCAATTTTAACCATCGCTTCCATATCAACAAACGTATTTTCAACGACCGGTTTGGCATCAGTTTGTGGTACATGGCATTGATTACAAAAATAGCGGCGAGGTGACATTTCAGCTAAAAAGTTACCATCTCGATCCATATAATGCGTCACAGAAATCATCGGTGCTTGGCTTTCTTCCGTACGGGTGCGGTTATGACACGCCATACATTTATTAACATTCGTATTTATTGGGTAATCACGAATGTTATGTGGAATAAGTGGCGGTTGCATCGGGTAATTACGCACTTGCTTTACATCATTAACGATCGGCTTTGCAATCGCTTCTGCGGGCCTATCTTGATTAATCTCAGCTTTCAAAATAGGGTTAATCGGATCGGCATGCGCTTTCATCATCAAAGTCAAAGAAAAAAGCATACCAACTGCACATAAAATAAGGGTGATCGCATTTTTATTTATCATCATTACTCTCCTACACCTTTTCCACTTTAACTGCGCATTTTTTATAATCAGTTTGTTTTGAAATAGGATCGGTTGCATCTAATGTTACTTTATTGATTAAACGGGCTGCATCAAACCAAGGCACAAATACAAGTCCTTCTGGTGGCTTATTACGACCACGCGTTTCGACTCGAATTTTTATATTACCGCGACGAGAGCTTAATTTAACTTCATCTCCTCGACGTAAGCCCCGCTTTTTAGCATCAGCTGGGTGCATATAAATCAGCGCATCAGGAATAGCTTTATGCAATTCAGGTACTCGCTGCGTCATTGAACCACTATGCCAATGTTCAAGCACACGCCCCGTGCTTAACCATAAATCAAATTCATCATCTGGTGATTCTGCTGGTGGCTCGTAAGGCAAGGCAAAAATGATAGCGCGCCCATCCGGTTTACCATAAAATTCAAAATCCGTACCGGGTTTAACATAAGGATCTGAGCCTTCTTTATATCGCCATAATGTCTCTTTGCCATCAACAACCGGCCAACGTAAACCGCGCTCGGTGTGATAACGATCATAAGGTGCTAAATCATGTCCGTGCTCTCTGCCAAAGGCCGCGTATTCTTCAAACAACCCTTTTTGAACATAAAAACCAACATCACGTGCATCATCGTTAAGGCGATCGTTAGGCACTTCGTCGAGTGAATAAGCATTGACATTGCCATTTTCAAATAACACTTCAAATAATGTTTTATTGGCTAATTCAGGTTGCTTAGCCACTAAATCAGCAGGCCAAACTTCATTAATTTTAAACCGTTTTGAAAACTCTAGTAGTTGCCATAAATCCGATTTCGCTTCGCCAGGCGCTTGAACTTGTTGATACCAAGATTGTGTACGACGCTCTGCGTTACCATAAGCCCCTTCTTTCTCTACCCACATTGCGGCCGGTAAAATTAGATCAGCAGCTTGTGCTGTTACCGTCGGATAGGCATCACTGACAATAATAAAATTATCCGGGTTACGGTAACCGGGATAGGCTTCTTCATTAATGTTCGCGGCGGCTTGCATATTGTTATTACACTGCACCCAATACACATTTAAATCACCATCTTTCAATTTACGGTTATGTAATGCGGCGTGATAACCTGGTTTTGCAGGCACCGTTCCCTCGGGGAGTTTCCAGATTTTTTCAGCGTAAGCACGATGTTTAGGGTTCGCGACAACCATATCGGCCGGTAATCGGTGACTAAAAGTACCCACTTCACGTGCGGTACCACACGCTGAAGGCTGGCCTGTTAATGAAAAAGGACTATTGCCCGGTGTTGAGATCTTACCCGTTAATAGGTGAATATTATAAATGAGGTTATTAGCCCAAACACCACGTGTATGTTGGTTAAAGCCCATTGTCCAAAATGACGTAACCTTTTTACTCGGATCTGCGTATATTTTTGCTAATTTAATTAATTGATCCGTTTCTACACCAGAAAGTTCGGCTACATATTCAGCCGTATAAGTGCTAACAAACTTTTTAAATGCGTCAAAATCAATAGCGGTTGAACCGCCCGCACTTTTTACATTTTTGGCTTTTTGTTGTAGTGGATGTTCATCACGTAATCCATAACCGATGTCCGTTGTGCCCATACGGAAATTCGTGTGTTTATTAACAAAGTCCCAATTAACACTGTCGGTTTGAATAATATAATTAGCAATAAAATTAAGAATGGCTAAATCAGTTTGTGGCTTAAATATCATCGGTATATCAGCCAAATCAAAACTACGGTGTTGATAAGTGGATAATACAGCAACATCAACATCTGGCTTGCTTAATCGGCGATCAGTTAAACGCGTCCAAAGAATGGGATGCATTTCAGCCATATTTGATCCCCAAAGCACAAATGAATCCGCATGTTCAATATCGTCATAACATCCCATTGGCTCATCAATACCAAAGGTTCTCATAAAGCCCCCCACTGCCGACGCCATGCAATGACGAGCATTGGGATCAATATGATTACTTCTGAAGCCGGCTTTCATTAATTTAACGGCAGCATACCCCTCCATGACAGTCCATTGGCCCGATCCAAACATGCCAATTGAGCCAGTACCTTTTGCTTTAATGGCGGCTTTATATTTATCTGCCATTACATCAAATGCTTCATCCCAGCTAACAGGAGTGAATTCACCGTTTTTGTCATATGTCCCGTTTTTCTTACGCAATAAAGGTTTTGTTAATCGATCGGCGCCATACATTATTTTAGATAAAAAGTAGCCTTTAACACAATTCAGTCCCCGGTTTACCGGTGATTTAATATCACCATGAGTTGCAACAACTTTACCATTTTTAGTTGCAACATTAATGCTACAGCCCGTACCACAAAAGCGACACGGCGCTTTGTCCCATTTTAATTGAGTTGACTCAGAACGGGTTATTATATTACTAGCATTTGCCGGTAAAGTGATACCAGCAGCGGTAGCAGCTGCGCTCGCAGCGCTAGCTTTAACAAAATCTCGACGCGTTATTTTCATTTTGTGACCTACTTATTCAACGTTATTTAGGCTGCGTTTTCTTCGATACTTTCATCAAAGTATTCGTGATAAACAGGGCTAATATCGATTATATTTTTGACTTGATTCAAAGCATCAGACAGTTTTGCAATATGCTTATGGCTATGGCCTTCCATTGTCACAACTATTTTTCCTTGGCCGTCATGACCATGAATTTCACAGCCTTCGATTTGATTGCAAGAATCAATAACCGAAGGCATATCCGCTTTCATCGTTCTTACTATAAAACTCGCAACATGATATTCAGACATCAGGCACTTCCTGGTTAGATAAAATTTTAGTGATTAAATTAGCTTCAAATTGAATTGAGGTAGATGGGCAAGGTGAAACACAAGCTCCACATTGAATACATAAATCAAGATCAATCTGCGGTTTAGCAATGGCATTGTCGATATAGGTAAACTGAATAGCTTGAGGCTCACAGTTTTCACCACAGCTTCGACAATAAATATCGTTTTGGGTTAAACAGGTATCTAGAATTTTGGGATAAAAATGGGCCGTTTTCGGGTGACGCTTATCAATCGCGTTAGTCGGACAGACCGTCACGCACACTTCACAAAAATCACATTCATTTTCATTAAAGTCGAGTTGCGGAAATTGCCCTTCTCCGACGTTTAATACCTTAGTCGGACAGTGTTTAATGCATTCACCACAACGTGTACAATCACGTGTAAAATCGTCTTCACCTGCACTCCACGGTGGGCGCATAACATTAATTTTGTTGGCCGGCGTGGCACGCCAAAAACGGCGTTTGCTTAAATCAACCATAGTTAATAGGTTGTTGGACCAAACAATAATTGCATCATCCAAATACTGAAGCCGTAACCACTCACTAAAATAATGCTCAATAAAGGAAACAAAACAACCGTGATAAATAAAAACACGCTAAATTCATATTTCTTGGTGATTTGATCAGATTCTTTGCTCATAATATCCATCTCGTTGTTTTAACAACGGTAAGTTGTTATTGATTTTTAACGATAAATAAATAGTAGAGGCGGTAAGAAAAAGTAACCTTGATGTAGATCAAGTGATTTGAAGCCGTAGAATGATAGAGATGGTTAGATTGATCTAAATCAACTTTAACAGCATTAGCATTAAGGGGGCTTAAGCAGAGTGTACGCGGCGGCTAACTTTGCCATTTGGCCAGTACATCAGCCAATATTTGTGGATCAATCGGTTTGGACAAATAATCATCCATTCCCGCATTAATACATTGTTCTCTGTCACCTTTCATCGCGTTAGCGGTCATCGCAATTATCGGAATACCTTGACCATTTGCCACTTTGTCATTGGTTCTGATATTGCGAGTAGCGGCAAAACCATCCATTTCTGGCATTAAACAATCCATTAAAATAAATTGATAAAACCCTTCAGGCTGTGTTTCAAGCAGTTTGATAGCAATTAAGCCATTATCTGCAATATCTAACGTAAACCCCATGCCTTTAAGTATTTCGCTTGCCACCACTTGATTAACATAATTATCTTCAACAAGTAAAATATGTTTATTGCGATTTTTATTTACGCTTTCTGTGGGGTTAGCAGTAATGACCTGATTCTCTATATTAACCTCGGCTTCAGCATTTAACGCCAATTCAGCCAACACATTGTCATTCATTAAACCTAAACAGAGTTCGACAGTGAAACAAGTTCCTTTGTTTTTCTCGCTTGCGACCACAATATGACCTTGCATTAACTCAGCTAAATTTTTAGATATCGCTAAACCTAACCCCGTTCCACCAAACTCTCGAGTCGTTGAGCTATTTTCTTGTCTAAAAGCATCAAATAAATGAGCCATATTTTTTTCAGCGATGCCAATACCCGTGTCATGTACTTCTATTTGAATGCGATGAAAATTTGCTTGAGTTTCGATTAAGTTAATAACAATTTTGATTGCACCAGAACTGGTAAATTTAATCGCATTGCTGGTTAAATTAGTTAAAATTTGATTAATTCTAACCTCATCGCCAATAACAAATTTAGGTACGGCATCGGCGACTAGCAATGAAAAAGTAAGTCCTTTTTCTTGTGTTTTTATTTGAGTTAAATCACCAAACGTTTTAAGTAGTTCATGTAGGTTAAAATCTTTATTCTCAAGCACGAGCTTGCCAGCTTCTACTTTAGAAAAATCTAAAATGTCATTAATCAAAGTTAATAACGTACTCGCACTTAATTCGGCTAAATCGACATATCGGGCTTGCTTGTCTTTTAATTCAGATTTTTTTAATAAAGCTAACATGCCTAAAACGCCATTCATTGGGGTGCGAATTTCATGGCTCATATTAGCTAAAAATTCAGATTTAATGCGTGTTGCAGCTTCGGCTTTATCTTTTGAATCTTCGAGTGCCCATGTTTGAAATTCAAGCTCTAGAGCATGCTCTTGCAACTTCTCTTCTGATTCTTTTTGTTGCGAAATATCTTCGATCGCAACATAAAACCCCACAACATCCCCTTTATGATTAAAGTTAGGGGTAAATGACGACCGGGTATGTCGCGGCCCCTGACTCACTTGGTGAGTTGACACAAACCGGCTAACCTCTCCTGACATGGTTTTTTGCACATAAGACTGCAATTTAGCAACCGCTTCATCACCTAAATCTTGATATATTGATTGACCAATCACACTATCTTGCGGTTTTTTATACCAACGCTCGTAAGTTTTATTCATAAATTGGTACGTTAGCTTTTCATCAACATAAGCCAGTAATGTCGGGACGGCATTCGTAATTTCTTCTAAAAAATGTTTACTGCTATTTGATTCTTTAGTTTGTTTAACAACTTGTAGTCGAGTGCGCAAAGTTGACATATTGAGATGGTAGACAAACCAAGCCGTTAAAACGCTAAATAAGCAACCGATAGATAAAATCATCAAGGACGAGTGACCCATTTGCTCACTAATAGATTCTTTTGCCGGGACCGCGGTAACTTGCCATGTACGAGCGGCTAAATCATGAATAACGGATTTAGCCGTTAATGCTTCAAATATCGCAGTAGGAAAAACAATTTCACTTAATAACCTTGGTGATTCATTTAGGTTTGTTATGTCATGTAGCTGTATTTTATGATGCCCTATTAATCCCTTTGATAACGCCTGCTCGAACAACACATTAAGTTGAAAAACTAATATTATATATCCCTTTATATTGTGCTCATCGGTTTGATATTGATCAAATGGGCGGCTAAATAGCGGTAGCGATATGATAAGACCTAACCCTTCATCTTCAGCTTGAATTAATGTTATCGGCGAAGAAGCATATTCTTTGCCGAGCGCTTCCGCTTTTTCTAATGTTGCAAGTCGCTCAGGTTCTGATGACAAATCAAAACCAACCGCGGCTTCATTGCCTTGTAAAGGCTCTATATAATGTACGGGGAAATAAAATGGTTTTATATCGGCTAATACCAGTTCACCTTCACTGTTTTTAGCTGTAATTTTAAAGTTTGGGTGGCGTTGTTGATTAGATTTTTCAAATTGTGTTCGTTGCTCATGTCCAACATAAGGCACCCACTCAATTGCTTTTATATCAGCATGTCGAGCTAAAGCTAATTTACTGGCATAAGCAAACTCTTGTGCTGAAATTTCACCCGAGCTGGCATATAACATTTGGAACGCGTATAAAACTTCTAACTTAAGTTTGAACTCTTTTTCAATTTGGCCCGCAAAGATTTCTATTTTTCGTTGGTAATCAAGCGCTACTTTTTCAGTTTGAATATGGCTAATTGTGTTCGCGATCAAGCCAGATAAAGAACATCCAATTAAACAAATAACAACGAATATCATTATATTTTTGCGCAAAGTATAATTAACCCCATATAAAACCTAATTAAAGTTTATGTTATAAACGGTAAAAACGCAGTTTTTTTTACGCAAATAACAGACTAGGGCGTGTTTATCTTTTGTGTATGCTTTTGCAGCTGTATTTGCACAATTTATACAAGGCAGAGCGATTGCGGTGTCGTTATTCTATAATCAAAGCGATCGGGTTTTAGGGAAAGCCGTCAAGCTTCGAGACCCCATGAGCATATGCTCTATTATGTGATTGGAGCGAGTAAGCGCTGACAATGAACCATAAAACCTGAGCGAGAAGACTATACATAAAAGAGCGATAAAGACTTTATGCTCCTGCAAAGTCACCTTACCCCACATCCATGTGGGGCAACATAGTAGAAATAGTGCAAATGGGCTGCCCTTTGGGTTCAATCCAAAACGTTTTGCTCTTTGTTATTGGCTTTTGACGTAGAACCACTATGCCATCAAGCCAATGCCGCGATCAAAACGCTTTGGAATTGAACAAAATCTATACCACAAAGATAAACACGCCCTAATGTTATCCGTAATTTTTGACATCAGCGTACTTTTTTCAATCTACCTTGTTTATTTGCCTACTTGCTATCTTGTAGCTAATATTAATGTGCTTGAGCTCATCTCTTTTTGAGTTTTTCCGACTAAACATAACGTGGTTTATGCATGCATTTTAAAAACAAAATAATTAACTTCTGCTGGATTTTTTTCAGCTTACTCTATTGTGGTATTAGTGGAATAGCTTACGCAAGTTCCGTCACTTATTTAAAAGTAAATACCGCGCTTGCTCACGTGAATAATGCCACATTATCGTTGACTAAAACCGATAAAGTGAGTGACGAAAATATCCAACTATCGGTTCAAGCATTACATAAAAATGAATTTAAACCGCGCCATTTATTATCAGCAAGCGCACAAATTGAAACAACAAAATATCATGCATTATCGTCACTCGATGAGCAAAGTATACAAATAGGATTGGGGTATGCATGGCAACCTTATTTTGGGTTTTCAGCTCCCGTTTATAATATAGGCTTAAAGTACCTATCGAAGACTAATAATACCCATGCTAGAAATAATAATACTTGGCAGATTAATACAAGCGTCAGTAAACGGTTGACGCACAAATTAACCGGCTCACTGGCTTTGCAAGCGCAAAATTCTGAAGCTCAACACGCCGTATTCGATAATAATGAACTGAGTATATTGGGTCAATTAAGCTATCGATTTAATCAACATACCACATGGTTTAGCCAAATTCGTTTCGCTAAAGGCGATATCACCTCTATTAATAGAACAACTAACTGCCAAGCTCAAATGACTGAGCTTTATTATAACGCAGACACATATGCTGAAAAAAAATGGCAAGATCAAGCAATGAATCAATTACATTGTGGTGATTGGTGGGCTTATCGCTATGAAGCGAATACCCGTTCAGGGAGCATTGGTATAAATTACACACTGGCACCGACGCATCAGATCACATTATTACTAAAAAATATTTCTAGCGAGGTATCAAAAAATCTGAGTTATCGTAATAATGTAATCAAATTAAATTATTATACTTATTGGTAAATTAGAATAAATGGGGTAAAAACGCACGCTTATTTGTTCTGATAAACAAAAGTGCCATCCCAATTTTCAGGGGGTGGGTTCGTTTCATAAAACGAGATCCGAGTCATGTATAACGTATGTAATTCATCTTTAATGATAAAATCGGCATGCAAACGATAAAGCGCCTGACGTGCTTTATGCCAACGACGAGCTTTGTATAATTTAATAAAGTCATCTATTGTATTTTTTAGTGCGAGATCATCCTGCTCTGTTAACAGCTCGGCAATATCAACCGGTCGCTGCTTTCCTTTTACTTGTACTGAATCTAATATTCGAAGATAAAAACCGTTATGATTAATTGCATCCAGTGATTTTTTGGTTTTTTCACCAACAAGAATCGACGAACCATATTGCTTAGTAAGTGATTCAAGGCGAGACGCTAAATTAACGGCATCGCCCATCACGGTATAAGCCATTCTAAATTCAGATCCCATATTGCCGACAAACATCACATCGGTGTTTATGCCAACCCCCATTTTTAAAGCCGGTAATTGTTGTTTTTGTAATTGCTTGTTTAACGTGGTTAGCGATGTCAACATTTCAACAGCGGCCAAGCTAGCATGATAAGCATGTTGTTCATCAACAATAGGCGCACCCCAAAATGCCATAATGGCATCGCCCATGTATTTATCAATCGTACCATGATGTTTATGAATTATTTTGGTCATTTCGGTCAAGTATAAATTCATCATTACCGACAATTGCTCTGGTGTTAGTTGCTCTGAAATACTGGTGAAGTCTCGTAAATCACAAAACAAAACCGTTAATTCTTTGCTTTCACTTTCGAGCTGATATTGCTCAGGCGCTTGTGCCATTCGGCTCACTAAATCAGGCGGAACATACTGGCCAAAACGTTTTACAATTGATTTTTTTTGTTTAACTTCAGCTAACAAGTTGTAAATCATCAAACTTAAAAAAAGGCTTAGCGCTAAACTTAGTGAGGTGGCTGTTGGCATCACAATCAACTGTAACCAATACCATTGGCTTAAACCGATAACACTAGCCATTAACACTAATGTGCAAAACAAGGATATTCGAAAATCTTTTAATAACGAACAACTTAAAATAACCAATGTGAGGATCAGCATTAAACCTATTTCAAACTTTAACTTATGCTTGGGCGATTGATATAAGTTTTGATTTAAAATTCCCGATATCAAGTTTGCATGCACTTCAACACCAGGGTACGTATTAGCAAAAGGCGTTGTTCGTAAATCAAGTAAACCCGCTGCATTCGTCCCCAGTAATACCACTTTATTGGCTAATGCCTCTACCGGTAATGTTTGCTGTAAAATATCGCGAACGGATAAATAATTAAAACTGCCTTCTGGTCCGCGATAAGGTACATAAACCTCTGCTTGCTCTCCGGTTTTAATCGAATAGTCATCAAGCGATACGGCATCTACAGCTAGTCGATTTGGCTGTTCAGCAAATTCAATATTAATGGCTTGTGCATTTAAAGCAGCAGCCGCAAGAGACAGCGCAAGTGAAGGATAAAGATGAGATTCAATTTGCTGTACTAACGGTACTCGTCTAAACACCCCATCAATATCTAGCAGCGGGTTATCAAAAAAACCAGACCGAGTTGCCTGTTGATGCAATAGCGGTAAATTAGCAACAAATGTTTGCGCTTTAACCAATGCCGTTTTGTCTGCTATTTCGGTATCAAGTGAAATCAAAGGTAAAGGAAGTTGATTGGTAAAAGGCGCCTCTTTTTGCTCAAAAACTAAGCCTAATACAATATTTCGGTCTGCTAAACTTACTGAGAATTGCTCATCAAATGCAAGTTGAGGTTTGAGATTCTCGTAAGCGGTTGGAAATAGCGCGTGCTCAGCAATTGGACTATTAGCCAAAATATCTAAAATTTCAACACCTGTATTATCCGAAGCCTCTGCAAAAACCATATCAAAACCGAGTGTTTTTATTTGATAATGATCAAACAAGATATTAACGAATTCCGCTAATACATCTCGACGCCAAGGCCAACGACCAAACTCTCGAATGCTGGCCTCATCAATATTAGCAATAACAACCCGCTCATCGACGGTGTTGGGCATGTTCATGATTAAACGCTGATCATAAATAAAACGCTCAAAATCATCGATTACATTTAATCTAAAAACCGATATTAAATGCAATACGGCAATAAAAAACATGATAAAAGTGACTAGAAAAGCCCCTTTTTGGCGTGAAATCATTTAATAATCACTATTCGGGGCTGAATATCCCATTAATGAAGAAAAAGGGGTCGTGCGCCCCACTAACGCCTCAATTAGCATGAGTTCTTCGTCTGTGTGATTTAACATAGGTGCGCTAGTAATTAATTGGCCAGGTTTGCCATCGGCCATGATAAAGCGAGGTGAATCATGGTGCTGAGCCGTAATTATTTCTTCACTTTTATTATCATGTAAAGCTTGAATAGCGGTTTGACCATAACACGTGCAAACATAACTATGATCGTCGTGAGATTCGGTATATACCCCTGTTCCTCGTATACCGATAGTGGCAGTTGTGGTTTTAATTTGATGTGACTCTTGCCCCGTGCGTTTGCCAAAAACAGATAATATTTTGCCTTTCGTTACTTGCAAAGAACTTTCGATTTTATCTTTATCTTGAGATAACGTTATTGAACTGTTTTCACGTAGAATATGAGCATCTTTGCCCACCACAAAAATTAACTGGCTATTTGAACTTGTTTGGATCGTTGAATTAGGCGTAATGATTGTATTCGGGGTTGCCACATTACCATTAACTTTCACTTTGCCAGATAACGTAAAAATTGATTCGTTTTCTGCCATTTCGCGAGGGATTTTTCCGAGTGCGTAGACCAACGGCGAAAGTAACGCGGACCCCGCACTTAGGCTATAACCCGAGAGTAAAAGTGCACGCTTAATAAAATCACGTTTTGTTGTTATTATATTTTTCATGCTTAACCTTAACTAATTTAACTAGCAACTTAAAATAAAGACTTTTAATCATTACGTTGAATAACCACTGTTAGTATCACAATAAAATCACCAACATTGACCCAATGATAATGTGTTCTATTTCACTTTTATCACAATAAAATAGATTTAATGAGATCAACTTCACACTTTGCATGGCAAACCCTGAAAATAGCAACCTATTTGCATATTATCTCCACAATTTGAAATCACAATGAACTCAAGTTATCTCAACACAGTTATTTTATTATGGAAACATTTAAAGGTCACAACGCAATGGACATGCAATCAATATTTAGTCATATATCTCAACTTGGTTACGATCATTTCTTTATACTCGACGGCAACACAACTGATATTAACAGTATAGGGGAAGTTGCTGAGATGATGATGTTAGATGAGAGCCTTTCGACTAAAATTCGATTCGACATGTGTAATATCTTAAATATATTAGGTTTACACTAAAATAGACTATCTCAATAACTGACAAGTTCAACTATAGTTACACTTGAACTAAAACGATTGTATTGAGAGAAACGGCATGAAAACCCCTTTAATACCAACTAATGAAGATTTACGCTTAAAAACGTTACAGTCTCTTAATGTTTTGGATACGCCGGCTGAAGAGCGATTTGATCGATTAACGCGCATTGTGGCAAAAATGTTCGACGTTTCAATTAGTTTAGTCAGCTTGATCGACAGCAACCGTCAGTGGTTTAAGTCATGTGTGGGTTTAAACGCAAAAGAAACCCCTAGAGACATCTCATTTTGTGGTCACTCTATTCTACAAAATGACCTATTGGTGGTAGAAGATGCACTTGAAGATGAACGCTTTTTTGACAACCCATTGGTTACAGCAGACCCAAAAATTCGCTTTTATGTTGGAGCCCAACTGACCCACCCTAATGGCTCAAAATTAGGAACACTATGTTTAATTGATCCTGAACCAAAAACATTTACCCCAGCGGATGCTGCGCAACTCAAACAGATTGCCCACTTAGTTGAGTTAGAGCTTTTAAATAACCAAAGTTTAGCCATTGATAAACCATCTGGACTGTCAGATGATGCTACGTTTGTATTACTCGCAAAGCAATCTTTAGCCCAATGCTTAAAACTAAAAACCCCCTACACGCTAGCTTATATAGAATGTCCTCAACTATTAACTTTAAAACATCAACGAGGACAAGAAGCTCAACTCGCATTAATTAAAATAATAACCCAAAATTGTCGTTCAACTTTGCGTTCATCTGATGTCATTGCTCGGTATTCTGAATCGGCTTTTACCGCCTTTTTTTCAAACATGAATTTACAAAATACAGCCCAAGAAATTAAGTTACTCGCTGATAAAATTCAAATAGATTGCGATCAAGAAAATTTGCATATTACATTTGAATACCGTTTGGGCCTGGCTTCACAATCTGAACCTAGCTCACTCATTGAAGATTTAATCTATCAAGCTTTTAGCTTAACGCAAAAAGCGGTCTTTTCTGAAAAATAGCTTGACTGTATTAACAATACACGCGATGCTAAAAGTGTATTAACCTATTTATGAAATAAAACATGAAATCAATTTTACTGCCTACATTTAAACACATCAATCGACTCTGGCGCGTCTGCGTTATGGTGCGTATTAGTGTTGCTGTGGTAGTGATTTAACGTTTATTTTACTCAACCGCAGATATCGAAACTGCGGTAATAATCCTTTCTTTATTTTCTGCCTTTTCCTTATCTGTCAATGATTTACGACTGGTCAATTTAAGGAGAAAGACATGTCCGTTCCAGCCGCCTATATCGCAGTAGTTTTAGTATGGTCAACAACCCCTTTAGGCATTGTTTGGAGTACTGAAGTATTTCACCCAACATTTGCTGTATTTTTACGTATGGCTATTGCACTCGTTATAGGTTGGATTGTGGTTAAGCTCTGGTCAATCAAAATGCCTTGGGATCGAGCAGCCCGCAAGCTTTATTTTTTTTCAGCCATTGGTATTGTCGGCGGTATGTTATTGAGCTATTTGGCAGCGGCTTATATCTCGAGTGGTTTAATGTCATTAATATTTGGCTTATCTCCCATATTATCGGGCTTACTTGCACAAAAGATATTAGCCGAACCCAAATTTAGCATGGCACAAAAAATAGCCTTAGCGCTAGCGGTTACGGGGTTAGGTATTGTGAGTTTTGACAACTTTAACTTATATCAAAATGGTTGGATAGGCATTGTGCTTGTTTTAATCGCGGTTAGTTTATTTAGTTTAAGCGGCGTGCTTGTTAAAAGCGTACAAATACAGATAAACCCAATCGCCAGTACGTTAGGCACTTTGAGCTTTGCCACTCCTGTTTTTGGTATCGTGTGGTTATTAAGTGACGGTCAAATACCGACCTTTCAAATTGAGACACGTGGCTTTTGGGCCGTCATATATTTAGGGGTGTTAGGGTCGTTTTTTGCTTTTATCGCTTACTATTATATATTGCAAAAATTAAAAGCCAGTACCGTTGCGCTGGTTACTTTAATAACCCCTGCTTTTGCCTTGTATTGGGGATCGTTATTAAATAATGAAGCGATTAGTCATTCACTTATTAATGGCGCAGCTTGTATCATTATCGGTTTAGGGATCTATTTATTTGGCGATAAAATTTATATGATGAGTTTGGCTAAAAAACCAGATCAAAATAATCAGATAGAATGATCGTCACAAGCAAATAAATAACCTGTAGAAGTCGAGAGCAGTCCCTGAGTACCGATTAAATATAGTCAAAGCGATCGGGGTTTAGAGGAAGCCGTCAAGCTTCGAGACCCCAGGAGCATATGCTCTACTATGTGATTGGGGCCGCCTAAATGGATTTAGGTGTTAGAACGACGCAGGAGCCAAAGTCGAGAGTAAGCGCTGACAATGAACCATAAAACCTGAGCGAGAAGACTATAATATTGATGTAAATCGCTAACGGAATTGTTATTAACTTAATAAACGCATCGCCAATATCCTATACAGCTTTGCGTTTATTAAAATCAAAACAATTCCGTTAACTCATTAATATATTTAATCGGTTTCTTCGCACTCTATCGCCTAAAACCGTATAACGCTCAATCCCCTCTGCATTAACACCCACGCTAACAATTTATATAGCCAAACTAACCTCAGGTTGATTAGTTAATAGTCGTTCAGTAATTTCACGTACTTCAATTAAATTAAACGAACGTAAACACACCGCATCGATCAACTGATTAATTTTAGACTGATGTATATGGAAAAACTGACTATAAGTGATTAATACAATTTTCATATTGGGATGCATTTTTTTAATCGTTGTTAATGAACTTACCAATTCACCATAGGGTAAATAACAATCATAAAATAAGATGTCTGGCATTTGAACTTCGAGCAGATCATGCAATGACTTATAACTATTCACTTCACCCATAATATTATGTGCTGTTTTGGCAAAATAGGTTTTAAGACCTAAACGGTAAATAGCATGATTATCTGCAATTACAATATTAGCCACGGGTATATCCTTATCTGTTGGTCTGTTTTAATCAATAAGTTAATACTGCCAAACGATTAAGGAAGAAATATGCAGCTTAAATAATCACAAGCAAAATGCTCAAAAACTGTGCACAACCGCACATTATAAACGACAGCTGCTAAATAAGGGTTAATGCAATATGTAAGGTATACTTGACATAAAATTCAAATGCACTTAAAGTAACCATGTAAGGTTAACCTGACACTTATATTTAATACTCCCTATAAACAAAATAGATGTTTTCATTTATTCAATAAGGAAAATAAAATGGATTATGCTCAAAATAAATTTTCGAAAAGATTTGTAAAAAAATTCATGCTATCAATGGTTATATTTTTAATCTTAATAGCCGTACAAACGTTTGCATTCGAGCTTTATGAGCTATCAATGCTGCTTAAAGTATTTTTTGCTTTATTACCCGTGGTTCCTTTAATTTGGTCTTTTTTTATTTACCGAGAATATTATTTAACAATGGATGAATATTTACAAAGATTAACAGGCGAATCACTTATATGGATCACCGGGCTTGTCGGGTTTTCAACATTCGCTTATGGTATGTTAGCGATGAAAATGCCAATGCCAGAATTTAATATTGCTTTTTTATTGCCCATTATATTTGGCTGTCACGGGGTTATCGTACAAATTTTAGTGGCGGTAGATGCCCGTGCAGAATAACCTAAAAGCATTAAGAGCCGAAAAGAAATGGTCTCAAGAAGATTTAGGTAAACAGCTGGGTGTATCAAGGCAAGCTATTAATGCAATAGAGCGCAGTAAACATGATCCTTCTTTACAGTTAGCTTTTACCATTGCGGCTATTTTTAACTTACCCATCGAGGCCATATTTATACCCGCTAAATTCACGGATAATTCAAGCGAATAACCCATATAGTCAAAGCGATCGGGTTTTAGGGGCCGGTTTCTCGTGCCAGACGAAACCTCAGAACTTACATCCATGTAAGCAAAGCCGTCAAAGCTACCGCGTCCTGCTCTCGCCCCTTACCTGCATCCGTGCAGGCAAGCTTCGAGACCCCATGAGCATATGCTCTATATGTGATTGGGGCCGCCTAAATGGACTTAGGTGTTAGAACGACGCAGGAGCCAAAGTCGAGAGTAAGCACTGACAATTAACCATAAAACCTGAGCGAGAAGACTATACAAACTTAAATAGGTAATGGGTTGTAACGTAACCTATTACCTGTTGACCTTGATTATACCAATCCGTAATAATAACGGCCCACTCAGCGAGCGCTTAAATGAAAGAATAGTGGTGCTCTTTTGAGTTCGAGCAACACAGAGCAAGCGCATTTAAAACTCGCCTGAAAGGAATGCCCCAGCGGCTTTTGATCTGCGTTATCGGTATTTAAAAGGGAACAACCATTCCTACACAAAAATGTCTGGAACATTTTTGAACAGCTTTGCTGGCTTTAGCGAAAGGCAGGATGCCTGAAGTACACCGACGCCTTGTTCAAAAACCGCTGGATGCATTCTGAGAGATCACTTATTAATATAGATTGGTATTACTCACGTTCGAGTAAAATAGGCATATATTCCCAAATCACTTTAGATGCAAGGTTCAGTGAGGCTGATCTTCTGAGCGAGTTTATTGAAGTGACTGGAGTTAAAAATAAAAAGGGGGATAAAAAATAACGGCGTGTTTATCCATGTTGCATGCTGACATTGTAAAGTTAATCTTGTAATAAAATTAACTTACGCTGATGATTATGCACCCTATCCCAACCTTCTTTATATTCATCGAACGAAAAGAATAATTTATCAAAACTGCCATCAGCTTGTGCAATTTGTAATCCTGAAAGTAACCTATCATGTAGCTCATCATTATCAGGATGAACAAAAAAATAGTAATCCATTCCGTATTTAAGCATCAACCTAGAGTCAATATACAAACCGGAATAATAACCTTGCTTAAGCTCACGAGATAATTCGTATGCACCTCGAGCAACATAATCGACTCGACCAATACGTAATAAACTAAAAACAGAGGCAAATTTGACAGTGGTTACCATCGGTAATTTATTGCGCTCGAATACTTTAGTATCTTGCCAATGAGTTCCTGAAGAGGCCGTAAATGCGCGCAGATCAGACAACGTATTCACACTCTCAAATGCGTTGACGGTTTCACGATCGCTTAAAACTAAAATACGATATTGGTTTAATTTTTTTAGTAAACTGAATTTTACCGGTTTTAATTGTTTCTCACGTTCAGTACTTGTTGTGCTCCATAAAACGTCAACATACGAGCCTTTTTGTAATAAACGTCGCATGCGTTCTTTTGACCCTATATGTTCTTGTAGTTCAATTTGATAATCACCATAGATAGGTTTCGATTTAGCTAAAGCGAGTTCTATCACTTGTCTAAAATAATGATTATCAACATGTTTAACAATCAACGGCGATTTAATTTTAGCGCGCTTGGTGATAGCAGGTTTAGTGACAGAAGGTTTGGTAATAAAAGATTCAGCGTAAACAAATTTTATATTTAAACATAATAGACAGATCAAGCAGCTTAGACGACCGAGGTGCCTTACGGTAATGCGTAAAATATGACTTAATACATCTAACATAAAATAACGATGGCTCTATTATGCAAAAAAGCCTTAGAAATCTAAGGCTTTTTTAAGTTTAGAATAGCTAAATAAAAATTTAACGAACTATTCCCATTCTATGGTGGCAGGGGGTTTGCCCGATATATCATAAACAACACGCGATATACCGTCGATTTCATTAATAATGCGATTAGAGACTAACCCTAAGAAATCGTAAGGTAAATGAGCCCAATGAGCCGTCATGAAATCTATTGTTTCAACGGCACGAAGTGAAACAACCCAATCATATTTACGACCATCACCCATAACACCCACTGAGCGTACAGGTAAAAACACCGTAAATGCTTGGCTGACTTTATGATAAAGATCGGCTTTATACAATTCTTCTATGAATATCGCGTCTGCTCTGCGTAATAAATCGGCATATTCTTTTTTAACTTCGCCTAATATACGCACACCGAGTCCAGGCCCAGGGAAAGGGTGACGGTAAAGCATGTCATAAGGCAAGCCTAGCTCTAAACCAATTTTACGCACTTCATCTTTAAATAACTCACGTAAAGGTTCAACTAAACCTAGCGCCATATCTTCAGGCAAACCACCCACATTATGATGTGATTTGATAACATGGGCTTTACCTGTTTTTGATGCAGCTGATTCAATAACATCAGGGTAAATCGTCCCTTGGGCTAACCATTTAGCGTTTTCTAATTTACTGGCTTCTTCATCAAACACTTCTACAAAAACATTACCGATAATTTTACGTTTAGCTTCAGGATCAGCTTCATTGGCTAATCGGTCTAAGAAACGGTCTTCGGCTTTAACATGAATAATATTGAGACCAAAATGGTCACCAAACATATCCATAACTTGCTCGCCTTCATTCAAACGTAACAAGCCGTTATCAACAAATACACACGTTAATTTATCACCTATCGCACGGTGTAAAAGCATGGCGACGACTGATGAATCAACACCACCCGATAAACCTAATACCACTTCGTCATCACCCACTTGTGCTTTCATTTTGGCAATTGCGTCTTCAATAATTGAAGCCGATGTCCATAATTTTTCACAAGCACAAATATCAACAACAAAGTTTTCTAATAAACGTAAACCTTGTTTTGTGTGAGTCACTTCAGGGTGAAATTGCACACCGTAAAAGCGTTTTTCTTCATTAGCCATAATAGCAAATGGGCAACTTGGTGTTTGTGCGACTACACTAAAATCAGCAGGTATAGCATTAACTTTATCACCATGACTCATCCACACGTCAAGTAATGCATTGCCTGCATCATTGATTGAATCTTCGATGTTTTTCAATAACGCAGATGCAGCAATAACTTCAACTTGTGCGTAACCAAATTCACGCTCATTGGATACTTCGACCGAACCGCCTAATTGTTGAGACATCGTTTGCATGCCATAACAAACACCTAACACAGGTACACCCGCATTAAATACATATTCTGGTGCACGAGGTGAGTCCTGCTCTGTTACACTTTCAGGTCCACCGGCTAAAATAATCCCATTTGGCGAAAATTCTTTAATTTGCTCTTCAGTAACATCCCAAGCCCAAAGTTCACAATAAACACCGATTTCACGAATGCGACGCGCAATTAACTGCGTATATTGTGAACCGAAATCTAAAATTAAGATTTTATGTTGATGTATATCTCGACTCATTTTTCTATCCAATTATAAAAAAGAAAAGGCCGATATCCTAAAATATCAGCCTATATTAATCTGTAAAAGTAAGCTTAACCTAAACGGTAGTTAGGCGCTTCTTTAGTGATGGTTACATCATGAACATGAGATTCACCCATACCTGCAGAGGTGATCTTAACAAATTGAGCTTTGGTATTAAGCGCTTCAATCGAGCCACAACCTGTTAATCCCATTGCCGAGCGAATACCACCTAATTGTTGATGGATGATAGTCGAAATAGGCCCTTTATAAGCGACACGACCTTCAATACCTTCTGGTACTAATTTATCGGCTTCATTCGATTTTTGGAAGTAACGGTCAGATGAACCTTCTTTTTGGTTCATGGCTCCTAACGACCCCATACCTCGGTATGATTTATAATAACGACCTTGGTATAACTCGACTTCGCCTGGTGCTTCTTCAGTACCGGCAAACATTGAGCCAACCATCACACAGCTGGCACCAGCCGCGAGTGCTTTAGCTATATCGCCAGAAAAGCGAATACCGCCATCAGCAATAACCGGGATACCGCGTTCTTTTAACGCATCAGCCGCATCTGAAACAGCCGTAATTTGTGGTACACCACAACCCGTAACAATACGAGTCGTACAAATTGATCCAGGACCAATACCCACTTTAACAGCATCAGCACCGGCATCAGCAATGGCTAAAGCACCTTCAGCTGTTGCAACATTACCACCAATTAATTGAATATCAGGAAATGTTTCTCTTACCCATTTAATTCGGTCAAGCACACCTTGAGAGTGGCCATGCGAGGTATCAACCAAAATAACATCGGCCCCCGCCTCAATTAGAGCCGTTACACGTTCTTCTGTACCGGCACCGACACCAACAGCAGCACCAACACGTAATCGACCTAATTCGTCTTTACACGCATTAGGTTTACTTTCCGCTTTTTGGAAATCTTTAACTGTGATCATACCGACCAATTTAAATGCATCATCAACAACCAGTATTTTTTCAATACGGTTATCATGCATAAGCGTTAAAATTTCGTCACGACTTGCACCTTCTTTTACAGTAACAAGACGTTCTTTGGGGGTCATGATGCCAGAAATCGATTGGCTTAAATTATTTTCAAAGCGAATATCACGCGCAGTCACAATACCAACTAAGCCATTATTGTCATCTACAACAGGGAAACCCGAAAAATGACTTTCTTCGCTCAGCTCAATAACTTGCTGAATCGTCATATCAGCCGTTACCGTTAAGGGATCGGATACTACGCCTGCTTCATATTTTTTCACCAGACTGACTTGCTTAGCTTGCTGTTCAATAGTCATGTTTTTATGAATAAAACCAAGACCACCTTCTTGCGCCAATGCAATGGCAAGCGAAGCTTCAGTCACGGTATCCATCGCAGATGAAACCAAAGGAATATTAAGCGTAATAGAATTTGTCAGGCGTGTTTTTAATTCGGCTGTATGAGGAAGTACTGTCGAGTGACCAGGTACTAGTAAAACGTCATCGAACGTTAAAGCTTCTTTAGCTATTCTTAACATATTTGCAACTTCTCACCTAGTTTGGAGGCTGTTTAATAAGCATTATAGGGTATTTACCATCGTGAAAACTACAGTAAATGTTGCGGCCGCATTTTATCTGTTTTACGTTTTAAGGTAAACTGATATTTCACTCTTTTGAATAATAACTTCAATGAAACTGAATCCATTACAAAATATATACAGTATTTCGCGTTTAAACCAATCGGTTAAAGATTTATTAAACACCCATTTTTTGCATGTTTGGGTCGAAGGTGAAATATCCAATTTTTTACAAGCCTCTTCTGGTCATTGGTATTTAAAACTTAAAGATGACAATGCCCAAGTACAATGCGCTATGTTTAAAGGGGCCAATCGACATGTTCGTTTTAAAGCCAAAAATGGCGATCAAGTTTTAGTCAAAGCGAAAGTCAGTTTGTATGAACCAAGAGGTGACTATCAGCTAATTATTGAACAGATGGAGTCAAGTGGTGAAGGACTTTTAAAACAAGCTTTTGAAAAATTAAAATTTAAGCTCGCTGCAGAAGGGTTATTTGGTTTAGAGCGTAAAAAAGCGATTCCGAGTATTATCAATACGGTCGGATTGGTCACCTCAGCAAAGGGCGCAGCACTGCACGATGTATTAACGGTTCTCAAACGTCGAGCTCCTTGTATCAATGTTATTATTTACCCCACATTAGTTCAAGGCACAAACGCCGCTGATAACATCGCCCATATGATCAATATCGCCAACGCACGTGCAGAAGTAGATACCTTAGTGATCACTCGAGGTGGGGGTTCCACTGAAGATTTATGGAGTTTTAATGAAGAAGTCGTAGCCCGTGCCATTGCAAACAGCCATATTCCAACCATAAGTGCAGTCGGCCATGAGGTTGATGTGTCTATTTCGGATCTAGTGGCTGATCATCGAGCCCCTACCCCATCTGCGGCCGCCGAATTAATATCTTCTTCTTTAATAGAGCAAACACAAAGATTAACGCAATTAAGAAGTGACCTTATTCATGCCTTTAATTATTTATTAAATGCTAAGCAAAATAAGGCCAACACGTTAAAAAATCGATTAACGGCAACCGACCCAAAATTTCAACTTTTTACCCAACAACAAAAACTCGATAATTATGCTTCACAATTACATCAACAATTAAAGCATATTCACAACCAACACCAAACGCGCCTTAATCAATTGTCTCAACGCTGCATAGATGCATCACCTGAAAAATCAATTACCACTAAAGGTCACTTAGCAAGCCAACTTCAGCAACGCTTACATTACGCAATAACAGATAAATACAATCTTCAACAACATAAACTCGTGATTCTTTCAGAAAAATTGCAAGCTTATAGCCCTTTATTAACCTTGGCACGTGGATATAGTATTGCAAAAAATGATAAGGATCAGATAATACGCTCGGTTTCACAAGCTAACGTAAATCAATCGATTGATATTATGCTTGCTGATGGCTCCCTTAAGTGCAATGTCACTGAAATTAATTAAATCATTGAAAGTCCGATTAAGAGATAACTGATTTGCAAACGCCTAAATTTTCATTTTCATTTTTTTTACCTAAGTATTGGCTTAACTGGCTTGGATTAAGTTTTCTTTATCTTATTTCATGGTTGCCCTATAAAACTCAACTCGGCTTAGGGCGATTAGTTGGCAAAATATTGTATGCTAAATTTAAAAGACGAACACACATCGCTAGGCGAAACTTGGCATTATGTTTTCCTGATATGCCAGAAGATGAAAGAGAAGCGCTCGTTAAAGAGAATTTTAAAGCGACGGGCATTGCTTTGTTCGAGTCAGGCATGGGTTGGTGGTGGCCAACCTGGCGTATAAAAAAACTCGGTCATGTCACTGGAATAGAAAACATTATTGCTGCCAAAGAAGCCGGTCAAGGCGTTTTACTGATCGCTCATCACATGGTGTGTTTAGAAATTTGTAACCGCTTATTAGGTTTACACCATCCAAATATCGGCTTTTACCGCCCACACAACAATGCGTTAATGGAGTATATTCAATATAAGGGTCGAACAAGAGATAATCGTTATCAGATAGGTAAAAAAGATGTGCGCGGCTTATATAAAGCATTAGAAAATAATGAATCGGTTATCTATTTACCTGACCAAGATTATGGTCGCCGCAAAAGCGTATTTGTGCCATTTTTTGCCGAAAAACAAACATGCACAACCACAGCAACAACAATGATAGCCAACGATGCTAACTGTAAAGTTGTTATATCCACCATCTATCGAAATAAAGATAATAGTGGTTATACCATCGACTTTTCACCCGCCCTTGAAGACTACCCCAGTGGCGATGATACCCATGACGCAGCCCGCATAAATAAGATAATCGAAGCGGGAATTCAGCAGGCTCCAGAGCAGTATATGTGGCTGCACCGTCGTTTTAAAACAAGGCCTAAGGGCGATAAAACAGATTTATATGCTCAGGGTTAACATTATTAAACTAAAAAACGATGTTATGTTTGTCAATCATTACGGCGATATTAATAAATTGTATATAAATTGACTATCGCTAAAATTATTTAGTATTATTTATAAACACTAATATGAAAATAAGTTGTATTCATGCATTTTTGGCTCAAGCAATCCCTAATTATTATTTTAGTGATCAGTGTCGGTGTCTATTTAATTACGCTGCAGCAATCTCAATCAACAGGCAGCCAGATTTCAAATAAACAGAAAACGCCTTCTGAAGGCCTGACTGACTTTTATGCTGAAATGAAGGAAAAATTTGATACCACACCGCAAGTTAAAGACTCTTATATATTAGAATTACGGCACGCAAAATCAATCGACATCAAAACACAACTCGATCATTTAACGACGATCACTAAACCATTAAATAATAAGTGGCGAGGTTCAGTTACGAATAATGAATTCGAAGCCGGTACAACATTAATGCATGAGTTGAGTAAAATAGCGGCAAGAGAGAATATTAATTTAGTTTGGTGGCTTGATCGCGATTTTGTTGTTAAATACCCGTTTGTTGTGAATAGCACGGCAGTAGAAACGTTATACCAAGTGGCTAAAGCTATCGACAGCGATTTTGAAACTAAAGTTAAAGGCTATTTTTGTCCTGAACAACGTGCTTTGGTGATCACGGATAAACCATCAGAACATTTACGCAAAAACTGTGTGACTGATCGTTAGCAAATTAACCTATTTTTTTAAGTGACTCGTCTGCATAGGCAATTGTTAAAGGTCCATATTCGCGTTCGGTGTGCGTTTGCCAGTTGCCTAGTTTCACATGAATATTATTAAACATTTGACGAGTCGCAATCACTTTGCAACGAATTAAAGCGTCATGAATTTGTGTTTCTATCTTTGCCTCTGCCAAATTTAATTGCTTAAGTAATTTATCGTGCTCACGATAATTAGTTTTTGTCTCAGCCATTAACTCATTTTTATGCTCATCATCAGGCTGTTTCTGTAAATGTTGCCAAGCTAATTTAATTTCACCAACTACCATTTCTTTTTCATGGATCAGCTTTTTAATGGCCATTAACTTACTTTTTAATTTAGCGTAAAGTGGGTATAAATTGATATGTGTATGGGTTGAAGCAGGCGCACCTAATGTTCCGCACGCTAGAAATTCTTCTAATTCAAAAAAGCCACCGACAATTTTACCTATTGGTTTATTTTCATCTACACCAATAACTCGATTAGCTTTAATAAAGCAATGCATCAACTGTGAATGAAATTCAACCTTGCCTTGAGTTTCTATATTGGCATATTGCATATACTTAGCGGCCACAACACCTTTAGCTCTTACGTGGCAATGATAGACAGCTGATTCGCCAGGGCCAACGTCGTCAACTTTACGGCCTATAATCCCTTTAGCAACGGTTAAAGACCCCGCAACCTCTATCGTCGCGTTATCAACAAACCCAGTAACCGTTACATCACCGGTTGCTTTAAGGCGCATTCCTTCGGTCACATCACCATTAACAACAACCCCCCCTTCAAAATTGATATGCCCAGTACTAATATCAACTGCTGACAACATTAAAACATTATCAACTCGCATGCCTTTTTCTAAAACATAAGGTAAGCCGGGCATGGATGAAATAAGTAAATTTTTATCTTTACTAGATATTTCAACCCCTTCAGCATTTTCAAAAGGTAATTCAGCACCAGGTATAGGCTGTAGCGTATCACCATTAACTTTAAAACCTGGTTTACCAAGTGTCGGCGGATGGCGACGCATAAGTTCAGCTCCGGCTTTAACCGAAATAACTTCACCTAAATCCCGCATATCGACTTTGCCGTGATCCGCTTCTTGTGGTTGCAAGACCCGATCACGCGCATTTTTGGTTAACGCTTCAAAAAAACTGTCTTCACCTTGTACAGGTAACTTACCAAACGCCAGCTCCATTACAATTGATTCGCCTGGTTCGCCAACCGAAATTTTTTGAGCTAACGCTTTAACGGCTTCTTGGTCAACCCCCATTGTGACGCCAACTTGAGCTAAACAACGAATAATTTGCTTTGCTGTTAACGCATTACCGCCGTATGCACAAACAACATCGGCACTAGCGATCATTTTATCCGCATTCATTTTTATTTTTATTTTTGCTGGCCGTTTTTCAGCAACCACATGCTTCGAAACACCGCTAGTTAATTTTTTAGTGACTTTATCATTAATGAGTGCAACGGCATTTTTAGCTTCATCTTCAAGGAAGAAGTAGGCTGTAAATTCAGATTCTTGAAATGTAGACGTGATTTGTTCAAGTTTAATCGCGGCTGCGCTGTTAGAAAAATCAGCAACAAGCCAAAGTTTGTTACCAGCATCATCTAATTGATAAGTCAGTTGAGTCATTGAAACCTTCAGCTAATTAAGTCGATGTTTTAACGTCATTAAATGAAAAGTGAAATTAATGCGAAAACGTGAATAAATACAATACCAAGTGAAAGATAGGAAACAGCGTCGAGACACTCACTTTTTAAATACCGTATTCTATTTAATAGCACTAATCTACCTCAGAAAACACTTCATATCAAAAGCTAATTACTTAAATTTAAAAATTTAGCAACACGCACTTTAAGTATATTTTACATTTTCTATTTTATATTGACGCATCAGTCGAATGAACTCGTCAGGTTGACGATCTAATGCACCTTCGGGCAGCAAAATATGGTATCCAAGGTGGGTATCTAATAAAACAAGTTGATGAGCAAACATAGCCTGAACACCTTTATAGGTGCGTTCAGCGGTTTTAAAGGGGTCGGTATTTAATATGTCTTCACTAATGCAAGTCCCTGTTTCGCATGACTGACTCATGACCTGACCAAGTAAAGCACGTTGTTGCACAATCAAGTTTGACATAACTCGCAGTGAAGTATCATTTAAAACATTATCAAGTGATATCAGTTTTATACCAATATAGGGCAATTTTCTGGACTCAAAATTAACATCACCCATACGCCTAATATCTTGCCAACGCACTTTTAATTCACCTTTTTTTAAATAATAAATAAGGCCAGTGTCATCTAGCTCACAACTGATTACAGGCTCAATAATTTTTAATAGCCCTAATAAAAAGCCAATAAAACAGGTTAATAAATAGGTGATTTTTATAATGGGGTACGGTTGCGTTAACGTATGAAAGAAGAGTAGATAAAGTAAGAAAAAAACCACACTAAAGAAACAAACTTTAAAGCCGTTTTCTCGATTAATCGGTTTAATTTGCAACAAAGATAAACGCATACTTACCAAAAAAAATAGCTAACACCCAGCATAATCAATCCCCAAATGAGCATCGCTCTATAATGACGACAACGTGCGCAATTGGGCCATAATACTTTTTTAAGTGTTTTTTGATTCATATTAAAGCCGTTTTAGACAAACAACACGCCAATGTATAGTCTTCTCGCTCAGGTTTTATGGTTCATTGTCAGCGCTTACTCGCCCTAATCACATAGTAGTGCATATGCTCATGGGGTCTCGAAGCTTGACGGCTTCCCCTAAAACCCGATCGCTTTGACTATAGTGAAGACTTATAGCGTGTTGTAGAAAAGACAATAATTAATTAAGTTGGACTAATTCAGATTGTAATTTTTTACTCAAGTCGACATTACGCGACGCTTTATCAATTGAATTTTGAGTATCGTTAACGAGATCTTCCATCGTATTACGAATAGCATCAACACTACTCATTTGGCTTTGTACACTTTCCATTATTTGTTCAACATTAGATGAACTCGTATTCGCTAGCTCAGCTAAAGAGCCTAATTGCCCTGTTGTTTCATCCGCAATATGCACACTCGCTTCGATTAAATTTTCTACGTCTTTTTGCTTATCAATAATCTCTGTCGAAATATCCATTATTTTATGCATTTCAGTTTGAATTTGATCTGCCGATTCATTTGCCGTATTCGCTAATGAGCGTACTTCATCCGCAACGACCGCGAAACCGCGTCCATGTTCACCAGCTCGAGCCGCTTCAATTGCCGCGTTCAAGGCAAGTAAGTTAGTTTGTGCAGCAATACCTTTAATTGATTCAACTAATTGATCAATATTTTTACTGTTTTCGTCTAAATTACCTAAAAGGATTGTAAATTCAGTAATAAATTGCGCTGAACTGCGAATGTTTTCAGCTAATTTTCCAAGTTGCTCAATACAATCTTGACTGGTACTGGCCGTTTCAGCAGATGATTCATATGCACTTTGCGAAATAGATTCAATGTCACTTGTTTGCTCTATAAAATTTCTAACTAAATCAAAGCTTGATTCAATACGTCTTAATCTCTGAGTTGCATTTTCACTCGCAGAGCTAGCGTTATTAGCTAACTCTTGTGCGATCGTTTTAGCATCGCACTGCACAACTTTGTCTAATGTAGCGGCTTTATCACGTAACTCAGCTAATTCTTTTTTATCTATGAGTGTTTTATCTTCAGGAATCTGTGGACTTAGAAAGCTAAACATTAAAGGTTATTCCTTCTTATTTTCTGATTTAGTTATAAACAAGGTCAGTCGTTTTTAACTTTATAGCATATTTGTGTATTTAGACCACTTATAGCCGCGATTATTTATTAAATACCTTGATATTTATCGACGACCTTGTCGTTTTCTAAACTAATTTAATACAAATATAACCTAGAATAGGTCATTTATTCGTTATAACTTAATATATAACGAATAAAAATATTAATATATCTATATTAACAAAGTACCAAGAGCTGAATTAAGCATAGCTTTTGTTTTGACCAGCAGCCAGTTTTAAATGCAAGTGATTGAAAATATTAAACATCAACGACTATTTAACCACGATTATAGGCGGTATATCCACCACCGCCCGGTGTTTTAATGATTAAAACATCCCCTTTTTCAACATTAAAGGTACAATTTGAATTTAAAATCTCGGTTTTACCGTGATGACGTTGTAATAATCCTTCACCGGGCAACCCATTTTTACCCTGTTCTAATCCCAAAGGTGGAATAACACGTGAATTACTCATTATAGAAACCATCATACTCTCTTTAAATAGCATTGAGCGTACAATACCATTTCCGCCTTTGAAGCAACCATCGCCTCCAGAATCTTGTCTAATTGAAAAATTGACGAGCTCAACCGGAAAGCGTTGCTCTAAAATTTCAGGGTCGGTTAACCGAGAGTTCGTCATATGGCTATGCACTGCATCACAACCACTAAAAGCATCACCGTCTAGTGTTATACCGGCCCCTGTACCTCCAGCCAATGTTTCATAATATTGATAATCAGCATTGCCAAAAGTTAAGTTATTCATCGTTGTTTGAGACGCTGCAGTTTGACCAAGCGCCAGTAATAAAGCACTAACGATCGCTTGTGAAACTTCGACATTACCGGCCACGACAGCAGCAGGATAGACAGGAGACAGCATAGAGCCTTGTGGCGCAATAACATCAATAGGTCTCATGCAGCCCGCATTTAACGGGATAGCTTGCTTAACTAAGGTTCTAAAGACATAAATAACCGCAGCGTCAGTTACCGCTCGCGGTGCATTAAAATTACCTGATTGTTGTACGGATGTTCCTGTAAAATCAACTAACACACGTTTAGTCTGTTGATTAACTTTGATGGCCACGTTTATCTCAGCACCGGTATCAAGTGTTAAACAACAAGCCCCTTCTTTTAATTTCGTAATCACATTTTCGACAGCGAGCTCAGCATTATCTAAAATAGCTTGCATAAATGCATTGACCGTATTAAAACCATATTGTGAACATAAAGTCTGCAGTTCTTTTACGCCTTGCTTATTCGCGGCATATTGTGCGGTTAAATCAGCTATATTTTGAGTAATATTTCTCGCTGGTGAAGCGCTTTCGCTAAACAACACACGAATATTTTCAATATCTAAGCCATTTTCATTACTAATTTTTACACCGGTAAAAATCAAACCTTCATCTAAAATGCTTTGACTATTTGATGGCATAGACCCTGGACTGATGCCACCCACATCAGCGTGATGCGCTCTTGACGCCACAAAAAATGCAGGCCCATTATGCCCATGAATAAAGACAGGTGTAATAAGGGTTAAGTCAGGTAAATGCGTACCACCATGATACGGAGAATTAATCAAAAAGGCATCACCGTCATTAAAACTTAAAGCCGTAAATTGAGCCAAAATACTTTTAACTGAATGAGACATAGAGCCTAAATGGACAGGAACATGAGGCGCATTGGCCACAAGCTCACCTTGTTGATCAAATAATGCACATGAAAAGTCTAACCGTTCACGGATGTTAACTGAATGTGCTGTTTTTTGCAGTGTACTACCCATTTGCTCCGCAATGACCATAAACAGATTGTTAAAAACTTCTAGGTTTATCGGATCAACCGTCAGTGTATCAACGACTTTTTCTGTCATGCGGGTCAATTTTAACGCTTGCTGATCTATAACCTCAGCTTGCCAGCCATTCTCAATAATATTTGTTCCCGTTTTTTCGATAATAACCGCAGGTCCTTTAATAACATCCGTTATTTTGAGTTGATCACGCCGGTAGCAAGGGGCTTGATACTCCGTTTGCTCGCTATAAAATACAATGGGTTCCAACGTTGCGTTTTCAGCATTAGCACCTTCAGTTAAAATTTGTTCAACACTGACTTTATCTGCACATGAAAGCGCAATTTTTTGAGATAAGTTAGAGGATGAATCAACACTTAATGCATCTAAAACCAGTGGTAATTCAGGAGAATAATACGTAAATAGTCGTTTATGCTCACATTCAAAATCGTTACACATCGAAGCATAGTTGTGCCAATCAACTTCAATAATAACCTCCGCGCCTGCGTATTTTAAATGTGCTTTAACTTGAGAGGAAATGTATTCATCTTTCACGCCTTGCGCATTTAACGATTGTCGGGTTTTTAAGGTTAATGAATCAACAATTTGCTGAAACGTGTGTAAGTTAGATTCTGTAAACTCCACTTGTACACTTTGCTCTTGGGTAACAATTTGCTCAGCTAACCCGATGCCATAGGCGGAAAGCACCCCTGCATAAGGGTGAATTAATATTGTATCGATGTCTAAGGCATCTGCAATCAAACAAGCATGTTGCCCACCAGCCCCGCCAAAAGAAGTTAAAGCATAATCCGATAAATGATAACCACGCTGCGTTGATATTTTTCTAACCGCATTAGCCATATTTTCAACCGCAATAGCAATGAAGCCTTGGGCTATTTGAGCTAGCGTTTTATCAACGCCATTGCTTAACAATTGTGCTTGTACTTGTTTAACCGCTGCAATAGCGGCTTCCATATCAAGTGGTAAATTGGCATTATCACCAAATACAGCCGGAAAATACGCGGCATTAATTTTACCTAATACCACATTGCAATCGGTTACCGTTAAAGGCCCTCCTTGTCGATAACAAGCGGGTCCTGGAAATGAGCCAGCTGAATCAGGTCCGACTTGAAAACGCCCATCACGATATTGACAAACTGAACCGCCACCCGCAGCTACGGTATGAATATTCATCATAGGGACGGCTAAACGCACACCTGCGACTTGTGTTTGGTAGGTTTTTTCATAGGCTTGGTTTAGGCAATGTGATACATCAGTCGACGTTCCGCCCATATCAAAACCAATAATTTTATCAAAGCCTAATTGCGCTGAAGTACTAACCGCGCCAACAATGCCACCTGCAGGACCAGATAACACGGCATCTTTACCTTTAAAAGCAATTGAACTCGCTAAGCCACCATTCGATTGCATAAAAAACAATTCAACGTTAGGTAATTGATCGGCTATTTGTTGTACGTATTTTTGCATAACCGGCGTTAAATAAGCATCGACTACCGTCGTATCGCCACGAGGTATCACTTTAATGGTGGCAGAAACCTCATGTGATACTGATATTTGCTCAAAGCCAACTTCGGCGGCTAATAACGCCAAAGCTTGCTCATGTTGAGGGTTAATCCAAGTATGCATTAAAACAATCGCAATGGCTTTGATACCCTGCTCTTTTAACGCAATTAATTTCTGCTTAGCCTCTGCGATCTCAATAGGGTTAACAATTTCACCTCGCGCATTCATACGCTCTTTTATTTCAATGGCGCAACAATAAAGCTGTTCAGGTAATTCAATATTAAGTGCAAAAATATCAGGTCGGTTTTGATTGGCAATTTTCAAAACGTCCGCAAAACCTTCAGTGGTGACTAAAGCGGTGAGTTCACCTTTACGCTCTAGCAATGCGTTAGTCGCAACAGTCGTACCAACTTTTACTTGCGAGATTAGATGAGTCGGAATGGCTTCTTCATAACTTAAATTAAGTAAGTCACGAATACCTTGTATAGCAGAGTTTTGATATTGGTTCGGGTTTACAGATAATAATTTGTGTGTCAGTAATTCACCTGAAGGCGTCTGGGCTATTAAATCTGTAAATGTGCCCCCTCTATCAACCCAAAATTGCCAACCTGCCATTCGTATTATCTCTTAAATTAAAAAAGAGGATTCTTAATGGCTTACGCCTAAATTGCAAAGAATGAATACCTATTTCATATTCAAGAGATGAAAAACACAGGTTACGCCGAATATAAATGCTATTTTTTAACTTACTTTTTAAATTCACGCTTAGGTCTAAAATAATTTGTATTCGCGTAAAAATTTTCATTCTGATTATCCGCATACCAAGTCGGTATCCCTAATAAAGGTAAGGGTGACAAACATTTATTATTGGTTAATTGCTTATCAACACCGATTTGGTTCAATAAAAGCATATCCATTATTTCATATTGTGTTGCTAAAGCTTGATTAAAAAAATCAGCAGGCACATCGATAAAAAAAGCTTTACCGGTTAAACCAATAAAAGGTGATAAACCCATTTCATAATTAGCATGCCCAAAGATAAACCCTTGACGATCTTTTCCCCATTGATGTCGATCGAGCCAAAAATTTTGATGCCATTGATGTGAGCGAAGTGATCCCTGAATTTGACTCTCACTTATTGCCATCACCACGCCGCACTCATCAAATAACGTTACCGCATCTCGACATTTAGAACGTTTTTTCAAACCATGCAAGGCTATTTCTTCAATATGAATACGATTCAATAATTGTTTGGTTTTCGGAAAAACTAACCAAATACACGCATTAAAAAAATCATGCCAGTGCTCAATACGGGTTGGGATCAGTGAACGATTAAAAATAACTTCTTCATAATATTGTTCTTGCCAGTCAAAATGTTCATCTTGGGCGACAAACTTTAAACCAAGCTCAATAAAACCTGGGCTTAACGTGCTCGCCCATTGGTTTAACTGCTCAACATTCGGTATTTTTTGTAATGTGTCAATTTGCAATAATTGGATTAAATCGTGAAACAAACCGATTTCTTTAATGGAAGAATGCAATTATTTAACCTTAATTTGTTCTATCTCATCAGCTAAGTTTAAACTTTCAATCGTGTTAAAACGACCTGTAATTTTTTGTGCCGATGTATGGATCTGTTTTACATCACTCGCGGCTTGATCAATATGACGCGCGAGCTGATCAAAACGCTTACCAAACCGATTAAAATCATCGTTTAATAAAGCCAAGTGTTGTTGAATAATATGAACTTGCTCACGCGTCGCTTCATCTTTTAATACCGCTTTAGCGGTTGTTAAAATAGCCATGAGCGTCGTGGGCGACGTTAACCAAACCCGACTACGCCAGGCTAATTCAACTAAATCATTATGATGTGCATGGATCTCAGCAAAAATAGCTTCCGCGGGTAAAAACAAAATAGCACTATCAGCGGTTTCATGCTTAATAATATATTTATTGGCAATATCATTTATATGTTTTTTAACATCTATTTTGAATTGCTTAACCGCGACAGCACGATCGACTTCAGCCACTTCATTGTCTGTCATACGTTGATAAGACTCTAACGGAAATTTTGAATCAATCACAATACGACCCGTGGGCTCTGGTAACTCTAAGATCGCATCGGCAATTTTACCATTACTTAATTGAGCTTGTGATTTAAATTGATTAGGCGCTAATGTATTTTCAAGTAAAGAATAAAGCTGAACTTCACCAAAGGCCCCGCGACTGCGTTTATCAGATAATATCGACTGTAAATTAGTCACATTGACCGAAAGTTCAGAGATTTGTTTTTGGGCTTCATCAATTAACACCAAACGTTGCATGATACGATTAAACGTTTCAATACTCTTAGCAAAGCCTTCATTGAGCTTTTCATTCACTCGTTCGCTTATCTTATCTAATCGCTGTTCGGTACTGCTATTAAGTTTATTTAATTGCTCAGCAATTAAGGTAGCATGCGACTTTAATGCTGAAACTTGTTCACTACGGGTTTGCGCAGCGTGTTGATTATTACTGTGCGAGAGCTCTTTAAACCCTTGAAATAAACTTTGCTGCAAAGTATGTGTAATTTGGTTTATGCGTTGCTCACCGTTTTGCTGTTGCTCATGCATTTGGTTAAGTAAAGATTGGCGTAGATCTGCATTTTCTTTTATTAAAGCCGCCTTTAATTCAAATAGGTCATCTTGTTTGAGTTTACGCCGAGAGGAAAAAATTAAAAAAATCAGGTTTAACAAACAAAGCACACCGACACCTGCAATTAATATCAGTAATAAATGTTGTTCTACCATCTTGAATAACCTTAATGTTTAAATAAAGAAGAAATAGCGCTTTAGATTAAATACGCATACTTAGGCATATGAAATCTGAGAATAATAAAAAAGGCGCCCGAAGGCGCCTTTCTTTATAAAAACAAAGATCAACCACTATATACACTGTTTAATTATACAGCGCTATTTGGTAAGCTGAAACTGAATTTTTATATAACGTTTATTTAAAATCTTCTATTTTAGCTTTCCAAATAGCGGGACCCGTTTCATGAACGTTATTACCGGTTGAATCTACAGCAACAGTAACAGGCATATCTTCAACTTCAAATTCATAAATAGCTTCCATACCTAAATCATCAAACGCAACAACGCGAGATTTTTTAATCGCTTTAGCGACTAAATAAGCAGCACCGCCCACAGCCATTAAATAAACCGCTTTATGTTGACGAATACTATCTACCGTTGCAGGTCCGCGTTCAGCTTTACCAATCATGCCAATTAATCCCGTCTCAGCGAGCATTAAATCAGTAAATTTATCCATACGCGTTGATGTTGTTGGGCCGGCAGGGCCAACAACTTCATCACCAACAGCATCAACAGGGCCGACGTAATAGATAAAGCGATTGTTAAAATCGACACCATTAGGTAAGGCTTCACCCCGTTGCATGTAATCTTGAATTCGTTTGTGAGCGGCATCTCGGCCAGTTAAAATTTTACCTGATAATAAAACGGTATCGCCTGCTTTCCACTCTTGAATATCGGCTTTGCTAATATTATCCACATTAACACGATGCGTATTTTTACCCACTTCCCATGTAACTTCAGGCCAGTCTTCTAATTTTGGCGGCTGTAATTCAGCGGGGCCAGAACCATCAAGGTGGAAATGAACATGTCGTGTCGCAGCACAATTAGGGATCATAACAACAGGTTTTGAAGCTGCATGTGTCGGCGCGCTGGCAATTTTAATATCAACAACGGTGGTTAACCCCCCTAAACCTTGAGCGCCAATCCCTAATGCGTTTACACGTTCAAATATTTCTAAGCGCAATTTTTCTTCAGCGGTTACCACACCTCGGTCAATTAACTCTTGAATATCAACCGGGTCCATTAAACTTTCTTTTGCCAAAACAGCGGCTTTTTCTGCTGTTCCACCAATACCTATGCCTAACATGCCTGGTGGGCACCAGCCCGCTCCCATCGTGGGTAACGTTTTAACAACCCAATCAGCAATTGAATCGCTCGGGTTTAACATCACCATTTTGGTTTTATTTTCAGAACCGCCACCTTTAGCCGCAATCATGACTTCAATATGCTCACCCGCTACGCTTTCAATATGCACAACTGATGGTGTGTTATCTTTGGTGTTTTTACGGCTACCCGCAGGATCAGCAACGATCGAAGCCCGTAATGGATTATCTGGATTACAATAAGCTTGACGTGTACCTTCATCAACCATTTGTTGGATCGTTAAATCAACTTTGTCCCATTGCACCCCCATGCCCACTTTAACAAAACAAGTCACGATACCGGTATCTTGACAAAGTGGTCGATGACCTTCTGCAGACATACGCGAATTAATTAATATTTGTGCCATGGCATCTTTAGCCGCTTGGTTTTGCTCTTTGTTATAAGCTTTTTCAATCGCTTGCACAAAATCAAGTGGGTGGTAATAA
Source organism: Algibacillus agarilyticus (assembly GCF_003286125.1). Classification (GTDB taxonomy): domain Bacteria; phylum Pseudomonadota; class Gammaproteobacteria; order Enterobacterales; family Alteromonadaceae; genus Algibacillus; species Algibacillus agarilyticus. The sequence continues at coordinate 46,186 of NZ_QMED01000011.1, forward strand.
GAGATAAATTGCAGGGCATCTGCAATGCTTTCAATAAAATCTTGCTGGCGTATAACTGTCATAACAACCGTTCAACCTCTTTAATATGTAGTCTCAACTGTCCATCCTTTACCAGCTTCAAATATATAGTCTTCTCGCTCAGGTTTTATGGTTCATTGTCAGCGCTTACTCGCCCCAATCACATAGTAGAGCATATGCTCATGGGGTCTCGAAGCTTGACGGCTTCCCCTAAAACCCGATCGCTTTGACTATAGATACAGATAACCTCAATAAATTGAGTTATTCTATTGCGATAAACACAAAGTTTGAAGTGGCATGGGTAGTAGACTCTATGATAACCTTGAACGCGTTATCCCGCCAGTCAACACGTGCATTCGTAAACAGTTTAAATAAAGTAAATGAACCCAAATCCGATACCTGAATTTATAAAGCCCATTAATATACAAATCAGCCCGCGTGACGTATTTTCAAGTATCAGCGACGAAATGGGTGCGATATTGCTCGATTCGGGGCAAACTGAGCATGAAAACAGTCAATACGATATAATTTTGTCCAAGCCATTAGCTTTATTAACTTACTCAGATGGTCACGCAAAAATCACGAGTAATCACGACGGAAATATTCAATATAAACAAGGCGACCCATTCACCATAGCTGAAGAACTGTGGCTTGAGCATAAACCCCCTTTCGAATTATCAACTGATTTACCCTTTGCGGGTGGTGTTGCAGGCTGGTTTAGTTATGATTTGGGTCGAAATATTGAAGCATTCGACAATATTGGCATTAAAGATTTTGATTTACCTCAATTAATGCTAGGTGTTTATGATTGGGGTCTTATTTATGATAATAAAAACAAAAAATGGTTTGCGCTTGATTTACAACCCAAGCTTAATCGTGTTGATACCTTACTGAATAAATCTCAAATAAAACGCGCTTCAACCAATACATTTGTTTTAACTCAACCTTGGCAAGCTAATATGAGTCAAAATGAATATACGACTAAGTTTAATAAAGTAAAAAGTTATTTAACTGAAGGCGATTGTTATCAAATTAATCTGGCACAACGATTTGAAGCCAATTATACCGGCAATTTGTGGCAAGCTTACCTTAAATTAACCAAAGATAATCAAGCGCCCTTCTCTGCTTTTATCAAAACAGACAAACATACTGTTTTGTGTTTATCACCAGAGCGGTTCTTAAAATTAAAAGCCAACAAAATACAGACAAAACCGATTAAAGGCACATTACCCCGTGGTAAAACAGCAGCAGAAGATCAAAAACTGGCTAAACAATTATTGCACTCAGAAAAAGACCGTGCTGAAAATTTAATGATTGTTGATTTATTACGTAACGATATCAGCAAAGTCGCAACACCTAAATCTGTCCATGTGCCGCATTTATTTAAAATAGAAAGTTTTCCTGCCGTGCATCACTTGGTGAGTACTATTACAGGCGAATTAGCTGAAAATAAAAGTGCATTTGATTTATTACGAGGTGCATTTCCTGGTGGTTCAATTACGGGTGCACCTAAAATAAGAGCGATGCAAATTATCGAAGAACTTGAGCCACACCGACGTGATATCTATTGTGGCAGCATAGGCTATATTGATTGGAATGGTAAAATGGATACGAATATTGCCATTAGAACCTTACTCGCTGATGACAAACGCCTATGTTGTTGGGCTGGTGGCGGGCTAGTCATTGACTCTAATGTAACCAGTGAATACCAAGAAACCTACCATAAAGTCGCTAAAATTTTACCCGCTTTTGAAGTGCAATCGGTCAATGAAGAATAACGGTTCTGAACAACAAATATTAGGCAAATTACTGTTAACCACAAGAACGGCCAAAACCCAATTACCGTTATCTAATCTAACGTCGGCGGCCGTATTGGTTATTATCGATTTCTCCCACCCCACAGAACCTTGCATACTACTTACGCAAAGAGCACACTCTTTGCGTCATCATCCTGGGCAATTTTGTTTTCCAGGTGGCAAACCTGAACTTGGTATAGATAATTCATTAATTGATACCGCCTACCGAGAAACCTTTGAAGAAATAGGGATCCGCTCAGCGCTTTTTTCAACCACTTTTGAATTAAATGAGTTTAAAACGTTGAGCGGATTTTCGATAACGCCCTACATAACCACTTTAAATCAAACTTATGAAACCAAGGTTAATAACAATGAAGTGGGTAAAATACTCAAGTTACCACTGAGTTTTATTTTAAAGCCCAGTAATATTTATCAAATAAACTTAAAACGAGACGAACTACACTTTCCAGTTTATGCATTTAGTTTTGAGGGAAATTTAGTGTGGGGAGCAACGGCAGGGATATTAGTCGATTTAGCAAGCTGGCTCTATACCAAAGAACCAGCTGACTATTTAAATCAAATTAACCACGTTAGTTAATATTATCTAACCGGTAAATCGAGATCTGCAAACATGGCATCAATATCATCTGCATTTTTAAGCATTATCGCTTTTTCTACTACGTCTTTAGTTAAATGTGGCGCAAAACGTTCAATGAAGTCATACATATATTGACGTAAGAATGTACCTTTTCTAAAGCCAATTTTAGTTGTACTCATTTTGAATAAATGGCTTGCATCAATTGCAACTAAATCTTTATCTGTTGCTTCATCGATTGCCATGGTTGCCATAACACCCACACCAACGCCTAAACGTACATAGGTTTTAATCACATCAGCATCGGTTGCAGTGAACACTATTTTAGGCTCAAGTCCTTGTTCACTAAAGGCTTGATCAAGCTCTGAACGCCCAGTAAAACCAAAGACATACGTAACCATAGGAAATTTAGCCACGTCGGCTAAGGTCACATCACGCATCTTAGCTAATGGGTGATCTTTAGCCACAACAATACTGCGATTCCAGTGGTAACAAGGTAACATCACTAAATCGTTATATAAGTGAAGAGCTTCAGTTGCAATAGCAAAATCAGCTTCACCTTTAGCCGCTGCATCACTTATTTGTGAAGGCGTACCTTGATGCATATGTAAAGACACTTTAGGGTATTTACCCATAAAGCCTTTAATAACATCAGGTAAAGCATAACGCGCTTGTGTATGCGTTGTAGCAATGTTTAATTTACCTTGGTCAGGTAGAGTATGTTCACGAGCAACAGACTTAATGCTTTCGACTTTCGATAGTATTTCTTGCGCAATATTTATAATATCGCCACCAGCAGGTGTTACGTGTGTTAAATGCTTACCACTGCGGCCAAATATTTGCACGCCAAGCTCGTCTTCTAACATACGCACTTGTTTACTGATACCTGGTTGAGAGGTATAGAGGCTTTCAGCTGTCGCTGACACATTGAGATTGTGATTTAACACCTCGACAATATAGCGTAATTGTTGAAGTTTCATATCCTCACCTTATCTTCGGCTTATATTCTAATAAAATATAGTTGTATTCACTTTTATTACTATAAAATAAACTTTAGCTATAGTCATGGAATAATTGATAAATTTTTGTTATTAACGGCATAAATTAGAAAATAGCCTAAAATTTACAATTAACGACTCACTTTTTTATACTTTATGACTGAAACATAACTAAAAGTAAAACACTTATCGTATGGGGTTATTATGACTGGAACGATTGATTTTTCAACTGTACTTGCTTCGGCAGTACACGATATGAAAAATTCACTGTGTATGCTAATTCAATCGATCGACTCTTTAAGTAACAAATTGGCCAGCCATGATCAAAAAGACGCTGAAGAGCTCGCAAGATTGCACTATGAAGCATCTCGCTTAAATACAAATTTATTACAATTATTAACGCTTTACCGAGCAGAGAAAAATCAATTACCATTAAATATTGAAGAACATTACATTGATGATGTTATTGATGAACTCATTGCTAAAAATGAATTATATATTGCTAATAACAGTTTAGATGTCGAAATCAATTTACCAGAAGACTTAAGTTGGCATTTTGATATTGATATGATCAGTAACTTAGTCAATGATATTTTTATCAATGCTTTGCGTTATAGTCACGGGAAAATTAAAATTGCAGCTGATATTGTTGATGACCAGCTCGTTTTTCTAATTGAAGATAACGGTGACGGCTTTCCTGATCGCATGCTACAGATCCAAAACTCTGAAATGCAAAACCTCGATTTAAATGCGGGTAGAACAGGGCTAGGTTTGTTTTTTGCCCGGTTAATAGCCGCAGCACATACCAATAAAAGCAAAGCAGGTTCGATCCATTTACAAAATGGCGGTGAATTAGGTGGAGGTGTTTTTAAATTGCTACTACCCTAATATAGGTTTTTTAGGTAATATCAATTAGATAAGCACTAAATATAAATAGTTAAGAGAATTCTTTATGATTTTTCAAATTGTGATTGGTCTTGTTGTTGCTCTCGTTGTGTTAGCGATAATAATGAATGCGATCCAGCAACACAAAAATAAAACAGAAGCGGATAAACGCACTGAATTAGCCAAATACAAAAAAATCATTGAAGAAACCGAAGAGTTATTAATGAGTGCGGGGTCTATCCCAGTAAGCCCGCAACTGGTTTTAATTATGCACCAACGTGTATTAGATGCTTTAAAATCGATGGTTGAGATATCACCTGAATCAAGAGAAATATCAAGCCGATTAAGAGATGCTCAAGAACGTGTTAAGGGTATGTCAACTGAAAACCAACCAGTTGAAGAAACGTTTATCATTCCAGATGAAGATAGAATCGTTATTGGCATGATCAAAGCAGTTAAAAAAATACGCACTTTACTGCGCGCTGAACATACTAAAGGCAAGCTCGACACTCATCTTTTTATGGCTGAAGATAAAAAACTCGAAAATTTCCAGATTAAAGTTAATATTGAAAGCTTAATGAAACGAGGTAATGCGGCCAGAAAATCGCATATGCTAGGTTCAGCCAGGCAATACTTTGAAAAAGCAATTAATACAATTAATGCACAAAGTGCACGAAATGAATATACTAGCCAACGCCATCAAGAGCTAGAAGCAACATTAAATGAAATAGCGGCCGAACTTAAAAGCTCTAACTTAGCTGACTCGAAAAAGAAAAACGCTGAAGATAGTGATGATTTAGACGTGCTATTCCAACCGAAAAAGAAATGGTAATAAAAGCATTATTTGCTTTTATTACCGCCTTTTTCAACCCAAAAAGCGGGGTCTAAACGTTCTTTAAACCAGTTAATACGCCAGTCTAAATGTGGGCCTGTTGCACGGCCTGATTTACCAATTTCACCAATGAGCTCACCTTGAGCAATTTTTTGCCCTTCAACAACAGATACTTTTGATAAATGTATAAAAGTAGAACTTAAACCAAAGCCGTGATCTAAAATAATCGTTCCGCCAGAATAATACATATCATGGTGAGCAACTCTAATAATACCAGAGGCCGGTGCGACAACTTCAGTACCTGTTGGTGCAGCAATGTCTAAACCAAAGTGAGGACGCTTTTTAATTCCATTAAATACACGCTGACTCCCATACACACCTGAAATCCGACCATAACTTGGCCAAATAAAATGTTCGGTATAACCCGTTAGGTCTGAATCAACGGCACGGCCTCGACCAATCTGTTGGTTATCCCCCGCGATGCGAGTAGAAACAGACGCTGGTGGTGTAACCATTTTTTTAGCGACACCTTCTATTTTTTGTATATCGTATTGCTGAGGTTTAATTTGTACCGTATACGAAAAGCGCGATTTATCCGATAATTCAAATACAACGGTTTGTTCAGGCTTAGCATCACGACCAAAGCCAACAACAAATTGACCTTTATCGTTACAACGTCCTTTCAAACCATTTAATTGATAAGTCACACAATTAGATTTAGTACCGAGTATAAAGCCACCTTGATAAAGCGCTTGACGTTGTATTTGTAAGCCTTCGTCGGCGGCGAGGTCAGTAGAGCTCAGAAATAAACTCGTTAAAACCGCTAATTTATATTTAAGCATATGAAATAGCACCTTTAGAAACCCCTTCGTAAGCCCTCACTTCTAGCTTACTATCAGGCAATTCTAATTGAATTTGCTCAAGTATAAACTCAGCAATGCACTCGACGGTTGTATCACGATCCATCAAATCACACATAGACTTTGCAACCGCTAGCGAAAAGTCACCTTGTGAAGCTGAATAAGCAAAGCCATAATAATCATCGGCATTAAGTTGATAATTTGCACAAAAAGATTCAGCTACCGCCGGGGCTAAATCACTTTCACTGCCAATATAAATATCTTTCCACCGTTTTGCCCAACTAGCCTGTAAATCATCATTAACTTCACCATCAACAAAGATATCAATTTTAGATCGATGTCCATGTACAATGCGCTGGCAATTACCTTCATGATGCTTTAAGCCATGACTGTAATGATAATAAGGTGTACTGATTTTTTCAGGGCGTAAGGTCAACACAATATCTTTTACATTATTTGGCATATCGAGCATCAAGGTGCTCTTAATGACCGGTAATAACGTACTTATCGATATATGATCTGTCGGCGCAAAACAATAAGCACTGGGAGGCGCAGAAACAAAAAGATGCTCACCGCCATTTAACTTAAAAGTGATATCTTGATTATCAACGCCATGAACATTCGCAAGTAATGCAGACGACTCTTCAGGTATATGCAATTTATGATCAAATTCATCATCAATAATACGTTTAATTTGACTTTTAACTAAGCCAAAATCGAGTACCATATTTTGCTCATTTAAATGCCCAACTAACACAATATCAACAATCCAGCTTTCGCCAACAATACCGCGCACATCATCCAAATATGAGAAATCGATAACCGTTAAATCGTTTACAAAAAGATGCATTATGCTTTTAGCCTTATTTTACTTGCCACTGCATGACTTCCCCAGCACGAATAGGCACAACTTCGTTATCACCTAAAGTATAAACATCAGGCACTTGCCAGTCGTTTTTAACTAATGTGATTGAGTCTGAATTGCGTGGTAAGTTATAAAAATCGGGACCATTAAAACTCGCAAAACCTTCTAATTTATCTAAAGCCTTTTCTTGTTCAAAAACTTCAGCATATAACTCAACAGCCGCATGTGCCGTGTAAGAGCCAGCGCAACCGCAAGCGGCTTCTTTTTTATCTTTTGCGTGCGGGGCAGAGTCAGTTCCCAAAAAGAATTTTTTCGAACCGCTTGTTGCCGCTTTAACTAAAGCCGCTTGATGAATATTTCTTTTTAATATAGGTAAACAATAGAAATGCGGTTTTATACCACCGACAAGCATATGATTACGATTAAACATTAAATGGTGAGCGGTGATGGTCGCGCCTACGTTATCGTTTTGTGCCATCACAAATTCAACGGCATCTTTAGTGGTGATATGCTCTAACACTAATTTTAAATCAGGAAAATCGTTTACGACTGGTTTTAACACTGAGTCGATAAAGGCTTTTTCACGATCAAAAATATCAACGTCAGCATGGGTGACTTCACCATGTACCAGTAATAACATATCGACATCTTGCATGGCTTGTAGAACAGGATAGATGTTTTTAACGTCGGTTACACCTGAATCAGAATTTGTCGTTGCACCCGCAGGGTAAAGTTTAGCAGCAACAATTTTACCACTCGCTTTAGCTTTTTTTATTTCATCAACAGACGTTTTATCTGTTAAATATAAAACCATTAAAGGTTCAAACAAACTATCGTCAGGTCGATGAGCAAGAATACGATCGCGGTAGCTTAAAGCCGATTCGGTACAAGTAGCAGGCGGCACTAAATTAGGCATGATAATGGCGCGGCCAAAATAACGGCTAGCATGTTTAACAGTATGTTCGAGTTGTTCGCCATCGCGAAGGTGTAAGTGCCAGTCATCTGGGCGAGTAATAGTAAATGATGTCATGATTCAATATGTATGCGGAAAAATATCGTCAGATCCTAATTGCTACGCAGCTTGAAGTAAAGGAATCTGACGAAATTAAGCGAAACTTATTGATTAACAACCTTAGGTAAGGATTTTGCAATAACTTCAGAAGGGATCACAAAACTAAAATCACTCCCCTCACCTTCTACACTCGCGACTTCAAGTGTAGAATGATGATGTGTTAATACATGCTTAACAATAGAAAGCCCTAGCCCTGTACCACCGGAATGACGGGAACGCGCATCGTCAACTCGATAAAAACGTTCTGTCAGGCGAGCTAAGTGAAAAGCAGCAATCCCGAGCCCATTATCTGAGACTTTAAACTCTGCCCCTTCTCCTTTGCGTAACCACGAAACTTTTATAATACCCTTCTCTGGAGTATACAAAATGGCATTTTTTATCAAGTTGGTCATTGCACTGCGCATTTCATCTTCAATACCATAAATATGTAAATTAGGTTCAATGACAAATTCAATTTGATGTGCTTGTTCCGCACTTAATTGCTGAGCTTCACTTTGAATTAGCAACAATAACTTGGGCATGTCAATAACATGTTCAAACAGAGAGTCCGAGTTAGCTTCAATTCTAGAGAGTACCAATAATTGATTAACCAAACTCATCATCCGCTCACTTTGATCAAGCATTGAGTTGATTGACTTTGCACTAACAAACTCAAGCATCTCTTCATCTTGATACATCTCCAAGTAACCTTGGATCACCGTTAATGGCGTTTTAAGCTCATGAGACACATTAGCGATAAAATCTTTACGCATTTGATTTAAGCGAGTGACTTGTGTTACATCTCGCGCTAATAAAAGATATTCATTATAAGTGTAAGGAACGATGCGTATTTCAATGACCAGTTCACTAATCGTTGGTGAGGGTATAACAATAGGATCGTTAAAGTTTTTGAAACCATAAGCTTCAACAAAGTCAGGGTGCCGTAACAAGTTATCAATACGAATATTACTATCTTCAGGCCAGCGAATACCAACAAGCTGAGTCGCTAGCTTATTACTCCACAGTATTTGTCCACTGCGCTTAATAAGCACGATGCCATCGGGTAAAGCTTCTGCACCTTCTCTAAAGCGTTTTAAAAAACGCCCTAGCTCTTTACGCCTGGCTCTATTTTTAAGTTGTATTTTATAAATGCCATCAAATACTTCTCCCCAACTGCCTTGACTTTGCGGTGGGTACAAAGAGGTACGATGCCATAGCCAGCTATATAATTGAACAAAATTAAAATGCTGCCAAAGCAGTAAACCAACCACGCCTAAAAGCATAAAAAAGGTAAGATGGCCAAAAAATAAGTTCAATAAAAAAGAAAAGCCAGCAACAAAAAATAAATTTATTGCTAGCTTAAAATGTTGAGCTGTGTGTTTCATAAAAGCCTATAACTTAACCGATAATCGATATCCCGCACCACGTACAGTTTGAATAAGTCGATCATGTCCTTTTGGAGAGATAGCCTTACGTAAACGTCGGATATGAACATCAACCGTTCGATCTTCTACATATACATTTCGTCCCCAAACATTATCGAGTAATTGCTCTCGACTATATACCCGTTCAGGATGAGACATAAAGAAATGTAAAAGTTTAAATTCCGTAGGACCAATATTAAACTCAGTTTCATCCGCTGTCACCCGATGTGTCACAGGATCTAACTTCAAACCTTGAATTTCTAGTGGCTCTTCAGTACTTGTTGGCAATGCACGTCGTAAAACAGCTTTAATACGCGCGACTAACTCTTTAGGCGAAAATGGCTTAGTGATATAATCATCAGCGCCTACATCTAAGCCGCGAATTTTATCTTCTTCTTCACCACGAGCCGTCAACATAATAATTGGAATGTTACGGGTAAATTCATCAGATTTAATTTGTTTAGCAACTTGAATACCGCTGCCTCCCGGTATCATCCAATCAAGTAATATAAGATCAGGATAAGGTTCGGCCACTTTGCTTAATGCTTCGTGATAATCTTCTGCTTCATCAACTTGGAAACCTTTTTGTTCCAAAACAAATGATAGCATTTCCCTGATCGGTGCTTCGTCTTCTACAATGAGTATTCTTCTTGACATAATTTCTTCATCTACTGAATTATAACACCGACATTATCTGAACTTTTTGTGACAGATTTATTAAATTGTTACAGTTTATTACCTAAGATGCCATTAATAATAATTATATATGGCAATAGTGTGTATTTTTTAAGGCACTTCAGCATAAAAAAGGCAAAATTTACAATATAACGCCTTTTCGTCTTCAGGTTTTAGTCACTCGAGAACACAATGGAATGCTCCATATACTCAGCATTTATATAAAAAACAATGATCTTTTTTGTTAATAAGATGAAATTTACAGGTTTATTGGTTATAACTGTATTACGAGCTTTTATTCTTAATAATGTAACTTCCTTTTTCATAAGAATTTTAAATGAAGAAAACTAGCGTTTCTAGAAAATTATTAGCAAGAGTACTCAGTGTATATTTCGTTTTGACTTTTGTTGTTACATTAGGGCAAATCGCGGTAGAGTACTTTAATGCCAAAACTCATATCGAAGGTGAATTAAAAACCTTACAAAAAACCTTTAGTGGTAGTTTAACGCGAGCAATTTGGGAGCTTAATTCTCAGCAAGCGATAACAATTGCAGAAGGTTTACTCGCGATCCCGATGGTCGAAGGCATCATTGTTCGAGATGAAAACGGCCAAGTGATCACCGAAATGGGTAAGCAAATTACGTCAGATAAAATCGAGATCCATTATGGTTCAGAAGGTGCCAGTTTAGAAGAAAACAGCTCTGGCTTATTTGGTTATACTTTCCCACTTATATTCGAATTTTCTGGCCGGGCAACTCAAGTTGGTGATGTAACACTTATTTCGTCAAGCGATGTGATCATTAGCCGGATTGAAGTAGGCTTATATGTACTCATTTTTAATGCCTTTCTAAAAACGACTTTCTTAATGCTGTTATTTTTACGCTCATTTAAGTTAATGCTCAGTGAACCATTAAGAGAAGTAACAGAACAAATAGAATCATTTGATATTGAAAGCTTACAACGTTCAAAAATAAGTTACGAATTTGATGAAGGCAACGAATTAAAGATTTTGACTGACGCCTACAATGATTTAATAGACCGATTGGATGTGTATAATCAAAAGTTAGACATCACCCAAAAAGAATTACTACACGCAAACAACAAGCTCGATGATCACAATTTACAACTCGAACAAGAAGTTGCTAAAAAAACCGCAAATCTTTCACACGCCCTACTGGATTTAGAAAACCAAAAACAAGAGCTTGAATTATCACGCAACGAACTGCGTGACGAAATAGACATTCGACGTCGTACCGAAGAACAATTAATGACAAAGCAAAAAGAGCTTGAACGTTCATTACGTGAACTTAAACAAGCACAAGGTCAATTGGTTGAATCGGAGAAAATGGCTTCTTTAGGGGGGTTAGTGGCAGGCATTGCGCATGATGTTAATACCCCTGTTGGTATCGCGGTCACTGCAAGCTCATTTTTATCTGAGCAAGTCAAAAACTTAACCTTAAAATATGAAGAAAAAACCTTAAGCCCTAAAAATTTAGAAAAATTTATTTCTGAAGCGCACGAAAGTAATGAACTCATTTCAACTAATTTAAAAAGAGCATCCGATTTAATAAACAGCTTTAAACAAGTCGCAGTTGATCAAACCAGTAATGCCATAAGAACCATCGAATTAAAAAGCTATCTTGAAGATATTATTAAATCGCTACAACCCAATCTTAAAAAAGCTCAGCATGAGTTTCATATAGCTTGCCCTGAAAATATTCACATGCGTTGCCCAGCCGGTGCAATATCCCAAATATTCACCAACTTAATCATGAACTCGGTTATTCATGGTTTTGAAAATATTGAAAAGGGTAATATCCGGATTGTGATCACTGAGTTACAAGGAGGCTTACTTAAAATGGAATACGAAGATGACGGAAAAGGGGTAAGCTCTGAAGTACTAGCTCAGCTATTTGATCCCTTCTTTACGACAAGACGCGAAAGCGGCGGCAGCGGGCTAGGTACACATATTACCTATAACCTAGTCAAACAAACCTTAGGTGGCGAAATTAAAGCCTTTAGTGAGTTAGGCAAAGGCTTGCAGTTTATTATGAAAATTCCGGTTAATACACGGCTAGATCATTTATAAATAAAAAGGCCTTTAATAAGGCCTTTTTAGTTCAACTACTATTTACAAATCGTCTTTTATAGCGAATATGTATTAAAACAGATCAGTATTAAAATGAATAAGTTGCCGATAGCTTAAAATTAGCATCATCTAATTGATAATCAGCGGCTGTTTCATAATCAGCATCAAATACATTATTCCATTTAAAGAACACGGCTAAGTCACTGGTTACATCATATTGAGCTGATAAATCCAGTTTCCAAACATCATCTAACTCAACCCTTTCCTCACCTTCCTTAAAAGGTTTATCAAAGCTTTCATCTCGGTAAGAAATAATAGAGTTCAATGTTAATACATCTAGGTTGTAACTCGCCGTGTAGCTCGCGGTAAACTTAGGTCGTCTGGCTAACAATTGATCTACTTGAGCATCTTTTGCTTCAACCCAAGCAACACTAATTTCATGCTGTAATTTATCATCATTAATTTTTGCATTTAGCTCAACACCCTTAATTTCAGCTAAATTGACGTTAGCAGGCGAATAGTTCCCACTCGCATTTGGAGCCCATGCAATTAAGTTATCGACTTTTGATTTATAAACACTCATTTCAGCAACCAAATTTTGATGCTGGTGACGCACTAATAACTCATTACTTAATGACACTTCAGGAATTAACTCAGGATTACCAGAACCAGGCCAATATAAGTCATTAAAGGTTGGCGCTTTAAAACCTGTGCTACGACTTAAGCTAATTAAGGTATCGGGTGTTATTTTTAAACCAGCCGCTAAATTGTAAGTTGTTTTATTATCAACACTTTCAATGCGGTCGTGCCTAATAGCTGATTCTAATAAAAGGTTATCAACTTGATGGTTAGCTTGTAAAAACCACGCATTTACCGTACGTTCTTGCTCAGCATAACCTTGAATACCATCAGTCCAACTATCTAAATCTCCTGAAGAAACAGATTCTTTATAGGCATCAAAACCTGCAGTAACCGACGTATTGGTATTATGCGCATAATTTGAAACCACACTTAAGAGCTCTCTTTCAGTTTGAATTGAGCTCTTTACTGATGTTTGACCAAAGTTACTTCCTTTATCACGCGTTTTGCTCAATGCAGCGCGCGAAGTAAAGGCATTAAATTGATGATTCAAGCCCACATTAACTAAATAATTATCATAGCTATTTTCATTAGCGTTCGTTGTAGGCGAGTAAGCATTATCATACTCAGTGCCCCCTTGATCAACTTGAATTTTAGCATCGGCATTTAATGATTTATTAAATGCCGTACGGCCACTCAAGGTTACTGATTGTCTATCATAACCGTCACTATCGGGGTCTTGATTATCAGCCTTTTGTAAAACGTCAATACCGTCGGCTCGTTCTAGATTAACCGCTAAACTTATGCCATCTTGTTGGTTGCCAAAGCCCGTGGCAGCACTTAACTGCATAAAACCATGGCTGCCGAACCCAGCAGAGACAACACCTTCACCGGTATTGAATTTTTTAGTGAAAATTTGGATCACTCCACCAATGGCATCCGATCCCCATAACGCAGCTCGTGCACCTTTTACCACTTCAATACGTTCAATCTGCGCCAAAGGTATGCTAGCAAGACTAGCACTACCGGTTGTAGCAGAGCCAACTCTCACACCATCAATTAAAACCAACGTATGGCCACTGTTATTACCCCGCATAAATATCGAAGTTTGCTGACCCGTGCCACCTTGATTAACCACGTTTACCCCCGCAACTTTATCAAGTAAATCACCGATATTTTGCGCTTGTAAACGTTCAATTTCGACTTGACCAATCACAGTATGAGCGGCTAATGCATCAAACGGGTTTTGCTCGCTGCGGTTTGCGGTGACTAAAATGCGTTCGGTTTTAACAATGTCATCTGCAAATACAGCAGCTGAATAGCCTAAAGTAATCGCAGAGATAATTGATGTCGCTAATAATGTTTTTTTCATTTTTTCCTCAGTGTCGATACCCACCGTATCGAGTTAGATATTGATGGCAAAGGCCGGTCTCCGGGCTTTTTTGTTCATAACGCTAAATAGAATGCGTTTTGAACAATTACCGTTGCGGGGGCAGCACAAGCATTACTTGTTTCCCGTTTCACTTCTATTTAAGCACCTTCACCATGAGTCAATTTTCACTTATGTGAAAATCATTAATTTTCCAATCACCGCTAAACATATATTCAGCAAAATGATTAGTTTTTTATTTTTCAATTTGCACGATAATAGGCTTTAAACTAGCCATTATGGTTAAAATACTTGAGTCTTACGTTGTCAATACCTGCACAGAGTTCGTCTAATTCATCTAACATGCGTGTAGACATTCGGTGCAGTTTATCGGAGTTAGGTTGCAAAATAATGCCATGTTTAACAGCAGTCATACTTTTCCATTTATGCCAGTTAACCGCATCAGGGTTCGGTTCACCCGCCGACATAGGTTGAATTATTATTTCAGGATCGGCAATCACAACTTGCTCAACATTAACTTGAGGATAATCTGAGATGCCATTGATAAAAGGGTTACTCACGCCACAAATAGTTAAGTGCTGTTGTGGCCAAGCATTTTTAGCCACCGTGGTTAACGGTCTAGACCATAACTCGTAGAAGGCTTTCAGTGTTTGTTTATCTTGGTAGCGTTGTTTAATGGCATTTAAGCGTTGTTCATAAGCCAATGCGACTTTTTCCGCTAAGGCTGACTTTCCAACTAATTCACCAAAAATGCGTAATTCTTTAGCGACATCTTCTAGCGTTTTAGGATCGGAATAAACGATATTAACGCCCAATTGTTTTAAACGGGCTAAATCGTCAGCTGGGTTGCCGGTGTTCCACGCAAATACAATATCGGGTTGATAAGCTAGAATATCTTCTATTTTTAAACGCGCATAGTTGCCGATTATCGGAACGTGTTTAGCTTGCTCAGGAAAATCAGAATGACTCGTCGTTGCAACAACCCGATCCCCAACTTCCAATTTAAACAACATTTCAATAATATGCGGCGCTAAAGTGATATAGCGAGGCTGCGTATTCACACTTTCTTCATTAGCTTTAAGGCTAAAGCTAATAAAAAAAATAAAACCCATTAACCAACGAGACAAATACATTACCAATCGATCCCTTTTTGTACTTTGATACCCGATTGAAATGCATGCTTAGTCGATTGAACTTCAGATACCGTATCGGCTAATTCAACAATACGACGATGACAAGCACGACCCGTTATGATGACATGCTGCATCTCAGGCCGATCATTTAATGCTTCAATCACTTCATCAAGATCAATATAGCCATAAGTCAGCATGTAAGTCATTTCATCAAGTAATACAACGTCAACCGTTGGATCAGCTAATAACTTTTTAGCATCTTGCCAAACAGCTTGGGCCGCTTCAGTGTCTGCCGTTTTGTCTTGTGTTTCCCAGGTAAAACCGGTTGCCATCACGTAAAATGGTACGCCATGCTGTTCTAATAAATTACGCTCTCCACAATCCCAAGTGCCTTTAATAAATTGTACGACGCCTGCTTTTAAGCCATGGCCAACCGATCGTGCAATCATACCAAAACCGGCAGTCGATTTGCCTTTACCATTACCGGTGACCACTAATAATAAACCTTTACTATCAGTTGCTGCCGCAATTTTCTCATCAACGGCTGCTTTTACCTTTTGCTGACGTGCTTTATACCGTTCGGCTTTTATTTCTTCTTGGCTTTTATCTGTCATTTTTAACTCCGTTAAAGTTTGTTTTGATACCATTGCTCAGTTAAATGCATCAATTTTTTAATATCTAAATGCTGTTCACACGCATCGGCTAATTTGTCTATGGCCTTATTTTCTTGTTCAGCTAAATTAATTTGTGCGACGATGTCGGCACCAGCCCAACTCATTACAATTTGTAAAACGGCGGTTTGATCAAATAAACCATGTAAGTAACAACCTGCAATTTGATTATCTTGATTCACAAACCCGGCTCTCTCAGCTAGATTAGCGTTCAATAATGTCTGATAATTAACATCATTAATCACACTTTGCCCTGCATGTATCTCGTAACCAATGGCATTGGCCGTTTTATTGTTGAGCGTTAAATGTGCTTCAACATTTAATAACGTTTTATGCTCGGCTAACGTCGTTTGCATCGGTATATACCCTAGCCCTTTGGATAGAGGGGTTGAACTTTCAATCCCCAACGGATCGTTAATAGCGTCACCTAGCATTTGATAACCACCGCAAATCCCGATTAATTTTCCGCCATAGCGTAAATGCTTGTTTATACAAGCATCCCAGCCTTGCGCTTTTAAAAATGCTAAGTCAGCTTGAACATTTTTAGAACCCGGTAAAATAATTAAGTCGGCACAGGGCAAAGGCGTTTTGGTATCTTCAGTGGCATAAACAAATTGTAAATCGATTTCAGGATGCAAACGTAAAGGATCAAAATCATTGTGATTACTCATACGAGGGTAAACGGGCACAATGACTTTTAATTTTGCGTTGGTGATGTATTGCTCTGATACGACGGCATCTTCAGCCGCAATCGATAATCCATGCAAGTACGGTATAACACCTAATACCGGTTTACCCGTTCGTGCTTCAAGCCACTCAAGTCCTGATGTTAATAAATTGATATCACCTCTAAAGCGATTAATCACAAAACCAACAACACGCTTTTGTTCTGATTCAGATAATAAATCGAGTGTTCCAACCAAGTGCGCAAACACACCGCCCTTATCTATATCGGCAATAATAATAACAGGACAATCAACAGACTCCGCAAAGCCCATATTGGCAATATCACCTTGGCGTAAATTAATTTCAGCCGGGCTCCCCGCCCCTTCCACAACCACATATTCATATTGATGGCTCAAACGTTGATGAGATTCTAAAACTGCGTTGAGGGCAATTTTTTTATAATCATGGTATTGAGCGGCTTCCATACCGGCAGATAACGCTTTGCCATGCACAATGACTTGAGCCCCAGTATCTGAGTTGGGTTTGAGTAAAATCGGATTAAAATCAGTATCAAGTTCAACACAGGCGGCACGGGCTTGCACGGCTTGCGCTCGACCAATCTCGCCGCCACTCGGCGTAACAGCACTGTTTAATGCCATATTTTGCGGTTTAAACGGCGCAACCTTCAATCCCATACGCTGATAAACACGGCATAGCCCAGCAACAAGTGTGCTTTTACCGGCATCTGATGTGGTACCTTGCACCATAATTGTTGGTGTGTTCTTCATTGTTATTTTTACTCGGCTTTTAATTAAGGTTTAATTTTTTCATTTATGACAACCAACAACAGATTAATTAGCTAACACGCTAATGGGTGCACCAATATATTCAACCGATAAATATTTTGAATCAGCTTGCTCAACGCCTGCACCGCTCACCCTGTTTATATCAGCCGCTTTAGACGTGATGTTTATTTTAGTTACACTGGCATTTTTTATATTAAGCTGGCTATAAAGTGCTGAGTCTTGCCAATTCAGCGATAATACCTGCGCTAAAATTTGTCGAATCACTCCGCCATGCGTGATCACAATCACGTCTTGATCATGATTATTAATATGGCTTAATAGCTCCGCCCAAGCCGCTAATACTCGTTGATTAAAATCGGCTAACGATTCAGCTTGTGGTAATTGCTGTTGAGCAGGCGCTCGCCAAAAACGTTCAAGTAATTGCCATTGCTCAGGTTGCTCTTCAAATAAGGTTGAAAATAAAACCCCGTCTAAACAACCAAAGTCCATTTCAGATAATCCAGCAGAAACATTAACTTGTTCTTCAGTGCATGCTTTGGCAGTGGTTAAACAACGCTGTAAAGGTGATGAATAAAAACGAAGCACTGAAGACTGCATAACCTCTTGCTGTGCAATAAACAAACGAAGCTGCTCCACCATAGCCGCATGTGCTTTTTCTTCTACGGGTACATCTGATTGACCATATAATGCCGGTTCACCCGCAACCTTGCCGTGGCGAATTAAATAAACGGTTTGCTGTTTTATCAACTCGCTCATGTTTTAGCTTTCAACTTAAGTGGTAATCCCGCCGTTACTAACGTTACCTCGTCTGCACATTGCGCTATTGCTTGGTTTAACCACCCAGCATGATCAACATATAAGCGGCTTAGCGCATTCATCGGTATCACACCTAAACCCACTTCATTTGATACAATAGTGATATTTGCTCGACAATTTTTTAATGCCATAATAAACGCATCGATATGCGTTTGGATTGTTTTTTTATTGGCTGAATCACCAAGCAAAAACAGCACGTTATTCAACCAAAGCGTCATACAATCTAACAATACATAACTGTCTTTTGATAATGTGGGCAACAAGTCAGCTAACGCCATTGGACATTCAATTAAAGTCCAATTAGATCCACGACTCATTTGATGATGCTCAATTCGTTGCTGCATTTCGTCGTCTATCACGGTCGCGGTGGCAATATACGTATTCAGTTTGTGTGGGGAATGTTGCACAACATATTGCTCGGCAAAATTAGATTTTCCCGAGCGAGCACCGCCTAACACTAAATGGATCATAAAGTCACCTCAGGCATACTTAAACCAAAGCTCGCAATCAACACCAAATAAATAACAATTTCAGCAATTTGCTGAGCAGCCCCTAAGCAATCACCGGTATAACCGCCTATACGCGCATTAAGCCAGGTTTTAAAACCCCAACGAAAAAACAATAAACACACTGACAAATAGATAAAAAATGAGAGTGAAAATGCATCATAAAATAATCCTACTGGCGCAACACCGATCATCAATAATAATAATAATTCGGTTACGGTTTGATTACTCGCTAGTGGTTTACTTTTGCTCGTATCGAGATCGGCAACATAGCGCATATCAAAAATTAAACTCGCCGCTAACGCGCGTGATAAAGGATAAGCTACAATTAACGCCAGAATTAAATAATCAAATTGCGCCAGCAAATATAAACAAATAAATTTAAGGCCTAAGCTACAAACCAAGCTCACACTGCCATATGTACCAATGCGACTATCTTTCATGATGGTTAGCCGTTTTTCTAATGTCATTCCACCGCCTATTCCATCCGCCATATCAGCTAAACCATCTTCATGAAAAGCACCGGTTAACAAAAGGCTTAAAATAATAATTAGAGCGACAACAAGAATGCTAGGAAAAAAAGTAGAAAAAACGAAAACAGCGGCAGATAGTATAAGTGCTAACACCCAACCAATAAGCGAAAAATAACGACCTGATTGGTTTAATAGTGCGGCCGAATATTGCACATTTTTAGGTATAGGCAAGCGAGTAAAAAAACTTAACGCTAAATAAAATAAATTTAACTGCCGACAAAAAAAATTCATTAAACCGTTACACCCGCATCTGCAAAACTCGCCATATCATTGTAAAAGGCACAAGCTGATTTTAATAACGGATAGGCCAAAGCCGCACCGGTTCCCTCACCTAATCGTAAACCTAAATTAAGCAAAGGTTCTGCATTCAATGCGCTTAGCACGGCTTGATGACCTTTTTCATCTGATTGATGGGCAAACAGCATAAAATCACGACAAGTTGGTTCGATACGGGTTGCAACATACGCGGCAACCGAAACAATAAAGCCATCTATTAACATCGGTGTTTTCATATGAGTCCCGCTTAAGATAGCACCGACAATTTGCACAATTTCATAGCCGCCTAATTGAGCTAACACCGCATAAGGTGACTCTTTTTCGTTTGGCGTTAATCTCGCGATCCCTTGTTCTATTAAATTCAACTTCTTAGTTAATTGTTGCGGCTCTATCCCGGTGCCGAACCCCACAATATCCTCAGGGTTTTGTCCACTTAGTGCAGCAAAAATAGCAGATGCAGAACTGGTATTTCCAATTCCCATCTCACCAAACATAAGCAGTTCACAACCTTGATTTATTACTTCTTGAGCAATTTCTCCGCCATTTAAAATACCTTGTTTTACATCAGATGGTAGCATTGCAGCTTGTTGAGAAAAATTATGAGTACCGGCACCTAAACGTGCTGAAGTAAAAAATGCATGTTCGCTATCAATCGGTTCAATAATGCCTGCATCAATTACGTTAAGTTGAATATCATTTACTTTACAGAAACAATTGATGGCGGCCCCACCGGCTAAAAAATTCAATACCATTTGTCGTGTAACGGCACTGGGCGCAATGCTAATGCCTTCTTCGGCGATACCATGATCACCCGCAAAAACTAACATCGACGGTTTATTAACCGAAATATGTGTTTGCCAAGTTTGCTTCTTAACGCTGGCAATATAAGCAAGTTGTTTTGCTGTATCTTCTAACTGGCCTAAAGCACCTAACGGCTTCGTTTTTTGCTCTATTCGTTCTTGTATTTGTTGTAGATAGGATTGCTCTATTCTTGGTTGATCTGTTCTTGTTGATGACATCTGTATTACCTACATTTTTCGCATTAATAAAAGAAAAAAAACACTGCCAACAGCAGATGTGATCACACCAATGGGGATCTCTTGGCCATCCAATGCCGAACGGGCAACAACATCAACCCAAATCAAAAAGCACCCACCCACTAAACCGGATCCCACAATCAGCTTGGCAGTCGTTATGCCAATTAAAGCTCGCACAATATGGGGGATCATCAAACCAACAAAGCCAATGCCCCCGCAATAGGCAACGATAACGGCCGTCATTGCTGCGCATAGCAATAAAACCAATATGCGTAATTTAGCGACTTGAACACCTAATGTTCTAGCACTTTCATCACTCAGTAATAACGCATCAAGTTGCCGACTCCATAAAATGGCAATACAGGATGAAACTAAAACAACCGGCACAATGATCCACAATACCGTTTGGTCGGCTCTTGCTAAGCTGCCCATCAACCAAAAAATAACGCGATTAGTTGAAAATGCATCGCCCGTGTATAAAATAAAATTGGTTAAAGAACTTAATAAAAACGAAACGGCTACGCCAGCTAACAGTAAATGCTCGACTCGTCGCCAGTTATTTCTAACAACCACCCCCAGCACCACAACAACCGCAAACAAAGCGCCAAAAAAGGCCGCAAAAGGAATAGAAAAATAATGAAATGCTTCAGGCAATAAACTCGCAACCGTCGCGCCCAGCCCCGCACCGGCTACAATGCCAAATAAATAAGGATCGGCTAATGGATTTCTCGTGACATTTTGCATTAACGCACCAGCAACCGCTAAGCCAAAACCCGCAATAAAACCTAAAATAACGCGTGGTAATCTCACTTGCCATAAAATCGTTTCGTAAATCACCGAGCTGCATTGCTGACTAACACAAAGCCATACTTCACTAAAACCAATTTCACTCACTCCCACGCCAAAGGAATAAACAAAAGACAAACAACACAGTAGAAAAAATCCGCCGTAATAGATAATTGGGTTCCGAAAAGTAATATTTTTTATTAAAGTCATTTTATGCCAAGTCTCCACTAAATGTGACACGAGGCACATTCAATCGTGGATGTAAATCAACATCACAATCAAGTTTAAATACCGCTTTCAGCAATTCAGGGGTTAATACTTTTTCAGGTGTATCATCTGCCACTATCTCCCCTTCGTGCATTAAAACGAGGCGGTCACAATACTGAGCGGCTAAATTTAAATCATGAATAGTCATCAGCAGAGTAATGCCTAATTTTTTTGCTAAAGACAATATTTGATGTTGGTAGAAGATATCTAAATGATTGGTCGGTTCATCCATAATTAATAATTCAGGTGATTGAACAATGGCTCTAGCAATCAATAACCGCTGCTGCTCACCACCCGACAAGCTTGAAAATGTTTGTTCTTTTTTATGAAATAAATCAACTTGCTTTAATGCTTTCTCAAGATGAACAAAATCAGCTTGAGAATCAGTATCAAACATATTTTTGTGCGGAATTAACCCCATTCTCACAATATCAAAAACCGTTAAATTAAAAACAGAAGAATGGGTTTGACTAACCACGGCAATTTGTTTAGCGAGGGCTTTACGTTTTAATTGAAGAATGGATTTATTTTTAAGCGTAACCGACCCAGTAAAATTTAAAATTTCACCGTATAAACATTTTAAAAACGATGTTTTACCCGCGCCATTAGGCCCAACAATACCCACGGTTTCGCCCGAGTGTATACTGAAGTCAATATGATGGATAATGGGGTGTTGATTGACACGCCAAGAAAGTTGATGAGTTTTTAACAAACAATGAGCCATAGCAATTTTAAAACTAATTATTAGGCTAACGGCTGATAAGACAACAGAACGCAGTGAAACTGCTTTAAGATGCTATACCCATCGCGTTACCCGCACGATTTATATTCAATATAATGAAAAAATAATAAAATTAAGGCTGGTATCCTGACTTATTGCGGTAACCCAAAATAACCCTTCCCAGTATAAAACCAGTGGTTTGTTATATCAGCGCAAATTACAGTTGCGGGAACAGTTACAGATTGGCTGTATTCCCATTTAAACGATAGCGTTAACTGAACTCAATAATATTCAATGTTGAGTATCGTACCTTATTTGGCGCGCAGTATAGCAACTACAGATATAAATGAATAGCGACAATATTAAAGACAAGATCAAGATATCGTTTTCAGTGTGATATAGCTCAGATAGGCAAAGATTTACGTCATTTTTAGCGGCTATAACTAAATTTAAAGCATAAAAAAAGCCGCTAAGCATTTACTTAGCGGCTTTCCAAAAAATCAAAGATTTTTTATAAAGCAGATTTAGCTTTCTCTACTAATGCAGTGAAAGTCGCTTTATCAAATACAGCGATGTCAGCAAGTATTTTACGATCGATCTCAACAGAAGCTTTTTTCAAGCCATTGATGAAACGACTGTAAGATAAACCATTTTGACGTGCAGCAGCATTAATACGCGCAATCCATAATTGACGGAATTGACGTTTACGCTGACGACGGTCACGGTATGCATATTGACCAGCTTTAGTTACTGCTTGAAAAGCAACACGGTAAACACGACTACGCGCACCATAATAACCTTTAGCTTGCTTTAAAATTTTCTTGTGTCCTGCGCTAGCAGTTACACCACGTTTTACTCTTGGCATTATCAGACTCCTCTATATT
This sequence comes from Algibacillus agarilyticus, assembly GCF_003286125.1. Taxonomy (GTDB): domain Bacteria; phylum Pseudomonadota; class Gammaproteobacteria; order Enterobacterales; family Alteromonadaceae; genus Algibacillus; species Algibacillus agarilyticus. The sequence goes on from NZ_QMED01000011.1 coordinate 69,345, forward strand.
TACGCGTATGGCAACATGCGAACGATTAATGGAACATCGTTCTGATGTACTTGTGTTTTAGCACGTAAATGGCGCTTACGCTTAGAGCTCTTTTTCGTCAAGATATGACGTAAGTGAGACTGTTTGCACTTGAAACCACCGTTACCGGTTTTTTTGAAGCGCTTTGCAGCACCTCTGTGAGTTTTCATTTTAGACATTTGCAACTCCGCATTGTCATGTTTAAACTTAGCAGCAAGGTGAATAAAAAAGCCACATTAAATAAATAATGTAGCTTTTAGATTACTTTATGAACCTGTACTACTTCTTGATTGGGGCAACAACCATAATCATTTGACGACCTTCAACTCTCCGAGGAAAGAATTCAACCGTGCCATATTCCGATAAATCGTTTTTAATTCGATTTAACAAGTCTATCGCTAGATCTTGGTGAGCCATTTCACGGCCGCGGAAACGGATCGTTACTTTAGCTTTATCGCCACCTTCTAAAAAGCGAATCAGGTTGCGCAGTTTTACCTGATAGTCGCCTACATCAGTTCCAGGTCGAAACTTAATTTCTTTAACCTGAACCTGCTTTTGCTTTTTCTTCTGCTCTTTAGCAGCTTTACTTTTCTCAAAGATGAATTTTCCATAATCCATAATGCGGCAAACAGGAGGTTCAGCATTCGGGCTAATTTCAACTAAATCAAGTTTATTGGCATCAGCGCGAGCTAATGCATCATTTAAACTTACCACACCTGCTTGTTCACCAGCTTCATCAATTAAGCGAACTTCAGTACCTGTAATTTCTTCGTTGATGCGAGACTTATCTTGTCCTGCTTGTTTTCTACCGCCTTTTATGGTCGATTCCTCCAGAGTTTTAAATAGATCGCTTAGCTACTTCATCAGTTAACAATGCAATTACTGCATCGACTGGCATAGTACCTAAATCGTCACCTTTACGTGTTCTAACTGCAACTTGTCCTGATTCAACTTCTTTATCACCAATAACAAGCATGTAAGGAACACGTTTTAAAGTATGCTCACGAATTTTAAAGCCGATCTTCTCATTACGCAAGTCAGCAGACGCTCTAATTCGTGATTTTTTCAATTTATTTACGATTTCTTGTGCATATTCGCTTTGTTTGTCCGTAATATTTAAAACGACGGCTTGTTTAGGTGATAACCAAAGTGGGAATTGCCCCGCGTACTCTTCAGTTAAAATACCAATAAAGCGCTCTAATGAACCTAAAATAGCACGATGGATCATGACCGGAATTTGGCGTTCGTTGTTTTCGGCCACATAACTTGCGCCTAAACGCTCTGGTAATGCAAAATCTAATTGCACCGTTCCACACTGCCAGGCTCGATCTAAACAGTCATGTAAGGTGAATTCGATTTTGGGGCCATAAAAAGCACCTTCACCGGGCTGATAATCAAAATCGATGTTGTTTGCTTTAAGCGCTTCAGCTAAAGCAGCTTCTGTTCGATCCCAAGTTGCATCATCACCTATTCGTTTTTCAGGTCTGGTTGATAATTTAACCACAATTTTTTCAAAGCCGAATGTACTGTAGGTATCGTAAACCATTTTAATACAGCTGCTCACTTCTTCTTGTACTTGCTCTTCAGTACAAAAGATATGTGCATCATCTTGTGTAAACCCACGAACACGCATCAAGCCATGTAACGCACCTGATGGTTCATTACGATGACAACAACCAAACTCTGCCATTCGCAAAGGTAAATCGCGGTATGATTTCAAGCCTTGATTAAAAATTTGAACATGACCTGGGCAATTCATTGGTTTTATTGCATATTCACGTTTTTCAGATTCAGTAGTGAACATGGCATCAGAATATTTATCCCAATGGCCTGATTTTTCCCACAACGAACGGTCCATCATCATTGGACCTTTTACTTCGTCATAAGTGTATTCATTTAATTTTTCACGAACAAACTCTTCGAGCTCACGATAAATAGTCCAACCATCGTTATGCCAAAAAACCATTCCAGGGGCTTCTTCTTGCCAATGGAATAAGTTTAAAGATTTACCAATTTTTCGGTGATCACGCTTTTCGGCTTCTTCTAGGCGGCGTAAATACGCTTTTAATTGCTTTTTATCAGCCCAAGCTGTGCCATAAATGCGTTGGAGCATTTTATTGTCTGAGTTACCACGCCAATATGCACCCGACACTTTCATAATTTTAAAGTGTTGGCAAAATTTCATATTAGGTACATGAGGTCCACGACACATATCAACATATTCTTCATGATGATATAAACCAGGACGGTCATCTTTTTCAATATTCTCATCTAAAATTTGTATTTTGTACGACTCACCGCGTGCTTCAAATGCATCACGAGCTTCTTGCCAAGAAACCGTTTTTTTAACCACTTGATAGCTTGTTTTAGCGAGTTCAAGCATGCGTTTTTCAAGCTTAACCAAATCATCTTCAGTTAACGAATATTCCATGTCAATGTCATAGTAAAAACCGTTGTCGATAGTCGGACCAATCGCCATTTTCGCATCAGGCCAAAGTTGTTTAACGGCATGGCCAATTAAATGCGCACATGAATGACGGATAATCTCTAATCCATCTTCATCTTTCGCGGTGATTAATTGTAACTGAGCATCTTCGGTGATTAATTCACACGCATCTACGCGCTCACCATTTACTCGACCCGCGATAGTCGCTTTAGCTAAACCAGGGCCGATATCAGCAGCCACATCATAGGGAGAAACAGGATTTTCGAAAGATCTTTGACTACCGTCAGGAAGCGTAATAACTGGCATTTTTTAAGTCCTATCTAAAAACAGTGGTGGCACCTACCAAGTGTCACTTATTTTGATAAAAAGAATTTGCTTATAGAGCAATTAAATTAATTACGTAAACGAATGATTTAAAATTAATGAATAAAGCACCAAAACAAGCTTATGAACTAAAGCTAAAAGGCAAAAATTTAATCACTAATTAAAACACGGTACGCTAAAGCGCGTAACTATATTGAAACTTCAAAAAGGTTGCAATGCCAAATGCTTATAATTCCTGAGTTCTCGTGCGTGTTTATCTTTATCGTATCGATTTTGTTCAATTTCAACGCGTTTTGATCGCGGCATTGGCTTGATGGCATAGTGGTTCTGCGTCAAAATAACCAATAAAGCCAATTAATACAGCATGAAGGTATAAAAAGAGATATGGATAACAAAGTAATACTTGTAACAGGCAGTGCCAAACGTGTTGGAAAACAAATCATTAAACGCTTTCATCATGCGGGTTTTAACTGCATTATTCACTGTCGACATTCAATGGCTGCAGCCAATGAACATGCAAACGAGCTTAACCTAATTAGACCTAATTCAGTAAAAGTTTTACAAGCTAACTTAGGTTCATATACCGAGGTTATGAAACTCGCCGAGCAAGCCCAAAATGCATTTGGCCGCCTAGATGTATTAATTAATAATGCCTCTAGTTTTTATCCGACCCCGGTTCAGCAATCAATTACGCCTGAAAACTGGGACGATTTATTTGCCAGTAATGCCCAAGCGCCACTGTTTTTAGCAACTGCTTTAAGGTCAATGCTTGCGATAAATCAAGGAAGTATCATTAATTTAACCGATATACATGCAGAAACGCCATTAAAGGACCATACTATATATTGCATGGCGAAGGCCGCATTGATAATGATGACTAAATCATTAGCTAAAGAGTTTGCGCCTTCAGTACGTGTAAACGCTATATCGCCAGGCGCTATTTTATGGCCAGAACAAACCCTTAGCGAAAGCGATAAGCAAAATGTACTTAACGAAATAGCGCTTGAACGTATGGGAAGCCCTAACGATATTGCCGACACATCATATTTTTTAGCTGAGCATGCACCTTATATTACAGGGCAAATACTCGCAGTTGATGGTGGTAGAAGCTTAGGTAGACACGCACAAGCCTAGGAGATGAAAAATGGGAATAGCCGACCGACCTATAACCTGTCCACATTGTGGCAACCATATTCATGTATTACTTGATGCTTCAAATGGCGATCAAGATTATTATGAAGACTGTCCAGCTTGCTGTAACGCTATTCACATTAATTTTCACCTAGATGAGGTAAACGAAAAACTCGATTTAGATATAAATGATGAATAATAATTTTATCTGAGCATAAGCTTCACCTGACTTATGCTCAGATTAATAAATCAACAAATTAAGTTTTTGACAAAAGCGTGATAAGAATTATAACGACATGTTTATAAAGTTAATATTTTCATCAGCATAACTAGATTAAACTTGAAATAAAAATGACAAAAAGCAATAATTCACCACTTAGATTATCACGTAGTTATTAGCCAACTAAAAAGTAGACGCTTATACGGTATTACACACATTTAATGACGATTATTAAGTTAGGTATTGGCAGGACTTAAAATTAATTAAATAAATGTTCTAGCGGACCGATATATAAAGTGTCTCTATTAAAATAAGCTACAATTGCGTATGTTAAAAAAAATAATAGTTCAGTATTACCCTATATTTGGCTTATAAAATGAGATGTTTAGTGAAACGGATTTACTTATCAATTGCATTTTTATGCTTATGGTTTGTGCAAATAATTGCTCAAGCTGAGCAATTAACCATCATTTACCCGCACGTAAGCGCACCTTATGACGAGATATACGAGCAAATAAATAAAGGGATTTCTTCTGTTTACCCCAACCAAATTAATCAAATTAAGCTGCCCAGTACATTTAATCCAAGTAATATCGCCGATACCATCACCAGTAATAAAGTGATTGCCTTAGGCAAACGTGGATTAACCGTAGCCAAATATTTATCAAATGAAACGTCTGTTGCTATTGGTGCCCTACCTATTCGGCCCAATGGATTCGCGGGTGTTAGCTTAGTCAGTAGCCCAGAAAGTTTATTTAACTCACTTAATCAACTAGCGCCTCACATAAAACATATTAGCGTCGTTTTTACAGAAAAATCGTCTTGGATAATAGGCGAAGCGACCAAGCAAGCCAAACTAAAAGGTTTAACCCTCGAAACTTTGCAAGTAGAAGGGATGAAAGATGCCGCTAAAGCTTATAATAAAATTTTCGACCAAAAAATAGAACTTGATAATCACGCAATTTGGTTACCACTAGACGGTATTACCGCTAACGAAAAAGTCATTGTGCCCGTTATACTCGAAAAAGCATGGGAGCGCCGCATGGTGGTTTTTTCAAGTAAACCTAACCATGCAAAACGCGGGGCGCTTTTTTCAGCTGTACCCGATAATTTTGCATTAGGAGAACAACTAGCAAAATTTATTATTAACGAACAACTTCCTGCCAAAGTAGATAATGAATTAAGTCATGTCAGCCCGTTAACAACCATAAAACTCGCGGTTAACCTCAGAACTGCATCGCATTTAGGTATGAATTATTCACCTAAAGAACGCGCAAATTTTGCTATGACTTTCCCTAATTAATTATGTTTAAAAATATTATATTCAGTTCAAACACGAGTATTAAAAAGCAAGTGATCACCTTTTTTATATTAGGTGTTTCGGTCATGAGTTTGATCATTAGTATATTCACTGCTGCGGGTATAAATCAGCAATCAAAGCAACTTATGCTTAAAAATGCATTTCAAATAACGGAAGGTTTAGCTAAGCAATCAGTCTACCCCATACTTTCGGGTTCAAGCGAAAACGCATCCGATGCGATTAAACAGGTAACGGGATTTCAATCCGTCATTGCAGCTCGACTATCTATTGATAACAACGAAACCTTTTTAACAGAAGGTAACCCATTTAGTAAAAGTGATTTAACCTCACTAACGCAAACAAGTGTTATTCAAGAAGTCGATAACTACTGGCTAATTGCTACACCGATTAAAGTGATTGATACCCCACTAGAAAATCAAGATAGTCAATTTGGCTTTGGTGAAGATGAAAGTAAAGATAGCGCATCCGAGCTTATCATTGGCTTTGCCGAAGTGCTTTACAGTAAAGAAAGCTTATTACAAACTCAAAAACGTATTACATTAATTATTTCAACTGCGGGTATCTTAACCGTTGTTATATTAAGCGCCATATTGAATGCAGGCTTAACCAGTTTATTTGCACCTTTACATCAATTAGCAACAACAATGGATGAAGCTAAAACCAGTGGTGAACACATCTTTGCTGAAGTCAAAGGCGCAAAAGAAATTCGCAAGATGGCAAAATCATATAACAACATGATGAAGGTACTCGATAAACAAGATGACGATCTTAAGCTGCACCGAGATACACTTGAGAAACAAGTTGAAATAAGGACAAAAGAACTCATATTAGCCAGAGATACCGCGCTTTCTGCTAGTCGCCATAAATCTGAATTTATGGCGAACATTAGCCATGAATTACGCACCCCTATTCAATCGATTATTGGTTACAGTGAAATTGTTGTAGAAGAATTAGAACTCGAAGGTAACTTTGATTTAATCGAAGATATGGACAAAGTTGCGCGTAATGCACAGCGATTATTATCACTCATTAATAGCTTACTTGATTTAGCTAAAATAGAAGCGGGTCATCTTGACGTGCATAATAGTACTTTTACACTAACCGAGTTAGCCGCAACCTTAAGCGATACAATAGCCCCCTTAGCCAAACAAAATAATAATATTTTTATTGTACATAATGAATGCGATTTAAATGAAGTCACACTCGATAAAGATAAGTTAGAACAAGCCTTGCTTAACCTACTCAGTAACGCCTGTAAATTTACCGATGAAGGCCATGTTAGCCTAACGATCAGCAACGAAAAAAGCTTGATTAGATTCAGCGTTAAAGACAGTGGAATAGGATTAGACCCAGAACAACAACAATATATATTTGACGCCTTTAGGCAAGTTGATGGTAGCCAATCGCGTAAATTTGGTGGCACCGGCTTAGGCTTAGCGATAACCAAACGCTTTATCGAATTAATGAAGGGCCAAATATACGTTAAAAGTAATATAAACGAAGGCGCTGAATTTACCATCGAACTTAAAGTCTAAGCCAATGGTCTAAAGCTCCTCCCACTTACCGTTTATCATTAAAATGCGTAAAACGAATACGTGTTAGTTTAAATGTAATATAGTCAAAGCGATCGGGTTTTAGGGGAAGCCGTCAAAGCTACCGCGTCCTGCTCTCGCCCCTTACCTGCATCCATGCAGGCAAGCTTCGAGACGCCATGAGCATATGCTCTACTATGTGATTGGGGCCGCCTAAATGGATTTAGGTGTTAGAACGACGCAGGAGCCAAAGTCGAGAGTAAGCGCTGACAATGAACCATCAAACCTGAACGAGAAAACGATAGCGACTGTCACTTTACTCAAAATATGGACGATATTCATCATAAAATAACAGCCCGAAAAACATCAAAATCAATCTTGCTTTAATGCTTCAAAGTACAATTTAATCAGATGTAAAAACATCATTTTCTATACCATTTTATTAGCGGGATATTAAGAACACCTTCAATTTAATACCAACCTTAAACTATAGCCACTCAAAATAAAATCATCTGATTATTTATGATGCATAACTAAATTATGTGAATTGCTAAGCACTTTTTATTTATCACATGGTTAAACATTAGCAAACGACTACGCTTCATAATTAATGAATACCAGTGAAACAAATTTGTACAGGGATGATATTTTTGCTCACAACCCTTCCCCCATCAAACTTGGCAAGCTCTTATTTCATTGTACAAGCGATTGGTAAAACCAATTAACAATCAACCCTATTTTCACATACCCACATAGGTAGCAGTTATGAAAATCAATATTGCTTTGAGCAAATTTATTGCTCTGTGTACGCTCATATTTTTTATTAATTCTGTATCGGCAATCGATTACGATATCGTTTACGTTAAACAACCCCGTAAAGGCGATAATGAACACATCATATGGCCTGAAGTTTTTCACCCAGGACGACTAGAAGCGAATAGTGATCTAATGCTGCTTCACCCAGACGGCACTGAAGAAACGTTAGTTGATACCGAGTTTGGAGGGGTAACCGACCCATTTGTTTCATTTGATGGTAAGTGGGTTTACTACAGTTACTTTCCCGATTTACGTAAAGAGTCGCTTAACTTTCAACGATCATACTTGCCCAAATACGGTGCCGATATCTATCGTATTAATTTAGCATCGCGTGAAATCGAACGTTTAACCTTTCAAGAGTTCACCCCCAATACGGGTACAGCAAATTGGGATGAAAGTAATCCACTTAATCCTAGCAGCGAATTTAATCGTTTAGGTTATGGGATCTTAAATACCGGACCTGCTCCACTGCCAGGCGGAAAAATAGTTTTTACCAGTAATCGAAATGGGTACAAACCAACAAAAGGTTATACCACCCCCGCCATGCAGTTGTTTGTCATGGATGAAGATGGCAGTAACGTCGAAGCGATTTCGCCCATGACGCTAGGTTCAGCATTACACCCAACGCCGACATTGGACGGTCGTATCATGTTTAGTACCTATGAAAGCCAAGGGTTAAGAGACGTACGCAATTGGGGAATATGGTCAATCCAACCCGATGGCCGAAAATGGGAGCCCGTTGTCAGTTCAACTAAACAAGCCAGCGCTTTTCATTTTATGACGCAGCTCTCAGATGGCTCAGTGGTCGTAGAAGACTATTACAACTTAAATAATTTTGGTTTTGGCTCCCTTTATGCTATCCCCGTAAGAACACCCAATGAACCTGCTTTTTACGGCGCATTCAAAGGTGATAATCCTATTATTTCAACAGGTAGCGGGGTTACAACCGGATTTAGAATGCCGTTTACACCAAAAGGCATGTACTCAATAACACCACTTTCTACTTCAGCCGATCATGCAGCCGATGCCGGTACCGGAAAATACACCCACCCCTCAGCCGCGCCTAATAACGATTTATTGGTAGCATGGTCTGGCGGCCCGGTAAATAAATTAAATAGACCCAGCCCTTACCCAACCGTCGATTCAGGTTTATATGTAATACGCTCAGGAAACCCTGTAACCGATATGGGACAACTCGAATTAATAAAAAATGATCCTGACTTTAACGAGGTTTGGCCTCGTGCCGTGGTCAGTTATCAACAAACCTATGGCGTAGAACAACCAGCAGAACTCGAATGGTTACCTAACGATGGTAGTTTAAGCACTGCTCTTCCTGCCGGTTCAGCATATGGTTTAATAGGATCTAGCTCTTTTTATAAACGTGAATCATTTCCGGGTGTCACCCGTGGATCAAATAATTATGAAGGCCTTGATGTATTCAATACCTCAGAAAATAACGCATCTAGTAACTGGAATACCCAAGGCGCAGATGCAGGTAAATACAGCGACAGTGAAATTTGGGCCGTTAGATTACTCGCTATGGAGCCCAATACCGATAAAGGATATGGACCCAATTCAAGTCATCGTAATGACACTTTTTTTCATAATCACGCTAACGAAAAACTGAGAATATTAGGCGAAATACCCTTACGAAAATTTAATGCTGATGGCTCGCCCGTGATGGATCCAGAAGGTAACCCAGACACGAGTTTTTTAGCAAAAATACCTGCCGATACTCCCTTTACGTTCCAAACCATTGATAAAAATGGGGTTGTACTCAATATGGCACAAACCTGGCATCAAGTCAGACCTGGTGAAGTGCGTAATGATTGTGGAGGCTGCCACGCACACAGTCAGCAACCATTAAAATTTGAAGAAACAGCAGCCGCTCAACCCGATTATACAATATGGGATTTAACCCAAACAACACCACTAATTACGCAAGATGAATCGGGTGAACCCATTGTTAAACAAGTCGATCAATCACTGGTTAATGTAGAGTTTTTTCAAGATATTAGACCCATACTTGAAGAAAAATGTGCCAGTTGCCACAACAGTTCAGACGAGAACCCGCCGGCAAACTTAGTGCTCGATAATCATGAACTTGTCGCGCGAACACATAAAGTGTCATTACCTAACGACTACATGCGTTTATGTGAAGACCAAAACGCAACGCTTGGTGGTTATCCAGCCCTGATTGGCACTTATCGACAACATAACGCCAGCCGTTACGTGAAAAAATTCCAAAGTAGACGGAGTTTATTAACGTGGAAAATATTTGGTAAGCGTTTAGATGGCTGGCAAAATGCAGATTATCCAACAGCATCCATTCCAGGAGACAAAACCAGCTTGCCAGAAGGCGCATCGGTTAACATGGCCGACTTAGATTTTACAGGCAGTATAATGCCAATACCTGAGAGTGGTGTCTCACCGTTAACGATCGACGAAAAAATGACATTTGCCCGATGGATTGATTTAGGCTGTGCCATTAATACCGCAAGCTATAACAATCGAGAAGGAATGGGGTGGTTTGCAGACGACACAAAACCAACACTGACGATGTCAAGCCCAAGAGCAGGCGTTAACCAACAAGTAAACCATATCACTATTGGTTTATCTGATGCTTATACCGGTATTAATCTAAATACTTTATCGATAACCGCTAACGTTGAACTCGATGGCAAACCAGCAGGAGCAGAATTAAAAGGTGAATTCAGCCAAAATGATGGGGTTTTTAGCTACAAATTATCACGCCCATTGCCTAATGGACTAATCGGTACAATCAATGCAGAAGTTAAAGATAATCAGGGTAACGTAACCAGAGTAAAACGCACCTTTTCGACTTTAACGGTTATTGCCGATTCAGACCATGATGGCATCTTAGATAATGTGGATAATTGTATCGATATCGAAAACATCAACCAGCTTGATAGTGATAATGATGGTTATGGCAATGCCTGCGATGCTGACGATGATAATGATAACTACCTTGATGGTGATGAGATACTTACGGGCAGTGACCCACTTAATGCAACCTCAGTGCCTATCGATAATGATGGCGATTTCATACCCGATTTGTTAGATGAAGATGACGACAACGACCAATTATCAGATGAGCGCGAGATGCAATTTGGCACCAATCCTTATCAAGCCGACAGTGATTTTGATGGCGTTTCAGATTTAGAAGAAATACAAACCGGCACTAACCCGCTCTACCATTTGCCGCTCACATTAGATATAGATGGCGATGGTTTCGCAAAAGACACAAGCGATGGCATATTAATCATGCGCTACCTATCAGGTGTTAGAGGAGAAGAACTCATTAAAGATGTCATCTCAGACACATCAACCCGACAAGAACCAACAGAAATAGAAGCTTATTTGCAAAAACTCATGCCGTAAATAATCACATATTAAAAAACAAAAAAATCACCGATACCGTTGTCGGTGATTTTCTTACTGCAGTTATGAGCAGGTAATCTCAACCCACCTCTTCTTCCCCAGGCAATTCGTATATCCCCCCGCAATATAAAATCAGTACCCTAATATTGATAAATAATTCAAATAAATGTGAATACAAGTTTGATTTACCCTTCACGCCGCGTTGACACGCAGCTCGTTAAGCTAGCGTAGAATTATTTAACTGGAGCAAAAATAATGAACGTAAGCCAATACAAAACCTGTTTACTACTAACCCTACTTTTAAGTGCATGTGGCGGTAGCGATAAAAAGTCGACAAACCACGTTGTCACGTCAAACAATACACAAGCGATTACCCTCGAACCATATAACACACAAAATACACTCGTCGAGAACTTTCCGATATCAGATTACATTAGCTATACCGATCACACATCAAACTTAACCGCTATCACCAGTATAAATACGAACTGGCCGCAATTTAATGTTTATCAAGCTCGTCAAACACAAGGCTATATAGATGCAAGCACAGAAGAAATGTTTTATCACGCCATCGAAGCCGTCAGTGAAGCGCAACTTAAAGCAACCGACATAGAGCGATCAGCAACGAGCACTTGGTATGTAAACTCAGACGCTCAGCTGTACCGTGTTAATCACCAAAATTCATCTACCGATAGTTGGCAATGGGCTAATAACCGACAATTTACAGAACTCGCATTAGTCAATGAAGACATGCTTAATGTTTGGCTTTACGACCAACAACAACATGAGCTGGTTTATTTTACACCCAATACAGCGTCTGCAACGGTTTATCCTATCCAAAGTGATTTGACTATTCATGGCTTGAGCTATTTTGAACAACAGTTATTTGTGCTTGCACAGGCATCGCAAGCGTGGTTTGTGATGAACTTAGCCCTAAGCGATACCGAGGTGACTTATAAAAAGGCTTGGCGACTCGACGGCTTTAACGCCAATATGTTTACTGATGTAGCGATCTTACCCGATGGTGCTATCGTGGTTAGCACCAATCAAACAGAGCATAATTTAATCCAAATAGCAGACAAATCCGCCACATTAGGTGATGGGCCTATACCAGAAGCCGGCGAGCTAACACTATTAACCACAATATCGCTAGATGAACAAATCGAACAGCCATCTGGTTTATGGCATAGGCATGACGGCAACTGGCTACTACTCACTGATAGCGCTAAGTTATTTATGCTGGATGAAAATTTCAATATCATCACCCCCATCGAATTTGCCATGGCGAGTATTAATTGCAACCAAGGGTGTACCGAAGGGGTAGTCGCAACAACAGATGGTTTTATGGTATTAACAGACAGCTGCTTATTAGCCCAATTTAACCAGCTTGGCCAATTTAATTCGTATGCAGAGCAAACCGAGCTGCAATCTGAGCATCAATTAACCTTAACCGATGAACAAGGTATCGCTTATGAATATAGTGGCTTAGCATATGATGCCACCACAGGCCTCTATTACATGCTAAGTAGTAGTCATGATGAAAACCAAACAGATCAATTGCTTACATTAAATAATGAATTAACGGTAATCGCTCAGCAACCGGTTACTTATCATGATGAAACACAAGGCAGTATATATCGCTATGATGCACAAGGTATCGAATATTATGCAGGTCATTTGTATGTGATTTCTGAACAGTTTACTAAATTACTAAAACTCAATTTACAAGGTGAAATTTTAACCGTATATGATTTAGATCACCAATTATTAGCTTACCCCAGTGACATCGCGATCCACGACAATAAAATTTATTTGATAGGGGATCATGAAAATGATGAGCCTTTACCACCAGTCCATGTTTTTGAAATGATTGATTAATATAGTCAAAGCGATCGGGTTTTAGGGGCAGCCGTCAAGTTTCGAGACGCCATGAGCATATGCTCTACTATGTGATTGGGGCGAGTAAGCGCTGACAATGAACCATAAAACCTGAGCGAGAAGACTATATAGTCAAAGCGATCGGGTTTTAGGGGAAGCTGTCAAGCTTCGAGACCCCATGAGCATATGCTCTACTATGTGATTGGGGCGAGTAAGCGCTGACAATGAACCATAAAACCTGAGCGAGAAGACTATAGCAATCAGCGTTAATAAGAGATCAAGATTAGCGTAGGAAAAAAGCTTGATCACAAGCTAATGAACACTAATTTTATAAAAAACCATCGGCGTACAGGCAGACACGACCGATGGTTTGATCAATTAAATATCAAACATAAATCGTTTATACCGGTAAAGGCTTAAAGGGCATATCACGGTAGCGTTTACCCGATGCGGCAAAAATAGCATTGCTTAATGCAGGCGCAAAAGGCCCAACGCCTGGTTCACCTAACCCCGTTGAAGGTTCATTTGAATCGATAGCATGCACACGTACATTCGGCATTTCATTGTGTCTAAGAACCGGATAATCATGAAAATTAGAATTAACCACAGCCCCTTCTTTAAACACGATTTCAGTATATAAAGACAAACTCATACCCATAACAACAGCACCTTCCATTTGCGCTTTGGCACCATCTAAATTGAGAACCTGACCACAATCAATTGCGCAATCTACATTTAACACCTTAATATTATCGCCATCCACTTTAACATGCACCGCCATGGCAACATATGAATGAAAACTATAATGAACCGCTAAGCCGATCCCTTCACCTTTAGGCAATGCTTTACCATAGCCCGACTTATCGGCAGCTAACGCCAATACCGTTTTAGAACGTTGGCAAATTTCTTGCTGTTTAGGTGCTTTATTCGCATCATACAACTCGTTCAGCATGGTCAATGTGTCTTTACCTGTTTTATGCGCTAACTCGTCTGCAAACGTACCAAAAGCAAAGCCAATAAAAATAGCATAAACAGCTCGATACCAACCAATGCGAGTGTGCGCTGGCGCATATCCCGTTTCGGCAGCAAAATTAGACACATTAAAAGGATGAGAATTAATCGCCCCTAATGCCCCCTTAGGCGCACGATCTAAAGATGAATTAAACAACGAATTAATCGATGGAAAAGCGGCACGATGCAACCACCCCGTTACATTACCGTTGGCATCTAACGACGCTTCAATATGCTGAGCACTAATCGAATGATAATAACCGGTACGCATATCCTCTTCACGCGACCAAATTAATTGAACAGGGGCTTTTATCGCTTGAGAAATAGCGGCAGCCTCATGTACATAATCACATTTAAATTTACGCCCAAAGGCACCACCTGAAATCATCACATGAACTAAAATATCTTTGGGTTTGCGATCTAAAAACGTGCCTAATACTTTTTGAATATCTTCAGGGCTTTGCGTCGAAGCCCACACTTCGCAACTGTCCTCTTTAACCCAAACAACACTCGCGTTAGGCTCCATAGGGGCATGACATAAATGCCCCCCAGTATAAGTCGCTTTAACGGTGTCTTTAGCATCTGCAAATGCTTTTTCAACATTACCGCGGTTAAACACTTGTTTTGCTGGCTTTTCAACACTTTCAACTAATAGCTGACGATACGCTTTGGTGTCGTAATCACCATGCTCACCTTTATTCCATTCTACTTTTAACGCTTTAACGCCTTGTTGAGCTGTCCATGTGTTATCAGCAACAACCGCAACGCCCCCTAAAGAGCCATAAGGTAATTTTAAAGGATCAATAACGACAACATCCAACACCCCTTTAATGTTTAAAGCGGCTGTTTTATCAACTGACTTTAACGTACCGCCCATAACCGGGCAATGCACAATAGCGGCGTAGCGCAGCCCAGGTATTTTGGTATCTACGCCGTATTGGCGTTCACCTTTTACAACCATCGACAAATCATGTCGAGGTAATTCAGTACCAATATATTTATATTCTGCTTTATTTTTTAAGGTAGGTTTTTCCGGTACCGGTAAACCAGCAGCTATTGTCGAAAGTTCGCCATAAGATAAACGCTTACCATTAGCGGCATTATAAACATAATGGTTTTGCGCATAACAATTACTTAAATTGACCTGCCAAACTTTAGCGGCAGCCGCAATTAACATCGCTTTAGCCGCTGCACCCGCCTCTCGCATGGGAGTTAGCATGACACGCGCACTGTTTGAGCCGCCCGTACTTTGTGGCCCGTATTTGTCTTTATCACCATCGGCTTGTTTAACCGTCACACGAGACCAATCCGCATCCATTTCGTCGGCTACCGCAGCAGGCAATGCGGTACTAATACCTTGTCCCATTTCACAACGACCACAATATAATGTTAAATCACCGTTTTCATATAAGTGAATAAAAGCATTAGGGTTAAATGGTGACGCATCACTTAAACTCGTTTCAGCGGCAACGCCTACCGCCGGCATAGCCAAACCGATCGCTAACCCACCTGAAGTGGTCGCCATAATTTTAAAAAAGTGGCGACGAGAAACGCCCTCAGTCGGTAAGTTTTTATCTGTCGCTAACGGTGTTTTATTTAAATGTTGTTCGGCTAAAGCCAGTAATACATCTTCATTCATTACTATGCTCCTGCCATTTTATTATTAGCCATTTCTTTAGCTGCCGATTTAATCGCTTGCTTAATGCGTTGATAAGTACCACAACGGCATATGTTGCCCGACATCGCCGTATCAATTTGCTCATCGGTGGGTTCTGGTGTCGTCGCTAAAAAACTCGCTGCATTCATAATTTGTCCAGCCTGACAATAACCACATTGCGGTACTTTATGCTCTACCCACGCTTTTTGTAGTGGGTGATCAGCCGCTAAAGAAAGTCCTTCAATCGTTGTTACGTTTTTATCTTTCAGAGCCGCCATTGGCATAACACAAGAGCGCGTAGCCGCACCATCAACCAACACAGTACAAGCGCCACACAAACCAGACCCACAACCAAATTTTGTGCCAGTTTTTTCTAATGTATCGCGCAAATACCAAAGAAGTGGCATTGATTCATCAACCTCAATGGGGTAGCTAATATTGTTTATATTAATTTTGTTTTGCATGGTGTTTTACTCTTTGTGTGTTTAGGTAATTTAACCAGTTATATAACGCAGTTGCAATAAAGTTATAACCTTAAATAAGATCAGACTTATACGCTTTAAATAATGATCCAGCATAAGTGCAGTAATAAATAACTATAGATTAAAAATAAACGTCAGATATCAGAATGGAATAATTAAAATTAAATAACAAACAAGATGCGATGAAGCGGCTCTAAAACAACACCGTAAACCATTCAGCATCTAAAATAAATTTGCAAAACCAATGAATTTACAGGTGAAATGAATTTACCGGGACATCCATGCAAGATTTTTAAAAGCCAGAAAAGTGAATAAATAACGCGATCAACTCACTCATATATCAAACACAATGTCGCCAAAATCGGTTAAATCTTTATTTTCTTAGAGTGGCTGTCCCAGATAGTTGCCTCCAACAAAATGAATAAATAACGTGATCAACTCACTCATTTATCAAACACAATGTCGCCAAAATCGGTTAAATCTTTCTTTTCTTAGGGTGGCTGTCCCCGATAATTTGTTTGAAATGTAACTTAATCAATTCTGAGTAAATATAAAACATATCTCTATTTACATGTACGTTTAAATATAACGAGGATTCATTTTCAAAACTAGAGTAGATATTAAAAAATGGATATTTCGAAATTGGAAACCAAAATTCTGGTAGGCTTGTGTAGTAGTGCTTGGGGTTATAATAACTTTCCTGTATCAATTGCTTATTTCCGCCTATAAAATATGAAAAATCTAATCTCCCTGATTTATTTTTTTTATCGTAAATAGACTTACTATCCAACACTATCCCATCAAGAAGTGTATTTGAACTCTCTCTGTACCATACATTGATGCCTTGCTGATTTTGATTATTCAATTTTTTATAACCAAAAGAAGGAAACTGAAATATACTTTCTATGAAACTTAAAATATTTTTAGAGCTTATGTTATTAAAATTAATATTGTCTTTATCAAAAGGATCAACTGATAGACACTCCTCCTTTTTATTTTTGTAAACCGCTTTATTTACGTAATTAAGATATTGCCTAAATTTCTCTTTTTCTAAACACTTAGCTTTCATCACGGACTTATAATAATGGCATATTTGATCCGCCCATGGCGTTTCCTCGCTCTCATTATTCTGCTTTTTTAAAGTATTCAAAAATTCAGACGCATATTGCCCCTTAGTCAAACGTTGCTTGATTGACTCGACTTCTATTTTAGAAAGCTCTTCGTCTACTTGGTTTATATAAAAATCAGATTGTTTTATACACTTATCTAACACAAATGGGCTACTCCACCCTTTGTCTAAAAGTAATTTTCCCCGGTGATAATAATTTTCACTTTCTTTAACTAATACTTCGTGTATTAATTCATCAAGTAGCTTTTGTTGCTCTAACATCCATCAACCTTTTCTAAAGTATAGAAAATCTTCCCAGTAGAATTTCCTTTAGTATCTCTATGAATTGGCACCCATGCAGGACGGCACCAATGCTATTGATATGGTCACTCCACATTCGGCATCATAATGTACCATGATTGCAAGCGAGCATGCTCATCGTCATTTTCATAAAAATACAGTGTGGTTGACACTTTATAACCGGTAGCGATTGAACACAAACCCCAATCATACACTGCGCTCAATAAACCGTTTAAAAAATTAAGATCTCCCCCTCTTTAACGCATTTATCGCCGGTATGTCATCCGGCTGTAGCATACATCGCGTTTAATTTAGCGACAATCAATTTGCTTAACCGTTTGGTTTGCCATGCGTTTTTTATACTTGTGTGTGAGTTTGTTTTTTTGTTTGAGTGTTAATTCGGGTTGCACCTCGTCGTCTTCGCTTTTATTACCTATAAATAAAACACCTATAAATAAAGCACCGATCAATAAAGCGCATTTAAATACAAACACCTCACGCAAAATCACGATATTACACACTAATGATCATCATGGTCGTTTTTGGGTTAACTCAGATAATGAATACGGTATGGCTGCACGCCAAACATTGCTTAATCAATTACGCCAACAAGCCCAAACTCAAGGCAGTACGGTATTGCTGTTATCGGGTGGTGATATAAATACGGGCGTACCAGAATCTGATTTGCTCAAAGCCGAGCCCGATTTTAAAGCCATGAGTTTACTCGGCTACGATGCCATGGCGCTGGGCAATCACGAATTTGATAATCCGCGCGCTATACTCAACAAACAGCAACAATGGGCTCACTTTCCATTATTATCAGCCAATATTATTGATACAAAAAGTCAAAAACCGGCGTTTCAACCTTATGCTTTGTTTAATAAAAAGGGGCTAAATATTGCCGTAATCGGCCTAACAACACCCGATACGGCTAAAATAGCCAACCCCAAATACATCGCCGATTTGCAGTTTATTGATCCCGCCTTAGCCCTTAAAAACACCGTCAAACAAATAAAAGCAACACAGCACCTCGACTTAACCATTGCGGTTACGCATATGGGGCACTATGCCGATGCTAAGCACAACACAAATGCCCCCGGTGATGTCACACTTGCCCGCAATTTACCCGCCGGTATGTTGAATTTAATTATTGGTGGCCATTCGCAAGAACCGGTTTGCATGAAAAAAAGCGTTAAAAATAGGCCTGTCGACTTTAAAGCCGGACAAGCCTGTTGGCCCGACCAACAAAATGGTACGTGGATCATGCAGGCACATGAATGGGGAAAATATGTGGGTAAAGCCGAGCTTATTATTGAGCAAGGCAAGGTTAAGTTGCTTAGTTATGAATTAATTCCGGTTAACCTTAAACACCGAGATAATAATAACCAAGCGACAACATGGGTTACCCCTTACATCACACCGGATAAGCACCTTACCCAATTTTTATATCCTTATTTTGAACAAGCGAGTGAACAATTAAAGCAACCAATTGCACAAATCATGGGGACATTTGTGGGTGATCGCAACGCTGTACGCACTCAGCAAACTAATTTAGGGCAACTTATTTTGAGTGCACAAATGCAAGCCGTTAATGCGGATGTGGGTATTATTAGTTCGGGCGGTATTCGACACTCAATTGCCTCTGGCCAAGTGTTGTATCGTGATATTCTAAAAGTGCATCCGTTTAAAAACCGTATTAGTTACATCGATTTTTCTGGCCAAGCGTTGCTCGATTATTTAAACCACGTTGTAAAATTTTCACCTGATTCAGGTGCGTATCCTCAACTTCGCGGTTGTGACTTTACGTTAAAAAACGGCAATATAAGCCAATTATTAATTAACGGTTCTCCGCTCACGCTACATAAAAGCTATCGCTTAAGTATTAATAGTTATAATGCGGTTGGCGGCGATGGTTATCCTAAACTACAAGATCACCCGCATTACACCGAAACTCAAAAAATAGATGCCAACGTGCTTAAAGAATATATGGCGCAACAAAATCAGGTTATTCAAGCGAGCCAATATTCACCTCAAAAAAATCAACTTTAATGCGGGTTGTGAATAACCGATTTATTTACCCACAATGGTAAAATGAATCGGCTCTATATTGGCTAAGCCATAATGATGCAATTTTGAACGCGACCCTTCGCCATGAGCTTTAGGCGGATAATAAAGCGCTTTCGCATCTAAATCATCGCCAAAGACGTCATCTAATACCGAACGAATTTCGCTTAAGGTTTTTTCTTGGTTGTTATTAAAATTAGGGCGTTTGCGCACCGTGTGGCCTAACTCAATTAAACGGTAAAAATATTTATTTGCGAGGTCAAATAAGGGTTCTGGCACATCACGATTATGGCTAACAACAACCGATTTATCACTCGCGCAAAACTCAAGTAACGCCGCATAAAAACACAATGGCTTGTTTGCCATGTCTACACAGGTTTGCGTTTTTGAAAACAATAACGTTTTCTGCTTTAAATCTAACGTTAACACCGCGGGGATGTCTTTTATCTTGTTTTCAGTCGATATATCACGCCCGACTAAATTCCAAAAACGAATATAATTTTGGCTCAAAAAGACAATAAACAAGGCAAACAACAGCGGGTATATACTTATATAATGACTAAATTCCGCTCGATGCGAGCGTAAAACTAAAACGATATCTTGCTGAGGGGCAACTAAAATACGTTCAATTAGTTGTGTGTTTTCAAACTCAGCTAAATACACGCCTTGCAACCCAACTAACGTCACGGGTAATAATGCTTGTTGCAAAGACATGTTTAATTTTTCAATGTAACGTCGTACTCGTTTAGGTTCACCGGCAATACTCATCGCGGAGTTCGCTATTTGGATCTGATCTAAATCTAACGCCACTCGGTTTTCAACACTATGACTGGCCAATTCAATTAACTGTTGATGGTTTTTGTAAGCCCCTACCCCGTAGGCAACTTGCAACAACAACCACACCGCCAATAAACTCACACAAAATCGCAGCTTAATGTGCAGCATTATATTCCCCCCCCAGTGGTGAAATTAACTTTGGTTAAAACATCACACGCATGAAAAATAGTGATTTGATTATAATAAGATGAACTTTGCTGCCGAGCATGCTCGCTCAAAACAGACTGAACACTACAAAGTAGTTCGGGGTTTTGCTGGGTCATTTTTAAATACCATTTACTGCCACTTATATTGCTGCTGATCGGCGCAATATAGTTTTGACTAAAACGTAAACTATCTTCTTGTTGCCAATATGATGCAATAATATCGACTTGCCCATTGGCTAATAAATCACGCAACGCCATGTGCGAATTAACATACACAATATCTAAATTTTCTAATTCAATACCCAACTGTTTAAATTTACCTTTAGGTAACATGTGGCCTGAGCGACTGCTTGGGTAGTCAAGCAAGCCTATTTTTTTATCTAAAAAATAGGCTTTTTCTAACCGGGGTTTCTCTTTTAACGACATAAAATAAGCGGTATAAGCTGGATATCCAGCAACCGATACATAGTTATAAGTAAGCTCAGCCGCAAAAGCCTGCATTAGGTTTTCTTTTGCTAAAATTAAATCAGCTATCCCCTTACCTAAAAAATCAATCGAATCGCTAATTTTATAGCCCCAATAAGTCCGAATTTGGCTAAATTGCCGAGCAACCGTGGGGTCATGGCATAACTGTTGGGTCAGGGTTTCGGCGACCGATTTAGAAGGGGCATATACAATAAAAGGATCAAGCGCTGAGTTTTCATGAATAACACAATCAATCGATAGTTTTTCAACACGTGATAAATGAATATGGTCAAGCTTGACAACCCCTAATCCAACAAACCACACCAATACAATCGACATAAAAAAGACAATTAAAATGATGGATTTAGGTATATGAGGCTCAGAAAGAACTGAAAAGTTTAATTGCATTGTCGAATAGCCCCTTGGAATCAACATAAAATTATTTATTGAATAAGTAAATTTACCCAACCTTTGTAACTCATTGATATTAAATAAATATTAACAAGAAATTATGAGTTTTATTAAGTCATTCCTACGCCATAAAAAATCACTAAAATTCGTTGCAAATTCAAGGTGCTAGTGACCTTTAACACGATCAAACCTGACAAAAGATAAAACGGAAATAGAACATGTTTAAAAACAGCATATGGCTTAATGTATTTTTTAGCTTATTGATAACCGCATTAATAAGTTTGATGATCAATGCACTTACGCCATCATTTGCGTGGGCATGGGGCAAAACGGGTCACCGTGTAGTTGGTAAAATTGCCGAGCATCATTTAACAGCCCAAACACAAATCGCCCTGCAACCTTTGCTACAAGGTGAATCATTGGCGTCTATTGCTAACTGGGCCGACGAACAACGCTCGAACCCAGACCGTTTTTGGCAAAAAGAATCGGGGCGCTGGCACTACATTAATTTAAATACACCCAGTGAATTTAACCCTAAGCGCTACTCAGCTAGTGCTAAAAAAGCACATATAAAAGATGCTTATCACGTCATTATTAAATCAATCGATGTGCTAAAAAATAAACGCACAAGCGTAGAAGAAAAACGTTTTTATTTACGCTTTTTAACGCATGTTGTTGGTGATGTTCATCAACCTTTGCATGTGGGGCATGCTGACGATCACGGCGGCAATAAAATCTCGGTGCGTTTTTTTGGCAGCGAGACTAACTTGCATACCTTATGGGATAGCAAACTGATTGATTACACCCAATTATCATACAGTGAGCTGAGCCAATTTATTAACACCCAAGACATTCAAACAATACAACAACACCTAGATTCGCAACCACATGAATGGATTTTGGAATCATTTAAACTTGCGCAATCTATTTATCAAGTGAGTAACGACGACCATCGTTACCGCTATGTATACCAACATATGCCAACGGTTAAATCACGTTTAACTGCAGCCGGGCTAAGACTCGCGGGGGTATTAAACGCCATATTCGACCCCACCGCCGTGCCACTGATTGAAGCAATTCCAAACCTATGATTATTAAAAATCAATAATTAAATCTAACACAATTAATCCAATTACAAACTTAAAGTAGGACACACCATGAAAACACGTTATAACAAAACTTTACTTAGCCTAGCGGTTACAGCGGGTTTAGGCTTAAGCCAAGTCGCGGTTGCCAACGACACTTCATCGGCCATTAAAGGGCAGATCTCTACACCCGCCGGAACACCTGCAGCGGGCACTATTATTAAAATTGTGCATGTACCTTCGCAATCAACCAAAACAACTACCGTAAACGAAGCCGGTACTTTTGTTGCAAAAGGGCTACGTGTAGGCGGCCCTTATAAAATCACAGTCGATTCTGACAAATACAAAGACCAACAAATTAAAGGTGTGTTTTTATCATTAGGTAAAACGTATCCGCTTAATGTTCAACTCGGCACAGAAGCCGCAATGGAAGAAGTGGTCTCGATAGGCCAAATGCTCGATAACGTTGCTGGCGGCACCGGACCATCAACCACATTCACCTTAGATAATTTAGAAAACGCGCCAGCAATCAGTCGTGATTTAAAAGATATTGTTAGAGCTGACCCGCGTGTTTATATTGATGAAGGTGAAGGAGACGATGCGATACAATGTGGTGGCGGCAACCCCAAATTTAACAGCTTAACGGTTGATGGGGTGCGCATGAACGACAACTTCGGCCTTAACGCCAATGGCTACCCTACGGTGAGAGCACCGTTTTCATACGATGCAATCGACCAAGTGACCATCGAACTCGCCCCTTTTGATGTAAAATACGGTGGCTTTACATCGTGTAACTTTAACGCCGTTACAAAATCTGGCGGTAACGAGGTGCACGGTAGTGTGTTTATCGATTATACCAATGACTCAATGACTGGCGACAAGCTCAATGGCGAAGCGGTAGACACCGGTGACTTCACCGAAAAACGCTACGGCTTTAACGTAGGCTTACCGCTCATCGAAGATGAATTATTTTTATTTGCCTCATACGAAGCGCTAAAAGGGGCTGAATTATTTAGTTACCCCGGTTTAGGCAACGACCCTGAAAAAGACATATCACAAACCGACATTTCACGTATTCGTCAAATAGCCAAAGATGTATATGACTACGATATTGGCGGCACTCCGGGCAGCATGCCAGTCGATGATGAAAAAATGTTGATCAAACTTGATTGGAATATCAACAATGATCATCGTGCGAGTGTGGTATACAACTACAACGATGGCTTTAGATTAAATCAATCAGACGATTGGGCGGTTACACTCGACAGTCACTTTTTTGAGCGCGGCGCAGAGTTTACGTCACTTGTTGGTTCACTCTACTCAGACTGGTCAGACAAACTATCAACTGAAATTCGCATTGGCAAAAGCGAGCTCGATATGCGTCAGCAATCGTTAGATGCCGCTAGCAGTTTTGGCGAAGTACAAATTCGTCATAACGGCAATACTTTATTCTTAGGTCCAGATGATTCACGTCAAACAAACGATCTAGATTGGGACAGTTTAACGTTTAAATTTGCGGCTAATTATTACCTAGAAAACCATACGTTAACCGCCGGTTATGAGCTTGAAAAACTCAACGTATTCAACTTGTTTATGCAACACACTCAAGGTGAATTTCGTTTTGATTCGATTGATGATTTTGAAACCGGCGATGCAGCCCGTATTTATTACAACAATTCAGCCGGCACTAGCAACCCACTTGACGTAGCGGCTGAATTTTCGTTTGCCCAACACACATTTTATTTACAAGATGAGTTCACCCTACCCGAGCACCATTTATCATTAACGTTTGGTTTACGCTACGATCAATACACCAGCGATGATGAACCACGTCACAATCAAAAATTTGCCACTCGTTATGGTTTCAGTAACGCAAAAAGTATGGACGGCCTTGATTTACTGCAACCCCGCTTAGGCTTTAAATGGAACGCTAACGAGCAATTAGAAGTGCGTGGCGGTATTGGTTTATATTCTGGCGGCAACCCCAATGTATGGGTTGCAAACTCGTATCAAAATGATGGTATAACGCAAATAGCGTTACAAGAGCGCGGTGTTAATTTATTTAACACGCCAATGGTAAACAATGGCAAACCTATTTTTGAAGTGCCGCAATCAATGTATGACGAAATAGCTAATACTCCCGTTGGTAGTGGTGATGGCAGTGTGAACGCCATAAATCCTAATTTTGAAGTTCCATCTGAATGGAAATATGCTTTAGGTGCCACTTATAGCACCGCCGATGATTACATCATCGCGCTCGATTTTTTACACAGTCAAAAACAAGATTCTGCGATCATAAAAGATGCATCACTTAAAATAACCGACCAAACAGCGCCTGATGGCCGACCTATTTATACGCAAAGTGTAGAGGGTCGCTATAGTGAATACGTATTAAGCAATGTTGAAGGTGACGATGGAGAAAGCACAGTTATCTCTGCGGCGTTAAGTAAAAATTATGATAATGGCTTTGATTTTACGGTGGCCTATTCGTATACCCAAGCTGAAGATGTAAGTCCAATGACAAGCTCAGTAGCGGGTTCAAATTATGGCAATTTAGCCGTAACCAACCCTGGCAACCCGGGTATCGCTACATCTGATTACGAAATACCACATCGCTTTACACTCCAACTGGGTTACAGCGCCGAGTTTATCTCGGGTTACAAAACACGCTTTAACGTATTTGGGCAAGCTAGTGAAGGCCAACCTTACTCATATACATTTGAACGCAGCGACGGCATGTTTGGCGACAACAATTGGAATGGCTCTCGTCAATTAATCTACGTACCACTCGAGAACGACCCAACAGTCACTTATGCCGATAGCTTTGACCAAACCGCATTTAATCAATTTATTGAATCAGAAGGGCTAACACGTGGCCAAATATTAGATCGCAATGAAATAAATGCCGACTGGTATACTAAATTTGATTTTAAGGTATCGCAAGAAATCCCAGGCTTTCAAGATGATCACCGTGGACAAGTCTTCTTCGTGATTAAAAATGTAGGCAACTTACTCAATGATGAATGGGGTGTAATTGAAGAAGGTGATTTTGTGGGTAATCGGTTAATTTCGGCCAATATAAATGACCAAGGTCAATACGAATACACCCAGTTTAATGCGAGCAATGTGGGTACAGAAGCGCAAATACCTTCTTTGTGGGAAATGCGTATTGGTATTCGTTATACCTTCTAACCTCAAAGAACGGTTTAACGTTCAAATAGAGTCAATTTTTTGTTTGTAAAAGCCAAGCGCGCACCCTGTGATTATTTGGGGTGACGCGCTTTTTTACTTTAAACGGTTCGATAAAACACGTTTAACTAGCTGATTTTTAATTACAAAGGTTTGAAAACACCCATATTAGGCGTTATATTATGAGCGCTAACGTAACCTAAGTGGTCGCGACTTAATTCCCTTTATTATAGTCAAAGCGATCGGGTTTTAGGGGAAGCCGTCAAAGCTACCGCGTCCTGCTCTCGCCCCTTACCTGCATCCATGCAGGCAAGCTTCGAGACCCCATGAGCATATGCTCTACTATGTGATTGGGGCGAGTAAGCGCTGACAATGAACCATAAAAACTGAGCGAGAAGACTATATTAATAAGCAGTTATGATGAATTCTAATAATTTAGGTAAAGGAATACCCGCCTATAAAACACTTGTTTGTTTTGACTTTGATGGAACATTAACAGCAACAAACGCACTACATCAACTTTATATATTTAAAGTGCACTATTATCACTTTATAAAAGGGGTATTTTGGCGTTTACTGTTTCTTATTCAAATTCCTTATTTCTTCTTTTTATATAAAACCGATAATAAACGCTTTAATCAATTTTTATATTCACGTTATCGAGGCATGCGGCAAGACAAACTGCGCGCAATTTTAGAACAACACCTGTCCCCTTTTTTATGGCGGCAAATATTTCCTGCCGCGCAACATATTATTAATCAGTTGCCAACCAAACAAACCGATATCATCATTATATCAGCGTCTTGGTCGCCCGTTGTTGAACAAATAGCACAATTGCTGGGCGTAAAATACACATTTGCAACTCAGCTTAATATCAGAGAGGGCCGATTAACCGGACAAATAATTGATTTTGTCGATGGCGCACGTAAAGCTCAAATACTAAAAGACTTTTTGGCACGTTCAACAACAGGCTACGGAAAAGTCATTGCTTATGGTAATTCGAAGTGGGACATCCCCATGCTCAACTGCGCCGATAGAGCGTATGTTGTTAATCCTAATAATGCACTGGCAAAATGGGCCAGTAAAAACAAAATTACGGTATGCAACTGGCATATACCAAAACGTCATTGGAGCATTCGTGTATTTTTGCCGATCGCTCGTTTATATTTAGGCCAATTTACCGGTTGGCAACATATACCTAAAAATGGCGGATGCATTGTAATTGCTAACCACACCAGTTACTTAGACCATTACATGCTTTATCCTTTAATTGGTTTAATGACCGGTAGACGAGCAAAATTCATTTCTAAAATCGAACATTTTAATTCTCCCATTTTTGCTAAAATAATTTCTTATTTAGGCGCATATCCTATTGATAGAGATAAAGGCGGAAGAAGTGCAATTAATACCGCAATACAGCTCTTAGAAAAAGGCGAAATCGTGGTTATTTATCCTGAAGGGACACGCGCACGAGATGGCCAAATAGCCGATTTCAAAGCAGGCGTCGTTATTATACAAGAAAAAACTCAAGTTCCTGTTTTGCCGATAGGGATTAAAGGCGCTTTTCAAGCTTGGTCTCCTGCACATCAATATCCATCAATTGGCACGATCGATATCGCAATCGGTAAGCTCATCCCAAGCGCTAACCAAACAATATCAAAAGCAAGCAAGCCTAAACTCGATAAAAAGCAAAGAGCCGCTTACTTAAAGCAAACCGTAACGGATTTATGTTAAACGCTAAAAGCAATTAAGATGCGCTTTATTATTCGCTAGTTTAACCGCTAAAAATATCGTTAATATTATCGTTAATGTTAACGTTGATCGTTGCTTAAAGCCTGACATTGAACCGAGTGACAGCCAGAACGATTAATATCCTCGAGTAAAGTTAGAGATTACCATCGGTGGTATCTACCCTAACAAATGCAACATAAAAATCAGCCGAGTAAAACAAGCTATAAATGATGGACTTGTGCCGCCGGTTTCATCATACAAATAGGCTCGATGCCGTGTTAAGTGTGGCGATTAATCGTTAATTTACAAAGTAATCGTCAATAATAAGCTAATTTAAACGCTGCAAGTGCTTATACCAATCCGTAATAATAAGTGCCCACTCAGCGAGCGTTTAAATGCGCTAAAATGAAAGAATAGTGGTGCTCTTTTGAGTTCGAGCAACACAGAGTAAGCGCATTTAAAACTCGCCTGAAAGGAATGCCCCAGCGGCTTTTGACCTGCGTTATCGGTATTTGAAAGGGAACAACCATTCCTGTACACCGACGCCTTGTTCAAAAACCGCTGGATGCATTCTGAGAGATCACTTATTTATATGAATTGGTATTAGTCTTTTATCATTGCTATACCCACTTGAATGGTAGCCATGGAGAACACATTTAACTTAATTAACAAGCCGATAAGCGGCAATACCTCAGTCAACATGAGTAATGACATCAACCGGTATAACCCCGTTGGCCTGTAAATTTAAAGCCACGTGATTATGAATTGTTAATAAATTAATATCATCAGGTGGTAAATAATTTAGCTAATACACATTATCAATATCGTATTCATATTCTATTGATAATACTGGTTATTTAAAATACGGTTCTGTCAGGCCTTTTTGTAAGCAATTTAAACACACGTTTTTAAATTATTGATTTAATAGTCACTCATGTTAAATTGTATAACGGCCCAACGCTTTTTGGAGGCGCTATGAACCGAATTTTATTGTGTATGACGTTATTGTTGGCCTCTCAATGCGCTTTTGCTTTTTCATATACAGTAGAGCTCACTGAGCAAGCCTTACAGCAAAAAGTGTCCGCAATGATGCCGATGAAAAAAAAGCGATTGTTTGTCACAATTATATTGTCTGATCCACAGGTCACGTTAAGTCAAGACAGTAACAAAATTGGTATATTTACGCATGTAACCGCAATGATGCCAGGCGGCATTCAAGGTTCTGGCCGCGCAAAAATAAAGGGGTCGTTAAGTTATAATACGGATACAGGCGCGTTTCATTTTCATGATCCGATCATTGAAAAATTAGAAGTTGATGACGTACCTGAAAAATTTACCGCTAAAGTGAAACAATTAGCACAATTAGCGATGACTAAAGCCATGACTATTTACCCTATTTATAAATTTAAAGATAATAATCTAAAACATAAACTGGCTAAAGCCGCTTTAGAATCGATCGAAGTTAAAAATAAAACCTTGTATGTGACCTTAAGCGCATTTTAATTCAATGTGTATCTTGCTGAATTAATAGTGCATTTTTGCTTTATATTCTAGTATTATCTTTGAAGCTGAATATTTTGCATAACTAAAAGGAGTTAATCATTAGTGGCAATTAGTGAGTTTGAGATAAAACGATGTGAACGCGAATTAAATAAATTTTTAACCGAACATCGTCCACCTATGCATTTACGGGATCAAATTGATATTAGTTATAAAATTGAAAATCAAACGGTGGAAATCTTTGAGATTAGACCTGATTTTCGTGATCAAAATATCAAAATTGAAGCGCCTTTTGCCAAAGCAACTTATGTTAAATCACAAAATAATTGGAATATTTTTTGGCTTAAATCCGACCTTAAATGGCACGTATATCAACCAACCCCAACCGTTAAGTTATTTGAATCTTTTTTAGAGATTGTTAGCCAAGACAAACACCATTGCTTTTTTGGTTAGGCAGATTGTTTTGTTTAAATAAAAAAGTAAACCCATTTACCTTACATCTTCATTTGCCCTTTGCCCTTTGCCCTTTGCCAAAAAAAGTAAAGTAAGTAAGCCAACACCAACCTGTAAAGTATGTTAAATAAGAAGATCTGTTATTAGCAGGTCTAAAAAAGTAAGATACACCTGTCGCTTATAGGCAATACCACTGCATTGTTTAAATCAAATATTATGTTTTAGTTGTTATTACAAAGTGTCCATTTCTCATATTACGTATTTTGATCAATTTGTCATAATTGAAGGGGTTTAAGTTTGTGCATTAGGTATAGTCAAAGCCATCGGGGTTTAGGGGAAGCCGTCAAGCTTCGAGACCCCACGAGCATATGCTCTATTATGTGATTGGGGCGAGTAAGCGCTGACAATGAACCATAAAACCTGAGCGAAAAGACTATAAACTAAAATGCATGTTTAATCCGGTTGAGTTACGTTAAACTACGCCATTGCCTAATTAGATGACACGTATGACCATAGATATTATAGAAATACCAAACGCTGATATTACCTGCTCAACTTGTAAAGCTTGCTGCTGCCGTTTAGAAGTGATGATCATTACCGATACAGGCGTACCCGATGAGCATATAGCGCGTGATAAATGGGGCAGTGAAACTATGTTGCGATTAGATGATGGTTGGTGTTCGGCATTAGATCGTGACACGTTTATGTGTACCATTTACGAAAATCGCCCTTGGATTTGTCGTGAATTCGAAATGGGCTCATATGAATGTCAAACCGAGCGTTCTGCTTAATACAACGATAGAACTTTACTGGGAGATTTGATTATACCAAGCGAAATAAAAACGCCCTTCTCTACTATTGTCCATGTTTACTCCCCTTATGTGATACGTCTTATCCCCTCACATTTAGACTTATATAAGCTATAGCCATTATTATCTTTAATAAATAATGAAATTTTTAAATAGCTAAACACGTACTCATGTATTGATTATAAAAAATCAAATACCATTTGCTTCTGAGTTTGTGGTTTTGCTAACCCTAAACTGATACCCACCAGTCTAATACCTCGATTTTCTTGTCTTAATAACGCGCCTGTTAATAATTCACTAAATAAAGATTCGTTTAGGGTGGGTGATATTTTTTCGATCGTGGTCGTTTTGAAGTCATCAAACTTAAGTTTAATCACTTGTTTGTGTACAACAGAATCTCGTTTATGCTTAGCAAATCGACTATTCAATTCAGGCAATAGCTGCTTTATTACGCGTAAAACTTGGTCACGACTGTAAATATCATGACTTAATGTGTGTTCTACACCAACTGACTTCCTAACACGGTCAAGTGATAATTCTCGATCATCGATACCGTGGCTTTTATCTAGTAAGCTTTTAGCGAGTTTACCGCAAGCTTGCTCTAAACCATCAAATGGATAAGATCTCACATCTGCGGTTGTGTTTAAGCCTAATGATTTGAGTTTCTCGGCTGTGACTTTACCAACCCCAGGTATTTTACGTAAAGGTAATTTATCAACGAATTCACTCACTTTATGCGGTGGTATCACACAAATACCATTTGGTTTGTTTTCGTCACTCGCAATTTTAGCAATAAATTTGTTGGGTGCAACACCAGCTGAAGCTGTTAAACCGGTTTCAACTTCAATGTCTCTTCTGATGGATTCGGCAATTAAGGTCGCACTTCCCTGAAATAATTTGCAATCAGATACATCTAAATACGCTTCATCGAGTGATAAAGGTTCGATTAAAGGGGTGTAACGTAAAAAAATATCGCGTATTTGTTGAGATATACTTTTATAGAGCGCCATACTGCCAGGCACCACAACTAAATCAGGGCATAATTTAAGTGCATGTGCCGTTGCCATCGCAGACCTAACACCATATTTTCGAGCTAAATAATTACAAGTTGATAATACACCACGTCGATCAGAAGATCCTCCTACCGCAATAGGTAGGTTGCTGAGTGCGGGGTTTTCTCGCATTTCGACGGCAGCAAAAAAACAGTCCATATCAATGTGTATAATTTTTCTAGGTTTACTCATCATGTATTCGTATGATTTAAATGATCACGGTTTGGGGCAATTCATTAAAGAGTATAGCCAACCATAACTGTATATAAAAACAGTTTTAATATTTTAGGCATAAAAAAACCTGCTCATTTATGTGAGCAGGTTTTTGTTAACTAGAAACAGAGCTTACCAGCCTGTTTTCTCAGCTAATGCTTTACCGATTTCAGCTAGAGAGCGAACCGTTTTAACACCCGCTGCTTCTAATGCTGCAAATTTATCATCAGCAGTACCTTTACCACCAGAGATAATTGCACCAGCATGACCCATACGCTTACCTGGAGGAGCCGTAACACCTGCAATGTAAGATACGACAGGCTTAGTTACATTTTCAGCAATGTAAGCTGCAGCTTCTTCTTCAGCTGTTCCACCGATTTCACCAATCATTACGATTGCTTCAGTTTGTGGATCTTTTTCGAACATTTCTAGAACGTCGATGAAGTTAGTACCTGGGATTGGATCACCACCGATACCAACACAAGTAGACTGACCAAAACCAGCATCAGTTGTTTGCTTAACCGCTTCATAAGTTAAAGTACCTGAACGAGATACAATACCGACTTTACCTGGTAAGTGAATGTGACCAGGCATGATGCCTATTTTACATTCGCCTGGCGTGATAACACCTGGGCAGTTAGGACCGATTAAACGTACACCTAACTCGTCACATTTTACTTTAGCGTCTAACATATCTAATGTTGGAACACCTTCCGTAATACAAACGATTAATGTAATACCGCTGTTAGCTGCTTCTAAGATTGAATCTTTACAGAATGCAGCAGGAACATAGATTACTGACGCAGTAGCGCCTGTTTTCTCAACAGCTTCAGCAACAGTGTTAAATACTGGAAGGCCTAAATGTTCTTGACCGCCTTTACCAGGTGTAACACCACCAACCATTTGCGTACCATACTCGATAGCTTGCTGTGAATGGAAAGTACCTTGTGAACCCGTGAAACCTTGACAGATAACTTTAGTATCTTTATTAATTAGTACAGACATTATTTGGCCTCCGCTGCTTTAACAACTAATTCAGCAGCTTCTTGTAAGCTTGGAGCTGCAATGATGTCTACGTCTGAGTTTGCAAGAACTTCACGTCCTGCATCAGCGTTTGTACCTTCTAAACGTACAACAACAGGTACTTTAACACCCACTTCTTTAACCGCTGCAATAATACCTTCAGCGATCATGTCACAACGAACGATACCACCAAAAATGTTAACTAAAACAGCTTTAACATTTGAGTCAGAAAGAATGATTTTGAATGCTTCAGCAACACGTTCTTTAGTTGCTCCGCCACCAACATCTAAGAAGTTAGCTGGGCTGCCACCGTTTAAGTTAACGATATCCATTGTACCCATTGCTAAACCAGCGCCATTAACCATACAACCCACGTTGCCGTCTAATGCTACATAGTTTAATTCCCACTTAGCAGCATCTGCTTCGCGAGCATCTTCTTGAGAAGGATCGTGCATTTCTTTGATGTCTGGGTGACGACCAACAGCATTACTATCGATTGCAACTTTAGCATCTAAACAATGTAAATCACCGGCACCCGTAATAACAAGTGGGTTGATTTCGATTAATTCAACATCTTTTTCTTGGAATAATTTGGCTAAACCTAAGAAGATTTTAACAAATTGTGAAACTTGCTTGCCTTCTAAGCCTAATTTGAATGCTAAATCACGTGCTTGATAAGGTTGTGCACCAACAAGTGGGTCGATAGTGGCTTTTAAGATTTTTTCTGGCGTTTCTTCAGCCACTTTCTCAATCTCAACACCACCTTCTGTTGAAGCCATGAATACGATGCGGCGAGTGCCACGATCAACAACAGCACCTAAGTATAACTCTTGAGCGATATCAGTTAATGGCTCAAGTAAAATGCGGCTTACTGGTTGACCTTTTTCATCTGTTTGATAAGTAACAAGGTTGTTACCTAACCATTTTTCAGCGAACTCTTTGATTTCGTCTTTAGACTTAACTACTTTAACGCCACCCGCTTTACCACGGCCACCGGCGTGTACTTGAGCTTTAGCAACGTAAGTATCTAGACCTAACTGATCAGCAGCGGCAACTGCTTCAGCTGGAGTTTCAGCTGCGATACCTATGGAAACAGGTAGCCCATATTGAGCGAATAACTGCTTGCCTTGATATTCATGCAAATTCATGACTAATTTTCCGTTTATTGATGTGTTTGATTTTGGTTACTAACAACTTATCGTTGTACTAACACGTGAATAAGTCAGTAGTTTAACCTGTGTGAAAGTTGAATGTCTTATCGTTATCGATATTTTCAACATACATTTGATTTATGTAGGTAATATTAAGCATACCTAAATAATTAGGCATGCTTAATGAAAGCTAATATATAAGCTTATAAATCAAGAATTAAGCGAGTAGGATCTTCAAGCAACTCTTTAATTGTGACTAAGAATCCAACTGACTCTTTGCCATCAACTAAACGGTGATCGTAAGATAATGCTAAATACATCATTGGTAAGATTTCTACTTTACCGTTTACAGCCATTGGACGCTCTTGGATTTTGTGCATACCCAAAATAGCCGACTGCGGTAAATTAATGATTGGCGTTGATATTAATGAACCAAAAACACCACCATTAGTAATAGTGAAGTTACCACCTGTCATGTCGTCCATGGTTAATTTACCATCACGGCCTTTAAGGGCTAATTCACGAATACCTTTTTCAATTTCGCCTAAACCAAGTTGGTCAGCATCACGTAAAACAGGTGTCACTAAACCACGTGGAGTCGATACTGCCATGCTTACATCGAAATAGTTATGATATACGATGTCATCGCCATCAATTGATGCGTTGATTGCAGGGTAACGCTTTAATGCTTCTGTTACGGCTTTAGTAAAGAAAGACATAAAGCCTAAACGAACACCGTGCTTCTCTTCAAAGATATCTTTATATTTCTTACGGATATCCATGATTGGCTTCATGTTAACTTCGTTAAACGTCGTTAACATCGCTGTCGAGTTTTTAGCTTCTAGTAGACGATTAGCAATGGTTTTACGTAAACGCGTCATTGGAACACGTTTTTGTGAACGGTCGCCAGCAGGAACGGCAACAGCTTCACTTTTCGCAGCAGCTGGTTTAGCGGCTTTAGATTTAACGTAAGCGTCAACGTCTTCTTTAGTTAAACGACCATCAACACCCGTGCCTTTAACTTTAGCCGCTTCTTCTGTGCTAATTCCGTTTTCGGCTAGTGCACGACGAACAGATGGGCTTAACGCATCACCTTTATCATCTGCAGAAGCGGATGCTTCTGGAGCGGCTGCAGGCGCGGCGGCAGCCGGTGCAGCACCCGCAACTAATCTCGCAATCACTTGCTCGCCAGTTACTGTTGCACCTTCTTCTTGTAAAATTTCAGTAACAACGCCATCAGCTTGAGCTACTACTTCTAAAACTACTTTGTCTGTTTCGATATCAACTAAATTTTGATCTCGAGATACCGCTTCACCAGCTTGAACATGCCATGTAGCGATGCTTGCATCAGCTACTGACTCTGGTAATACAGGAACTAAAATTTCCACCGTCTCACCTTTTACTTGTTGAGTGTTTTGTTGAATAGATTCTGCAGGAGCTGCTGCCGGTGCAACTGCACCTTCAGCGCTGATTTTAGCAATGATTTGCTCGCCTAAAACAGTATCGCCTTCAGAATGTAAGATTTCTGTAACTACGCCGTCTTCTTGCGCAACTACTTCTAATACGACTTTATCGGTTTCAATATCAACCAAATTTTGATCACGCTTAACTGAATCACCTACTTTTACATGCCAAGTCGAAACGGATGCATCAGCTACTGATTCAGGTAATACGGGTACTTTTACTTCAATTGTCATGACTGGATCCTTAATTCTCTAAACCGAGTGCAGAATTAACTAATGCTTTTTGTTGTAGGTTATGAACTGCTAAGTAGCCTACTGCTGGCGAAGCGGATGCTTCACGGCCTGCATAAGTTAAGTTAGTACCCGCTGGAATTGAATTCCAGAAATGGTGTTGTGAACAATACCATGCACCTTGATTTTGTGGTTCTTCTTGACACCAAACAAATTCTTTAACATGGCTGTATTTTTCGATAATCGCATCCATTTCAGCATGTGGGAATGGATAAAGCTGCTCTAAACGTACGATTACAACGTTGTTTTGTTCTGCCTTGCGACGTGCATCAAGTAAGTCGTAATAAACTTTACCACTACAGAAAACAACACGGTCAACTTTATCAGCCGCAATATCATCAATTTCATCAATAACGTTATGGAATTCACCAACGGCTAACTCTTCTAATGTAGAAGTTGCTGACGGGTGACGTAATAATGATTTAGGTGACATCACAATTAATGGTCGACGCATCGGACGAACATGTTGACGACGCAACATATTAAATACTTGCGCTGGTGTTGTGGGTACACAAACCTGCATGTTATGGTCGGCACATAATTGTAAAAAGCGCTCTAAACGAGCAGATGAATGCTCTGGACCTTGACCTTCATAACCGTGTGGTAAAAGCATCGTTAGTCCGCATAAACGACCCCACTTTTGCTCACCTGAACTTAAGAATTGATCGATTACCACTTGAGCACCATTAGCGAAATCACCAAATTGTGCTTCCCAAATCGTCATTGTTGACGGTTCGGCCGTCGCATAACCATATTCGAAAGCTAAAACGGCTTCTTCAGATAATACCGAATCATATATTTCGATTTGACCTTGGTCAGCACTCATATTTGATAATGGTAAATAACCGGTGCCCGTTTTTTGGTCGTGAATAACAGCATGACGATGGAAGAATGTACCTCGTCCAACATCCTGCCCTGTAATACGGATCCGAGTACCATCTTCAACAAGCGATGCATAGGCCAATGTTTCGGCAAAGCCCCAATCAATCGCTTTTTCGCCCTTCGCCATGCTTTGACGATCTTGGTAAACTTTTTTAACGCGAGAATGTGGCACAACTTCTTCAGGGTATGATGAAACTGTTTTTGCAATATCGGTTAGCTTATCAATCGCTAAACTACCGTTGTATTTAATATCCCAATCATGATTAAGATAAGGAGACCAATCAACTGAATGTTCCATCATAGGACGCCATTCATCAACAACACAGGCGCCATGATCAAGTGCTGCACGATATTCGTCAGAAACCTTAACCGCACTCTTATCGTTTAGTACGTTTTCACTAATCAATTGCTTAGCATAAAGATCTTTTGGCACTGGATGCTTTTTGATCTTTTGATACATAATTGGTTGCGTTGCATTTGGTTCATCTGCTTCATTATGGCCATGACGACGATAACAAACTAAATCAATAACAACATCACGTTTGAACTTGTTACGGAAATCAAGTGCAATTTGAGTTGCGATAATAACCGCTTCAGGATCATCTGAATTCACGTGGAATATAGGCGCCTGAACCATTTTCGCAATATCAGTACAATATTGAGTTGAGCGTGTATCTTTAGGGTTAGACGTTGTGAAACCAACCTGGTTATTAACAACGATACGTACGGTTCCGCCAACTTGATATGCACGTGTTTGTGATAAGTTGAACGTTTCTTGTACGACACCTTGTCCTGCTATTGCCGAATCACCATGAATAGTGATAGGTAATGCTTGTGTACCGTCAGAACAACCACGACGGTCCATACGCGCTCTAACAGACCCCATTACAACAGGATTAACGATTTCTAAATGCGATGGGTTGAATGCTAATGCTAAATGTACATCACCACCTGGTGTAGCAAAATCAGAAGAGAAACCCATGTGATATTTAACATCACCTGAACCTAAATTTTGCTCAAATTTACCCGAGAATTCGTCAAATAAAATTGAAGGGTTTTTACCTAGAACATTAACTAAAACATTTAAGCGGCCACGGTGAGCCATACCAATAACAACTTCTTTCGTTCCTTGACTACCTGCACGAGTAATTAACTCTTTAAGCATTGGTACTAAAGCGTCACCACCTTCTAAAGAAAATCGTTTAGCGCCTGGGAATTTAGAACCTAAATATTTTTCTAAACCGTCAGCCGCAACTAATTCTTTATAGATTTTTTGCTTTTCTTCAGTTGTAAATTTAGCAGTTGATTGAATTGACTCTAAACGTTGTTGTAACCAACGTTTTTCATCAGTCGACGTAATGTGCATGTATTCTGCACCAATCGAACCACAATAAGTTTTAACTAATGCACTATGAATGTCGCGTAATGATAATTTCTCACTACCAACTGACAATGATCCTACATTATAAACTTTATCTAAATCTTCATCATTTAAGTCATGGTAAGCAAGTTCTAAGTCACGAACTCTTTCTTGTTTCCATAATCCTAAAGGATCTAAATTAGCGTGCTGATGCCCACGAAAACGATAAGCATTAATCAGTTGTAAAACTCGAACTTGTTTAGTATCAGAGCTTTCAGCTTGTACCACAACTTGACGACGGTGAGCGTTTTTAGCCGCATCTCTAAATTCATCACGAACTTCAGAGTGCTTAACTTCAACTTCAACCCCTTCAACTTTTGGTAATTGATCGAACAAATTACGCCAATCTTCATCAACGTTTTGTGGATCAGATAAATAACTTTCGTACATTTCTTCTACGTAAGTGGCATTAGCACCAGCTAACTGAGATGACTCTAGCCAGGCTTGCATGTTGCCATAGTGCATTCTATTTTCCTTTACCGCAGTAGGTTATTTTAATTGGATAAAAAAATAGCCATTCTTATCAACAAAGAACGGCTATTTAGTAGTTTAGATTGTTTTAAGCAAATAGCTTAACAATTACTAAACAGCCTTTTTCAACAGCATTGACTTAATATGACCAATCGCTTTAGTCGGATTTAAGCCTTTAGGACAAACACTTACACAGTTCATAATTCCGTGACAACGGAATACGCTGAAAGCATCGTCTAGATCTGCTAATCGTTCGTCTGTAGCCGTATCACGACTATCAGCTAAGAAACGATAAGCTGCTAATAAACCTGCTGGGCCGATAAATTTGTCCGGGTTCCACCAAAATGAAGGACATGATGTAGAACAACAAGCACATAAAATACACTCGTATAAACCGTCTAATTTTTCACGTTCTTCAATTGATTGCAGATGCTCACGTGCTGGAGCTTGTTTACCATCATTAATTAAATAAGGCTTCACTTTCTCATATTGAGTAAAGAACTGCGTCATATCAACCACTAAGTCACGCACAACCGGTAAGCCCGGTAATGGACGAATGACTATTTTGCTGCCTTTAAGGTCAGAAAGAGGAGTAATACACGCTAAGCCGTTTTTACCATTCATGTTAACGCCATCAGAACCACATACACCTTCACGACAAGAGCGGCGTAATGATAATGTTGGATCTTGCTCTTTTATAAGCAATAAAGCGTCAAGTACCATGATGTCTTGACCGTCTTCCAAATCCAAAGTGTAATCTTGCATTCTTGGTTTGGCATCAACATCAGGGTTATATCGATAAATAGAGAATATTTTTTTCATCGGTATCGTCCCTTAATAAGTTCTTGCTTTCGGTGGGAAAGCGTCGCGGTGTACAGGAGCCATGTTAACATCACGTTTTGTCATATCTTCTGTGCTTGGAGTATAGATAGAATGACATAACCAGTTAGCGTCATCACGTTCTGTGAAATCTTGACGAGCATGTGCACCACGAGATTCTGTACGGAAGTTAGCCGCTTTAGCTGAACAGAAAGCAGTTTCCATTAAGTTGTCTAACTCTAAACATTCGATACGCTGAGTATTGAAGTCGCTTGATTTATCATCAAGACGGGCAGTTTTAAGACGCTCACGAATTTCTGTAAGCTCTTTCATGCCTTTAGCCATTGCTTCACCTTCACGGAATACCGAGAAGTTAAGCTGCATACATTGTTGCAAATCTTTACGAATTTCAACAGGATCTTCACCTTTAGTTGAAGACTCCCAACGATTAGTACGGGCTAAACTTGCTTCTAAATCAGAATCTGAAGCTTCTTTACCAAATTCCGTTCCGGCTAAGTAAGTACCTAAGAATTTACCAGCAGCTCGACCAAATACCACTAAATCAAGTAATGAGTTTCCGCCTAAGCGATTTGCACCGTGTACAGATACACAAGCAATTTCACCAACAGCGAATAAACCTTCAACAACCGTTTCAGTGCCATCACTTGCAATGCTAATGGCTTGACCATTTACATTTGTTGGCACACCACCCATTTGATAATGACATGTTGGTATAACAGGAATAGGTTCTTTAACAGGATCAACGTGTGCGAATGTACGTGATAAATCACAAACACCTGGTAAACGGCTTTCTAATGTTTCTTTACCTAAGTGATCTAATTTAAGTTTAATATGTGGACCCCAAGGACCATCACAACCACGACCTTCACGGATCTCAGTCATCATTGAACGAGCAACGACATCACGACCGGCTAAATCTTTAGCGTTAGGCGCATAACGCTCCATGAAGCGTTCACCGTCTTTATTAAGAAGATAACCACCTTCACCACGACAACCTTCAGTTACAAGTACACCCGCGCCAGCTATACCCGTTGGGTGGAACTGCCACATTTCCATGTCTTGCATTTGAATGCCAGCACGAAGTGACATACCAACACCGTCACCGGTATTAATATGAGCATTAGTTGTTGAAGCAAAGATACGACCAGCACCACCAGTAGCAAGTACTGTAGCACGGGCTTTGAAATAAACGATTTCACCTGTTTCGATGCAAATTGCGGTTGTACCAACAACAGCGCCATCAGAATTTTTAACTAAATCTAACGCGTACCATTCAGAATAAACGTTGGTTTTGTTTTTCACATTCTGTTGGTATAAGCAGTGAAGCAATGCATGACCTGTACGGTCAGCTGCTGCAGCTGTACGAGCAGCTTGTTCGCCACCAAAGTTTTTTGATTGGCCACCGAAAGGACGTTGGTAAATTTTACCTTGTTCCGTACGAGAAAATGGTAAACCCATGTTCTCTAATTCGATAATAGTTTCAGGCCCGGTTTTACACATATATTCGATTGCGTCTTGGTCACCGATATAATCAGAACCTTTAACCGTATCGTACATGTGTTGTTCCCAATGATCTTCATGCGCATTACCTAAAGCAACAGTAATACCGCCTTGTGCAGATACAGTATGTGAACGTGTTGGGAAAACTTTAGAGATCAAAGCACAAGATTGGCCTGATTCTGAAATAGATAAAGCAGCACGCATACCCGCACCACCGGCGCCGATAACAACAGCGTCAAATTCTCTTACTGGAATACTCACTTAAACACCCCACAAAACGACTAAACCAGTCACAAAATAACTTAATGCAGCCAGATTTAATACAAACTGTAAAAACATACGTAAACGAGTGCATTTAACGTAATCAGTTAAAACCTGCCATAAGCCTATCCATGCATGAGCTAATAAACCAAATAATGCTATGATGGTGAACACTTTCATCGACACCATAGAAAATAAACCAGACCATTCGGTATAAGTTAAACTCGGATGTGTACAAAAGTAGGCTAAAAGGAAAATTGCAAAAGCGGCTAATACAAGCGCTGATGCACGAATAATTAAGAAATCATGAACGCCGCTGCGTCCTAGTGTAGCTGCATTTGTTACCATATTTGTACTCCAACTAACACAGAAAGAATAATAGTTAGTAACATCGTAATTTTTGCACTTAGGTTACCAGATCCAATTTCTTCCCAATAACCAAGATCCATAATCAAATGACGGAATCCACCTAACATGTGGTAAAACAATGCGGTTAGTGTTCCCCAAATAATAAATTTAACGATAAAGGTATCTAACATTGCGCTTACGGTATCAAAACCTTCTTTAGATGTTAAAGAAGTTACAAACGCCCACATAAGTAAGCCCATGGCTACAAACATGATAACGCCCGATACACGATGCAAAATAGATGCGATGGCACTGGCCGGAAAGCTAATTGTACTTAGCTCTAGATTGACAGGTCTTTGCTTTTTCACAGTTCTTCCCACTCGTCTCAACTGAGCAAATTATATTTTGTCTTTAGCAAAATAACACACCAACTTAAATTGGTCAGACATGTTAAAATTGCTAATGCTAATTTTTAATTGAAGTTAAAGTTACCTCAATGGTTGAAAAGTATATTCATTCACATAAATAAATACAATTTATCTGCAAAAAAATGCATTCATTTGCTGAATGACGACTATTTTTAACATTAGAGCCATAATCACAGTTCTAAATGCGTTTGAAATTGATTATTTTGCCAAATTGAAGTTTAATAATTAGCAGTTAGATAATAGAACCATAACACGATAACTCTTTCGGAAGGAGAGCAACTATGGCTGAAAAAAAAGCCATCCTTACAGTAGACGGTAAGCAAGTCGAACTACCAATTTATTCTGGCACGTTAGGTCAAGATGTAATCGATATACGTACTTTAGGTCAACATGGCTATTTTACTTTTGACCCAGGTTTTCTAGCAACGGGTTCATGTGAATCTGCAATTACGTTTATCGATGGCGCTAAAGGTGTATTATTACACCGCGGTTACCCGATAGAACAATTAGCCACTCAAGCTGATTACTTAGAAGTTTGTTATTTATTATTAAATGGCGAAGCTCCATCAAGTGAAGAGTATGATGATTTTGTAAACATCATCAACAAGCACACGATGGTTCATGAAGGCATTGCAGATTTCTTTAGCGGTTTTAGCCGTGATTCACACCCAATGGCCATGCTTTGTGCTGTAACGGGGGCTTTATCTTCTTTTTATCATAATGATTTAGATATATCAGATGCTGAGCAACGTGCTCGTTGTGCTAAACGTTTAGTTGCTAAGTTACCAACTATTGCCGCTATGTGTTACAAATATAGCGTTGGCCAACCCTTCGTTTGTCCACAAAATGATTTAAGCTACTCAGAAAACTTCATGAATATGATGTTCTCTGTACCCGCTGAAAAATACGAAATAAACCCTGCTGTTGCTAAAGCAATGGACCGTATCTTTACGCTTCATGCTGACCACGAACAAAATGCATCAACTTCAACAGTTCGTTTAGCAGGTTCTTCAGGTGCTAACCCTTATGCATGTATTGCAGCCGGTATTGCTTCTTTATGGGGTCCTGCGCACGGTGGTGCAAATGAAGCCTGCTTAAATATGCTTGAAGAAATCGGTACAGTTGACCGTATTGATGAATTCGTAGCAAAAGCTAAAGATAAAAGCGATCCATTCCGTTTAATGGGCTTTGGTCATCGTGTATATAAAAACTTCGACCCTCGCGCAAAAGTAATGCGTGAAACTTGTCATGAAGTTTTAGAATCTTTAGGTATTAAAGATCCTCTATTAGATGTTGCAATGCGCTTAGAACAAATTGCTTTAGAAGACCCATACTTTGTTGAAAAGAAACTCTACCCTAATGTAGATTTCTACTCAGGTATTATCTTAAAAGCGATTGGCATCCCAACTAGCATGTTTACTGTTATCTTTGCCTTGTCTCGTACAATTGGCTGGATTTCACATTGGCATGAGATGTTATCTCAACCAGGCCAAAAAATTGGTCGTCCTCGTCAAATGTATACAGGCGAAGACAAAAGAGAATTTACCCCTATTAAAAAATAATGAGTAAATAGATTCTTACTTTTAAAAGGCTGCAATTGACTTGCAGCCTTTTTTATTTTTGTAGCGATAATTCACAAATTTCGGTAAAAATGTCGACTTAAATTGTCTTTAGAGCATTAAAACGCTATATTATGAGTGACATACCTACCGATTACTTCCTCATTTCGACAAGGAACTTTAAAATGAAAAGCACTTATTTAAGTGCAGCTATGATATCAATATCACTCTTATCTGCCTGCTCTAGTACCACTGAACCTACAAACACGACATTAAATACGAATACATCTGCTACCAATGCGGTTGATGCAAAGTTTTTGTATTTAAATGAAGCAAAAGAAGCCATCGATAAATTTGAAACCGTCATGAAGAATCCTGAACATGATGATTTAAGCTACTTCGCGCCCAAATTATTAAAGATCGCTAAGAACAAATTTGCCGACGCTAAAGAAGAATATTCAGATGCAACCAAAAGTAGCTCCTCTTTACTTAATATTTTTTCTAGTGAAGAAGAACAAGCACTAGAAGCTAAAAATAATGTATTGCAGCTGCTGCTTGAAGCTGAAAATTTATTAGATAAAGCCAGCACAATTAAAACAACCGCAAAAACAATATTAGGTGATGTTTTTACTAGACGTGAATATTTAAAACAGCTTAATGTGACGAGTATTTATCCCAAAACATTTAAAAAAATCGAACAACAAATTGATAATATGGTTGAAGATATTGCAGATGGTGATGTAGCCGAAGCAACTCAACAACAAGCAAAAGTGTCAGCAAGCTTATTTGATTTAGAAGTTAAGACTGTAAAACACATTGAGTTAGGTGCTCTAAACAAACAGATCACGGTTATTGGTAAAAAAGAATTGCACGAAAGTTTACCTCGAACGTATCAAAGCTTAATAGCAGCGAGAAATGCTGCCGATGCCACGATCACAGTTGACCCCAGAGATATTGAAGCCATTAAAGTCGCAGTCGATAAAGTTAAATTTGAAGTCAGCCATATTAATCACCTTGCGAAAGAATATAGTCGTTTAAAAAATACTAAAAAAGCCAGTTTTGAGCTTTATATTTTAAATGTAGAGAATAATCTAAATTCAATTTCTTCCGCTTTAATGATGTCCGATCTGCGTGACCGCCCTATTAGTGAGCAAGTCGATGCGATAAAAACACAAAGTCAGATAATTTTAAACGATTTAGAAACATTAAAATTAAGCGCTGAAAACAGCCAAGAGAATACGGATGCATTAAAAGCTAAGTTACTAAAAGAAAATACAAGCCTAAAAACGAGTATTACCGATTTAGAAACACAAAAAGCCTCGCTAACAACCCAAACGCAACAAGCTAAAGCATCAATAACCCTACTTCAGAGTCAAGTTCAAACACTGAATAGTGAAGTGATTAAATTAAAAGCACTTAATGATGTGCTAATGCCATTAGCTCAAGCGAATAAAATAAAAGCAGCAGTACCGGTTGCTCAACCCATTCAAGTAGCACCGGTTGCTCAGCCAGTGCAAGCTGTGCCAGTCGCTCAGCCAGTGCAAGCTGTGCCAGTCATTCAGCCAGTGAAAACTGTGCCGGTTGCTCAGCCAGTA
This sequence comes from Algibacillus agarilyticus, assembly GCF_003286125.1. GTDB lineage: Bacteria > Pseudomonadota > Gammaproteobacteria > Enterobacterales > Alteromonadaceae > Algibacillus > Algibacillus agarilyticus. The sequence goes on from NZ_QMED01000011.1 coordinate 114,178, forward strand.
CAAGCAGCACCTGTGGCTCAGCCAGTGCAAGCTGTGCCGGTTGCTCAGCCAGTACAAGCAGCACCAGTGGCTCAGCCAGTGCAAGCTGCGCCGGTTGCTCAGCCAGTACAAGCAGCACCTGTTGCTCAGCCAGTGCAAGCAGCACCTGTTGCTCAGCCAGTACAAACAGCACCCGTTGCTCAACCAGTGCAAGCAGCACCTGTTGCTCAACCAGTGCAAGCAGCACCTGTTGCTCAACCAGTTCAAACTGCGCCGGTTACTCAACCAGTTCAAACTGCGCCGGTTGCTCAATAGAGACAGGTTATTAAATAAAAAGCCCTTCATTATTTACATAATAAAGGGCTCTTTATTTTAAAGTGTTAAATCTCATAACATCGATATGAAAATCTTAATTCATTACTTCTATAATTATTTCACCTGACACACAGAATCACGCTCTACCAAAGAAGGCATAAATAAGTGAGTTTTATTCTCGGCTTCCTCTTTACAGGTTGTTAGCAGTATCGATAGACGACTTGCATAACAAGCCATATCAAAGATTGGATAGTTCATCGTGGTTAAATAAGGACGACATGCAGTCGCGATTAATAAATTATCGAAGCCGATTACTGATACGTCTTCTGGTACCTTTTTCCCTGCATCTTGCAATGCATTCATAGCACCTACAGCCATGGCATCGTTATACGCAATAACAGCTGTAAAATTAATGTCTCGCGCTAATAATGTCTCAGCCGCTCTATAACCATCTTCCATTTCAGGTAAACCTGAAGCGATTTGCTCAGGTTCAACTGATATATTGAGCTTAGACAACGCATTTCTACACCCATTGAGCCTATCATCTGGATCTTGATTTTGTATATCACTCGTTATAAACGCAAATTGACGATGCCCTTTATCAAGTAAATGCTCAACCGCCATTTTACCCCCTGCAATGTTATCAATCCAAACACATCGACTGGCAATGGCAGACACAAAACGATTGATGATAATTAAACCAGGTATATCAGCGGCCAACTGTGCAAGCGTATTATCGTCAGTAAATTTACTGTGTAGAATAATATTTTGACAACCATGCTCCCTCAGAGACGCAATCGCTTCAAGCTCAGTATGCGGTATATCTTGCGAATTACTCATCATCACTTTGTAATTCGCATTACGTGCGGCACTGGCGACACCCGATGCAATATTACCAAAAAAATTAGAAGAAAATTCAGGCGTCACAATACCTAGCATTTCACTTTTTTGGCTAACAAGTGCACGCGCATTAATATTAGGTCGATATCCCAGGGCTTTAATAACTGATTGCACATGAGCACGACATTGATCGCCAACTTTGCTTTGCCCTCTAACAACTCTTGAAACAGTAGAGGTAGAAACACCCGCAACGCGCGCAACATCTTTTATCGTAACCATGCAACCTCTTAAAATACGGTTAATTTATATACAGACTAAATGAAAGAGACAATTAAAATATATTACCAAAAATATTGGTTATCAGTTATACCAATAATATTTTAACTATACTGTTAATAGGTATTGCCTTGAACTATAGTCAAAGCGATCGGGTTTTAGGGGCAGGTTTCTAGTTCCAGACGAAACCGAAGTACTTACATCCATGTAAGCAAAGCCGTCAAAGCTACCGCGTCCTGCTTCGCCCCTTACCTGCATCCATGCAGGCAAGCTTCGAGACCCCATGAGCATATGCTCTTTTATGTGATTGGGGCGAGTAAGCGCTGACAATGAACCATAAAACCTGAGCGAGAAGACTATATATCCTTATAATGGGGTGGCATCCTTGCCCGTGTCATAAAATCGATATTTTTAAACTAAACTGGCACCTTCTTCAGCTGAACAAACAAAGATACTTGGCTGAAGATTACTTTTAGCTGGATATTCGCTTTCAACGGCAGTGATCACTTGGTCAACCATGGCATCAGGTACTAATGAAACAACACAACCGCCAAAACCGCCACCAGTCATTCTCACGCCGCCTTTATCTCCAACTTGTTGCTTAATAATGTCAACTAAATCATCAATTTCGGCTACTGTAATTTCAAAATCATCACGCATTGAAGCATGTGATTCAGACATTAATCGCTGTAAGGTATCAATATCATTTGCTTGCATAGCGTCTGCAGCCGCTAACGTACGCGCGTTTTCAGTAATAACATGACGAGCACGCTTTGCAGTTACCGGATCAAGCTCTGCTTCTTTAGCATTAAACGTTTCAATTGATACATCACGTAGTGCTTTAACATCAAAAAATGCAGCTGCTGCTTCACATTGCTCACGACGTGTATTGTATTCACTATCAACTAAGCCACGTTTTTTATTTGAATTAACAATAACAATTGTCATACCTGCTGGAATAGCGACAGGCTTGGTTTCTAATGTACGGCAGTCAATCAATAAAGCATGATCTTTTTTAGCTTCTGCAGAGATAAGCTGATCCATAATACCGCAATTACAACCGACAAATTGATTTTCAGCTTCTTGACCATTCAGCGCAATTTCAGGTTGACTAATATTAAGCTGATATAATTCTTTAAATGTTTGACCAATAACAACTTCAAGTGCAGCGGAAGAGCTTAAACCGGCGCCTTGTGGCACATTACCACTAACCGCAATATCAGCACCTGAAAATTCATGGCCGCGAAGGTTTAAATGTTTAACCACTCCTCGTATGTAATTAGCCCAATCTTGATCTGTTTTTTCAATCTCTTTAGCGTTTTCAAATTCATCTTGTGCACAATTATAATCAACTGACACAACACGAATTTTATTATCAGTGCGTTTACTGGCTACAACAACAGCTTGGTAATTTATTGCGCTTGGTAAAACAAAACCATCATTGTAATCGGTGTGCTCACCAATAATATTGACACGACCTGGTGCTTGTATAACGAAGTCAGCCTCATAACCTAATTCTTGTTTGAACGCTGCTTTTACTTTATTTATTAAATCTGACATATTCATCTCTCTTGTGATCACGCATCACACTAATCTATCGGGTAAATTTATTTTTCAGCTTTGTAGTGCACATCACTACCCGCTCGTAAACGTGTTGCAGCTTGCTCTGCCGTTAAATCACGTTGTGCTTCAGCCATCATTTCATAACCCACCATAAATTTACGTACTGTTGCAGAGCGTAATAAAGGTGGGAAAAAGCTAGCATGTAATGTCCATTCAGGATGCTCTTCTCCATCATAAGGAGCGCCATGCCAGCCCATAGAGTAAGGGAATGAGGTATTAAACAAATTATCGTATTTGATCGTTATTTTTTTAACAATATCAGCAAGCGTTAAACGTTGTTCAGCGGTTAAATCGACCATTCTCGTTAATGGAAATTTAGGTAATAAAAGCGTCTCAAATGGCCAAGCAGCCCAATACGGCACAACTACAATCCACTCGTCATTCTCAACAACAGTACGCTCACCGCTTTCACTTTCACGCTTGGCGTAGTCTTGTAATAAATTGTTGCCCTGCTCGACATAATATTGACTAAATGCCGTTTGTTTTTTCTGAACTAACGTGGGTAATTGATTTTGAGCCCATAATTGCCCGTGCGGGTGTGGGTTAGAACACCCCATCATTGCCCCTTTATTTTCGAACACTTGAACCCAATTATAGGTTTTACTTAAATCAGCCGTTTGCTCTTGCCACGTTTCAACCACTTTCGAGATCGCATTAACGCTTAATTCGGGTAATGTTTTACTGTGATCAGGTGAAAAACAAATAACACGACTTTCGCCTTGTTCAGTCGCCATTTTAAATAGTGGATCGTCAGAACTTACCTGAGGTGTATCAGGTTTTAACGCTGCAAAGTCATTGGTGAATACAAATGTCTCAGTATATTTAGGGTTTACTTCACCATTAATCCGCGTATTACCTGAACACAGAAAACAATTTTCGTCATAACTTGGTTTTTGTTCTTCATCTAATGTTTCGACTTGACCTTGCCAAGGGCGCTTTGCACGATGCGGAGAAACAAGCACCCATTCATTGATCATTGGGTTATAACGACGATGTGGATGTTCAGTTGGGTCAAATAATTCAGTCATGATCTATTCATACTCTTTAATTATTAAATGCGCCCTACTACCGAGAGTAAGACAACCATAAAGGAAACGAGGTAAAACAAACACCCTGATTAGGGATAACGTTCCCACTATAACCGTTTTGGAGTCCCAAATAAATCAATTTAATCGTAATATTCACTCTGAAAACTAATCAATTAAATTTTAATTAAGATAACCTAATGTATTTATTAAATTATTTATGTTTATAAAACATACAAAAAAACCGATGCAAGCATCGGTTTTTTTAACTGAATCATTAATAAAAGGCTAACTAATGATTCTCAGACACCATATTAATCGTGTACATAGGAACTTCAACAACTAAGTCAGTATCGGTTACTACCGCCTGACAACCTAAACGAGATTCTGGTTCAAGCCCCCAAGCTTTATCAAGCATATCGTCTTCAAGCTCATCACTTTCATCGATAGAATCAAAACCTTCACGAATAATGACATGGCATGTTGTACAAGCACATGATTTTTCGCAAGCATGTTCGATATCAATACCAGTGCGTAAAGCGACATCTAGTACGGTATCACCTTCTTTTGCTTCTGCAACTGCACCATCAGGGCATAATTCTTTATGGGGTAAAAAAATAATTTGTGGCATGTCTATACCTCGTCCACTTTCTGCCCAGATAAGGCAGCATTGACAGATTTGTCCATGCGTAAAGCCGCAAAATTTTGGCTTAAATCATCGACATGTTTTATTTGTGCTTTGAGTTGCTCTTCAGTTCCTTGATGATGTCTTAAATCAAGTAACTTAGCGAGAGCATCGCTTAATGTATTTAATTCCGCTTCAGCTAATAAATCACCATCAGCATCAATTGCCGCAATAAGCGATTCATGCAACCGATCGGCTTCGACTTGCTGTTCAACTAACATACGTAATCGGATATCATCTTTGGCATTAACCATAGATGCTTTTAACATATCCGCGATTTGCCCATCTGATAAACCATATGATGGTTTTACTTGAATACTTGATTGTATGCCCGTTGATTTTTCCATGGCTGTAACCGATAACAATCCATCAGCATCAACTTGGTACGTTACTCGAATATGAGCAGCACCCGCAGCCATCGCGGGTATACCTCGTAATTCAAATTTTGCCAATGAGCGGCAATCAGAAACTAACTCACGTTCACCTTGCACAATATGCACCGCCATCGCGGTTTGCCCGTCTTTAAACGTGGTGAACTCTTGAGCCTTCGCAACTGGGATAGTGGTATTACGATTAATAATTTTTTCAACTAAACCACCCATCGTTTCAATACCTAATGAAAGCGGAATAACATCCAAAAGAACGAGATCTGAATCAGGCTTATTGCCAACAAGTATATCGGCTTGAATACCTGCCCCGATCGCAACAACCAAATCGGGGTTAATAGACGTTAATGGTGGGCGTTTAAAAAAAGATTCGACTTTTTGACGTACTAAAGGAACACGAGTCGACCCACCAACCATCACCACTTCAGAAATATCATCGGTTGTGATATCCGCATCTTTTAAAGAGCGGCGACAAGCTATTAAGGTTTTATTGATTAAACCCGTACATAAACTTTCGAACGTCGCTTTACTTAGTTCAGCGCTCAATTCTGTACCGTTATCCAGTGTAATATTAACGGTGGCGGTAGATTGATCCGTAAGCGTTTGCTTCGCTTTTTTCGCATTCTCTTTTAACGAGCGTGATAAACGCGGCGATATAATTGAATCGAGATCCCATTGCTCACGTAGCCATGAAACAATAACTTCATCAAAATCATCACCACCTAAAGCTGAATCACCGCCTGTTGCAAGAACTTCAAAAACACCTTTCGTTAATTTCAAGATAGAGATATCAAACGTACCCCCACCTAAATCATAAACAGCAATGACACCTTGCTGTTGAGAATCAAGTCCATACGCAATAGCCGCCGCGGTGGGCTCATTTAATAAACGTAATACGTTTAATCCGGCTAGGGCTGCAGCATCTTTGGTACATTGGCGTTGTGCATCATCAAAATAGGCAGGAACCGTAATAACAGCGCCAGATAATTCATCACCCAATGTTTTTTCAGCACGATTTTTTAAAGTTGATAAAATATCAGCTGACACTTCGACAGGCGATTTAACACCAGCAGCCGTATCAATTGCGACTAAACCATCATCATCACCGACAAATTGATAAGGTAAATCAGCATAACTTGATTTAACATCACTGGCGGCTCGACCCATAAAGCGTTTAATTGAAATTAAGGTATTTGTGGGATCTAATTCGGCATTAGCCAATGCAACAGCACCAACTTGTTTTTCATCTGTGTTTTGATAACGCACAACAGAAGGTAGTATTACATGACCATTTTCGTCAGGTAAGGTGGTACATTCGCCGCTGCGAACGGCAGCAACTAAAGAATTAGTTGTTCCTAAATCAATGCCGACGGCCCACTTGTGTTGATGCGGTGCGGTACTTTGACCTGGTTCTGATATTTGTAATAAAGCCATAGAATGTCAGTGTTCAGTATTTAAAATTCAACTTGCGCGTCTTCAAGGCGCTCAAGTTCTATTTGTAATTTAGCCATAAATTTCATTTTACGGATAATATTGGCGGCTGCTTCATTTTCATTATTTTCGATATAAGCAGTTAATTTATTTTGTAATAATGCTGACTCTTCATCTAACGTTTGCTCAAATGCTATCACCGCATCAAACATATCAGTTAATTGACTGATATCGTCTAAGCGTTCGCGATATTCCATTTGTTGCATTAAAAAAGCAGGTTCTTGTAGTGTTTGCGTTTCGTGCTGAATATCTAAACCACGAAGTTTTAATATGTATTCAGCGCGACTAACCTTATTTTTTAAGGTCGTATAAGCATCATTAATTTCAGAGGATTTTTGAACGATGGCTAACTTTTCGCTGTCTGCGGCAGTTGCAAAACGGTCAGGATGAAATTTTTTCTGTAAAGCACGGTAGGTATCCGTTATCGCATCGATATCAACATCAAAAGCCACAGGGATAGAAAACAATTCAAAATAATTCATGAGAAACCTTTATATATTAGATAATGGCTTTAAACATGAAAACTTTCACCACAGCCACATTCATCGGTTACATTTGGGTTTATAAATTTAAACCCTTCATTTAAACCTTCTTTAGTAAAATCAAGCTGTGTACCATCAATGTACAAAAGTGACTTCGCATCAACGATAACTTTAACACCAAACTCTTCGAATACATTATCGTCTTCATTTAAGGTATCAACAAATTCAAGTACGTAAGCCATACCCGAGCAACCAGAAGTTTTTACACCTAAACGCAAACCTAAGCCAGAACCGCGATTTTCTAAAAATTTACTAACTTGACCGGCTGCAGCTTCTGAAATAGAGATAGCCATTAACGTATAACTCCTGAAATAAAATTGATTTAAACGTTAGGTGCATTGAACAATGCACCTAGATAAAAACGAATTAACGCTTCGATTTGTAATCTTTGATAGCCGCTTGGATAGCATCTTCAGCTAAAATTGAACAATGAATTTTAACGGGTGGTAAGGCTAACTCTTCCGCGATATGGGTATTTTTAATTTCAGAGGCTTCGTCTAAAGTTTTACCTTTTACCCACTCAGTGACTAATGAGCTTGAAGCGATTGCTGAACCACAACCATAAGTTTTAAACTTAGCATCTTCGATAACACCGTCATCAGATACTTTTAATTGTAATTTCATTACATCGCCACACGCCGGGGCGCCAACCATACCGGTTGCAATATTTGAATCACTTTTGTCGAATGAACCCACGTTACGTGGATTCTCATAATGGTCGATTACTTTTTCACTATATGCCATGTCAATCACCTCTACAGGTCATAATGGTTCTACTCAACGTAGAACCTAATTCTCAACTGCCCAAAAAAATTCGGGATTTAATGCTGTACTTAGTGGTGTGCCCACTCTACGCTGTTTAAATCAACACCATCTTTGAACATATCCCAAAGTGGTGACATTTCACGTAGTTTGCCAATCGCGTTATTAATAACATCGATAGCGTAATCAATTTCTGCTTCTTCAGTGAAACGACCAAAGCTGAAACGAATAGAGCTATGAGCCAATTCATCGTTTAGGCCTAATGCACGTAAAACATAAGAAGGCTCTAAACTTGCCGATGTACAAGCAGAACCACTTGAAACAGCCATATCTTTAAGCGCCATGATTAACGATTCGCCTTCAACAAAGTTAAAACTAATGTTAATGTTACCTGCTACACGCTGGTCTAAATCACCATTAACGTAAACTTCTTCCATGTCTTTTACGCCATTCCATAACTTGTTACGCAATGCCATTAAACGTTCGTTTTCAGTCTGCATTTCTTCTTTAGCGATGCGGAAAGCTTCACCCATACCGACAATTTGGTGTGTAGGTAAAGTACCTGAACGCATACCACGCTCATGTCCGCCACCGTGAGTTTGAGCTTCTAAACGAATACGAGGCTTACGTCTCACGTAAAGAGCGCCAATCCCTTTAGGGCCGTATACTTTATGTGCAGAGAAAGACATCAAATCAACTTTTAAACTTTGCAAGTCGATCTCAACTTTACCAGCAGACTGCGCAGCATCAACATGAAATACGATTTTGCGTGCACGGCATAACTCGCCAATCGCCGCGATATCTTGAATAACACCGATTTCATTGTTAACGTGCATCACACTAACAACAACGGTATCGTCACGCATTGCGGCTTTTAACACATCTAAATCAACTAAACCGTTAGTTTGAACGTCTAAATACGTGACTTCAAAACCTTGACGTTCTAATTCACGACAGGTATCAAGTACGGCTTTATGCTCGGTTTTAACCGTGATGATATGCTTGCCTTTTTTCTTATAAAAATTAGCAGCACCCTTTATAGCTAAGTTATTTGATTCAGTTGCACCTGAAGTCCAAACGATTTCACGTGGATCAGCGTTAATTAAATCTGCAATTTGTGAACGCGCAATATCAATTGCTTCTTCAGCTTGCCAACCAAAACGATGTGAACGTGAAGCTGGGTTACCAAATTGACCATCCATAGTAAGGAATTGCATCATTTTTTCTGCAACTCTTGGGTCAACCGGCGTAGTCGCCGAATAATCGAAATAAATCGGTAATTTCATGAATGTCTCCGTGTAAACTTAAACTTGAAAGTCTAAGTCGATTTCTTCAAGCGAAGCTTTACCTAAGGCAAAGGCTGAATGTGTGTTTTTTTTACGATTTTGACGATCAGACACTTCTTTAACTTCTTGCTTAGCAACAAGCTCATCAAGCGTGATGTCATTTAAAAAGGCGGCGATTCTATCACTAAGTTCAGTCCAAAGGCTATGAGTTAAACACCTTGTGCCACCTTGGCAATCGGAATTGCCGTTGCAGCGAGTTGCGTCAACCGACTCATCAACTGCAACAATAATTTTTCCTATCGATATGTCATCTAAATCATAACCAAGACAATAGCCTCCACCAGGTCCTCTAACACTTGTGACTAAACCTTGTTTTCTTAAGCGCGAAAACAATTGCTCAAGATAGGATAATGATATGCCTTGGCGTTCAGATATGTCTGCAAGAGGCACAGGACCTTGCTTAGAATGTAAAGCGACATCAAGCATAGCGGTAACCGCATAACGGCCTTTTGATGTTAATCTCATTGCAGAACCTCTTCGATATTTTATAGTTGAATTTTCACATACCTGACTAAAACAGTCAAGTATTTACCTGACTAAAATAGTCAGGTATTAAATTCACCTTTAATTAAATACCCGGGTCAAATTGTTCATGTGCTCGCATACGTTTTTGTGCTGCATCAAGCTCGGCTTCTACAAAATCTGGGCTATCAACAAACAAATCGGGTAAGCGCTCGTCGCATACATTACCACCCATACGTTTAACTTCAGAGCAAAGTTCGGCAACTTTACCGTCCATCAAATGAACATGGTCTAATAAATTACCAATGGCCTTAGCCACAGGATCTGGGCTATTTGCATTAACACCATATGCGTCAAATCCCAACTTGCGAGCTATCGCTTCACGCTTTTCATCTTTGTCGTTTGCAATAATACGGCCGGGAATACCAACAACGGTTGCGCCTTCTGGCACTTCTTTAACCACAACTGAATTTGAGCCAATTTTTGCATTATCACAAACTTTAAACGGCCCTAAAATTTTAGCGCCCGCACCGATCACAACACCATTTCCAACCGTAGGATGACGTTTACCTTCATTCCAGCTCGTGCCACCTAAAGTAACACCATGGTAAATAGTTACATCGTCACCAATTACAGCTGTTTCACCAATAACAATACCCATACCATGATCAATAAAAAAACGACGACCAATCACAGCGCCTGGGTGTATTTCAACGCCCGTTAATAAACGCGCTAAGTTAGACACCGTTCTCGCTAGCCATTTAAAATCTTTTACATATAAATAATGACTTAGCCTGTGCCACCAAATAGCATGCATGCCCGGGTAATTAGTTAATACCTCAAAAAAGTTTCGCGCCGCAGGATCACGGTGAAACACTGCATTGATGTCTTCTTTTAAACGCTCAAACATATATGGTTAATTCCTATGGAATTTATTTAACAATTTTGTCTATAGAAGATAATATGCCACGTAAAATATTTAACTCTTGGCTATCGGGACGAATGCGATTAAACATGCGACGAAGCTTAGGCATGACTTGTCCGGGGTGATTGGCAACAATAAAATTAGTTGAAGCTAATGTAGATTCTAGATGGGTATAAAAACGCTCTAAATTTTCGACTAATGGATAAGCTTCTTCTGGTGATTCAGCCGAATGACCTTTTTCATCTTCAGTTAACTGCGCAACTCTCACTTCATAACATAACGTTTGTACCGCCGCCGCTAAATTTAAAGATGAATAATCGGGATTAGCGGGGATAACAGCATGATAATGTGCTTTTTGTAATTCATCATTTGAAAGCCCATTATTTTCACGGCCGAAAACTAAAGCGACTTTGCCTTGATTTGATTCAGAAACCAACTTTTCACCCGCTTCGCGAGGTGTTAACACGGGCCAACTTAATGTTCTTGAACGCGCACTGGTTGCGATCACAAGTGAGCAATCTTGAATGGCATCATCTAGAGTCGCTACAATTTTAGCATTACCGAGTACATCTGTTGCACCCGCTGCCAAAGCCGAGGCTTTACTATCAGGCTCTGATACTGGGTCAACCAAATACAACTCGCTGAGTCCCATGGTTTTCATTGCACGCGCGGTTGAACCAATGTTACCCGTATGCGAAGTGTTGATTAAAATGACACGAATGTTATCTAACATGTATTGCTAACCCAAGCCTGTAAAAAAGGCGCATATTCTACAATATACCCACGTAACCACAAGCTTAACCACCGACATAAATGCTAGATAAAGATAAATAAGCTTATTTATCTTTATCTAGCTCGCTTTTTACGGTCTATTTGAGTATAATGCGCGCGAATTTTATTCACTGATTTGGCAACATTGCCGAATCATGTTCTTTTATAATTAGGGTTAATAACACCATGCATCCAATGCTTACTATTGCAGTTCGTGCTGCGCGTAAAGCCGGGCATATCATTGCTCGTGGTTTTTCAGAATTAGATCTTGTTAAAACAACAACTAAATCAGAAAATGATTTCGTGACTAATATCGATCAAGACGCAGAAAGAGCGATTATCGATATTATTAAACAATCTTACCCACTACATTCATTTGTCGGTGAAGAAGGCGGAGCTCAATCTGGTGAGCAATCAGATTATCAATGGATTATTGACCCACTCGATGGCACGACTAATTTTATTCGTGGTATCCCTCACTTTGCTGTCTCTATCGCTCTTCATGTAAAAGGCAAGCCCGAGCTTGCTGTCGTTTATGATCCAATCAAAGATGAATTATTTACAGCTTGTCGCGGTCAAGGTGCACAATTAGATGAATATCGAATTCGTGTCGCGAGCAACAAAGATATTCGCGGTGGCATATTCGCAACGGGTTTCCCTTTTAAATGTCGTGAACATACCGATGTTTTCTTTAATATTCTTTCATCTGTATTTGAACAAGCAGCCGACATACGTCGAGGTGGTTCTGCTGCACTTGATTTAGCTTATGTAGCTGCAGGCCGCATTGATGGTTTTTGGGAATTAGGTCTTAAACCATGGGACATTGCTGCAGGTGAATTAATTGTGCGCGAAGCTGGTGGTATGGTAACAGACTTAGCCGGTGGCCATAAATATTTAGAATCTGGTCATATTGTCGCAGGTAACCCTAAAGTTGTTGCATCAACGCTGCGTACAATCCAACCGTTATTAACGAACAACTTAAAGCGCTAATTTAAGCTTTTTGCGTTTATGACTAACTAGCTGTTTACCAACCCAGTGGAAACAGCTAGTAATATTTAAATACCCTACACTCACCCAAATATAGCCGTTTATAACCTAATCAAGCCCTGCCGCTCACCTGTTTCACTTATCAAAACAAGTTAATTAGCTTATCTGAAAAGGTAAATATATAATAAAAACATCAAGGTAATGATCGCGATATACGGACTCTGCATGACAAATAAAAATAATAATTTACATCCTCCTCTTATCGGCCCAGAACAAACACTCGCTGAAATAACCATAAAAAGTATCACCTTAGCCATTATTTTAGCCATGCTTTTAGCGGCAGCAAATGCCTATATTGGCCTACTTGTGGGGTTAACGATATCGGCATCAATTCCAGCGGCGGCTTTATCAATGGGGATATTACGCTTATTTAAAAACAGTAACGTTTTAGAAAATAATTTAGTCCAAACATCGGCATCGGCTGGTGAATCATTAGTCGCCGGCATTATTTTTACAATACCCGCGTTAGTGATGATGCAAGCTTGGCAAGGTTATGATTATTGGCCATTAGTTCAAATAGCCATTGTTGGTGGAATATTAGGTGTCGTATTCACCATACCGCTTAGAAGAGCACTTATCATAGATGCAAAATTAACCTTCCCAGAAGGTGTTGCAACCTCAGAAGTACTTAAAACCGGCACCGCATTAGAACAGTCCTTAAGCGACAATCAAACCCGCTTGCAAAGTAATGGGTTACGTCACTTATTACAAGCGAGTGGCATCGGTGCTTTATTTAAATTAGCAGAATCGGGCTTTGGTATGCTATCTGGGTGGATCGCCAATATACAAACAGTCGCAAGCCAATTTATATTATCAACCAATTTAGCCATTAGTCCTGCATTAATCGGCGTTGGGTATATTGTGGGGTTTAATGTTGCTATTTTAGTTTTTGTTGGTGGGATCATCGGCACGTTAGTCGGTGTTCCCCTTAATTGGTGGCTAAATGCAGACAATTTACTACAACTTAATTCACTTGAGTCAACGCTAACATTAGCGGATTTAAATCACAGCCAATTAGAAGCAATCGCTAACACCGCATGGGATCAAAATAGACGAATAGGCGTAGGAGCCATGATCGTAGGCGGTATTTGGTCACTTATCTGTTTAATTAAACCGTTGGCGGCCGGCATTAAAGCCTCGATTAATGCATATAAAGCCTCATTAAATAAATCTAACCACCAGCCATTACGCACCGAATACGATACCCCGATCAATTATGTTTTGATTGTATCGTTACTCTCGTTAGTTCCTTTGTTTTTCATTTTTGAATCCGTATTGCATCAACACCCTCAAGCGTTATGGCTTTCAGGTTTAATGACGGTATTCATGTTTATTCTTGGTTTTTTATTCTCCTCTGTTGCGGGTTATATGGCTGGATTAGTGGGTAGTTCAAATAATCCAATATCAGGCGTGACGATCGCGACCGTTATTATATCAGCCTTGATTTTGTTACAACTCATCGGTAATGACGGGATCGCAGGTCAATTAGGCCCCATTGTTGTGATTTATTTAGCGGCTTTAATATGTTCTTCTGCGGCGATTGCAGGTGATAACATGCAAGATTTAAAATGCGGTCATATCCTCGGCGCAACTCCCTGGCGTCAACAGTTGTTTCAAATCATTGGCGTTGTATCAGCTGCATTGGTCATTCCCATTATATTGCAAATTTTAGACACCGGTTATGGCATTGGCCGGCCAGCACAAACTGGTAGTACACAGTTTTTATCGGCACCACAAGCCAGCCTAATGAAAGAGCTCGCTACGGGGATCTTTGGTGCGGGCATTAATTGGTTATTTATTTATATCGGTATGGGATTAGCAGCCTTTCTAATTATTATTGATCAATTATTGCGCATTAAGGACTCTTCATTTCGTATTCCAATTTTAGCCGTCGCGGTGGGTATTTATTTACCGGTGGGGCTTTCTATCCCCATTTTTATCGGGGGCGTAATTGCAGCGCTGATTCATTATAAAAGTAAATCTGCGGCAAGCGATAAACAGCAAGCGATCAAAAACACCGGTTTATTACTCGCTTCAGGTTTAATTACCGGTGAGGCATTAATGGGCGTTGTTATCGCAATTGCAGCCGCATTTTTTATGGAACTACCGGCCGTTGTCCCCTATGGAAATATAACGGGGTTGACCGCGTTTACATTAGTGATTATTTATATGTATAAGCGCATTCGAAATACATAAAAGAGAGAAATAAACCTAAACAAAAGAGTAGCCGCCACTTTAAATAATAGTAAAAATGGCGGCCTTGTTTACTCAAAAACCATACAACAACTATTAACAATAATACAGCAGCGCGCTGTTCACCCTTTTATTTTTATACTCTGATCTTGCAACGACCATTTAAATTTAATCAGCAAACGTTGTATTTCAGCATTATAAAACGCCGCTAAACGCCGACGATCAAATGCATCCTTTTGATAAAATAATTCAATTTCTTGTTCGCCAATAAAAATCGATTTAACTGATTTTATGTTGTGAACATCGAATGATATATCACGTTGTTTATGCTGACCAATATAACGCCCGCCGTTATGTTGGATATTCAAGATTAAATGATTGGCATTTTGTACGGCAGTAAACCCCATCACTTCGTATCGTGCTTCAGCTAATGCCTTCGCATTTTTACCATCATCATCATATAACGCATAATTCGCATTTAATACGCTTTCATCTGCATAATAATGCATGGTTAATTGACTATTATTGTACGCTTTAGTATTGGCTAAATCGTTTACCATGGGTATAAACGACCCAGCCTTAACTAACACGGGCAGTGTCTGTAATGTAGTTGGAATGTTTTTGACACCGCCACCGACGTATTCGGTATCATCCCAAAAATCAAACCAAATACCTTTGGGTAAATACATCGCTTGTGATTCAATACCAGGCTCAGTGACTGGACTCACTAAAAACGCATCACCCCACATAAAACTATCTTTAATCGCAATTAAACTGGGATTGTTTTCATCACTAAAAAATAACGGCCGCATCAATGGCATGCCCGTTAATGTATTTTGATAAGCCAGCGTATAGTTATAGGGTAGTAAGCGATAACGTAATTTTATAAAATCACGAATAATCGCTTGCGTTTGAGAATCATGAAAGATAGGTTCTGGTGCAATATTTTCTTGCGCATGCGGTCGATATATCGGCTGAAAAACACCATATTGCAACCAACGAATATACATTTCTTTATCAAACTTATCACCACCGGCAAATCCGCCCAGATCAGAATGTGTATAAGCTAAGCCTAATAAACCCATGCTCATGGTTAATTCTGGTTGAGGTTTCAAACCGCCCCATGAACGGCTTACATCACCTGTCCATGGCATCATTCCGTAACGCTGAGAACCATTAAAACCAGAACGCATTAACATAAAAGGTCGCTGTTCAGGCTGAAGTTTTTGTTGCTCTTCATACAACAATTGCGCCCAACGATGCCCGTACACATTGTGCACTTCATCTGCTGTGCCTATCGCGTGAAGCGTATCGTTAGGATGCACTTCAGGCTCACCTAAATCACCCCACCAACCAGCAATACCTTGATCTAACAGAGGTTGATATTGTGCCCAAAACCACTCTTGGCCTGAATTTGAAAAGATATCGACTAATCCGGTTTCACCAAAGAAGAAGTTAAATACTTTAGGTTCTTCCGCTAAATTTTTCGCTAAAGCATCAGCAGCCACCGCGTGTTGCCAATTAGAAGAGCTCGTGGTAATAAAAGGTTCAGATATCAGGATCGTATTCACGCCTTGACGCTTAAAATCACTAATCATATTCTCAGCAGTCGGAAAGTGTTTTCGATCCCAATTTAAATTCCCCATATTGCCTTTCATCTCAGCGCCAAACCAATATAAATCAAAAATAATAGCATCAAGTGGAAAGCCTAATGCTTGATATTTAGCGACGACCTGACGCGCTTCTTCTTCAGAGTGATAACCAAAACGTGAAGCAAAATGTCCTAAAGCCCAACGTGGCGGTAAAGGTTGTCGCCCAGTGACTTGCGTATAATTTTCAATTAAATTGGGGTAAGAATCGCCAGATGTCACAACGTAGGCAGTACGACCACCAATAGCTTCAAACTGCAATATATCAGCTTCGTTGTGACCTAAATCTAATGTCGCTTTAGCCGTATTATCAAACATCAAAACATATTGATTAGTTGACATTACGGCTGGCAAGCCAAAATTCATTTGTTTTGATTCAGTGGTATAACCGTAATGTGCTTGGTTATATAAAGGCAAGCGATGACCTCTTCTATCCATACCGAGTACACGCTCGCCAGCGCCGAGTAATTTTTCTTGCGGCTGCAAACTAAACCGAAATCCGGTTAATGCCGTTTGTGAAAAAAAACCTAATTCTTCAGATAAAAGTAATTTTCCTTCTCGATAGAAGTGCAATGTTAATGGCGATTTTTCAATATTAACGCGCATTTTTTCAGTCAAAAAATCAATCGTCTTGGAACGCGCTTTAACATTAATATTCGGTTGTGAACGTTGTTCAACAAGAGAATACGAAGGTAACTGCTTTTGACCCTCTAATTGATAAAATACGCCTATTGAATCGGCGGTTAATCCCGTTATATCAACTTGGCCACTTTCAAAAAAGATTGTTAACGTATTATCTTTTATTTTATGTGCAATATAATGCTCTTGTGCACTAAGACCAAAAGCGACAATATAAAAAATAACGACACTAAAACGAACGAATACACGTGATAAACCAACCATAATTGTGCTCTTTATTTTAATTAAATAGATTCTAATGCTTCAGCCAAAGTCGTAACCGCAATGAGTTCCATTCCTTCAATGCCTTGCTTGGGGACATTATTTTTAGGAACAATCGCTTTTTTAAAACCATGTTTTACGGCTTCTTTTAACCGCTCGATACCATTGGGCACCGGTCTTATTTCACCAGACAATCCCACCTCACCAAATGCGACTAAATTTTGTGGTAGCGTTAAGTTTCTAAAACTAGAATATAAAGCTAACAACAAGGCTAAATCTGCAGATGTTTCCGTTACTTTGACACCGCCAACCACATTAACAAACACATCTTGATCGCCCATTTGTATGCCACAATGCCGATGCGCAACCGCTAGCAACATCGCTAAACGGTTTTGTTCCAGTCCAACCGTAACACGTCGTGGATTATTTAATTGAGAGGTATCAGCTAACGCTTGAATTTCGACCATCAATGGGCGTGTGCCCTCCCAGATCACCATAACAATACTACCCGGTGAGGCATTCTCAGCTTGAGATAAAAATATCGCGGAAGGGTTTTTAACTTCGCGTAACCCTTTTTCAGTCATCGCAAAAACACCTAATTCATTAACCGCACCAAATCTATTTTTTGTGCCGCGCATAGTGCGATAACGGCTGTCAGCCGAACCATCCAGCATAATTGAACAATCAATACAGTGCTCTAATACCTTAGGGCCGGCTAACGAACCATCTTTAGTCACATGACCAACCATAAAAATAGCGACTTGATTTTGTTTAGCATAACGCGTTAAAAACGCAGCCGATTCTCTAACTTGCGATACACTACCGGGTGCAGATGCAATTTCTGGCATGTGCATCACTTGAATGGAATCAATAACCATGATTTGCGGTTTTACATCTCGCGACATATGGCAAATTGTTTCGACATTCGTTTCAGATAACAATTTTAGTTTATCTTTTGGCAAACCGAGTCTATCAGCACGCATAGCAACTTGCTGTAATGATTCTTCACCGGTTACATATAATGTATTCATCGTTTTGGCCAACTGAACCATGGTTTGTAAGAGTAATGTACTTTTACCCGCACCAGGTGAGCCACCAATTAAAACAGCCGAGCCCGGCACAATCCCGCCACCTAATACGCGATCAAATTCCGCTAACCCTGAACTAAAACGCGGCACTTCCGAAAGCTCGATTGATTCTAAGGTTTCAATTTTTGCATCGGTCGCCCCAGCATACCCACTCAGTTTTGCAGATGAAGAAGACGAGCTCGCTGCAATCCTAAATTCACTAATGGTATTCCACGCTTTGCAATCACCACACTGGCCTTGCCATTTATTGAATTCAGATCCACAATCTGAGCATACCCAAGTACTTTTAGCTTTCGCCATTAAAAGGTTCCTCTATACATAGTATAACTGGCATATAAATTGAATGAATTTTTATACATGAAAATACTGTCTATTATAATAATATTGCGGTGGTATTAGCCCAATTATGTAAATTTAATTTTAAAAATTATCCACTAAATAACCGATAACACATTATAATTTAACGTATTAATGATTCATTTTCCTTTATAACTTAAAATAACAGTAGCTAATTAATTTTAATCTTATGCCAAAACCTGACCCAGCATTAGCTGAATACAGCGCCATTATTGAAAAATTAAAGCCATTAGTCGGCCAACCTGACTTCGAGCCCATGATGGACTCAATTGCTGGCGACCTTCCTAAGCCCAAGCGGTTTTTAATTAAGATGGAACTTAATCGGCTGACCGCTGATTGCAACCGTAGAATAGATTTACGTGGGCATGTCGATGGCAATGTCAGAGACTTTTCACATAACGGGATCGTTCATTATTTAGATGACGTTGCGCTGCGTATTTTTAAGCGCGGTTTAAAAACCTATGAACGTTATGTCACCTGTACCTATGAAGACATAATGAATGCCGAAAACAATTTTCGGGTAATGCATCAAAAGCAAAATCAAGACCGTATAAAGGGTAAACCGACGACTCAAAATGAAGAAAATGAGCAGCATAAATATTCAGCTAAACCAATCCTGTTCGGTGAGCGCGGTTTTCGAGCAGAAGAACGAATGATATATTCGATGCCAGTTCAAGTCGAAATACCTTTAGCCGGCACCATTATGGCTTCAACCACGGATTTATCAGTCAGTGGTTGTAAATTAAAACTTCCCAGCAGTTATAAGGTAATGGCGGGACAAAAAATCCTCATAAATTATACGGGACTGGAAGAGGAATATGAACTTGGCTTAAAGTCCCCCGTTGAGTATGAAGTTGTCGGTGTAGATACCAAAGGTTCTAATTTGTACCCTCGGTGTCGGCGCACTAATAGTGTTAACGTGCCAAGTTTTGATGAATTTTTACAACGCTTTATCAATGGTCATAAAAGGCGCTATAAACTTAACTTAGATAATACCGTTGAAGCCGTCGTTACCAAAGGTTATGAGCAGTTTTATTTACCTCGCTCGACTTCATTGCCTGTGTTTTTAACTCAATCAGATGAAGGTAGAATAACACCGGTTGCCACCTTAAGTAATGACAACAACAAAGGGATAATTCGTCAATGGATCGATGAAGAGAATAAAGTTCGATTAGGTTATTTATTTTCTCAAAAGCGCATGCTGCAATTACTTAAAAAACCTGGGCGCGTTAAAGAAACACTCATTTATGGTTTTACTCACGTCTCTAAAGGTAAAATCTATTTTTACTCTGCCACCAGTGATGAACTCAATGCCAACCCAGAACTTAAAAATATATTTTTTGGCTTTGGCGCTTCAAAAAACGTTTGGTTTTGTTACAAACTCGGCATGATAGATTGCCATAAAGAATTAGCTCACTTACCACTTACCTTACCTGATGGTGCAAGTAAAGAAGCGCATAAATTTAATAAACCGCCTACAGCTCGTGTTTCGCAATACATCAATAATATTCAATATATTGCTTTTTTAACCGACTTAACTAACGAAAACGATAAAAAGAGTTATGCGCAATATGAATTTAGCATGGATAAAGTCAGTTTATTAAAATCGTTTGTTCACCTCAAAGGTAAACCACCCGCACATATTGACGAAGTCATGATTAAATTTGTTAACCTGCGTTCAGAAACTCGGTTTATCTACCGTACACAAGTTGATGTTAACGCTGAAAAAATGAGTGGTGTAGCAGTCACACGAGATTTTTCAACGAAGGGAATGCAACTAGAATTTGAAACGCCGGTCGAATTAAAAAAGAATGAAATCGTTGAAATAAATTTACCTGATTTACAGAAGATCACCAGTAAATATAAATTAAAAAACCTACCTTATGAAGTCGTCAGCGGCAATAAAGAAAAGACAATTGTTAACTTACGCGTTTTTGAAGCAAAAGGCGTAATACATGCCGGTAAAACCTTCATGAATGAATTAATTGAAAACAACCGAGCTAAACTGCAGGCGGCTTCACAAAGTGGAGCGGGGATCCCGGGCTTAGCTGAAGCATTACGAAATATCTTAGCGCAACGCAGCCTAAACACGGTCTTGTATATCCATAAAAATGGCATTAAGCATACAATGGAAAGCATTGGTTTTTCTAATGTACCCAACCCACTTGTTGATGCACTTCAAGATCCCAGCAATCCAGATCGATGTAATTTACATCCGTTTTTAAACAACAACTTATTAAATACTTTATTTATAACCGCGTTACGAAAACTACAACGTGAATCTCGCCCTGATGAACAAGATATTTATATTAAATTAAGACTTGATACCGAAGACTTAAACGAGCGTTTTAATGTATCGTTAGTGCCTGATTTTAGAAATGAAGCTGCGCAAAAAATATTTGTGCAAAAAGCAACTCAGCCTAACTGTATCTTTTTTGCCGTGCGTATATATACATCCCGAACGGGGCGTCCTGATACCGATTTTATTGCTAAAGAATTGGCTTATGTGAGTCAATATGCCATCCATAAAGCAAAAGTACTCGAAGAAGAATTATGGAGCGTTGCAGGCATCGTCGATTTAGTTGATATTAGCGAAGAAGTGATGAATCGCTTTATGTTTCCTGCACAAATGATCGCAGAGCAAATGAAGAAGCGCAGCCTGATGAGTAAGCTTTAGAGCGAAGTAAGCGATGAAAGCTTAAGTTCATTCAAAATGATGAACTCAAGCTATTATCTTAACCTGTATTCGTATTAGCGAGCTAAAATAAACAACAACGCATCCAACCCATAAAAATTAATTGCAACGTCTGCTTTTTCTTGCACAAGCGGTTTAGCCTCAAATGCCACGCCTAAATTAGCAGCCGCCATCATCACTAAATCATTAGCGCCGTCACCCATCGCAACCGTTTGCTCTGCAGGTATAGAGAAACGCTCAGCTAATTCATTTAAGGTTTCAGCTTTAACCTGAGCATCAACAATTTTACCGATGACTTGACCGGTTAATTCTCCATCTTTAATTTCTAACGTATTTGCAATAGCGGCATCTAACTCGAGGTCATCTTTTAATTTATCAGCAAAATAAGTAAAACCACCCGAAGCAATTGCAACACGCCATTCATGTTGTTTTAAAACCGCTATTAAGCGTTTTAAACCATGCATCAAGGGTAAATTATCTTTAACTTTAGCAATAATACTTTCGTCAGCATCGGCTAACGTTGCAACACGCGCACGCAAACTTTCAGCAAAATCCAGCTTGCCTTGCATTGCCAATTCAGTTACTTCTGAAACTTGTTCACCTACGCCCGCTAATTTTGCTATTTCATCGATACATTCAATTTTGATGGTTGTAGAATCCATATCCATTAATAATAAACCAGGTGCACTTAATGTTGGCCGTTGCTTTAAAGCCCAAACATCCGCTTTGTTATCTAGCGCCCATTGTTTTACCTGCAACCACGTTTCATCACTCAACTCACCCGCATAATGCCAACTTAACGCATGATCACCCGCATTATCTAATGCATCAATAATCTGAACAGATTGAAGCTCAACCGAGTTGAGAATTTGAGAAAACGCAGAAAATTGAGCTACCGACAAGGTTTCGCAATATAAGGTCACACTAGCCGCATTAGAGATAGCAGCAAGCGAGTACTCAAATACATTGAAAGGATTTAGATGGACAACCTGATCATGACGTGTGATCGCATTAAATAAGTGTGCGACATGAGAAATTGACGATATATCGTCATGTGTTAGTGTGCTGTATTGAGTCACTAGATTACCTTAATCTACCATAATTGCGGCTATTTTAACGCATCAATCCTGAGCGTCAAAAGAAGTTTACTGCCAAATTAGAGATTAAGCCGATTTAACGATATAATCACAGTACTTAAACTTATTAAATATGTTAAGCGTGACCATTAATTCGCCTCAAATAAACGATGACGTTCAAAACCGTGAAGCCAATAACCTAGCAAGCAAACGTAAATTGCGCTGGATATATCGCAAATTTTCGCAAGCTGGCTTTGCTGTCGCCTTGATCGCGATAGTCATTGGTCTATGGAACTCAACCACACAAAGAGGCATTAAAACGTTTGAAAAGCATGCTTACTTGCTTGTTAGACAAGTTGTAAAGCAAGCTCAACTCCCTGTTATTTTAAATAAAGACAATTTAACGGCTGCGATTAGCCAACAACTCGTCGAACATTTAGCCGATTCAAATTTTATAATTGATGCGACTCTTTATTCAAATGACGGCCAAACACTTGCGCAATCACAACAGGCTTTTACATTAAAACAAGCAGTCGGTATTGAAGCCGTAACAAACAAAATGCGCTTATTTACCATTGTTGAGCCTATCGAAGTGAATGGGAAAAACATGGGGTATTTACGTGTTACCTTTGATTATGATGCCGTTCAGCAAGATTCTAAAGAGTTTCAAGAAGATTTTAGTGGGCGAACGCGTTTAATGTTATTTTTATGCGCCATAATTGGTTTCTTATTTAGTCGCGCTTTTTCACGTGAAAATAGAAATTAAACCCATGATATTTAAGTTAAGACGTTAAGGCTTGTTGCCACTGCTCATACTTTTGCGAAAACGATAAACTCGCGTGAGCCGGACTTGTCGACGGTAACACAACACATTCAATATCCTTACCGGTTTCACTTAACAAAGGCAAAGCATACCGTTTAAATGTTTGAAACGCTTTTTGACCATTTAACACAATTAAACGAATGCTCGAATGGTGTTGTAAAAAGCGCACAAAATCATTAACCACAATGGTTGATTCAACGATATCGGCATCTAAACTCGACACACGCTCACAATTACGCATAACATCCCATAATGCAACCTTACGCTGCTGCAAACAAACCAAACGCTCTGAATACGCTAAATCAAGCGGTATCGCATAAAGTTTAGCCATAATCGGCCAAAAAGCGTTTCGTTGATGGGCATAATATTGGTGCCGTAACAAAGAGGCTTTGCCAGGCATTGATCCTAAAATTAATATCTCAGCATCATGATCAGCAACGGCATCAAAACTCGTTAATAACATATTGACTCAATCAATTGACTATACTTAGACCTAAGTGATTCCAGAGGCTATGCAGTATTATAAAGTTAATTAGGTCGTTAGCTTAATGACAACAACCAAAGACGTTAAATTGGTCGTTAGCTTAATGACAACAACCAAAGACGTTAAATTGGTCGTTAGCTTAATGACAACAACCAAAGACGTTAAATTGGTCGTTAGCTTAATGACAACAACCAAAGACGTTAAATTGGTCGTTAGCTTAATGACAACGACCAAAGAAATTAATTAGGTCGTTAACTTAATGACAACGACCAAAGAAATTAACTGCGTAAACTTAACGTATTGAGTTGCTGCTGGATCGCATCTACAGGGTGTTTAACACACAACGAAGTCATTTCACGACGGATCGGATATTGACGGCGTAACGTTTTAAATTGGGTTGGATCCGCTTTCATCGCCTGCTTAAACCACGCATTATCATCACGAATATCGTAAACTAGATTAATTATTTTGCGTAAAATAGATTGCTCAAACGTCGTCGTTTTGGCCATATCAATTTGTTCAACTCGCATAGGTGGTAAAAAGTCATGTAGTTGATGAACCGGTTGGATCCCCCAAAATTGACATAAACTGTAATACAGCATTTCGGTGCCGCGAGCTTTACCCTCTAAACTGTGGCCCGCGATATGCGGTGAAGCAAATGTTGTTAAATTTAGTATTCGGGTATCGATATTCGGTTCATTATCAAAAACATCTAATACTAATTTAGTTTGTGGATTAGACTGCATATGTGCATATAACGCTTCTTCATCGACTATTTCGCCACGACACGCATTAACAAAAATCACATCGCTTTTCATTTTAGCTAATTGCTCGGCGCCAAACATCAGTTTAGTCGGATGTATATCGTCTTGGGTCAACGGCACATGGCAACTGATCACATCCGCTTTTAATACATCTTCAAAATCCGCGGATTCAAAATCGGGATCCATTGAAGCTCTTACGGGGTCAAATGCTAAAACTTTACAGCCTAAAACCGATAATCGGTTAATCAATCGAGAGCCCACTTGGCCTGCCCCAACGACAGCAATCGTTTTATCGGCAATTTGAAATAGATGTTCACCCGCAATAATAAACAAAGCACTTAACACATAGTCCGCTACAGCATCAGCATTGCAGCCAGGTGCGGCAGTCCAGAATTTACCCTTAGATTCAATATATTGACCATCAATATGATCATAACCTGCAGTTGCAGTACCAATGAAAGCCAGCTTATCAGCCTGTTTTAATAGTTTTTCATTAACCTGAGTCGTCGAGCGCGTCAATAACACATCCGCATTAATTAACTCTTCTGCGGTGATCTTATCACCTGCAAAGCGAGTGATCTCACCCAGTTCAGAAAAAAACTCTTCAGCGTATAACAATGAATCTTCTATATATATTTGTCGTTTATTTGTCACGAGCATGACCTATTTAAATCGCGTTTTAATAACGCGTATTATCACATAAAAATGTAAAACAGTTGATATATCATCGATATTATTACGGCTGATTGACCGTAATAATGCTTTCAAATGCAGATAAAAAAATACCCTGCCAAAGCAAGGTATTATTAAGACGATATGTGTTATTACGTTAACGCATCAAACAATTAAGCTTCGTAACGTTTAAACACTAATGTTGCATTTGTGCCACCAAAACCAAAACTGTTAGACATAACCGTATTAAGTTTAGCTTCGCGTTTTTCAGTCACGATATCTAAACCTTCCGCTTTTTCATCTAATGTATTGATATTAATTGACGGTGCAATGAAATCATTATTTAGCATTATCAAACTGTAAATCGCTTCATGAACACCTGCTGCACCCAAAGCATGACCTGTCATTGCTTTAGTCGCACTGATAGCCGGTTTAGTTTCTGAAAATACCGTTTGAATTGCTTCTAATTCTTTAACATCACCAACCGGTGTTGAAGTGCCATGTGTATTAACGTAATCGATAGATTCAACATTTTCCATCGCTTGTTGCATGCAGCGAATAGCGCCTTCACCACTAGGAGCAACCATATCGTAGCCATCTGATGTTGCGCCATAACCGACAATTTCACCATAAATTTTAGCACCACGCGCTAAAGCATGTTCCAATTCTTCAACCACAACGATACCGCCGCCACCAGAAATAACAAAACCATCACGATCAGCATCGTATGTACGAGATGCGTGTTCTGGTGTTTCATTATACTTAGTCGATAATGCGCCCATTGCGTCAAACATCATCGCTAATGTGTAATGTAATTCTTCACCACCACCGGCAAATACGACATCTTGTTTACCTAATTGGATTTGTTCCCATGCATGACCAATACAATGTGCTGAAGTAGCACAAGCTGAACTGATCGAATAATTAACACCTTTGATCTTAAACGGCGTTGCTAAACAAGCTGAAGTAGTTGATGACATCGTTCTTGGCACCATATATGGCCCAATACGCTTAACACCTTTTTCACGAAGAATGCGCTCAGAGTTTATCTGATTTTCAGACGATGCACCGCCAGAACCCACAACCAATCCGGTACGAGGATTAGAAATTTGTTCTTCCGTTAAACCTGAATCATCAATCGCTTGTTGCATAGAAATATAAGAATAAGCCGCAGCTTCACCCATAAAACGGATTTGCTTACGATCAATATGCTCTTTAATGTCGATGTTTAAATCGCCCCAAACCTGACTTCTTAAACCAGCTTCAGCAAACTGTTCAGACTTAGTAATACCAGAACGACCCGCTTCTAATGAAGCTTTTACTTCTTTCGCATTGTTACCAATACTAGAAACAATACCTAAGCCAGTAATAACAGCTCTTTTCATGAAATTCCTCACAAATTATAATAGGTGTGTAGCGGGTAGGTTTATTGACCTACTTCTGACTATTCGCTACCAAACGCAGTGGCGGCTATTATGAAATAACCGAGAGCAAATCACAATAAAACTCGGGTACGACCAGACCAACAAAGTACAACAAACAACAAAATACACAGAAGAAACAACAAGTTAAGTAATATTAATTTTTATGTTTTTTTTGATTTTCAGCTTACACCTGTACGCAAAAGCGTTTTAAATCGATCAAGTTGTGTAATTTTCACCTGCATATTTATTAATATCAGCTGCATTAAAGTCATTAATTCAATCTTTAGCATTCCTAAATTATTATAAAAAACGTTTAATCACATCAGCCATTTCAATAAATACCATTAGCATATACCTTCAATTCTTGTAGAAAAGCGAACCGATATGTTTTTTGTTAAAAACACATTATTTAAGTAGAATGTCCCACTTAAAAAAATAAGCTAACTAAGTGATCAATACGTGAGTAACATGACGCCAGCGGATATCTGTTTTAATGAAAACGGCATTCCTATTTCAAATGCCTTCGATGATATTTACTACTCAAAAGAGAATGGGTTACAAGAGTCTATTTACGTATTTCAAGAAGGTAACGATTTAACTGAACGGTGGTTAGCTTGGACAAGCTCACATTTTTGTATTGCTGAAACAGGTTTTGGCACAGGTTTAAATTTTTTAGCTGTTTGTGATAGCTTCAACTCGTTTAAAATCAACAATCCCGATCACCCTCTCCAGCGTCTTATTTTTATTAGTTTCGAAAAATATCCATTAGAAAAAAAACAATTAGCGCAAGCACTACAACAATGGCCTAACCTTGCAACGTGGCGCGAAAGACTCTTAAAACATTATCCCTCTTTATTACCGGGGCCTAATCGGTTACTTATTTCAGATGATATAACCCTAGATTTATGGTTTGGTGACGTATTAGAACAAGCACCAACGATAAATTCGACACGACAAATAGGTACAGAAAGAAGAGAAGGCATCGTCGACGCTTGGTTTTTAGATGGCTTTGCGCCTAGTAAAAACCCTGATATGTGGAGTGAAACCTTATTTGGCCAAATTGCACGCTTAACCAAAATAGAAGGTACATTATCAACTTTTACGGCGGCGGGTTTTGTCAGAAGAGGCTTAATAGCACAGGGCTTTACGGTAAATAAACGCAAAGGTTTTGGCCACAAACGCGAAATGATAGTCGGCGTGCTAACCTCTGCAGCGGCAACCGAAAAAAAACAGAGTAGAGCCACAATAAAAAGTAATCACTTACACCCTATTCCGTATGCCAATAATAAAACCCAAGCGATAAGTATTATAGGCGGAGGTATAGCTGGTTTGTGCTGTGCTGATGCTTTAGCTAAACGCGGGTTTAAAGTAAACGTATATACCAGCGGTGAGCTAGCTGATATGGCGTCGGGTAATCCTCAAGGTGCTATTTATCCACTAATACAACTCAGGCACAACCCACTAAGTGAATTACACATAAAATGTTTTGAATTTGCTAGCCAGTATTATCAAACTAAGCGCGAAGCGCTAACATTTGGTTTTGAAAAGTGTGGCGTAATTCAGCCCGCTTTTAATGAAGACCGCGCGCGTAGATTAAAGCAATTAAGCCAAGACCAAAGCAGCCCTGCAACACTGGTTAAGGCGGTCAATGCTGAGCAAGCAAGCGAACTTGCAGGAATAAAAATAACAGACGATGCGTGGTTTTATCCTGAAGGCGGTTGGTTAAACCCCAGCAGCTTTATTCAAGCACTTGCAACCGATTTAACACAACATAAAAATGTGACTATACAGACTCAATCAAAAATAGAAAAAATAAGTAAAACAGATCAGGGTTGGTCACTTTGGCACAAAAACAGCCTAATAAATAAGAGTGAGCAAGTCGTTTTATGTAATGCGTACGAAATGCTCGACTTCACTCAAAGTGAAGGTATAGAGCTTTACCCTGTGCGCGGGCAAGTCAGTCAATTGTCAAGTTCAGGTAACTTAGCTAACCTAAAATCGGTCATATGCCATAAAGGCTATTTAACACCGGCTTGGCAACATAAACATTGTGCAGGAGCCAGTTTTATAAAAGGAATATCAAGCCTAGAGCCCACAGAGAAAGAAAAACGAGCCAATATCGAACAGCAGCAATCTCATTTACAAGCAGCTGAGATCGATTTTGCCGCGTTACATATCCCAAATGATGAAAGAGTTAGCCATCGCACCTGCACACAAGACCATTTACCGATTGTTGGACCTCTTTTCGACAAAAATACCTTTATCCGTACTCATCATGACCTCTGGAAAGGGCAATTACCCAAATCGACCGTTAACACACTAAGCGGACTTTATTGTATTAGTGGACTAGCAGCTCGCGGGCTCAACTCTGCTCCCCTATTGGCAGAAACAATTGCTGGGATGATAAACAATGAACCCCTCCCTTTTTCGCAATCGTTGCTGGATGCTTTTAATCCCAATCGATTTTTGATTAAAAATATCATTAGAAAAACCATTTAGTTTATGATTTGGCTACTGAAAATTAATAACAAATAGGTTTAACAAGCTAGCTATAATTTGTGTTTTTGTGTTTTTGGAAAAGGATTATTGAGGGGGGAGCCTGTAATCGGCGGTTCCGAAGAACCGAGGGGTGCCGATTTTCAGGAGATATTATTGTCGTGTTATTTTATAGAACGGAAACAGTTGTCTGGTTGATAGTACGATTTTAATTCTTCAACGTCTTTTTCAAGGAGTTGCAAAATACCGATAACCGATTCTAAAGCAGTATTGTCAATCTCAGCCATTTCTGGTGCAATAAAATCAGCGCTATCTAATTGTACGGGTTCACTAAACATGGTTACTGTCTCGCCTATAACTTAGTTATAATATGTATCGGAGCCCAATGAAAATGCTTTAGTAAAAATTTGATTTATTTTAAATTTATTTTTTTAATATCAATTTAACTAGGTCATATTAGTCAATTTCAATCTGCAAACAAGCCGAATAACAACGCAATTAAACAAGCTTCATTATCACTAGTATTTTATAAACTAAAAGCTTTAATGTACAAACCTATGCCAGACAGAATAGTCATCATTTCAAAACAACGTTTAACCAAAATATTACCTTTTGCTAAGGCTAAATGCGCACCGACATAACCGCCAATCAACGAGCCTAAAATTAACACAGGCAGCCAATCCCACTGCACTGTTTCTTGTAAAGCCAATGTAATAGCCCCTGCCCCATTCCAGAAAATACCCACTAGCACTAAAGTGTAAGATACCGCCCGTGTGTAGCTCATACCAAACCAATAAATTAGCCACAACGTAACAAACAACCCTGTACCGGATGTGAGCGACCCATTTAAAATACCAATTAAAAACAAGCCTATAGCACCAACTAAATACCCTTTTAAATTAATATTTTTTAACGATTCAACCAAACCTAAACTGGGTTTAATAATAGAATATAAACCCAGCGCAATCGTTAATGTGCCTAGGGAAACCATAGCAGTAAAGGGAGGTATATCTAAAATAAAATTAGCGCCAAGTACAACACCAGGCAATGCACCAATCAACATTATCGTCACTAAAGGCCATTGATAACCGCCATTTTTTAAGTGCTTTATCGAAGCGCCTAAACCCAATGCAACCGATGCAATTTTGTGAGTTGCTAAGGCAATACTAAAAGGTAAACCAAGAAAAATAAGTGCCGGTAACTGAAGTAAACCCGCCCCTCCGCCAGCTAATGAAGAAAGGGTATTCGCCACTAAACTAACAAAAAATAAAACAATAAGATCAAACATAAATAAATACAGAAAATGAAAAAAAACGATTATACCTGAAGGGAATAATAAATGAGCGTAAGTTTATTTATTAAGGTTTATCATCAATAACATTGAATTAACACACATTTAAGGATATAAAAATAACCTGTTGATGTTTCGTTGAATTGATTAATTATTGAGGCTCAAATGAATAATGAACTTGATCTTTTTATGCAAGAAATGGCCGACGTTAAACCGCTCGTTCAGCAACCTCAAATTGAAAAAGTGAAATCAGAACCCAGTTTAGCGCAATTAGCGCGTCGAGCGGCGGCTCAAAATGATTTGGCTTTTGATCCTAATACCCTCTCAAACGAATTTGTTGAGCCAATTGACCCATATGATGTATTAGTCTATAAAAAAGAGGGAGTGCAGGAAGGCGTCTGTAAAAAGTTAAGGCTAGGTAAATATCCCATTGAAACGCGTTTAAACCTTAACCACTTAACCGTACAAGAAGCCCGAACCGAGACCTTTAATTATTTGAAAAATTGTTATCAACGTA
Source organism: Algibacillus agarilyticus (assembly GCF_003286125.1). Classification (GTDB taxonomy): domain Bacteria; phylum Pseudomonadota; class Gammaproteobacteria; order Enterobacterales; family Alteromonadaceae; genus Algibacillus; species Algibacillus agarilyticus. The sequence goes on from NZ_QMED01000011.1 coordinate 145,082, forward strand.
ATATTAGATTAATAAATATAGTTCATGGTATAGGTCTGAACAGTAAACCCTATCCGGCAATTTTAAAAAGTCATATTAATAAATGGCTAAGGGAGTTGGATATCGTGCTTGCATTTCACACAGCGATAAAAGTACATGGTGGTTATGGTGCGACTTATGTGCTACTTAAAAAAAGTGAAGAAAAGCGCATCGAAAACAGAGAACGGTTCGCTAAACGCCTCGGTAAATAATAAGTATAAAAAAACCGCAATAAAGCGGTTTTTTTATTAATCGTTGTTAGCGTTTGTTTGCTGAACTATTGTTAGTTGCTCGTCACTGAGCTCGGCAGTTGCAGTATTAAAAAAGGCAGAAACAGCCATTATAATAACCGCAATGGCAACAATAGTCAGGTTAACACCCTGAGACGTCTTATTCATGGGTCTTTACCAATTGTTAAGCTTTATTATTTTTATTTGTTTACCATAATCAATATAACTAAATTGTACAATAAAGTGTTTATTTATTACGGATAATCTATATTAGAGCGTTTTTTAAACGATAACAAGACCTTAGATCGTAAAAAACTAAAAAAAATAACAAATTACTTTTAGGTAAATATGTTTGTATACTTAGGCGTAACAAGTCGTTTTTACCGAGAATAATAAAAGGTGAATGCGACAGGAAATTGGAAATCATACATGCAACTATCCCGTTTAATTTTTTGTTTATTTATCTTTACGTTCGCTTCATTATTGCAAGCAAAAGAGATTACCCCCCCTAAAAATATCATCTATTTTATTGGTGATGGCATGGGCCCTAGCCATGTCTCCGCGTCACGCTATTTTCACCGTGAACAACGCCCTGACCAACCTTTTATTTTTGACGAGTTTAAAACGGGATTAGCAACAACTTACCCAGATGATAACCGCACAATTGTAACCGATTCGGCAGCATCGGCTACCGCACTAGCAACGGGCATTAAAACATACAACGGGGCAATAGGTGTTGACAGTAACAAGCAAGCACTAAAAACGTTATTTGAATATGCAAAAGAAAATGGAAAACAAACTGGATTGGCCGTTACCTCTCAAGTGACTCATGCAACTCCAGGCAGTTTTTATGCCCATCAACCGCACCGTAAAGAATATGCTGAAATAGCTAATTGGTTAGTCGACAACAAAACAGCAAATAAGCCAATTGTCGACGTGATATTAGGCGGTGGTACGCGTGATTTAATAAGAGAAGATCGAAATATCGCACAAGAGCTTAAAACTAAAGGCTATCAATATATAACAGATATTAATCAAGTGACTCAGATTAAAAGCCCTGCTTTAGGTTTATTTCACCCTGTTGGTTTTCCTAAAGCAATCGATAGTGATGAGCTACGCTTGAGCAAAATGACACAAGGTGCATTAACTGCATTATCGCCTGCTGAGAATGGTTTTGTTTTATTAGTAGAAGGCAGTCAAATAGACTGGTGTGCACACGAAAATGAAATAGCATGTTTACTGGCCGAAATGCATGATTTTGAAAATGCAATTAACGTTGCTTTCGAATTTGCTAAAAACAGAGATGACACACTCATTGTCATCACCGCCGATCATGAAACCGGTGGACTCTCAATTGGTGCAAACAAAGATTATGCTTGGTTTTATAAAAAAATAGCGCAAATAAAAGCCAGTGCTGAAAAAATATCCGATGAAATGAAAGCCAAACATAAAGTAAACAGTATCTGGAACAAATGGATTGGTTTTGAATTAACAAAAGATGACAAAAAAGCATTAAAGAAAGTGTTAAAAACGGATCCTGATAATTTAGAGTCAGCGGTTAACGATTTAATAAATACATACACATTGACGGGTTGGACAACGACGGGGCACACTGGCAGTGATGTGCAAATATTTAGTTATGGTGTAGGCAGTGAACACTTTACCGGCATGATGGACAACACGGATATTGCTAAAAAGCTCATTAACTTTGTCACCCACTAACAACATAGCCTATATAATAATTAAACGAGTTCGTCATTTAGACGAACTCGGTAATTCAAATAATGGGCAGAACCGCGAATTGAATCTAATCTCTCCCCCCTAGTATTCAACAATAGATCCTACTGTGCTTGAATAGCGGTTAAAGCAATCGTATAAACAATATCATCAACCAATGCACCGCGGCTTAAATCATTAACCGATTTGTTTAAACCTTGCAGCATAGGGCCAATGCTAATTACATTAGCAGAGCGTTGTACGGCTTTATATGTTGTATTACCCGTGTTTAAATCCGGAAATACAAACACATTTGCTTTACCGGCAACAGGACTGTTTGGCGCTTTACTTTTAGCAACCGCAACTACACTTGCCGCATCGTATTGCAAAGGTCCATCAATTAACAAATCTGGCCTTTTTTCTTTGGCAAGAGCCGTTGCTTTAATCACTTTATCAACATCGGCACCACCACCACTTGCCCCAGTGCTATAACTGATCATTGCAATTTTAGGTTCAATCCCAAATGCTTTAGCTGAGTCGCCCGATTGAATAGCTATTTCAGCTAATTGTTCTGCTGTCGGGTCGGGATTAACGGCACAATCACCATATATCACGACTTGTTCAGGTAAACACATAAAGAAGATAGAAGAAACCAAATTAGTATCAGGTTTAGTTTTTATTAATTGCAAAGCCGGTCGGATGGTATTAGCCGTTGTATTAACCGCGCCTGAAACTAAACCGTCAACTTGATCTAATGCTAACATCATCGTGCCTAGCACAACGGGGTCTTCTAATTGCTCTTCTGCTTGCTGAACCGACATTTTTTTATGCTTACGCAATGTTTGTAATGGCACAATAAAATCAGCGGCTATATGCTGCGGATCGATAATTTCAATTTGCGATGGGATTGTGAGCGATAAACTGTCAGCTAATAATAAAATTTTAGTTTTATCGCCTAACAAAATACAGTGGGCAATATTTTTTTCCGCACAAATAATTGCTGCCTGTATAGTTCTGATCTCTTCTCCTTCTGGCAATACAATGCGTTTAACTTGTTGACGAGCAGACTCAATTAAATGATGCCTAAAGGCAGCGGGCGAGAGTTTAAAGTTGCGAGAAACGTTAATTTTTTCAGCTAACCACGTTAAATCTAATGCTTCAGAAATTTCAGACATCACCGTTTGCATTCGATTCATATCATCAGCAGGCACACTGCTTTCGATCGTGCTGAGTTTTTGAGCACATAAATAGGTATTACTTTGATCAAGCAAGATCGGCAAACCGGTATTAACGGCTTGCTGACACAGCTTTAGCATTTCTTGACCAGGTTTATAGCCACCCGTTAATAATATGCCCGCAAGTTGAACCCCATTTAAAGCGGCCATGCAAGCAACTAATAGAACATCATCGCGATCACCCGGCGTAATCAACAAAGTGCCAGACTTCAAGGAATCAAGCATATTATGCACCGTGCGTGCACAAATAGTAACCTGGCTAATACGTCGAGTGAGTTGCGCATTGTCATTCAATATCTCACACGTTAAATGTTTAACGACATCAATCATTCTGGGCGCAAGCAGCTGAGGAGAAAAAGGGATCTGCCCTATGCATTTAAAACGTACATTAGGCAAATTCAATGGTGTAGGGGTCGTCGTTTTTATTTCAGTATCGATGGGTAAAATAGCGTCTTGGGTATTCACTTTTTTACCCACTTTATTTAGAACATAGCCTAAAACTTGACTGTCATTAGTTCCACAATACGCATTGGCCGTTATATTTATTTGATTGGCTAATTCATCTAAATTTAGTTTATTTTGTGCTGCGACTAAAATAATTTGGCTATCTAACGTGGTCGCAATTTTTGAATTAATTCGATGGATAAAAGGGCTATTTTCTTGGGGTACTAACCCCTCTAGAATTAATACATCAGCACCTTTTGCTGCTCGTTGACAAATATCGACGATCAGCTCCATTAAATCATCTTCTTTACCCTCTGCCATCATTTTTTGTGCAAGCGCTAATGTTAACGGCTGAGGGGGCTGAATGTTTTGAATAACCTGTACAAAGTTTAGTGATGGATCTGCCTGAGTATTATCTTGATGTTGCTCTATTGGTTTGCAAAACCCTAATTTCAAACCAAGTTTATCTAAACCATTGAGCAAACCTAAACAAACCGATGTCAACCCCGTGCCATAACCGGTTGGGGCGACAAAAAAACTATGTCTCATAATTACGATAACTCCATTGTTTATATGCTTAATTACGATTTAAATGCAATGCGGATAATTAAGATTGATGACTGCTAACTTATAGTTGCTCAATAATATTTTTCGTTTGCTCTGCAATCATTAATTCTTCGTTTGTTGGAATAACAAGAATGGTAATAGCAGCATGCAAAGGGCTAATAATCCCCGAATCATTGCCATGTTCTTGATTAAAGCCACTGTCTAACAACGCGCCAAATACACGTAAATGTTGGATAGTTTTAGCCCGTACAATTGCAGAGTTCTCACCAATTCCCCCTGTAAACACAATGGCATCGAGTTGTGTTAACGCCACACTTAGCGCCGCTATTTGTTTAGCTAAACGATAACAAAAAACCTCTAATGCGATCATAGCTTGTTGATCTTGCCGCTCAGCTAATGCGCAAATTTTTCGCATATCATTCGTTTTTCCAGATAACCCTAGCAATCCACTCTGTTTATTTAAAATATCCGTAACTTGTGCAAGTGTGATGTTTAAGCGCTCAGCTAAATAGGCATGTAACCCAGGATCGACATCTCCGCTGCGAGTTCCCATCACGACGCCTTCAAGCGGCGTTAAGCCCATACTGGTATCAACAGATTGACCATTCGAAATAGCGCAAACACTTGAACCATTACCTAAATGAGCCGTAATAATACCGCTTCGATCTGGATTTAAAGCTAAACGTTGGATAGCTTGTAATGCGACAAATTCATGGCTGGTACCATGAAAACCATATTTACGAACGCCCAGTTCTAGGTAATAGGTATAAGGAACTGGGTATAAATAAGCATGCTCTGGCATACTTTGATGAAATGCAGTATCAAACACCGCCACCTGAGGCACATCCGGCATAAGTGATGCGATTTGCGTGATACCGAGTAAATTAGCAGGATTGTGTAAAGGCGCTAATGCATTACAAGATGCTATTTGCTGTTTAACTTCATCGGTAACTAAAGTCGCTGATTTAAACTTTTCACCACCATGTACGACACGGTGCCCGACCCCAATCAACCGAAGTTCAGGTATTAATAATTCGATTTGGGTTAATAACGCTTTTAAGATAAGTTGATGATCAGCATCGCCGAGTTGCAAAATAGTTAATTGACCATTTATTTGATTTTTTATTTTGAGGTTTGCATCAGGCGAATTTAAACATTCCGCTAATCCGGTTAGCAACGTTTGAAAATGTTGACCTGAAATTAAACAAAACTTTAAAGAAGAACTTCCAGAGTTTAAAACTAAATAAGCAGTTTGATTCACGTTCACTCCTAGCGAAAAATAATATAAACAATGCCTTTGAATGTATTCTAAAGAGCTATTGCTGATAAAATATAGAACTAGATCAAATTAAAGTGAATCAATAACAAAAAACGGAAAAGTGAAGTGATGAGAACCGAACTTAGAACCAAAATAATTAATATTTGTGAAACTAAAATAGTCAGTAAAGGAGATAATGTGGGGCTATCATTTTATGCATTTTTCAAAAATAAAAATGATGACCCCGAACTGTTAATGGAAGCCGCTACGTGGTGGATCCAAACCCACCAATTAGATCATTTTGTTAAAGCAAAAATAATCAAAAAAATGGTTGAGCAAGGCTTATAAAATACCTTGCTCACATCAAAATTGAGTAATTGTTTCAGCAATGAGTCGTAAGCTCGTTATTTACTAGCGGTAATACGGTTATCGCGATTATTAACTAATCTTAGCTAAGTGCTTTAATACATCTAAAAAAGCCACAACCGAAGAAATAGGCGCAGATTCTGACATAGTATGGTAGCCAGACGTTGGAATTTGCAATGTTGTTCCATCAACCAAACGATTTGAAGCCGTTATAATACGCCCCATTTCTGTTGACCCTAGGCTATAGGGTTCCTCACCTCGACTGATACGGCCTTTATTAATATCTTTAGTAAACTCATCTTTAAAAATAGTGCTAAAGCCTAATTTATCGCACACTCTGAGTAATTTACTCGTCAGTTCGGTATTAAAACTGGCGTTAGCATCGGAGTAACGTAACACCAAATCTTGGGCCGCTGCATCGGAAAAGTTAGGAAAGGGACTCGTATCCACAACAATTAATTGGTTCGTTTTACCGCCAAATCGCAAAAACCATTCGAGTAAATAGCGCCAGCTTTTACCCGCTTCTTCTGCGGCAGTAAAAAAGGCCGTACCTTGAAAACCAAGTTCATACATATAAACCAAAACGGCAGCCGTTAATACATTATCAAGTTGACCCACAAGCGCATCTTCAGTGATCGTTAACTTGTCCGTAAAGGCAATCGGTGTGCCAGCAATCAAATGCGCTAATCCATCTAATTCAAACGTTAAATTATTACGTTTAGAGCAAATATACGCATGCTTAACAAAGCCACTCCCGCGATAAGCTCCCGACCAAGGCTCGTATGCAAAGACTTTTTGATTTGGAAAGCGTGTCAGAATTTTCCGCATTAAATGCTCATCAACAGAATTACCCAGCAGATCAGAACGACTTCCCGCAACAAAGGCTGCATATTGAAATTCATTAGGCCCAGTACAAATCAACCCATGCCGATCAATGTGCGCAGATAAATATAAACTTTCAGGATCACTACCTTGTGCAACAAGCACACCTTCATACCATGTTACTTTAACGCCACGCTCTTCTAACTCGCGCTGTAAAACACGAAAAAAAGAATGCTCAGCGCCGACTACACTTGGGCTACGAACAAGCTGTGAAATAAGATTAATTAACGATTCAGGCAAACTAGCTAAAGTAGATTTATTCATTCGTTTGAATTATTTTCCTATCAATAATGCAACAATACTTTATTGTAAAAACAGGTATTTAAATAACAAAAAAATTGAATATTTAACCCTCTTCATTTTTCCGATTTATATACTTGAATTATCGCGATAGCAATTTATTTAACGCGCTGATTAATAACATTTCAAACTAATAATAGATGATAAAAAACGCAGGCGTGTTAACGGTTTTCGATGTCACTGTAGTCGATTAAGTAATAAACCCGCACGTTGACCAATTTGGACATTTTTGTTTGGAAAGACAATATAGACAGGTTTATCTTTTACACATTCCAAATATTGCTGATCTTTATAAACACTGCATCCTTTGTGAAAAATAGTAAAATTTTTTACATCATCTTTAAACAGAAATTCAAACTGCGCGCTATTTTTAATTATGGTTTTAGCAACGGTAAAAAAATGCATTTGAGAGGCGGAGTATTCACGCCATGTGGCAGGCATTAACAATGTTGTTTTACTAATGAGATTAATTAATTGTTGCAAGACAATCGATAAATCAACCAGGTTATTACGACCTAAAGGTGCCGCGTGTCCCAGTTCAACGGTCATGCTTTGACAATGATGATAAGTATGGGTAAAAAAACTGAACGTATTGGTTGCTTCATTTGAAAAAATAGTCGCCTGAACGCCCGCTTGCTCAATAAAATATAACCAATCGTGGTCAACCCTGCTATCTTGACAATAAGGATGGATCGCAAAAAAAGGATAATGACTACGTCGAATTGAACAATGTAAATCTAGGTGATAACGCGGTCTTTCATTATTATCAACCTGAGTAAAAAACGCGGCAACCGCTTTTTTTACTTGCTCGACCCGCTCACCTTCATAACCAAACCTGCCGCTATCATGATTCTCTACTTTATTATCAACACCATAAAATAAACGATTCAAATTATAATCGACTTGTCGTTCACCGCGAATTAAAGCAAGAGGATTGCCGACTATTAATAATAATCGTTGATTTAGCACAATTGACTCTTCAAAAATTAAATTAATTAATCGTTCACATAGCTCAATAGGAGCCGCTTCATTACCGTGTATACCAGACGATATGATGACATCACGTTGACAAGTTTTATTTAGTGGTTCGAATAAGTAGATCCCACAATTGAGCCTCGTCACGCGTGTATGCGAGCTAATAACCTGAATTTCTGTTGTCGAAACTCGCTTTAATACATCTTCAATAAGTCGGATCATCAAGAATACTCAACAATTGGGTCATGTATTAAGTTTAGTTGAATTAATCGAATAGATGGCGAACAGCGTTAAGGGCTTATTATAGAAGGTGACATGAACTCAGGATTGTCACAGCGTCCGAGTTACTTTATTAATTAACATGGGTATAATATTCATTATACCCCGCTAAAAAAAATGTAAAATGCCAATAAAATCGCCCAGCCTCAAGCATAAAATAGCTCAAAAATTAATGCTTGATCTCCGCTTCTACTCTTCAGCTACAACGCAAAAATTAGAGCCTGTTACCGAATTACCCAATGAGATAGCCTCATTGATATCAGATACAGGATTAGGTGGGGTGATTTTATTCAGTGAAAATTTAGATAACGCACAACAGATTATAAAGTTAACACATGACTTGCAAAAGGCAGCTCAACAATCTGAGTTCAGCTCGCCGATGCTAATATCGGTAGATCAAGAAGGCGGACGTGTTACTCGCTTACCCGTTAGTGCAAGCACACCTTTTACAGGTAACATGTCTATTGGTGCGACATACAAAAAGTTTGGCGTGCATTATGCTATAGCCACTGGCCAAGCAATTGCAAACGACCTAACATTATTAGGTATTAACGTTAATAACGCGCCTTGCATTGATATCAATAATAACCCTGATAATCCCGTTATCAATATTCGATCTTTTAGCGAAGACCCCGTTACGGTGGCTAAATTGGGTGCAGCTCAAGTTAAGGCAATGCAAAAAGAAGGTATACTTTGCGCGATCAAACATTTTCCAGGGCATGGAAATACTCAAGTAGACAGCCATACCGGATTACCCAGAGTTGATAGCTCAAGAGAAGATATCATAAGCAATGAATTGCACCCTTTTACTTATACGATCGAACATGCCGAGCCCGCAATGCTCATGACTGCGCACATTCAGTACCCTGCATTAGATAGCTCAAAGGTGATGACAAAAACGGGAAATGCAATAACACCGCCTGCGACCATGTCTTATGAAATTATGCATAATTTACTCAGAGAACAAATGCAATTTAAAGGCGTTAGCATAACTGACGCTCTCGACATGGCAGGGATCAGTGATTATTTTGATATGACACAAGCCGTGATTAACACATTTAAAGCTGACGTGGATATTGCGTTAATGCCAATTAAAATAAGAATACCGGCTGATCTAAAAAAGTTACCGGCTTTAATAACCGCGGTTGAACAAGCCGTTAATGCTCATGAACTTAATAGAGAACAGCTTAATATTTCATATGAACGAATACAAAAACTGAAGCAACAGTATGATCTTGAACAGACTGTTAATGTTTCCCTAAATCAAAAAACATTCAGATTTAATAGCCGACAAAACAGCGATCATAAAAGGCTAGAACAAGCGTTAGCGTATAACAGTGTAACCTTATACAAAGGAAAAATAGACAAAGCACTGATAGGGTTATTAACGCAAAAAGTCCATATCGTGATGCCTGACACAGCTAAAGCAACAATATTAACCAAAGCAATCCAAAACGAAGTACCCTTTCAAATTTCAGTTCAAGTATCTAGTTTACTTGATGTAAAAACTAGCATATTAACTAAACGCACTAAAGCGTGTGAACTACTCATTATCGGTCATATTGCACCTAAACAAAGTGCCGTTGAGTTTGGTGGAATTGATGATTTAGAACGAGTGAAAGCACTGGATAAATTAAATGCCAATACTTTTAAACGGTTATTAGACACATTACATAAGGCCAAAGCGTGTAATAAAAAAGTTATTTTTATTTCATTAAGAGCGCCATATGAAATAAAAGAAGTCATGGATTTAGCGGATGTAATTTTGGCAACTTACGCTTATAACATAAAAAGTGAAGGTGGTAATATACATGCTCTCCCTTATGAAGCCTTAGCCAAAGTCATTACAGGTGAACACCAAGCAATTGGCGATTTACCTGTTTCCATTTAACATGAAAGAAAAAATATATAGTCAAAGCGATCGGGTTTTAGGGGCAGGTTTCTAGTTCCAGACGAAACCTAAGTACTGACATCCATGTCAGCAAAGCCGTCAAGCTTCGAGACCCCATGAGCATATGCTCTACTACGTGATTGGGGTGAGTAAGCGCTGACAATTAACCATAAAACCTGAGCGAGAAGACTATATTTAACAGAATTAATCTAACGTTTGGTTATCTTTATGCACACTCGTTCTAATGTGAATATCCCGTTGTGGGAATGGAATTTCAATATCGTATTTTCTAAAAGCATCATCGATTGCCCATAAATAATCAGAAAATAACGATGTGGGCCGTTTAAGTTGCTCAGGGGGCACCCAAACGCCTAATGTAAAATTAAGGCTACTGTCTCCAAAACCGGTGAACCAAACAACAGGCTCTCGATCTTTAACTTTTAAGGTATATAAAACATTATCGGCTGCTTCCAAAGCGGCTTTTTTTACTAAGTTTTTATCGCTGCCATAAGCCACACTAAATGGCACACGAAAACGACGAACACTCTCTTCTAAAGTCCAATTAATAACTTTGCCATTAGTCAGTTCAGAGTTAGGAATGAGTATATCCACATTATCATTAGTACGCAGTAACGTCGCACGCATATTAACTTCCATGACTTCACCAACAACCCCAGAATCTAGCTCAATAAAGTCACCCACTTTAAGTGTTTTTTCTACCAGAATCGCGATACCAGAGACAAAATTATTAACAATACCTTGTAAACCTAAACCAATACCAATACCTAATGCACTTGCTAACAACGTTAACTTGCCTACATTAATCCCTAAAGCAGAAATGGCTAACAAGGCACCAATAACCAGTATTACATAATGAGATAAGCGTTCAAAAATGTAGCTTTGTTCACGGGTTATGTATTTATTTTGCATAGCCAGTCGCCTCAATGTTTTTCTGAGGACGGCTGAAAAAACAAAACTCGCAATGAATATAATAAGCGATATACACACTTGGTTTACCAGCAAAGTATAATCAGCAACACTAAATAATTCATAATCCCAAAGATCACGTAACAACATATATTTACCTACATTTAGAACCAATTTTTACGTTTGAAAAACGTGATCAATGCGCCACCGGTAATAAACATCACCGCTAAAAGCACAAAATAAGCATATTTAAAACCAAGTTCTGGCATGTATTGAAAGTTCATTCCATACAAACCCGCTAAGAAACTTAAAGGAACAAAAACAGCAGTGATAACCGTTAACACACGCATTGTGTTATTTAAATTATGTGAAGAAATTGATAAATAACCATCCATTAAGTCACCACAGATATCGTAATGCATTTTACTAAGCGATAATAAACGGTCAAATCGATCATGCAAGTCATTAAGCGTATGTTCAGCGTCTACCAGTGCTTGCTTCATTTCTTTACTAAAAACCTTGGAAGTTTTTAGTTCATCCGTTATCCGTGTGTGGTAATTAAACACACGTGACAATTTTACCAACCTCGACTTATAACTCGTAATTTTTGCCAGAGTTTGATCATTACCCGAGGTATTCATTGAGTTTTCAACTTCTTCTAACGACTGTTCAAATTTTAACAATTCATCTAAATAGATAGCGGCTGAAGAGTGCATAATTTTACATGCTAAGTATAACGGGTTAATTAAATGTTGTAGAATATTCGCTTCATTAGCATTTTTATCGATACCAACCGAATGGCCACGATGCACTGAAATAAGAAAGCGCTCTCCGATAAAATATGCAATTTGTTGATGATCGAATAAAAGCTCATCTTCTACTTGCTGCACGCCTCGATAGAGAATAAAAAGGTGATCATCAAAGTTTTCAAGTTTTGGGGGATGACGATCTCTTAATGCATCTTTAATCGCTAAAGGGTGTACACCAAATGACTCTAATAATTCAACAACACTAGCGTCATCACCTTTATCTATATGCACGTCAATCCATATTTTGGCAGTGCGCTTATGTCGCCATTGTGAAATTAATTCAGCTTTACCTGAGACGATGCTATCTTCAGTTGGTACTAACCAAGTTTTAATCATTTCTATACCATTTGTTGTTTTTTACTTTATAAAACAATTAACACGTTATATCGAACTTTATTATCGTATTTTGATAAATCTTCGTGATACCAAAATTGTAAATCAATGCCATACTTCAGATACCGTAAAACAATAATAATTTATAATGAAAAAAATACTCATTATAGAAGACTCAAAAGCGTTCTCACAAATTATTGCGGCCTCTATCAGAGATCAATTACACATTGATTGTGATATTGTTACGACAAGTCAAGAAGCCATCGATTTATTAGATCACCACAAATCAGACTACTTAGCCATAACCGCAGATCTAAACCATCCGGGGTCGCCTAATGGTGAGATAATAAAAAAACTTGAACCCTACGAATTGCCATGTTTAGTCTTAACGGGAGAGGTTGGGAAAACGAAAAAGAAGGAAATAACGGAGAGCAAAATTGTCTGTGATTACTTAAATAAAAATACCCCAGGCGCTTTTGATAATATTGTAAGTCAGATAAAAAGATTAGTTAATAACATGCATATAAAGGCGTTGGTCGTTGAAGACTCACTCCCTATGCGAGAGTTAATTTCATCTATACTCAAAGCCCACAATATAACGCCAATATGTGTCGATAATGCCGAAAGTGCCTTAATTGAAATAGCAAAGACCCCATCAATAAAATTGATCATCACAGATGGAGAAATGCAGGGTAAAAATGGCGTAGAACTAACCTACGAAATAAGAAAAACTCATAGCACACAAGATATGGTTATTATCGGTATATCAGGTGTCTATTCACGCGATAAATCGATAGCGTTTATAAAAGCAGGCGCGAATGACTTTTTAACAAAACCCATTATTGTGGAAGAGCTAGTCGCACGGATAAATCACAACTTAAACGTGTTAGATTACTTAGCAGAGCTGCGAGAAACAACCGAATATCAGCGTAATTTACTCCATATGGCAGCTCATGATATTCGCAACCCATTAGGCAATATATTTTCTCTAACCAACTTGTTGTTGAGTGACAACCCAATCGAGATTGATAAATGCAATAAATTTATCCCGTTGATTAATAAAACCAGCGAAAATTTAATACAATTATTAACACGCTTAACGCAATATGCGAGTGTTTCACAATTTGATCTGTCAACGAATAAAGAAGTCGCTTGCACTGAGCAATTAATTCGTCATCAATTAGACGAATATAAAAGTTTAGCTATCATTAAAGGCATTAAACTTAATTTTGATGTGCAACCTAATGTCCGAATTGACTGTGATGAAATATTGATAAGGCAAGTTATCCATAATTTAATTTCTAATGCGATTAAATACTCTCGTCTACAGACTGAAATTTATATTAAAAGTCGCCTTGATAATAACGCTTGGCTATTTCAAGTAATCGATTCAGGTCATGGGATCCCTCAAAATGAAGAGGTTTTCTTATTTAAAGCTTTCACTCGATTAAGTACTCAACCAACCAATAATGAAACATCAACGGGATTAGGATTGGCAATCAGTAAAAAAATAATACAAGCACATGCAGGAGAGATTAATTACGAGCCAAGAAAAGATGCTAAAGGTAGTTGTTTCTATTTTAATCTTCCCCTTGCGTTTTTAGAATCTAGTTAGTAACAATACACTAAACAAGAAAATATAATTCTAATTAAATTGCAGAAAAATTTGAAAAGATAAGTGACGGGTAAGAAAAAAGTCAGTGTGTCGGTAGGCATTCAAGCGAGCTAAATTGTAACCCGCGGCTTAATCCACTAAAACTAAACCAAAAACCCAAACGCCAGATACAACAAAGCCCAGTCATAAAACTGGGCTTCATCTTAATAAGTGCCTGACAGTGTGCTACTCTCACATGGGAACTCCCACACTACCATCGCCGCTATTGTGTTTCACTACTGAGTTCGAGATGGGTTCAGGTGGGGCCACAATGCTATTGCCGTCAGGCGTAAAATCGTCAATCAAAAACAAAAAAGTAAAATTCATCAAATCTTTAGCTAAAAACAAAACACTCAAATTATCCAAAGCCACATTGGCGTTGTATGGTTAAGCCTCTCGGGCAATTAGTACAGGTTAGCTCAACGCCTCACAACGCTTACACACCCTGCCTATCAACGTCGTAGTCTCCGACAACCCTACAGGACCTTAAAGGTCAGTGAGAACTCATCTCAAGGCTTGCTTCCCGCTTAGATGCTTTCAGCGGTTATCAATTCCGAACGTAGCTACCGGGCAGTGCACTTGGCAATACAACCCGAACACCAGCGGTTCGTCCACTCCGGTCCTCTCGTACTAGGAGCAGCCCCTTTCAATTCTCAAACGCCCACGGCAGATAGGGACCGAACTGTCTCACGACGTTCTAAACCCAGCTCGCGTACCACTTTAAATGGCGAACAGCCATACCCTTGGGACCGACTTCAGCCCCAGGATGTGATGAGCCGACATCGAGGTGCCAAACACCGCCGTCGATATGAACTCTTGGGCGGTATCAGCCTGTTATCCCCGGAGTACCTTTTATCCGTTGAGCGATGGCCCTTCCATTCAGAACCACCGGATCACTATGACCTGCTTTCGCACCTGCTCGACGTGTCTGTCTCGCAGTTAAGCTGACTTCTGCCATTGCACTAACCGTACGATGTCCGACCGTACTTAGTCAACCTTCGTGCTCCTCCGTTACTCTTTGGGAGGAGACCGCCCCAGTCAAACTACCCACCAGACAGTGTCCCTGAACCCGATTAGGGTCCGAGGTTAGAACATCAAACATACAAGGGTGGTATTTCAAGGTCGACTCCACAACATCTGGCGACGCTGCTTCAAAGTCTCCCACCTATCCTACACATGTAGGCTCAATGTTCACTGCCAAGCTGTAGTAAAGGTTCACGGGGTCTTTCCGTCTAGCCGCGGGTACACAGCATCTTCACTGCGATTTCAATTTCACTGAGTCTCGGGTGGAGACAGCGTGGCCATGATTACACCATTCGTGCAGGTCGGAACTTACCCGACAAGGAATTTCGCTACCTTAGGACCGTTATAGTTACGGCCGCCGTTTACCGGGGCTTCGATCAAGAGCTTCTCCGAAGATAACCCCATCAATTAACCTTCCGGCACCGGGCAGGTGTCACACCGTATACGTCATCTTGCGATTTTGCACAGTGCTGTGTTTTTAATAAACAGTTCCAGCCACCTGGTCACTGCGACTGTCGTTCGCTTACACTGTAAAAGTTTAACAAACAACAGCGTACCTTCTCCCGAAGTTACGGTACTATTTTGCCTAGTTCCTTCACCCGAGTTCTCTCAAGCGCCTTAGTATTCTCTACCTGATCACCTGTGTCGGTTTGGGGTACGATTCGAATAAACCTGAAGCTTAGCGGATTTTCCTGGAAGTATGGCATCAATCACTTCAACGCCGTAGCGCCTCGTCTCGTATCTCAGTCTTATAGAAACCCGGATTTGCCTAAGTTTCAAACCTACTTACTTTCACGTGGATAACCAACACCACGCTGATTTAGCCTGCTCCGTCTCCACATCGCAGTTTATTCAAGTACGGGAATATTAACCCGTTTCCCATCGATTACGCCGTTCGGCCTCACCTTAGGGGTCGACTTACCCTACCCTGATTAGCATGGGATAGGAAACCTTGATCTTTCGGCGGGGAAGTTTTTCACTCCCCTTATCGTTACTCATGTCAGCATTCGCACTTCTGATACCTCCAGCATGCCTTACAGCACACCTTCAACAGCCTACAGAACGCTCCCCTACCACTTGAACCTAAGTTCAAATCCGCAGCTTCGGTGCATAGTTTAGCCCCGTTAAATCTTCCGCGCAGACCGACTCGACCAGTGAGCTATTACGCTTTCTTTAAAGGATGGCTGCTTCTAAGCCAACCTCCTGGCTGTCTATGCCTTTCCACATCGTTTCCCACTTAACTATGACTTTGGGACCTTAGCTGGCGGTCTGGGTTGTTGCCCTCTTCACGGCGGACGTTAGCACCCGTCGTGTGTCTCCCGGATAGTACTCATCGGTATTCGGAGTTTGCAAAGGGTTGGTAAGTCGGGATGACCCCCTAGCCTTAACAGTGCTCTACCCCCGATGGTATTCGTCCGAGGCTCTACCTAAATAGATTTCGGGGAGAACCAGCTATCTCCCGGCTTGATTAGCCTTTCACTCCGATCCACAAGTCATCTCCTAACTTTTCAACGTTAGTGAGTTCGGTCCTCCAGTTGATGTTACTCAACCTTCAACCTGCCCATGGATAGATCGCCGGGTTTCGGGTCTATACCTAGCAACTCGACGCCCAGTTAAGACTCGATTTCTCTACGGCTCCCCTATTCGGTTAACCTTGCTACTAAATATAAGTCGCTGACCCATTATACAAAAGGTACGCAGTCACAGAACAAGTCTGCTCCCACTGCTTGTACGTACACGGTTTCAGGTTCTATTTCACTCCCCTCACAGGGGTTCTTTTCGCCTTTCCCTCACGGTACTGGTTCACTATCGGTCAGTTAGGAGTATTTAGCCTTGGAGGATGGTCCCCCCATCTTCAGACAAGATATCACGTGTCCCGTCCTACTTAATATGTATAATAAAGCCTTTCGCATACAGGACTATCACCTACTATGGTCAAACTTTCCAGAGTGTTCTGCTGGACTTTATTATATCGGCTGAACCCCTTTCGCTCGCCGCTACTCAGGGTATCTCAATTGATTTCTTTTCCTCCGGGTACTTAGATGTTTCAGTTCTCCGGGTTTGCTTCTTACACCTATGTATTCAGTGCAAGATACTCTACATAATAGAGTGGGTTGCCCCATTCGGAAATCTTGGACTCAACGTTCTTTATCAACTCGTCCAAGCTTATCGCAGATTAACACGTCCTTCATCGCCTCTAACTGCCAAGGCATCCACCGTGTACGCTTATTCACTTAACCATACAACCCAAGGTGTCCTCGGATTGCATGTCTTTTGACATTTTCGCGCGCCTTGTTTCAAATACTAAAGTTCTGATGAACTTCTTTATTTACTTTTTTGTCCTGATTGTTAAAGAGCATGGTCTTCTCTTTCGAGAAT
>NZ_QMED01000012.1 GCF_003286125.1 Algibacillus agarilyticus
CACCTATAGCCAACATGTAAACGTAAAACGCATAGCCAAACTCAAAGCTGCACAACGTTACTACGCAACCCCCGCCGCACTCACTTAGCTAATATAAAATTTACCAACCTAAACAAGCAAAAACGTAGAACATCAACAATGATGCAAATAGTCACGCCTAAAAAAGCTAATTTCATCAATTAAACGTAATTTACGCGTATTAAAGCCATCAAAGTGAATAAATAACGTGATCAACTCACTCATTTATCAAACACAATGTAGCCAAAATCGGTTAAATCTTTCTTTTCTTAGAGCGACTGTCCCAGATAGTGTNAATAACGTGATCAACTCACTCATTTATCAAACACAATGTAGCCAAAATCGGTTAAATCTTTCTTTTCTTAGAGCGACTGTCCCAGATAGTGTGTTAACTGTCCCAGATAGTGTACTTAGAGCGACTGTCCCCGATAGTGCGCTTCAAGATGCTTATTCCTACTCTTCAAGTTACTTGGGTATATATAGTACAAAAAAAATTCAAACACATAAAACAGGTCTATGATTTTAATTCTATTAAATCTGGACCATATGGAGTAGTTATGAACATTCAGATCAAAAGACCAAAACCCATCCCATTTCATTCTATTTTTAAAACGCTCAGCCAATATTTACAGCCGATTTTGCTCTTATGCTTATCACCGGCTTTACTACACGCAGCTGAAGATACAAGCCACTTTACAGGCGATGAAATCAGTCAAGCACGAAAAATTGAACTCATAAACCAAGTTAAAAACTCATTGATACAACCCAGCGAAAATCATCCTCGTTTATACGGTGATAATTCACTTTGGTATCAAACCATAGCGCGTTTTGAAGCGCTTGATCCCAATTGCGATTGGCAAGGTAAAAGTGGCTGGGGCACCATTAAAAATATTAAAGAAGAATGGGATCGCTACAGTCTAGGTGGTGTCGAATGTAAAAGTGGTAACCAAGCGCCACCGAGCACATTAAGTGAACATAGCTTAGCCGAAAAATACAACCAAGCCGTTAGCATAAGCAATGGCCAAATCACCGTCACTAAAATGGATAATTGGCGCCGCGACAATGCGCTGCAAATAGTACACCTAATTCGACGTATGCAGCATTGCCATCAAATTCATCCCGAAGATGATCCACAGCAAAACCTCACAACAAATCAATGCCGATTTAATCAAACTGAAATAGCTAATTTATCTGAAAAATTTATCGCTTACGAATTTGATCGACTACGCCAAGAACCGCTTAATTCAGCCGGTTATATCAATGCATGGCATAAAGGCTTTCAAGGCAAATTTTTCGACCTTGGCGCTTACCCTGCATTTAAATTATGGACATTGATCTTAGATACGTTTTGGCACAGTGAATACTTAAAACCCGCTGATAAACAATTCGTTGAAAGCCATTTAGCCAATGAAATAGATAGCTTTATCGCAATCTATTATTTACCCAAAGATGCCAGTGGTTCACTCGGTCGCTGGGCTTTGCATAATGGCAATAACTGGACGCCAATATTAGATGCTGCCGCCTTATTTTGGGCCATAACCTACTGGCACGACACAACCTATTCAGCCAAAGCGCATCAAGTATTAGACATCGTGCTTGAATCTATTTGGCTACACCGCGATGAAATATTAAACGACGGCGCATATACCGAAGGCCCAAGTTACTTAAGCACATCGATGAACGGTTCACTTGAAATAAACAACTTATTAATGAGTAGTTTTGGCCAACCTAACCACGCTGTCAAATGGGCGTTAATGGCCGAAAAAACCAGCCGTTGGATGATAGAAAACGTTGCCTCTGATGGTCGACTTATCGATTTTGGTGATGCATGGGCAAAAGATGGCTACGAGCAATTACATATAATGGACATACTCTATTGGCAAGAGCTAACCGGCCAAGCCGAAATAGGCAGCACCACCGCCAATGCCTGCACATTACAAGATTACTTTGCCAGCAGTTACTATTCACACGCTTATTACGACATATGGAATGCGTCGGCCCATCATGCACGTAATTTTTACAAAGAAACACAACAATGCCAACGCGGCCAAGCAACCGGTAAAACGTTAATTTATCCAGAATATCAAATAGCAACACTTCGCCAACACACGCCTGGCGCAACCACCACAGCGCAAGATGTCACCAACGACAACCTACGCAACCAACAAGCCGACCAAACCTTTTTAGCCGGTAATGCCGTGAGTAATACACTCAAACACCGAGAGATTGATTTTGGCGCCGTGATCTGGAGCGCTTACGGCAATCGATTACTCGCCGATTGGGGTTATGGTGAATTATCCAAACCTTATCATTTTTATAACGTGCAAGGAGCCAACGGTCATTTAATTGCATCAAACCAACACAAGCTTGAGTTTTACTTAAAACCCTTAAGTGGCACACTCGATTTATCACGCTTATTTGTAAATTTAAAACTCAAAGGGTTTAGCAAAGAACTCAGCGTTGCGCCTTATCAAGTATCGACACCCCCCTCAGATTGGCTCAAATTTTCTATTCCACTCATTGATTTTGATTTAACAGATGCACAATGGTTAGGCAAAGGACAAGGTATTGAAATTCTCCGCTTTAAAACCACTGGCTTCATCAAAGACGGTGAGTTTGGCCTAGATGAAATAGCCTTTGTAAATGCCGCTAACCAAACCGAATTACATTGGTATGGCGATAATCACCTTGAATCGTTATCGGCCGCTATCGATGCAACCACCCCACAAATCAGCCATCCCGATGTCTTAAAGGTTATTTCAACCGAAGCCACTGGCGGCGCGAACAACAGTCAAACGTGGGCTAAATTCAGTGCCAGCGGAAGTTATTCAACTGCCGAGGTATTTTACAGTGCCGACCCAGCTGATTTTTCAGTCGCGAACTACATGGACTACTTGCCAATAGGGGCTAATACACTCGTGTTACCGAATGCAAAAGACACGCAAGATAACGCACCTAATTCAACTAACATGAGTCAATTTTTAGGACAAACAGGTCAAATATACGCACTCGATATTGCAGGTCGTTCAGCGGTTCACCTGAATGGCAGCGCAGTTTATGGCACACATTTAAGCAACGGCAACTTAGACTATTTTCATCGTTATTTAATTCCACTTAACGATGGTAATTTCATTATCGTTGATAGTTTTAAAACCAAACCGGGTAAAGCAGATAAAGTTCAAGAATTTTGGTATTCCAACAAAAATCCAGACAAAACGTGTCAATCACGCGCGCAAGATGTGACGCAACACATCAACGCGGATGGCGCGTTAATGCTAACACCACGCTGTAATAGCTTAAAAAACAATGAAGACGTTGAAGCATATGGTCGCATTACAGCCGCCTCGCTCCACCCCGCGCATTTTGAATTAGGCGCCCCCGATTTTTTAAGCAACGATCGGTATTTCAATCGCTTTATCGAAGATAACGGCCTGTATTTAATCAATCGCTTACAACGCAAAGAGATGCGCAATTTAGCGCGCTTCGTGCCCGTTAATTCTGTAGAAGAAGATGTACGCGTATTTTTACTGCAAGCCGCTACAAGTGTTAACTTACCCACGGCGAGTATTAATAAAACCGATTGTGCTGATAGCGTTTGCTTCAACGTAACCATTGAAAACGGCGACAACATCAATTTACAACTCAATAAAGTCGATAATCAATACGTGTTTGCGAATAGCATAACCGCCGTGCCATTACCCACAGATCAAACACCCACCGAGCAGACACCACCGGTTATTACACCGCCAACAACCGGCAATGTTAACTTAATCTCGCCAATCGGTTTTAGTGTCTCTCATCCAAATCGAGTGGGTGAACCCGATAAACTATTCGACGAGCAAACCGAACTTAGCACCAAACCAAGCCACGGAGATAAAAGCCCAGAGCTTCGTCAAACCAAAGCTTATGTGAATTTATCAAACTCAAGCGTTTTACCGCAAAAACAAGCAGTCGAAACAGCATCAAGCTACGGGCGTTACACCTATGTAGATGAAAATGCTCAAGCCTTATCTGCCAATTTTACAATTGAACTGGATGGCGCGCACATACTCAACGAAATAATGATTTACGATATGAGTAGCGCTTATCGCCCTGGTTTAATCAATATCTACACCAGCCTTGATCAACAAAACTGGCAGCTGCAACATGCATACTTAACCGGTGAATATAAACAATGGGCGAGCTTGGCGCTCAACAATACGCGCGCTCACTATATCAAATTCGCATTCACCGAAGAAAACGCCGCTAAAGGTATCACCGAGGTGCTAATTTTAGGTGAAAAAGCAGCACCAAGCGTTGAACAACTCATCACCCCGGTCAGCGTTAATTCATTACACAACGGAAGAATACGAGATGCAAATCCACTCTTTGATGAACAGATCGGTTTAACCGAAAAGCCACAACACTTGGCCTCATTGCCCGAGCTGAGAGCATCTTACTTAAATGTAAACTTTAGTAATACCGATGATTTACCGATGAAGCAATCAGTTCCGACGGATTCATTATATGGCAGGCACATTTACGTCGATGAATTAGGCCAGCCAATGCCTGCAGAGGTTATCATTAAGCTAGATAATATTTACGAGTTAACTGAAATTTTATATTACGACATGAGCAGCCAATTTAGGCCGGGTAAAATAATTATGTGGTCGAGTACCGATGGTATCAATTGGACAAGGTTTAATGAGCATGAGACAGGTGAATATAAAAAATGGATCAGCTTACCATTAGTTAATTTACCGGCTCAGTACCTCAAACTCGATTTGTATGAGCAAAATACAGCGAAAGGATTAACCGAAATGCTTATTTATGGCAAAGAGCTTCATTAGCAAACAACCATATCGGCCAATTTAATGACATACGTAATGACATTAAATTGGCCTTTATCAAGTAGTCGTTATAATAATCATTCATAAAACATCACCTCTATTTTACCTTTAGCACGCTAATTGATTTAGGTTAAGGTTGGGCTTAAAGACGATAGCAAGCTAAAATCAGATTAACCTCCAACATAAATAGATCGGTTAATGACACTATTACGGCGCATTTTTGTCGGCTTACTCACTAGCTTATTAATCTCATTATGCGGCGTTATTGTTTTATTTTTAGCAAGCCTTCGTATGCTCCCAACTGAATTACAAAACACGCAAAATGTCATGCCAAGCAAACACGCAAAAAATTTACAACAGCTATCACAGCGATTTGAAACAACAAGAAAAAATCAAAAAAACGAGCTTACCCCGCATTACCCAGTCCGCATCACTCAAGACGAATTAAATAGCATCCACTTTATTCTCCGTAACCAGTTTAATGCGCATTCAGTACAGGTTGATTTGCATCACGCTTATGCACAAATAAATGCATTTTACACTCTGGTCACATGGCAAGGTAAAGCCTTAGGGTTAACATTAAAAACGCAATTATTAAACAGTCAACACGCGTTCAATTGGCAAGAAACATATATATCAGGTTGGGCTTTGCCTAACCAAAGCCTGAATATAATGTTCGATTGGCTACTCACGTATTTAACAACAAAAATGCAAGCAGAAAAACTAAGAGGTAATATTAGTGAGATCAATATAACGCCCCAAGCGCTTACCTTTAAATACGCACACAGTGTAAAAGTCGAGACAATAAAACCAATTTTAAAAAAACAACATAAGGCACTTATAAACCCCGCTCACGTGCAACGCTATTTACTTTCGCTGCAAGTTATTGTGCAACAACATCGTCATTCTGATTCACCGGTTACGTTAGACTCACTTCTGCAAATCTTATTTACACAAGCCTTGTTTAGGCAACAAAAGCAAAACCAACGACAACAAGCAATTGAAGAAAACAAAGCCATATTACAAGCATTAGCACTTTTTATGTTGCCTCAACAATTTAAGCACTTTTATCCAAGTGATTTACATGTATTTAATTTTGAAAAAAAGCCATTAATAATTCGTTTTCATCACCGAGACGATCTAGCCAAACATTTCATTGCATCAGCTGCGATACATTTATTATTAAACCAACACGCCAGCACTCAAATAGGTGAATTTAAAGAGTTATTCGATAGTCAAATAAAAGGTGGTTCTGGTTTTAGTTTTGACGATATTGCAGCGGATCGAGCTGGCATTCATTTTGCTAAACAAGCAACACAAACACCGATCAGTGCCAAGAGAGTTCAAACCTTATTTAGTTTAAAAGGCATTCAGGCTAACGATTTATTACCTAATATACTGATCAATCATACCAGTTTAACCGAAGCCGAATTTATAACACGTTATCAATCGACTCAATCACCGCTTTACAAACAACGTCTACATAAAATAGACCAAGTGATATCATCAACATTGTTATATCAACAAAAAAACAACAATAATAATAGACATTGATAAGCATTGTTTTTAAGCCATATAAATTTAGTGATAAATGTACTAAAACTCACAAAAATTAAGATCAGCACTGGAATACGACATAAAATGCCCTAGCATTAGCCTCGTATAAACTTATCGACATCGTTAGTAATTTAGCCCACTTAATAGAGGGTGTTGATCTTTGAACGAAAAATGAGCGGGGGCATAGCAACAAGGTATAATGGTTTCGCCAAAAATCAACATACCACAATCGTGTGGGACAGGCATCGTCAACATCCTTTAAACGCTCGCTGAGTGGGCACTTATTATTACGGATTGGTATAAATAACGCGATCAACTTACTCATTTATCGAACACAACGTAGCCAAAATCGGTTAAATCTTTCTTTTCTTAGAGCGACTGTCCCAGATAATTCCGTCAAACTCAATTCATCAATCAATGCACAATTTACGCGTATTTAAAGCCATCAAAATGAATAAATAACGCGATCAGCTCACTCATTTATCAAACACAATGTAGCCAAAATCGGTTAAATCTTTCTTTTCTTAGAGTGCCTGTCCCAGATAGTGCCTCCCGGCTAATTCTGCCTGATACTGTATTTTCCATCTAGATACGGCCGATTTGCCCGCACCTGACATTTCTTCAATTTGTTTATTGGTGTAACCCTGTTCAACCATCAATTTGGCATATTCTAATTTTTGAAGAGTGCTGACAGTAACTTTCGCTTTTCTAGTCATAATAAATACCTTTAAGATTTTACATATTTTAAGCTATAAATCTCTACAGTTTCATTAGACCACTACAGTCCCAGATAGTGTCCTTAGAGTGCCTGTCCCAGATAGTGTCCAGTGAACATCGATGACTGTCCTACATGAACAATAGTTCGGTTAATAACGCGATCAACTCACTCATTAATCAAACACAATGCAGCCAAAATCGGTTAAATCTTTCTTTTCTTAGAGAGGCTGTCCCTGATAGCTAATAGCTAAAAACTAACTCAAATAGTTTTCTGTCATGCTCAAGTTGCAATCATCAAGTAACCTATATTTAGCAAAATTTACTATGAATGTAACAGTATCTTATACCTAATAAATTTCGTTAAAGCCTGCTATACAGCTTGATTTCAAGCTGCTGGCTGGCAAGTAAGTTTTAGCTTGAACTACATGATTAGGGCACATAATTGATGACTGTCCTCGATGAGTTACGCGCAGGCTGTCCTTGATAATTTTCGCTTAGTCGTCCCAGATAGTTCCACTCATTTGGTTTCGCAGCTTCCAATTATTTGTTCATAAATTTCATCTAAGGATTTAAAGCTTGCTTTTTCAAAGCCTTCTTTCCATTGTTGGTACATCGGCAAAAAGTAACTATCTGGACCTAACTCTTGGGCTTTTTTCAGCGCTGAAGATAACTCGTCTTCATCTTCACATTCTGATAGATAATCAAACAAACCAAAATCAATTTGATTCGTAATTTGTTCATCACCTTCAATTGAAGTTAACTCCAACCAAGGGTCTTCATCTCCTGTAATGGCGATACGAATAGATATAATGCCAATTTTTTTTAAATCACGACAAATATCTTCAATATATATCTCGTAATCGGAGCCTGACATAAAACCAAAGCTTACAATGCCAGCTTTAACGTTTCTTTTTTCCCACTCTGTATTTACTGTAAGTACTTCTTTGATAGCACTAAAAGATTGACCTGTTTTTACATAAAAACTCAAGTAATGTTCCATCACTATGTCCTTTGAAATATATTATTTATTCAACGCAGCTTTGCAATTAGCAAAGTGTTTCCTAAACTCTGGGTTTATCGAATCATCTTCAGCAATCGCAAATATCTTCTCAGCTAACTCTAATTGCAGCGGCGTATACTTATCAGGTTTTGCTTGAACTGCCAGCATAGCTTCGAGCAACCAACCAAATACTTTGTCTTCTTTGAAACCATAATTTATGCAATCACACCAGTAAGCCAGCCACCACTTCATATAAAAACTAGAACTTGGTTTTTTACATTCAAAAAAATCAAGTAATTCATAAGTTAAACCAGAACATTTTTCCTCAACCCAAACTTGAAACTCTTCTTTTTTGTCAAATTCATTTGGCTCAACTCTCTGAGGATAAAAAAGTTTAAATAACTCATACTCTATTTCGCCCCCCCCTAACATAGTAGCGTTACTAAATTGATTTTTTTGACTACGCCAGTCGTCCATTCTTTCTTTATAATATCTTTTTGCGTCAACCCAATGCCCATCACCCCATCTTGGGTGTGGTGAATATTTTTTTTTGATTTTCAATAAATTATCAGGTGATTGGTCTTGTGAAAGTAGCATCTCTATTAATGGAGCGCCGTGAAAAGAATCTACTGGGTGCTCAGCATCTTCTTCTCCAGTTAAGTAAAATTGCTCAAGATATTTATAATGATAACGGTTGTTACTACCTATGTTGTCTATTAATTTTGCAAATTCTTTCCAGCGCTTTTTACGCTGTTTTTTCTCTTCAGCATTTATTGTTTGATTCATTTTATAGCTCTTTTAAAATTGGTCGCTTTTATCAATCAATTCATCAATTAAATCATCATTAACGTTAGCAAGTAATACACCTTTAGCTGTGCCTAAAAGCCACGTTTTGACATTATGACGATTTAGTTTTTTACGCGCATCCTTCTGTGTGAACTTAATGCGATTTTCTTTTCCATCTTTATAGCCTAAGCTAGCATGCTGTATACCCTCTTTGGTTTTTGGTAATTTTCTTACCCATTCAGCCACACTATCTAGCTCTTTACTTGAATAACCCCGTATTGTCCGGCGTTTAAAATCCTGAAAATACCATTCAAAGTTTGCAGCAACCGGTTTTCCTTTTTCTTTGGCTCCATCCAACTCATTTTTAGTTGTTCCTACACGGTCAAGGAAAAATTCTCGGTGGTTGCTATAGGTACTTTTATTAATATTCCATTAGTAATCGTGTGGGACAGGCATCGTCAACATCCTAACTGAAGGATTAAAATCAAGTAAAATCATAGATTTATTAGTGCCTGTCCCAAATGACTTAGAAAAGTGAATAAATAACGCGATCAACTCACTCATTTATCAAACACAATGTAGCCAAAATCGGTTAAATCTTTCTTTTCTTAGAGCGACTGTCCCAGATAATTTGCCAGATAATTTGGCTCAGATAATAATTTTTCTTTGGCTAATTGGCGGTATTTATCAAATATTTCAAATGTACTTGCTGGTATTTCAGACTTATTGACAAATAAGCCAGATTCGAATTCATTAATAGAATTAACTTGAACAGGTAAAGCATTAGCAGGTTCAGCTTTTATTTTTTCTGCCACGTAGCAAAAACGTTCAACGGTAATATGAGCTCGCTGTTGGATATTTCCATGTTTGAAGCAGCTTAAGATATATGGAATGCGATATTGCGGCACATAATGCGGCATAGGGTCCGGGGTGTCGATGATTCCAAGTAAATCCCCAAATTTATAAGTCAGATGATCATCAAACCACTCCTGATTTTGATCATTTTTTTTCTTCAAGAATTGGGAATCCTTCTCAATACTGTCCGGTAACAATAACTGGCACATCAATTGCTCACGCCCATCAAACAAGCTATCCCCCAATAATTTATATTGTGCAAGGTAACTCGCTTTTTCGACACCGACTGCGTGTGTCAGATTATAAAAAATATGATAACCATGTTTAATCCAAACGTAACCATCTCTAGTTTCATCTCGATATGTAAAGCGCTTAATCTCCGATTTAACCTCTTCAACATCATCAGAAGGATGCAACCATGCTCCTAATAAAGCGGTAGCTTTCACCTTATGAAGGTCGCCACCAACAGCGCAGTGAATTAAGGTTTCTTTTTCTGGGCCATATAAGTAATACTCTTTTATTAATCTAACGTCTTTTGAATCATAAAGCCTAGTGTGGCTGAGCATAGGTTTAACTACTTTCCAATAAGCTTTACGCTCCTTTAACCAATCTTTATCTTCAGGTCTCCAACTCATATTATTTACTCTTAAAATTGTTGGCTATTTTCAATTAAGTCTTTCACTAAATCTTCGTCAACACCGCTAAGTAATCGCTTACCTTCGTCTTTGATTAACCACTCTTTAAGATCAAACACATTTAAGTGTGAACGCGTTTTTTTCACCGTCCATTTATCATCATGGGCTGTTTTACTCTCAAAACCCAAACTAATAAACCCATGCAGGACAGTCATCACTAGGAAATCAATAGGCAATTACAGAAAGCCAATAAACCATTGATTTAATTTAACTAAATGCATCGTAACTTACCCCTAAAAAAATAAAAAGTAAAAAGCCTTTCGTCTTCGGCGTGCCTGCTGTCAATTTAATCAATAAAACCCGCTTTTATAAAATTAGCGCGGGCTTGGGCGTATTCGTGCTCTTGGCAGCAAACAAATGCGAGGGCGTATTCAAATCCAATTGGTAGGCATTTATTCAAGTCGACTAGCTCATATTCGTTCATAACAATATTCATGGCTTCTTGTGTGTAGTCAGGTTCGTTTTCTGCAATTTTTATTTCGAGTGGATCATAATTATCCACCATCCAATCTTGTACTTCGGCGGGGGTTAACCGCCCTTCAATGCAATCTTTTAATACGGTGACGAGGTGTTTTTTTTCAATATTGTCTAGCAATTTTATCTACCTTCAAAGTTCGTTTAATACTTGTTTTTAGTGATTTTTTTAGCGATGCGTTTTAGTTTTTAACTTTTATTTGGCTGTTAATTTAAGTGAAAGCTACACACCTATTCGTTCGGCAAGGCCTGAATAACGTTGTACTTTTTTAGTTATTGTTTTTTGTAAAATATGCGGGTCGCTGTATAGGCTGATGTGGGTTTTAGCCCGAGTAATACCAGTATAAAGCAGCTCTCTTGAGAGTATTGGGCTGTAGTTTTCTGGCAATACGATCGCAACATGATCAAATTCTGATCCTTGGGTTTTGTGTATTGTCATGGCAAATACGGTTTCAAAATGCGGTAGCCGCGCTAAGCTTATCCAACGTATACCCTCGGCATGTTCAAAGGCCACCATGAGTTTGTTTTCGTTAGGCCAAATTAAACCTATGTCGCCATTGAATACATTATTTACATAATCATTTTGTGTGATCATGATGGGTTTGCCCGGGTACAAATGGTCTGGCGTATTAACGAAACGCCGAATGATTTGTTTTTTACGTAAAATTTGTTCAATTTGTTGGTTTAGCGCTTCTACGCCAAAATCAGTCTGGCGCACAGCGGCTAGCAATCTAAATTCGCTTAAGCGTTTAAATGCCTGCTCTACGTTGGGGGCTTTAAAAATGGGTTTTATATAGTTAGTAACCAAGTTTGTAAGTTGTTCAGGGGTTATTTGCTCGTTAAAGCTAACATCTTCACGTGCTGCCGCTTTAAGTTTTTCGCATTGTTTATGTTGGCCATTTATAACGGCTTTAGCTAATAAACCAATGCCTTCGTCACCTTTAAAGCGATAGCTGACTTGTAGGTGGGTTAATTGATCACATGGGATCAACGAGGCCGGCAAGTCAATATTTAGCAAGTTCGCTAATTGTGCAGTACGCTGCTGGCTATAACCTTGGTGTGGCAGCGGTGCTAAATCGGCTAGCACCGCCCCTGCCGCCACTGAAGGTAATTGGTCGGCATCGCCTAACATGATAACGCGGCAATGGGCTGGCAGCGCTCTAAACAATCGAGTCATGAGCGGTAAATCAACCATTGAAGCTTCGTCGAGCAATAATAAATCTAAATCAAGTGGGTTTTGTTGATGATACTTAACGAGATGCGCTTGTTGCCGAATGCCGAGCAAACGGTGAACCGTTTGTGCGGCAACCGGTATTTGCTGAATGATATGATCAGGCAACAAAT
This sequence comes from Algibacillus agarilyticus, assembly GCF_003286125.1. GTDB lineage: Bacteria > Pseudomonadota > Gammaproteobacteria > Enterobacterales > Alteromonadaceae > Algibacillus > Algibacillus agarilyticus. Next base: position 12,276 of record NZ_QMED01000012.1, read on the forward strand.
CAGCCAATTTATGCTTAGCCCCGCTGATTGATTCAGATAAACGTTGCGCGGCTTTACCCGTTGGGGCAACCATGGCTATTTTAAGTAAAGGTTGAACGGGATCAGCCGTTGACTCATTTGTTAGTTCTGCGGTGGGCTCGGTCGTCGACAAGTGGGCGTTGGTTGCAACGCTTTGGTGTTTTAAAAAGATCAAAGCGGCTAATAGTTTAACCACTGTGGTTGTTTTGCCTGTACCCGGCCCACCACTAATAATTGAAAAACCTTGCAATAACGAATTGGCAACCGCAACCATTTGCCAATCAATGGGTTGGGCGGGTTGCGCAAACAAGGTGTGTAAAATAGCGTTAGCGTGCGCCATATTGAGCTCAAGCTGAACCGATTGTCTTTGGTTTAAGGTGGCGGCTAGTTCGGTTTCAAATTGCCAATACCGACGTAAATACAGGCGTTTATTTTGTAAAACCAAAAATTGCTCATGTTTGGGTGATTGCAATTTAGCTACGGTTAACCCGAGTTTATCTAATGCGTTAAGCCATTTAGTTAAGGTGGGAAATACATACCCTTGCGCTACGCTTGCTTGACTCACGCTTTCATCGTCTGGTTCTGTTATTGACTGTGTTTGAGTTAAGTGCGTTTGTGTTAAGTGCGTTTGTGTTAAGTGCGAATGGGGATTGTTTTCGTCGGCTATATTTACAGTATGATTGACAGCATCGTTAGCATTGACGTTTACGTTTACGTTTACGGCAATCTCATTTTCGATCGCGGTTGTTTGCCAGTAGGTGTTTTCAGCAAAGTCGGCCAATAATATACAGGTATGGCCCGAGCGTAATTGCTCTGATACTAAAACAATCGAATGAAAGAGTATGTCGAGTAACTCATGATCTGAATCAGCGAATGGGGCTTCTGCCCGCATTTGTACATCGTCACAAATTTGCCGAGCAAGGTAAAAATCAATTGCGTTTATGCCTTCTAGGTGTTGCTGTGCTTGGGCGTAATGTGAATAAGGATATAAACTCATTTTATTGCGCTCCTTCTGTTTGATCTGCTACCTGGCCCGAAAAAATAGTGTCGAGCTGTTTAATTTCGTCACCGGTTAATGCTTGATGGTAAACACCATAAGTTGGCTTGGTTTGCGATGACGGTTCGGCATGCGTTTGGTCTAAACTTTTTGTCTTTACGCCCGTTTTTGCAGCCTGCATACCCCGTAAATATAAATAGTAACTGCCACCTAAATGTGTATCTGGGTCATAGTTAGGTATTCGCGTGGCGAGGTATCGGTGCAACGCTAAGGTATAAATTAAATACTGCAAATCATAAAAGCTACTTTGCATGCTTTCTTGCATTTTTTCAGCGTTGTAATCTTGATGGCGATCACCTAAAAAGTTCGATTTATAATCGGCTACGTAATATCGCCCTTGCCACTCAAACACTAAATCGATAACCCCATTCATCATGCCTTGTAGCTGGTCGGCAAATATAAACGAGCTGACATCCGCCCCTCGATGTTGAGCTAAATAGTTAATTAATGCATCGGTTTTAACGTGTTCCATCGGAAAATAAAATGCGACTTCGCGCAGTGTTGTTGCGGTGGTTAAATCGGCTAAACGCAAACCACTGTTTGGATTTAACTCTGCTTGTAGGCAATCATCAAACCAAGCAAAACAGCCTGCTTTGTCGGGTACGTTTTCTTCGTTAAAAGCATCTTCAATAATAGGCCATGCGGTTTCGTAATCGGGGTTATTAAAATCTAAATGCTCAAATATTTCGTGCAATAACAGCCCTGATGTGGCCCCTTTAGGAAACGTAAAGCAAACCGCTTTACTGAGCTGTTGATCTTGTTGTTGCGCTTGTTGTAGATCAAGGTGATCTTCATCTATTTCTTTGTATTCGATACTGGCCACGACACTTTGGTGTGCATAACGAGTTAAGCCCGAAAAAGAATGCAGCAGCCAATCTTGCTCTATATAACCGGTGAATGAGCGGGCGGTTACGGTGTTAGCGACTGTAGCAAACGCATTGGTTTTATCATTATTATTGTCTGTTGTATCGAGCTCTGGCTTAGTCTTAGGCTCTGGCTCTGGTTCAGAAACCGTATCGTCATTAAACGCGACCGTGATCGTGTCAATATTGGCGTTGCTTTGTGCCAATGCTGTCGCTTGTGTTAAAACTGATTGTGTTTTATCTAAGCCTAACGTTAACCCTAATGGCGATTTGTAGGCATCTTTAAATAAACTCACGCCTAAATAGCAACGATAAACCGCACGGGTAACGGCCACATACAATAAACGAATATCTTCGGCTTGCTGTTCGGTTTGTGCTTGTTGAATACGCTCGGCATCATCACCTAAGTAAAAAACACTAAGCTGTTCTTTTTTATCAAATAATTGAAAATAGCGTGGATTATTGCCACCTTTACTTCGGGTTGCAAACGGCACAAATACAATCGGATACTCTAACCCTTTACTGCCGTGCAATGTCACAATGCGGATCAAAGCTGAATCACTTTCTAGCCGTAATTCGGCATCGCTATTAATATCGGGTTCAAACACTTGGCGCTCTAACCAATCAACCAATTGTTGTGGATTGGCCATTTGCTGACTGCGCGCTTGTATTAGCTCAATTAAATGTAGGTAGTTGGTTAGTTGTCGCTCACGTGTATCGGTAACCGGCTGGGTATAATGATGCAAAATATAAAAGGCCATGCTAATAAAGCCTTTGGTTTGCCATAAATGACGCAAATCTATAATGCGTTCACGCCATGTTTCCCATAAGCATTCATCTTGCTGTAACCTGGCTAGCGCCTCGTTGTTTAGTCCCATTAAAGGGGTCGCAAGGGCCGAAATAAGGTATCGCTCGTTGTCAAATAATAAGATACCTTGTAAACATCGTAGCCAATGGCTCGCTTCGAGGGTTTTATATATATTTTCGCGATTACTTAAATAAACAGAGCTTAATCCTGCGCTTTTAAGTGCTCGTTGTACATCATTCGCTTCTGAAAAATCACGCACTAAAATAGCAATATCTTGCTCGGCGACGGCTCTTTTATCATCATTATTATTCAGCATAACGGGCTTGTTGGGATCAAGTAAGCGTTTGATCTCGTGGGCAAACCACGCTGCCATATCGGTTCTAAACTTTTGATTTTGTGCGGTGTTGTCATCATCGGTTTCAAAGCTGACTAAGCTAAGGGCGGCACGAGGTTGCTCATCAATTAAGTTTAAACCCTGCGCATGTTTTGCTTTAACCGGTGTGTAGTCAATATCAAAACCAAAAACACGAGCGCTGGGTTCAATGTTTTCAGAATTCTCGTGTTGGTATGCGGGTAATGCTTGACCATAAAAAAGACGGTTGTATGCATCAACCATACTAAACGACGAACGATAATTAGTGTCCATTTGCCATTGGTAATGAGCTTGATCACGCGCGGCAAGGTAAGTGAATATATCACCGCCACGAAACTTATAAATAGCTTGTTTGGGATCACCTATCATCAGCAATAGATGGGCTTCGTTATAGGTTTGGATCAGGTTAAAAATAGCATATTGTTCAGGATCGGTATCTTGAAACTCATCAACTAAAATGGCCGGATATTGTGATGATAATAACGCAGTTAACGCACTCGATTCGTGTGTATTACTTGTGGCTTGTTGTTCTTTTTCGTGTTGTAAATGTTGGCTTAAACAGTTAATTAAATCATTAAAACCCAGTTGCCCTTTTTGCTGTTTATCAAGGTTAACGGCTTGGCGTATCGCTAATATCACGTTAACGAGCACTTGGTTTAATTCCGCTTTGATTATTTTAGCCTTGTATTTTTTACTGTAGTCGGTTTCGTAGGTTTTAACTAAATCGAATACGGCTTTTAAAGGCTGTTTGATTTCAGCAGGTTTGCGGCTAAACCGATTGCCATTGATGAATTTTTTAACATGCGCGGGCAATAACCGGCTATAAAAATCCGATGTGTTGGCCTCATTTTGAGCCGTGTTTTGTGCTGTATTTTGTGCTGTATTTTGATCTGTTTGATGCTCGATTTGATACGGCTCTGGCGTCGCGGTAAAAAAAGCTAATAAATCGCCCCACGCTTGTTGATGCGTGGCTTCATCTTTGCCGGTGTGAACTAAATGAGTCAAGATCAAATCTTGCTCATTTAGTAAGGCGGTTGCGACCTGTTTTAAATACGTTAAATGTGCTTGTGCGATATCGTCAGGGCTGTTAGCAATGAGCGGTGCGCAGTCATCAATTAAACGACTGTATTGCTGCAAAAACGCGTGTGCATCGGGGGCACTGTCTAATATGAGCGCGAGATCATCGGGTTGTTCACTCAACCGGCGATATTGATCTTCGATGGCTTGCAACACCATTTTGCGTGTATCGGTTGCCAGCTCAATATCAAAAGGCAAACCCGCCAGCATATTATGCTCGGCTAATACGCGCGAGCAAAAACCATGAATAGTTAAAATAGAGGCTTCGTCTAAATGCAATAAGGCTAAGTCGAGTCGGGTTTTGGCTTCTTGTGCGTCTATTTCTTGGCGAAGTTTGGCATAAACAGGATCGTCTATAGTCTCCGGTGCTTGTTGCCATATATCAATCGCCAATCTGAGTTCACGTGCGATCCGCCCTTTTAATTCTTCTGTTGCGGCTTGGGTAAAGGTAACGACTAATATTTGTTGCACGGTTAATTTTTGGCTTAACAACAAGCGTAAATATAAACGCGTTATGTTGTAGGTTTTGCCCGTTCCGGCACTGGCTTCAATGATATGTCGACCGCTGAGCGGTAATGATTCTGCTTGTAAAAACTTCATTCGGCAGCTTCCTTACTTATGTTAAGTGATGACATCATTAACGAATAAAGTGTGCTTAATTGCTCGGCATCGGTTGATGTCCAATCGGGTATGGTTGAAAACAAATGTTGGTAATACGGGTTGTCGTTAAAACCTGAACTGAAGGGACCTGATTGCCATAAACTTAACCACGATTGTGCGGTAAACGGTTTTAATTCACCGCGGCGATCTTGACTAAAATACAGTTCAGCGATCGTGACATCCACGAGTAATGGCTGTGTTTGCCCGCGCATAAAAAACCGTACAAATTCAGTTAATGCTTCAATCGCGAGTTCGGCTATCATGGGATCAAAATAAACGTGGGTCGATACATCTTTACTGTTACGGTAAAAGCCATCGGTGCGTGTTGGGCTTTGACTATTCGCGATTAAATGGTGCAACCAAAGTCGCAGTTTATCTTTTCCTTTTGCATCGGCTAAACGCCAAAATAGCTGATGTTGAATATTGGCTGCTATTACTGCGGTAATTGCTGCGGTATTGTCTTCATTAACCGCTATCGTGTTTTTCTCCGCACTTGATTCAGAGCTTGATTCAATATTTGATTCAACACGTTCATCTGAACAGGTAACAAGGGGTAAACGAGCGTTGACTTCAATCCCTAAAATAGTCGTTTTGATAGTTTGGTAAGCAACTTCATTAACGTGTTTTTTATGTAAGCTATTGGCATAATCTTTTGCGACGGTTTGCCATTGCTCAAATTGTTTAGTGGCGATAGCATGATCGGGTAAAACGCCCGAATATTGATGTAATGCACTTTGTTTATCAAAAAGCGCTTGATCTTGCACTAACCCACATTGAACGAGGTCTTGTTGTATTTGATATCGGATTAAGTAATCGGCCGAAAACGGTTCAGAATCCATTAACGTTTGGATCTCGGTTGTCAAATACAGGTTAAGCACTTTGTTGCAATAATAACGCATCGGATCAGAAAAATAGTTAACCAAATCGTCTATTTGTATGACGGGTATATCAAGTGGCAACGCGTTTGCGGCTACACTGGTCGTATTGATTTTTGGTTTGTTTTGATCCTCTGCTTGTGGCTGACGAGTCGCGAGTGCGAGCCAACCTTGGTCAAAACTCGGGCATTTGTTATTTGAGTAATTATCGGGGCTAAAAACTTGTAACGGCGTGCGCGTAATATGACTCGATTGCCAACCATAATAACGGCCTAAATAAGCCATCAGTTCAACTAACACACTCGAAGGCTGACGCTCAGAATCGTCTTTTATTTGGTTACCTTGGTAGCTAACATACAATTTATCGCGAGCTGACAGTAAGCATTCTAAAAATAAATAGCGGTCGTCTCCTCGACGCGATCGGTCACCTAAGCGAGGTTTGTCTTGGGCGAGTAAATCCATACCATTGGTATTTTTTTGGCGTGGAAAATCACCGTCATTAAGGCCTAACAACGCGATAACTTTAAACGGAATACTGCGCATTGGGATCAACGAGCAAAATGTCACTTGGCCGGTCATAAAATGCTGGCTTTGCTGCGGTTGATTAAACGCAATATCAAAATAAGCTTGTACAACCCCCAAATCGATTTCAGCACTTGTTTCGGCTGTTGGGTTAGCGGCTTGTGTCCATTTTTGTAATTCGATGATCGCGTTATGCACAATGCGGTATTCAAAGGTTTGTTGGTCGTCTAAGGCAAATAGGTCTTCGAGCACAACCAATAAATATTGGCACCAATCAGTGGCCGAACGGGCTTTATTTAACTTTTTAGCATGCTGTTGCAATGTATCAATAAAAAGCAGGAGTCGGCCCAGTAGCTGAGCTTGATCGCCTTCAACATCTGGCAATAATACGGTTTGATCAAGCAATGTATTTTCGTCTTGGTAGGCAAAACCCAGTAATAATCGAGAAAGTCCTTGCTGCCAAGTAAAGCTCTTTTTAGCCGGTAAATTAAATTGCTGTTTATGCTCGGCACTGAGTCCCCAATGTATTGACGCATTTTGTAACCAAGGTAATAAAGTTTGAATATCTTGTTCTTGCCAGCCAAATTTAAGTTGCACATAAGGTGAGCGCATCATTTCAACAATTTGGCTTACTGAAAAGCGGCTGTCGGGCAATTGTAATATTTGATTAAATAATTGCACGAACGTCATATTAGATGAAAAAGAACGGTCGGCAATAGAGCAAGGTAAACGGTTTTCGGTGTGCTGATAATCTCGAGCACGGGTAAAGATGGCTTCGATGTAGGGCGCATAATCTTCAACCGACGGACACATAACCAATACATCTTTAGGCGTGAGTGTTGGGTCTAACTCGATTTGTTGCAACAGCCAATCATGTAAATGCTGAACTTCTCTAAGGGCGCTGTGACTACTGGTGATCGTAATAGAATCATCAATTGGAATAGATTGATCGGGTTCACGCATAAACAAGATGTCGTCTTGTATATGGTGTAATAATTGCGTGTTTTGGCTTTCGCTAAAGGCCGCAATTTCACTTTGCGGTACATCGTAAAGCAGTTTTAAAAAGGCCTGCCCTTGCTGCCCTAGCGCAGCTAATAGTGGGTTACCTAAATTATAAAAATGACAATCGACACCTTTATCTAAGTCGAGCCATTTGACTCGCTGGCGTGCGACAAATTTTTCACTGGCGATGTCTTGCCAAAATTCGTTACAAGGGCTGAGTAAAAACAAATGCATTTCTTGTTTTTCGGCTAACGTAACAAAAAAATCAAGCCACAAAGGCGGTAGTGTATTAAAACCAAATAAGATACGTTGCTTAGGCCTAAAGCTTGATTTTTCTTTTATCACGTTGATCAAGCGTTGCATTTCGGCCACTGGATGCCTTGGTTCTTGTTGTACTAACAAGAACCATAATTTGGCTTGCCAATTAGGCTGATTTTGCATGTTGATTTGGCCCGCGCTCCATTGGGTTATCCATTCAGGTCGGTATATTTGATACTGCTCGAACAAATCAGAAATATTTTTGGCTAATTGAAAACGCTTTTGTGCACGGGTTTGGCTCGGTTCAATAGAATGCCAGTAGGCCGTTGGCTCAGCAAAAATCGGGTCGTGAATAACCGCATCAGACGCCAGTAACTGGTAGATACGCCAACTTAAAATGGATGATTTATACGGCGATTCTTTCGCTAACGTGGGATCTAATTCACGCAATATAGACCAAATAGCCCCTACCGGGGGTTCAAAAGCCAAATTCATGGCAATACCATTTTGCTCTGCTAATTGCATTAATAACCAATGCTGCATCCCTTTGTGTTGAACTAGAATATGCTGTTGTTCAAACACACTCTCGGCGGTTTGTTGTAAAACAGCACCGAGCATATGGCTTAAATTTTCAAGGCGATTAGACAGGTAAATATTGAACATAGATATTCGCGTCCTTGGGTGTTGAGGTATCAATTACATTTTTTAATAATTAAAAATTTATTTTTCCACGCATTTGCTTTGTTTTGCCACGTTGAGTTTTGGTGTCAACTCGTCGTCGCTGCGAAGCTTTAGTCGCTTTAGTGGGTCTTCGTGTTTTGATTTGCACCGTCGCTTGTTTTATTAAATCGCTAAGCCGGTTAAGTGCATCTTCTTTATTTAATTCTTGCGTTCTAAACGCTTGCGCTTTGATCACAATAACACCGTCTTTTGTAATACGACTGTCTTTTAGATTAAGTAAACGTTGCTTATAAAAGTCGGGTAACGTTGAGCGGTTTATATCAAAACGTAAATGAATAGCGCTAGCGACTTTGTTTACATTTTGGCCGCCTGCGCCTTGCGAACGAATAGCCGTTAATTCGATCTCCCAAGCGGCCAGTGTAATTGAGTTCGAAATTTTCAGCATAATATTTGCCTATATAGTTAAAATGCACCGGTCTTTATACTCAAATCACTTGAGTCTATCTCTTAAGCCAATAAATAACGATTTAAGCCACTATTTTAGCACCGTTTAAACATAAAAAAGCCGGTAAAATACCGGCCTTCAATTTTAACGTTCACGTTATATTTAATCTATGTTAAACAATGTGTTTACTGATGACGTAAGCTTTGTAAACGTTGCCAAGCTTTAACAAATAGGGCGTCAAATAAGTTTGCAGCACCAAAGGGGAGTTTTTCAGATAAACTTTTCTTTTGACTGTATTTAACTTGATAAATATTTTTATCTTCATTTTGTGCCAGTAAATAGTCATCTGATGTTTCAACGCTATCAATCAAGCCTAAATCGAGCGCTTGGGTGCCATACCAGTGCTCACCTGTCGCGACTTTTTCAATGTCTAATGCAGGACGATACTGGCTAATATGCGTTTTAAACAATGTATGTGTCTCTTCTAATTCTTGCTTGAATTTTTCACGACCGGCATCGGTATTTTCACCAAACATCGTCATTGTACGTTTGAATTCGCCTGCTGTTACTTGTTCAAAATCAACGTTGTTGTTTTTAAGTAAACGATGAAAATTAGGGATTTGTGCAATCACGCCAATCGAACCAATAATGGCAAAAGGTGCCGATACAATTTTATTCGCCACACAGGCCATCATATAACCGCCACTGGCGGCCACTTTGTCTACCGCAATGGTTAATGGAATTTCACGTTGACGAATACGCGCTAACTGTGACGAAGCAAACCCATAACCGTGTACAACACCGCCTGGGCTTTCTAAACGAACGAGGACTTCATCGCCTTTTTCTACAATCGCTAAAATGGCAGTGACTTCTTCTCGTAAATTTTCAGCTTCGTGTGCATCCATACTCCCTTTGAAATCAACCACGAATAGTTTTTTCGGTTCACTGCTTTCAGTCTGCTCAGCTTGCTCGGTATCTGATTTTTTATTTTTAGCTTCTTTGGCTGCCAATTTGGCCGCTTTTTTATCGGCTTTAGCCTGCTCTTTGGCTTCTTCTTTTTCTTGTTTTTCTAATGCTTTTAGTTGTTCTTTTGATAACAGCTCATCTTGAATAGAACGTTTAATATCAGCAAAGTGCTCAGTTAAGTTAGTAATAACTAACTCACCTTTTTTACCCGCCTTACCTTTCATGGTGTTGGCCGCAACAATGGCAAGCACCACAACTAACGATACGATCAACGTGATCGCTTTGGCTAAAAACAAGCCATATTCGTACAAAAATTCCATTAACAAAACCTTAAATAGGAGTAAAAAGTTAGCGCTATTTAATACGCTAAGAGATCTAGCATGTAGATAAGGGCAAATAAGTTAATTTCAAGGTTATTGAACAGCCCAGTTTATGCACTTATCATTGCTTACTACTTTTTAATGTGAATAAAAAATCACGTTTATTCTGTAAACAATAGCAATTTAAAGCGATAAAACGGATATATAGAGAAATAACCAGTAAATAGACTGTTTTTTAATCAACCCATAAAAACCTTTAAAATCAACAAATTAACAAGCTTAAAGAAAGTAACCAACAAGGTTATGCACAGACAATGTTAATAACAGTGAATAAGTTAATCTACTCTGAATAAATACCCACATTAACTTAATTTATACGCAAGACTTAGTGAATACCCAGTAAAAAAGGCGCTATTTATATTTATTTAACGGCTTCAAATTGTTAAGGGCAATAATAAACGTGTGAGTTTAACAATTTAATCGGGGTATTTTTCATCACACTTTTAGTTTAAATCAGTTTTATACACGTTATTCACAGAGTTAAGCATACAATACTTGAGTTAATTAATTAGAATACACAATACACTATTTTATGCCGATGTTTTATCCACATTCAGATTAAACAACTCAAAAAACAACCAAACGAACAAAAAACAAACAAACAATAAAAATCTTTAAAATCAATAACATAACAAGTTAACCGTAACTAACTAACAAACTTACCCACAACTTATGTTAATAACAGTGCATAACCATAATATTGACGAAAACAAGCTTAAAAAGCCTTAAAACACGGGGATAACCTGACGAAAACCCATATAAAGAATATTTTTATTCAATATGGCGAGTTTTTACGGCTTTAATAACGTTTATTTGAATGAGTGGTGTACAATAAAGCTTATTATTTATCTAATAAGCTTTGACGTGTGGATAAAACCGAAATAATACACCCTTTTAGCCAAGCCGATTTAACGGGGAGTTTTGCCATCGCGGCACCTTGCAATGCGCATGTAAAACCGCTTGCTCAACACCCTCGACCTCTGGTTGCTAATGGCTATTTTGGGACGGGGGTTATGTTTGAGCCCTTTGGCTATAAATTTTATAGCCCGCTGGCTGGCGTATTAACTCATATGCCGCAAACTTGCCATCAAATAAAATTAAAGAGCAAACAAGGCATTCAATTACATATTGAGTTTGGTCAACAAACAGAAAATTTAATGGCGACCGGGTTTAAACTTTATAAAAGCACCGGCGATAAAGTTGAAAAAGGTGATTTGCTTTTTGAATTTGATTTAGCCCGTATGAAGCGAGAGCTACCCAGTATTATTTCCTTTTTAACGATTACGAATACACAGCAACTCGCTTGTATATTCCCGTTTTATCATGAAGTACATGCGATAACGGATAATCTTCTTAATTTAAAAGTGCGGAGTAAAAAATGACGGTTTTATATGGCATTAAAAATTGTGATTCGGTAAAAAAAGCAAAAAAATGGTTAACCGCCAGTGATGTCGATTTTAAATTTCATGATTTTAGAGTCGAAGGCCTCAGTGCCGAAAAAATTGAATTTTGGTTACAACACGTTGACCTTTCTTTGTTATTAAACAAACGAGGCACAACTTATCGTCAACTCAGCGACGAAATCAAAGACGGAATTAATGAAGGCAATGTTGTATCATTATTTTTAGAAAACCCGACGCTAATAAAGCGTCCGGTATTAGAAACAAACAATGAAGTGATTGTTGGCTTTAAAGCTGACGACTATCAAGCAAGGTTTTAATATGTCAAATCAAGAAAGCGCCGTTCTCGCATTAACTAAAGAGCTTATCAGCCGTAAATCGGTTACCCCAGAAGACGAAGGATGCCAACCATTGATGTCGTCTCGGTTAGAGGCCATCGGTTTTACTACCGAGCAAATGGTCTTTGAAGATACAACCAACATGTGGGTAAGAAAAGGCACAGAAGCCCCTGTATTTTGTTTTGCAGGTCACACCGATGTCGTGCCTTCGGGTCCGGTAAAAGATTGGCATACCCCCCCTTTTGAGCCAACTGAAATCAATGGCTATATACATGGCCGGGGTGCGGCCGATATGAAAGGGAGCTTAGCGGCGATGGTTGTTGCAACTGAGCGCTTTATTGAAAAGCATCCTGATCATAAAGGTTCTATTGCTTTTTTAATCACCAGTGATGAAGAAGGCCCTTTCATCAATGGCACAACACGTGTTATTGATACACTTGAAGCCCGTAACGAAAAATTTGATTGGGCATTAGTCGGCGAACCTTCAAGCACACATAAAATTGGTGATGTCATTAAAAATGGCCGTCGTGGATCATTAAGCGGTGATTTATATGTTAAAGGAATTCAGGGGCATGTGGCTTATCCACACCTTGTAGAAAACCCAATTCATTTAGCGACCCCTGCATTAACAGAATTAGCTCAAATGCAATGGGATGAAGGTAATGATTTCTTCCCTCCAACGAGCTTTCAAATATCAAATATTAATGGCGGTACAGGCGCCACAAACGTGGTGCCGGGTGATGTGCATATTCAATTTAACTTTAGATATTCGACAGAAGTAACAGCTGAAGAATTAGTTAAACAAGTTGAAAGCATTTTAGACGCTCATGGCTTTAAATATGATTTAGACTGGACATACAACGGTTTACCTTTTTTAACGGCAGCGGGTGATCTTGTTCAAGCCAGTGTAAAAGCGATTGAAGATACAGTGCATTATACGCCACAATTATTGACGACAGGCGGCACGTCTGATGGTCGTTTTATTGCACCAACCGGTGCGCAAGTTTTAGAGCTTGGGCCGTGTAATGCCACCATCCATAAAGTAAATGAATGTGTAAAAATAAGTGATTTAGAACACTTAACAACGATGTACGAGCGCATTTTAGAAAACTTATTGGCGACCAAGTAACGTTATGAAACGATTAACCGGCTTAGATAACCAGGCCCTATTTGAACTGTATCCTAATCATTGGATCCATGAAAATAGCCAAGCTGCGGTTATTTTATTGCAGCAACAAGCTGCTAAAGCCGGTTTTGATTTACGTTTAGCCAGTAGCTATCGCAGTTTTGCGCAGCAATGTAAAATTTGGAATGAGAAGTTTAACGGCAATCGACCTGTTTATGATCCTCATGGTCGGCCAGTCGTCATGAGTAAATTAAACGAGCTTGAAAAAATAAAAGCGATTTGTTATTACTCTGCTATTCCGGGCACCAGCAGACATCACTGGGGAACCGACATTGATGTTTATGACGCCGCAAAAATAACACGCCAAGATTTACAACTCATACCCGAAGAATACCAAGCGAATGGGCCTTGCTCGGCTTTATTTGATTGGATGATTAAGACACTACCAACACTTGAATTTAGCTTTCCTTACCTGCCCCCTTATTCAGACACACTAAAAATAGCGAATGAGCCTTGGCATATAAGCCATAAACCCGTTGCTAGCGCACTTGCCAAACAATTAACCCCAACTACTTGGCTATCTGAATTAAACGATGTGACAGCGCAAATAGCCGGGTTTAACACACTAAAAGTTAATTTGGATTCACTTTTTTGTGATTATGTTCAGCAAACGGTTTAATTATTCTTAAACTTTAGCGCTTAACGCGACTTGCTCAAATTTAATACCCGACCAACCGTGGATCATAAAGTTACGAATATTTTGGTGATCACTTGCATTTGGATGCTCAAGTACATCTTGGCGGTAATACCGACCAAATAATGCTAATGTGCTTTCAGGGTTTAGATCATTCAATTGGGCAAACGCAAATATTTTGCAGGAGCCATTATTTTGGCCCGCTTCATTAACCGTATCACCGTTCGTGAATTGAGTGGGTGTGAAGTCATATTGGTTATCAATAACCGCCATTGTGTCTTCAAAATCAAGTGAGAGTGGATTATTTTCTAAAGTTGTTAAAAATTGAGTTAGTGACATATTTTTCTTTTTAAGTTAAAAAACCACTCTACATTCAAATTATTTGAACATAAAAGTGGCTTGTTGGAAGGGCTGAAACACGATTTATATTAATTCATTTCAACAATTTCGATCCCTACAGTCCAGCTTTCGCCTTCTTGGGTACTTCTGAGTACCTTACCTTTCGCATTAAGCGACGGGATATTGGCATTCGTTGACGTTATATTCACTTGAACGACCGTTCCTTGATCAATTGGGTTTTCAAGCTCAACCGCCATGCCTGTGGCGCTTAAATCACGACAAATGGCATTAAATTTTTGCGGTGTTTCTGCATCCAGTACGGTTAAAATACATTCTGCGCTTACCATCATGCGATAGAATGCACGCTGATCATTATGACCTCTCACGACTACCTCCTAAATTATCAACGAATTATATAGTCTTCTCGCTCAGGTTTTATGGTTCATTGTCAGCGCTTACTCGCCCCAATCACATAGTAGAGCATATGCTCATGGCGTCTCGAAGCTTGCCTGCATGGATGCAGGTAAGGGGCGAGAGCAGGACGCGGTAGCTTTGACGGCTTCCCCTAAAACCCGATCGCTTTGACTATAATAAATAGAAGTCTACTAAACACTCCATATTTATCAAATTATTTAATAAACTTACTACAAAGCGTAGACCAATTACTTACTGATGTCTTTTATAAAATTAGTCACGCGCTTGGGTGAGATCGCATATTGTGTGCCTAAATTTTGTGCAAAAATAGAAACTCGCAATTCTTGTAGCATATAATAAAGCTCTCGATACTCTGTTGGCGAGGGTAACGGTTTAAATAAATGCTCAAGATAAACTTGCGCTTGCTCTTCACAGTTCACTACCGTGTCGCGATTTAATCGGTCGCGTACGGGATCTGATTTTAATTTTTCCATTCTGCGTACAATCGCATCTAAGTAACGCTGCAGATGACTTAAGTTATCAACCCCATGAAAACGCACAAAGCCTTTAAATATTAACGTTTCGAGCTGTGCTTTTAAATCTGATTGCGCTTGGATCATTTCAAAGCTAGTTTTACCTTTTAACTGTTTGGCTATTTGATGTGAGGTCGTCAGTACTTTCTCAACTTGTTGGGCAACCTTTAAAACAATATCGCAAATATCCGCTTTTATCGTATTGAGTAATTTAAGATAATCAGCTTCATTACGGATATTTAGCGCCTGTGTTAATACAAACTGCTCAACACTGGCTTCAACGCAGTCTTGGATCAAATCATTAATTTGACCAAATGGATTAAAATACAAACCTAATTTGGCTTTATTGGGTAACTTTTCGCGTAAATAAGATAAAGGAGAAGGTATATTTAAACAAATGAGCCTAACAACCCCTGCGGTATGCTGAAAATTGGCCAGTTCAAGCGAGTCGAATAACTTGATCGAGGCTGACGTTTTATCATCATGCAAAGCCGGATACGCTTTAACTTGGTAATTACCGCGTTTTTTACTGTATTCAACCGGTAACTCAATATCAGGCCATTGTGTTAAACCTTTTTGCTCAATACCATCATCAGCCACTTTACTTAATGTTTGTTTTAACTGACCTTGGAGTTTGTGCTTCAAAGTTGCTAAATCACCATCGGTTGCGATGGGCTTATCGTGTTCATCAACGACCGTAAATTTAGGCACTAAATGCGCAGGTATTTGCGACATATCCCAGCTTTCGGGTGGAATGCGAATACCCGATAAACGTAAAAGCTCTTTAGTGACGGCTTCGATTAATGGTAAGTCTTTATGCTTACCTAAAGCTTTCATACACGCATCGGCAAAATTAGGAGCGGGTACAAAGTTACGACGTAACGCTTTAGGGAGTGATTTTATTAATGCAACAATTAACTCATGTTGATACGCTGGAATTGTCCAATCAAACCCTTTATCTTCAATTTGATTTAACAAGGGCAAAGGTATTTTTACGTGTATACCATCTTCAGATTTACCTGGCTCAAATACATAATCGAGTTTTAAATCAATATTACCTTGTTGCCATTGATCAGGGTAAGCCGCCGCGGTGACATGATCGGCTTCATGTTTCATTAAATCATCTTTACTAAATTTAAGTAAATCCGGTTGCTCACGTTTGGCTTGATTCCACCACTTTTTAAAATGTTGTGTATCGGCTATATCAGCCGGTATTTTTTCATTATAAAAATTAAATAAATCATCTTCATCAATCAATATATCACGTCGACGTGCCTTATCTTCTAGCTCAATAACTTCGTCTATCAGTTGGTTATTATGCTCGATAAAATCAACTTTAAAATTTAACTGGCGATTGATGAGCGCTTCGCGAATAAATAATTCATGACTGATCACCGGATCAATTTTACTGTATTGAATACGCCGGCGATTAACGATAGGTAAGCCATAAAGCTTTTGTGTTTCGAAGGCAACAACTGATTGGCGTTTTTTCTCCCAGTGAGGTTCATCATATTGATATTTAACAAGGTGCTGTGAAAATTCTTCCAACCATTCGACTTCTATTCCGGCATTATTGCGGGCATATAGACGACTGGTTTCAACCAACTCACTGGCGATGATCCATTTAGGCTGTTTTTTAAATAAAGCAGAGCCTGGGAAAATATGAAATTGACTATTTCGAGCGCCAATATAGCCTTTTTCATTATGTTTATTACCGACATGACTCAGCAACCCTGGTAGTAAAGATTTATGGATCGCATCGTCACCGGCCGGGTTATCATTCATGTTTAAATTTAAATCTTTTAAACTTTGATTGGTCTGACTAAACAAGTCTTGCCACTCTCGCACGCGTAAGTAATTAAGAAACTCGACGCGACACATGCGTCTAAACTGATTACCCGATAGCTGCTGCTGCATTTCTTTTAAATAGTCCCATAACTTGAGAAAACTTAAAAAATCAGAACCTTCTGCATTAAAACGTTTATGCATTTCGTCAGCTTTGTTTTGCTGATCATTAGGCCTTTCTCTTGGGTCTTGAATACTTAATGCCGCCGCGATGACCGTTGTTTCGTACAAACTATTTTGGTTTACGGCTGCAACCAGCATACGCGCTAAACGCGGATCAATCGGTAGCCTTGATACTTGTTTACCAATACTCGTGAGCGTAAATTGACTTGAGCGCCCTTTTTGATTTGATTTATGTCGGCTGGCTTTCGTTTTACTCACACAACCTAATTCAAGTAGTAAATTAACCCCGTCATTAATGCTGCGCCCATCAGGTGGCTGAACAAAAGGAAACTGCTCAATGTCGCCCAAGCCAAGCGCCAGCATTTGTAATATAACCGACGCTAAATTAGTACGTAGAATTTCGGGGTCGGTAAATTCAGGGCGTCCATTAAAATCATCTTCACTGTAAAGTCGAATGCAGATACCATCAGCGACACGTCCACAACGCCCTTTACGCTGATTTGCACTGGCTTGAGAAATCGCTTCGATAGGTAAACGTTGAACTTTGGTTCGATAACTGTAGCGTGATATACGCGCGGTTCCGGGGTCTATAACATAACGAATGCCCGGTACGGTTAATGATGTTTCGGCAACATTGGTGGACAACACAATTCGACGACCGGTATGCGATTGAAAAACGCGATTTTGTTCATTCGCTGATAGTCGTGCATAAAGCGGCAATATTTCGGTATGACGCAAATTTCGTTTTTCGAGTGCTTCAGCAGTGTCGCGAATTTCTCGCTCTCCATTCATAAAAATAAGCACATCACCAGGCGGTTCTTTTTGTAGTTCATCTACCGCATCAAAAATAGCTTGCAATTGATCACGCTCAGTATCGTTACTGTCATTAATGGCTTGGTATCGTACTTCAACCGGAAAGGTTCGGCCTGAAACTTCTATGATCGGTGCGCCACTAAAGTGATTAGAAAAACGCTCAGGGTCGATCGTGGCCGAGGTAATAATTAATTTAAGATCACGTCGTTTAATGAGCAGTTGCTTTAAATAACCTAAAATAAAATCAATGTTTAAACTGCGCTCATGCGCTTCATCAATGATGATCGTATCGTACTGATTTAAAAACCGATCGTGTTGCATTTCAGTTAATAAGATACCGTCGGTCATGAGTTTAATGTAAGCCGTATCTGACATTTGGTCGTTAAACCGCACCTTATAACCGACCTTTTCACCTATTTTAGTTTTGAGCTCTTCTGCTATTCGATCACAAACGGTACGAGCCGCTAATCGACGAGGCTGCGTATGGCCGATAAAACCATTTAAACCGCGTCCGGCTTCTAAGCACATTTTAGGTAATTGGGTGGTTTTACCCGAGCCGGTTTCACCCGCCACAATAACAACTTGGTGCTGTTTGATCGCGGCAATAATATCGTCACGTTTTTGGCTAACGGGTAATTGCTCGGGGTATGTGATATCGGGAAGGCCAGATCGACGTGCATCTTTGCGCGCAATAGAGGTATCAAGTTGTGCTTGCCACTTATCGAGTGCGGCTTGTTTTTTATCTTCGGCAAGTTTTAAACAATGTAAATATTGTCTTTTTAAACGAAAAAAATCAGCTTGGTAACATTGCTTAAGTTGAGACGGAAAAGATGGGCGAACCTGAGACAAAACGACAAAACCTCTATAAAACAGCTAAAATATACACATTCACTTAACTAACCAAAACTAAAATGATAAAAGTTTAAATGACGACTGTGAGCACAAAGTGCATATGATAACAGTTTTTAGGCTGAACTAAGAAACAAAAAAGCCGAGTAAACTCGGCAATTGCTCAGGGGATTAACTCAGAGGCTATAGTCAAAGCGATCGGGTTTTAGGGGCAGGTTTCTAGTTCCAGACGAAACCGAAGTACTTACATCCATGTCAGCAAAGCCGTCAAAGCTACCGTGTCCAGCTCTCGCCCCTTACCTGCATCCATGCAGGCAAGCTTCGAGACCCCATGAGCATATGCTCTACTATGTGATTGGGGCCGCCTAAATGGATTTAGGTGTTAGAACGACGCAAGAGCCAAAGTCGAGAGAAAGCGCTTACAATGAACCATAAAACCTGAGCGAGAAGACTATACTTAAAATTAAGCAACCGTGTGATAAGCATCATGTAAATGGTGATCAATAGCGACCATTATATCGTGGCGCGATATTAAACCTAACAAAACACCATCATCATCTATTACGGGGTAAACTCTTGGCCGGTTTTTTGCCATGGCTTGTGCTAATTCAATAACAGATGCATAAGGCCTAACCGATTTTACATCGGTGATCATAAACTCACCTACCGACGCGATATTTTCACGGTAATAGGTTGAGGCAAGCATTTTACTAATACAATCTTGCTCAGACAAAAAGCCAATGACTTTTTTGTCGGGTCCTAAGACCGGTCCACCTGACTGGTTACTCTTAATTAAAAGCTCCACAGCAACGGCTACTGACATGTCGGGTGTAAATGTAACAGGACGAACTTTCATATAATCTTTAACTTGAATCGATTCCATAAATACCTCACATGTTCTTAAGTCACTGCAAAAAAGCAATACAATTTTTTCAACCTTGCTTTTTAGACTCGTTATACTTTTTGCTTAACATCACAAAAAAGTAAACGTTAATATAAGCTTAGATGCTGTTTTGAAAAAGACCGCATATTTATTAATTCAAAAAAGCATATAGGTAGATAAATTAGCTTTAAGAGCGTGAGGTCATGATTTAAATCTTATTGATAAAGATAAAGATAAAAATAAAAATAAAAATAGAGATAGAGATAGAGATTACGCTTATTTTACCTGCTGGAAAGATTGTATTTTATTATGACTATCAACAATCATACAAAAAACACCTTTTATGCCATTGGGCTTGATAAATTTACGTAAATTTGCAGACGGTAGTTGCACCCTCAAACCATTATGAGCAGTGGCCGTTACGGTGTGATGTAACCCCGTATAAAGCTGCTCACACTCTTGAATGCTAACATCTAATGAAAAAAAATAAGTTTGACTCATGGTATAAATTATAAAATAAGGAGCGGTAAAGCGAGGTTAATTAGCCCAGAATAAGCAACCGGGCTATCACCTGAAGATACCGCTAATTAATGATTAAGCTAATGCCTTCGTTATTTTTTCGTATAAATCATTTGATAGATTGTCGGTTGCTGCAATACGCGTTAACTCGGCTTTAATCATATTTTGTCGTGCATGATCTAAACTACCAAATTGAATAAGCGGGGTAATTAATCGGGCTGCAATTTGTGGGTTAATGGCATTAAGCTCAATTAATTTGTCGGCTAAATATTGATAACCTAACCCATCTTTGGCGTGGAACGCTTTAGGGTTATTCATTGCAAAAGCCCCAATTAACGCCCGTACTCGATTCGGGTTATTAAGGGTAAAATCGTTATGTTGCTCTAAGGCTTTAATGTTAACAAGGGCTTGTGATGATTCATGTGTTGCTTGTAGATTTAACCATTTGTCCATCACTAAACTATCGCCTGTCCATTGACGTTCAAATTGAGACATCAATTTAGCAAACAACGTTTCATTAGCAACCGAAGCGGCCGCCAGTGCACCTAAGGTATCGGTCATGTTGTCCGCTTGCAAAAATTGCGCTTCAATCACCCCTGTTATATCCATTGTTGTTTGATGCGCTAATAAATTTAAGGCGGTATTGCGTAATGCGCGCTTGCCAATTTCATTAGCATCAAATGCGTAAGATCCCGCATGTAATTGTTGAACAACATCCGCTAACGGTTGGCTTAAACTATCGGCTAAAAAGGCAACAAACGCATCGCGTGCTGAGATAATAAGATCAATATCAATTTGCTCATATTCAGCTAATAACGTGGCTACACTAGGCACTTTTAATATTTCAGCAACTAATTCGTCATCACGGTTTTCATCCGCTAATAATGTCGCTATAACCGTATTAATAACCGAAGAGAATGGGTGTTCAGGGTTTGCGATACGCGCTTTAATATGTTGAATAAAGAGTGTTTGTGTTAACTCCCAACGAGAATAACCACTCGTTTCCGCTTTAATTAAAGTAGCTAATGCGTCATCACTATAAGTGTAATGCAGTTGTACCGGAGCCGAAAAATCACGTAAAAGTGAAACAAACGGTTGTTCTTGTATATCGTCAAGTACGAATGTTTGCTGTGTTTCAGTTAAATTAAGTACTTGTTCTGCACCGCCAGTGATAGAAAGCGGCTCGCCATTGCGATTGAAAAAAGCAACATTAACCGGTATGTGTAAATCTTGCTTTTCAGGTTGCACCGTGCTGGGTTTGGTTTCTTGCGCGAGGGTTAAAGTGTATTGCTTTGTGGTTTCATTATAATTTTCAGATACCGTGACTTGTGGGGTACCACTTTGGCTGTACCAGCGTTTAAATAACGTTAAATCAACTTGTTCGGTATTTGCATCTTGCATAGCCGCGACAAAGTCATCACAGGTAACCGCTTGACCATCGTGACGTTCAAAATACAATTTCATGCCTTTTTGAAAGCCAGCTTCGCCTAATATGCTGTGTAGCATACGGATCACTTCAGCGCCTTTATCGTAAACGGTAACCGTATAAAAATTACTTTGCTCAATAACCGAGTCTGGACGAATAGGATGCGCCATAGGCCCTGCGTCTTCAGCAAATTGATGACTACGCATGACTTTAACTTGCTGAATGCGATTAACACCGCGCGACCCCAGATCCATACTAAACTCTTGATCACGAAAAACAGTTAAACCTTCTTTTAATGATAATTGGAACCAATCGCGACAGGTCACCCGATTACCGGTCCAGTTATGAAAATATTCATGCCCGACAATCGATTCAATCATAAGATAATCAGCATCGGTAGCGCTCGTCGGGTCAGCTAATACACATTTAGAATTAAAAACATTTAACCCTTTATTTTCCATTGCGCCCATGTTGAAAAAATCAACCGCAACAATCATATAGATATCTAAGTCATATTCTAAACCGAAGCGCTCTTCATCCCATTGCATGGCTTTTTTTAATGATTCAATCGCAAACGGTGCGCGCCCTAAATTACCTTTATCAACATATAAGGCTAATTTAATTTCACGTCCGCTGCCTGTTGTGTAGGTGTCTTCAAGTACATCTAAATCACCGGCAACTAAAGCAAATAAATAAGCGGGTTTTGGAAAAGGGTCTTCCCACGTGACTTTAGTCAATTGTGGCGAGAGTGTTTGTTTAGCTATTTGATTACCATTAGATAATAAACACGGGTACTGAGCTTCATCTGCGATGATATGCGTTGTAAATTTAGCCAACACATCGGGACGATCAGGGTAATACGTGATCTTTCTAAAACCTTCGGCTTCACATTGTGTACAAAACACCCCGGCTGATTGATATAAACCTTCAAGCGACGTGTTGTTTGCAGGATCGACTTCATTTTCAATCGTTAACGTAAAACGGGTGAGTGCTGGGGTAAGCGTCAGTGATTGATCATCCAGTTCATATTGTGCGGGCGTTAATAATACATCATTTAATTTAACCGATAATAACGTTAAGTTTTTACCATCCAGTACGAGTTGTTTACTCGTCGCTTCGGGGTTTTCATAATACTCAACAACCGCTGTTACTTTGGTTTTATGATCATCTAATTGAAAGGTCAAATCTACACTTTCAACTAAAAATGAAGGCACCTTATAATCGGTTAAAAATTTAGCTTGCGGGGCTGTATTATCTGTTTTCATCACGAAATCCTTGTGCTTAAATTCATAATTTAAGCGAATGGGTAAAATTAAGGTTATTTATTATTTTTGAGAATTTTAAAATCCATATATCCGTAGATAATGGCGAGTAACGGGTTTATCAAGTTAAAAAAGCAATAGAGAGCATAATCAAATGGATTAACGAGTAAAACACTGTGCATATAAGCGCCACAAGTATTCCAAGGGATTAAAGGCGACGTTAACGTCCCCGCATCTTCAATCGTGCGAGACAAATTGAGATTATCCAATCCCTTTCTTTCGTATTCTTCTTTATACATACGCCCCGGCATGACAATGGAAATATATTGGTCAGCGGTAACCATATTTGTGCCTATGCAAGTAGCAACAGTGCTCGCGATAAGCCCACCTGATGTTTTGACTTTAGCGATGATGGCTTGAATGATTGCGGCTAAAAAACCTGCTTTTTCCATAACCGCACCAAATATCATGGCAGAGATAATTAACCATATCGTATTTAACATACTGCTCATCCCGCCTCCACTTAGCAAATCATCTAAATCGGGCAACCCCGTATCAATAACAACACCATCAAATAAGATAGCCCATAGTGATTGAAAAATAATTAGCGGATCTTCACTTTGTGCTAATTTGATTAAGGCCGCTGGCTGAAATAGAACCGCCCAAACCAACCCGATTAAGGCACCTAAAAAAATGGCGGGAAAAGCAGGCATTTTTTTATAAGCTAAAAATAACAAGATTATCAGCGGCAATAACATTAATAGGCTTATATCAAAATGATGTTTTAAACTATTTTTTAATTCAACAATTTTTGCCGGTTCGGCGCCACTTGTTGTAAAAATACCAATAAATATAAAAACAATTAGCGTGATAATAATACTCGGCAAGCTGGTTAAAGCCATATAACGGATATGAGAGAATAGATCAGTGCCTGTTACGGCTGGGGCTAAATTGGTGGTGTCAGAGAAAGGTGACATTTTGTCACCAAAATAAGCTCCCGATATAATGGCACCCGCCGTTATGGCTTCATTCATGCCAAGGCCCTGTGCAACCCCTATTAATGCTACGCCGATAGTCGCGGCAACAGTCCATGAACTGCCAATACTTAACGCCACCACGGCACAAATAAGGCACGTAGCCGCATAAAAATAATTACCACTCAGTAATGATAGCCCGTAATAAATTAAAGTCGGGACGGTACCTGATATGCTCCAAGTCCCGATTAAAGCACCAACGGCCAGTAAAATTAAAATAGCCCCCATGGATAAAGAAATGCCTTTTATCATAGAGGCTTCAATAATACGCCAAGATAGTCCTTGTTTAATTGCGATTAAGGCCGCCACAAAAGCACTGACAATAAGCGCTATTTGATTAGGGCCATAAGAAGAATTATCACTGAATAGGTAAACAGAGCTACTCAACAAAATAACGAGGGTAAATAACGGCACAAGCGCCGATATTAAACTGGGTAAGGTTTTATTAGACTCGTTGATTAGTGTCATAGTGAAAAGCTCAGTATCTCGAGCTTAACCATTTTGTAAGCTCAAGCTTAAAATTGAATGAGTTTAATCATCAGCATAGCCGCACTGATAGCAATAAAGGGCAATACAAACTGTACTAAAAACACCGATAAGCTCGTGCGGATCTGTTTGTGCATAAACGCCGTTCGTTGTATTAATTTTAAACCCACAACTGAAATTACCGCTATAAAGCAACAGTAAACAATAGCTGAAAGTTCAAAACTAGGCGCTTGAAATTTAACTACATTAACTAAATTTAAAAACACATAAATAATAGTATAAGGTGCAATATAACGTAAGATGAAATGCCACGCATTAAATAATCTGCCTTCCATTTGCAACACTTGTTGGCAAAGTCTTTTATTTAATCCCCAACTAACAAACAACGCAATTAACAAGCCGCCAATTGGAAGCATTACCTTTGACGTTAAATAATCAAAACTATCAAAGATTGACGTAGTGATAGGCTCAACACCCCAAATAAAATCAATTGTAAAGTGAGCCCAACTGCCGCTAACAAAACTATATATGGTTCCAACACCTAAGATCCACAAAACAACAGTTGAAATAATAGCCGCTTGCCACCGTTTTATTTCCGCTTTTTCGACTAGCCACGCAACTGAAGACTCAATCAATGCAATAGCGGATGTAAAGGCAGCAAAAACTAACATGATAAAAAACAAGGTGCCAAAAAAAGTACCAAGTGGCATTTGACCAAACGCAATAGGTAATGTTTTAAAAATAAGACCCGGTCCGGCGGCTGCTTCCATACTATTAGCAAATACAATCGGAAAAATAGCTAAACCTGCAACTAGCGCCACAATCGTATCGACAATTGAGATCCAGATAGAACTTTTCAGAATGGACGTATTTTTAGGTAAATAAGCACCATACATCATCATAACGCCCGACGCTAAACTCAACGTAAAAAAAGCATGGCCAAGTGCTTCTAATACACCACTTATTGTCAGTTTAGAAAAATCAGGTTGAAACATAAACTTAAAAGCGCTAATAAAATCACCATACACAGCAGCATAACCAGCGATAATAAGCAGCAATACACACATCGCTGGCATCGCATAAGAAACGGCTTTTTCTAACCCTTTTTGAATACCACGCGCAACCACAAATCCAGTCATGGCTAAAATAAGCCCCGACCACAACATCAACTCCATCGGGTTTGTGATAAATGTATTAAATATCTCACCGATTTGTGTTGGTGTTTTATCTACAAAATCTCCGCCGCCGGCTTTGAAAACGTAAGCAGAGGCCCAGCCTGCAATCACGGCATAAAACGACAGTATCGTAAAACCGGCGATAACACCTATCCACCCAGTGATCGCCCAGTATTTAGAGGCTTTGACTTGGTTAATTAACGTAAGAACGGAATTACTGGGGCTCTTTCGACCGGCTTTACCGATCATCACTTCAGCCATCATGACGGGAAGACCAATCAGTAAGATACACAGGAGGTAGACCAATACAAACGCACCGCCCCCGTTATCACCCATAATATAAGGAAACTTCCAAATATTACCCAAGCCAACCGCCGCGCCGGTTGCAGCAAGAATATAAGCTAAACGGTTAGACCAAAGTGAATTTGAGGTATTTTGTGAAACGTCCATAAGAAGCAATAACCTTTGTTTTTATTATTTTTACAGTAAGCTAATTAGACCCAAGCCGATTTTACCAAGGCATGATAAAACCAAAAAGCGAGCGAGTCTTTATTGACAACCCGCTTGAATTCAAGAGACGACAATAAATTCGTTCTGAATTGTGAAGTCACTTGGCTATATAAATACACTAAAAATTAAACGCCGTGAAGACAACATTAAACATTTTAAATGTTTGGTTTGGATTTGGGTTTTGGAAATTTATACGGATTGAACGAAAACACTTAGCCTGCCTCGAAAAGAGCAGGCTAAGTGAATTGGATATTTTATTTTTGAATTAGGTTTGCGTAGTCGTAAGTGATATTTGCCGTTTCATCTAATAGCGGATCAAGTTCACTTAATTCTTCCGGTAAATCATCAACTGTTTTAACCGCTTCTTTACCTAAACGTTTCAAACGTTCATTAGCGCGTTTTAATCTTTTTGCTTGGTTTTCATCACGACGCTTAACTTTTTCAGCTTCAACCAAGGTTTCAAATTTTCGGTCTTTGGTTTTATTATATTCAGCAATATCTTCGGCTAAATACGCAAACTCAGGATTCGTTTTAATACGGACTTGGTGATCAACATCTAACTTGGTGATCATTGGGGATAAGCTAGTGAAAGTATCATAGGTTGCAGGCTTAATTTTATCCCACGGTAACGCATTTTCAGCTTTAGCTTCGCCCCATTCTGCTGGGTCGATAGGTGATGGGAATGAAATGTCTGGCTGTACACCCTTGTGCTGAGTGCTACCGCCATTAATACGATAGAACTTAGCAAATGTGTATTGAATATGACCTAAAGGCTTATCAAATAAATCAAAGCGCTTGTTTAATGATTTATGTTGTTGAACCGTACCTTTACCAAAGCTATTTTCACCAATAATAATCGCTCGACCATAATCTTGCATAGCCGCGGCAAAAATTTCTGAAGCTGATGCGCTGTATCGGTCAATCAAGACAACTAAAGGGCCTGAATAATGTACGCTCTTATCTAAATCACGATGAATATCAATTCTGTCGGTCATGTTGCGAACTTGAACAACAGGGCCTGACTCAAAGAACAAACCACTTAGCATGATAGATTCAGGTAAAGACCCACCACCATTACCGCGTAAATCAACAATAACCGCTTCGACCTTCTCTTCTTTGAGTTTGTCTAATTCAGCTTTAACATCGTTTGTTAGATTATTATAAAAACTTGGAATTTCGATAACACCTAACTTACGATCTTTATTTTTACCTTCTGGCGCGTTATAAACTTTAGAAATCGCTTTACGGTCTTCTAGTTTTATCTTGTCACGGATAAGTCGCACTTCATTGAGTTGATTATCAGCTGAATCACCTTTTAGAATTTGTAAACTCACTTCAGTGCCCTTAGGCCCTTTAATCAGTTCAACTACATCATCTAAACGCCAACCAATAACATCAATAAACTCTTTGTCTTCTTGTGCAACACCCACGATTTTATCTTCAGGTTTAAGCTTTTCTGAGCGATCAGCGGGTCCACCCGGCACAAGTGAGCGAATAGTGGTAAAGTCATCTTCGATAGATAAAACCGCACCAATGCCTTCTAATGATAAATTCATCTCCATTTGAAAACGGTCTGCATTACGCGGAGACAAATAGCTAGTATGCGCTTCAATGCTGCGAGCAAAAGAGTTCATCACTAACTGGAATGCGTCTTCACTTTGACCTTGTGAAACACGTTTAATCGCAGCGTTGTAACGCTTACCTAACAGTTCTTGAATTTCAGGCCATTTTTTGCCCGTTAGTTTTAAGTTCAACGCATCATACTTAACCCGTTGACGCCAAAATTCGTTTAATTCGTTTAAATCTTTAGCCCAAAGCGCGTCTTCACGATCGTAATAATAAGCATCGCCAGCTTTGTTAAAGTCCATTTCTTTATCTAATAAGCTCAACGCATATTGATAACGTTCATAACGGCGTTGTTGGTTTAAAACAAATATATCAAACGCGAATTTGAGTTTGCCGCTGGCTAATCCATCATCGAATTGCTTTTGATGTACTTTTAAGTTGTCAACGTCACTTTGCAAAAAGAATTGCTTGTTAAAATCTAACTGGCGTAAATAACGATCAAAAACCTTTACCGAAAAGTCATCATCAGGGTTAATGCGTTTATAATGTGAGCGAGTGAAGTAATTATAAACACGCTTACTGGCCAATAAATGCTGACTTTCTTGGGTTAGTTTAGGTAAATCTTCTAACGCAATTTTCGCATCCAACGCCAAAACAGGCGTTGCTAATAAACCAACAAGTATACCGGTTAAGGCGCATTTCAATTTATACATTCAATCGCTACTCCATTACTTAACGATGTTAGATTTTTCAGTTTTAATCGTAAAACCAGTCGCAGTAACCACTACAACTTCATCGTTATTTATTTCTTTAACTGTAGCACCAATTGGTGCTCTGCCCATTGAGACAAACACATCTTTACCAACAAACAAACCGGTATCAACCGTATGTTGTTTTTTAACGTTAACTTCAACGTTTTTCGCTTTTGGCGCTCGTTTTGCCGCAGGCTTAGGTTTTCTGTCTTTGTTAGCTGCATTTTGCGGACGCTTATCACGCTTAGGCGCATTTTGCTTACGCTTTTCTGCTGCTTTTTTCTTGCTTTCAGTTAATGTCGTTTTAGCATGTTCAACATGTTCTGCTTCTATCGCTTCAACTTCATTACCTTGAATATCAACACGCATAGCGCCTTCTTTGATAGAATCAAGGTAACGCCAGCTTGACGTATATTTACGGAGTGCAGTCCGTAAAATAGTACGAGAAACTTTGCCTTCTTTATCTACTTCTTCAGCTAGATCTTTAAAAATACCAATTTTGATGGGTTTTGCATTACCTTTAACCGAAAAACAATTTGGAAATTGTTCAGCTAAATAAGCAATAACAGCATTAGTCTCTTTAATTTTTTCAACGGTTTCTTCTACGGTGGTTTCAGTCGTTTCAGCGACTTCATTAACATTTTCCGTGTTAACCACTTCTGCTTCAGCAACCGCTTCAGTAACGACCGTTTCTTCTACATTTTTTACTTGTTCATTTTCTTGCATAACTTCACCAATACTCTAATTTAAAGTTGATCTGCTAAAAACAAATCAACCCAATTAGATATTTCATCTTCATCTTCAAATTCGGTTAGGTACTCATTAGATGCTAATAATGCCACTGCATTATTTAACAATTCAATGAGCTTTTCGGGATCGACATCTTCGTCTGCATTACCATATATGATATGCAATACGTTATTCAGGTTATCAGCAGCTAATTCGGCATCTTCATGCCAATCGCTAAAATGATGGGGTTCAACTAAATAATCTTGAATGATAACAAATTCTTTCAAATCTTCTTACCTAGATATGAGTTTTTAAACATTCAATAAGCCTCATAGAAGTTCATCGAAGTATTTATTGCGTTTATTAAGCGGCCTATCAATATCAAGTACGCCAAATAAAGCTTTATCGTTCATGATGGGAAACACACTTTGTGAATTACTCGCAACGTTGCAAACTAAATAATTAGCCATATCGTGAACGTTGATTACTCTTAATATTTTCATTAGTTTTAATGATAAAGGCCAGGTTATAAACACAATCAGAGGTTGAGCTATCATTGAGTCATACTTTTTAATAGCTAAAGAAAAAGATTGTATAAAAGGTGCTAAATAGCCGGCAACAAAATTTAGATAAAAACAACCTAAAGAGCGCTGAACTAACACACGAGCTTTTATTTTATAACGACTTATTTTTCCTACAAACATGAAAATAATTGAATATTTAAAGTAAGCGCCTAAGTTAACCGTATTCAAAGAGAATTAAAACCTCTTTTTGAGGTTTTTAGCTTATTAAGGCTTAATTTGGGTTGGAATGTTAAGTTTAGATATCTCAAAAGTATATTTTTACTTTAATTACCAATTCATAACAGATTTAACAAAGGGAATAGTTAAACGTCGCTGCGCTTCTAAAGACAGCTTATCGAGCTTCTCTAGACATTGCATAATGATGTGTGGGTCACGACTTAACCTAACGTGTATAAAGTTAGCCACATCGTCAGCTAACACCATTCCTTTACAATTAGCTCTAAATTGCATGAGTTCTATTTGTTGCTCATCACTTAACATTTCTAAGCGCCATATTGCGCCCCACTCAAGACGAGAAACTAAATCAGCTAAATGAAATTGACAATCAGCGGGTTTACTTTTGGCACTAAAAATTATTTTTTTACCGTTTTCAACGACACGGTTAATCAAATCAAACATGGCCTGTTGCCAATCGTGGTTAATATTTAGTAGATCAATATCATCGACGCATAAAATATCAAATTGCTCCATTCCTAAAGTCGCATCGCAATCATATTGAACAAACGCTTTCATCGGAATGTACTGGCAAATAATATTTTGATCGGCAGTAAACTGGCTAATCGCTTGTAACAGGTGACTTTTTCCGGTGCCCCGTTGTCCATATATATAAAGAATAGAATCACTGGGTTTTAGACTTTTAGCTTGCACAAAATCGGCTAACGCGCTAATTAATACCTCGTTACCCTGAGTATAAAAATTTTCAAGCGAATCTTCACGATCTACAGCAAAGTCGATAGTTAACTGATTCTGAATCAAGGGCTAACATCCGTCCAAGTATAGTAATTCTCGACAGGTAAAATTTCGCCAAATTGCGGCTTAACCGCTTTAACCCGTTCATCAAGGTCCAGCACCGTTATAACGTCAATGGCTTCACCTAATAGCTCAACCTCAAACTGAACACCAAATTGATTCACTTGGTAGATACGTGCGTTCGCAATAGGTGAAAGCGAATTAAGGTAACGTTCCAAATTTAGAGCTTGCGTCATGTTATTGATATCAGCAAAGGTTAAATATACATTCGCCAAATCACTTTGGTAAGCTTGTGCTTTTATTGCGTAATGCTCACCAAGTTGATCGGCTATCCAGTCTAGGGCATCCAACGCAATTTGTGCTTTCGAATTTCCTGTCAACTCAACAGTTAATGGCTTATCTAATAAAAGCAATGAAACTTGCCCAAGCCAATTAGCCGATAAAAAACTATTTTGTGCGTTTTTTTCGTTACTGTCTTGCTGAAAGACTTTAATGCTGGCAATTACATCAGGTTGATAACGATGACTTGCTTCAATAATAGGCGCTTCAAAACGCCCCCAAATATCATTTGCTTGAATTTGCATCGCGTCATCAAAGTCCATAATAGGAAAAATAACCGGGATACCGCGCTCTTTTGCTCGCGGTTGATATTGCTCAATAACCGCGGCTGCATCTTCGGCAACGATAGACCGTTCAAATTGACCTTGTTGCTCAGCTAACCAAATGAGCGTTAAAGGTCGACGTGCTCCCCAAATGGCATATTCATTTTGCTTAAGTAAGTTATTAACCGCTTTTGGGTTAAAATCAATATCGAGAAACAAATCATCAATTACACGACGATAAGCGTATCGAGTCACATATTTGTTCGCCGTTCTGATCGCACTTTTTATTTCACTATTATTTTTTATATGCTTTTTACCCGCCACGCGGATCAATACATTTTCAAGCGCATCTCGATATGCCACTTTGCGCTGATTTTGACTTTGATCGGGCACCGATATACTCGCTTTGTATAAATCGGCAACTTCTACCGCTTGCACAGATAAAAAGAGTGCCGAACAAAAGCCAAAAACGATAAAAGCTGAAATTTTAATCATCTTGCTCAATTAATAGACTTCCCTATAGTGTCATTACCTAAAAGTGTACCATTACCACACATAAAAATATTGCAGATCTAGTTTAACAGGCATAAAAGTAGAATAAAGTAGTAGATAATGTACGAAAGCATTTTTATTACTTTTACAGCGTTGTTACAATAGGCGCAAGTGAGTTCATATTTTTCGAATAAGTATATTTTGTTTAACATGCACTAATTTAACAACCTATGCTTATAATTTAAGCTAGCGGTTAAATATTAGCGGTTTTTAAAATAACCCGCATTGCATGCTTGATTTAAACAATGCATCTTTTATAGCGATAGAATATGGATTGGTTTACGCATTGTAAACCGATACCGCAACCCTTATAAGTGTTAAGCTTTAATTTTATATTTTGAAGGAGCCACCGTGGCTGAACAGAAAACCTCTCTAAGTTACAAAGACGCTGGTGTTGATATTGATGCTGGTAACGCATTAGTCGACCGAATTAAAAACGTTACGAAATCAACTCGTCGCCCTGAAGTCATGGGTGGTTTAGGTGGCTTTGGTGCGTTATGTCGCCTTCCAACGAAATACAAAAAACCATTACTTGTTTCAGGTACAGATGGTGTTGGTACTAAATTGCGTTTAGCCATTGATCTTAAAAAGCACGATACTGTGGGTATCGACTTAGTTGCGATGTGTGTTAATGATTTAATTGTTCAAGGTGCTGAGCCATTATTCTTTTTAGATTATTACGCTACCGGAAAATTAGATGTCGACATCGCAGCATCGGTTGTAACGGGCATTGGAGAAGGTTGTAAATTATCTAACTGTGCCTTAATTGGTGGCGAAACCGCTGAAATGCCAGGTATGTACGAAGGTGACGATTACGATATCGCTGGCTTCTGCGTGGGTGTTGTTGAAGAAGAAAAAGTGATTGACGGCACAAAAGTAAAAGCCACTGATGCCATTATTGCTTTAGGTTCATCAGGCCCACATTCAAATGGTTATTCATTAATACGTAAAGTATTAGAAGTGAGTAATGCCGATTTAGATGCTGACTTAGAAGGTAAGCCGCTTAAAGATCATTTACTTGAACCCACCCGCATCTATGTTAAATCGGTTTTAAATTTACTTGAAACCATTGATGTTAATGCTATCTCGCACATAACAGGCGGTGGCTTTTGGGAAAATATTCCTCGCGTATTACCAAGCGATGCTAAAGCGATTATTAGTAAAGACAGTTGGGAATGGCCTGCTGTGTTTAATTGGTTACAAGAACAAGGCAATATCACGGATCATGAAATGTTACGCACATTTAACTGTGGTGTTGGTTTAGTTATTGTTGTTGATCAAGATAAAGCCGATCAAGCTATCGAAATCTTAAATCAAGCCGGTGAAAACGCTTGGTTAGTCGGTTCGATTGCAACGGCAGCCGAAGGCGAACAACAAGTCGAGATGGTGTAACCACGACTATGGCTTCACCTTCTATTGTTGTACTTATTTCAGGTGGCGGTACTAACTTACAAGCAATTATTGATGCTTGTAAGTTAGGTGACGTACAAGGTCAAATCACAGGCGTTATTTCGAACAAAGCAGATGCCTTTGGTTTGACTCGTGCACAAAATGCCAATATTCCCACCGCCACGCTAAATCATAAAGATTTCGATAGTCGAGAAAATTATGATCAAGCATTAATTAAAGTTATTGATCAATTTAAGCCAGATTTGGTTGTATTAGCGGGTTTTATGCGTATTTTAACCCCTAATTTTGTCCAGCATTATCAAAATAAAATGCTGAATATACACCCTTCTCTGCTACCAAAATATCAAGGCTTAAATACACATCAACGTGCAATTGACGCAAATGATAAAGAACATGGTGTTAGTGTTCATTTTGTTACTGAAGAACTGGACGGTGGACCCGTTGTATTGCAAGCCAAAGTCGATATATTGGCGCAAGATACAGCAGATTCTTTAGCACAAAAGGTTCACAAGCAAGAATACATCATATATCCTAAAGTTATAAACTGGTTCTGTCAGGGACGATTGACAATGGTTAACGGAATAGCGCAACTAGACAATCAACCTCTTTCTGAACAAGGTCACATTTAATGCTTAAGTTTCGGTATATTTCGTCATTTTTAGCATGTTGTTTAATGAGTCTCAGTATTAACTGCATTGCACAAGATAAAGATAAAAAGCCCACTATTATCAATTTGGATAATAGTGCGCCTACAGCACTCACTCCTTTTAATGCAAAATATGTTGTTACTCGCGGACGTTTAACATTAGGTAATATTAAACGCCAGTTAACTCAGCTAGATGATGAAAAATTTGTCTTTTCATATATGTCGGATCTGTCTTTTTTAATTTTATCAGACAGGCGTAAAGAATCAGCCGAGATATTAATCAAAGATAATAAAGTCCAACCTTTGCGTTATCTATTTAGACGAGAAGGCACAGGAACAGATACCGAAACGACCATTAAATTTGATCACGTTAATAACAAAGTCATTGATGTTGATTTATCACGTGAAATTGAGTGTTCAACTGATTTTCATTGGTTTGATCAAATAAGTTATCAATTGCAAATGAAGATTGATTTGAAGGTTGATCAAAAGCAATATGAATATTACTTAATTAACGACGACAAAAAAGAAAAAATTTATACCTTTAATATTATTGCGGAAGAAGAACTAACGGTTCCAGCGGGTACATTCAAAACCATCAAGTTAGAACGTGAACGTTCTAATAAAAAGCGGATCACGCATGTATGGATGGTGCCTGAGTTGGGCAACTTAATAGTGCGAATTCGTCAAGAAAAAGATGGCTCAGAACAAGCTGACGCGCAACTCGAAACGGTTACTTTCAACGCAATAAAATAAACCTATTTATCAAACTCATTAAACTTGAGTGCACAGCTCAAGTTTAATGTTTATCTCCACCCTCTATTTTTATCTTCCCCCCACTCTCCAGTATGAATAATATAGTCTTCTCGCTCAGGTTTTATGGTTCATTGTCAGCGCTTACTCGCCCCAATCACATAGTAGAGCATATGCTCATGGGGTCTCGAAACTTGACGGCTTCCCCTAAAACCCGATCGCTTTGACTATAGTTTAAGACAAGTCAGGCGAAAAATAGAGTCGACGCTATAATTAACGTAAGTTTTCAATAAATTAACTTGAACATCCGATTAATTTGACATAAATTAACTGGTAAGACCACTTAAAGGTAACTTAATTATATGTTGTATATTGCTTGGCTAGTCTGTTTGGTATGTCTATTTTCATTAATGGCTTATCGTCGCGCTTCACTCACCAGTTTTACAATTGTTAGCATCGCTTGGTTAGCCATAGGCTCACTCGGTAGTATTGTTGGGCAAATCACTTGGTTTATATTTCTACTGTTAGCCGTTCCTATTAATGTACGCTCAATACGCCAGCACTTAATCAGCCAGCCCGCTTTAAGAATGTTTCGAAAAGTGATGCCTGAAATGTCTAAAACTGAAAAAGAAGCGATTGCAGCAGGTACGACATGGTGGGAAGCTGATTTATTTAGAGGTGAACCGGATTGGCATAAACTGCATAACATTCCGCAACCACGCTTAACCGTAGAAGAGCAAACTTTTATTGAAGGCCCTGTTGAAACCGTTTGCGCGATGGTATCAGACTGGGATACCACACATAAATATACAGACTTAGCACCGGAAGTATGGCAATACTTAAAAGATAATCAATTTTTCGCATTAATTATTGAAAAAGAATACGGTGGTTTAGAATTCTCAGCTTATGCACAAAGTCGAATATTACAAAAATTAATGGGGACCTCTACCGTTTTAGCATCAACCGTAGGTGTGCCTAATTCACTCGGTCCTGGCGAATTATTACAGCAATACGGAACCGACAAGCAAAAACAATATTATTTACCACGTTTAGCTTCGGGGCTTGAGATCCCTTGTTTTGCATTAACCAGCCCAGAAGCCGGTTCAGATGCTGGCGCGATCCCGGATACGGGTATCGTGTGTAAAAAAATGATTGAAGGAGAAGAAATACTCGGCTTAAATTTAACCTTCAATAAACGCTATATAACACTTGCGCCTGTTGCGACCGTGATCGGTTTAGCGTTTAAAATGCATGATCCTGATCA
Organism: Algibacillus agarilyticus; assembly: GCF_003286125.1. Taxonomy (GTDB): domain Bacteria; phylum Pseudomonadota; class Gammaproteobacteria; order Enterobacterales; family Alteromonadaceae; genus Algibacillus; species Algibacillus agarilyticus. Next base: position 47,857 of record NZ_QMED01000012.1, read on the forward strand.
TTTAATTGGTGATACTGAAGATATTGGCATAACCTGCGCATTGATCCCACGAGACACCGCAGGCTTAGATATTGGTCGCCGTCACTTTCCACTGAATGTTCCTTTCCAGAATGGGCCAATCAGAGGCGAAAATATTTTTGTTCCGATAGATACGATCATTGGTGGGGTTGCGATGGCAGGACAAGGCTGGCGCATGCTAGTTGAGTGTTTATCGGTTGGCCGAGCAATCACCCTGCCCTCAAATTCTACAGGCGGCTCAAAGGCATTAGCGTTAGCGACTGGCGCTTATGCTCGTATAAGACGTCAATTTAAATTACCGATCGGTAAAATGGAAGGAGTTGAAGAGGCGTTAGCCGTGATTGGCGGTAATGCCTATTTAATGGATGCCACCGTTAACTTGTCGACAACAAGCATCGACTTAGGCGAAAAACCTTCGGTAATTTCAGCCATAGCCAAATATCATTTAACCGAACGAATGCGTGATGTTGTTAATGCATCAATGGATATTCATGGGGGTAAAGGGATCATGCTCGGGCCTAATAATTATTTAGGCCGTGGCTATCAAGGCGCGCCAGTCGCTATTACGGTTGAAGGCGCAAATATCCTCACTCGAAATATGATCATTTACGGTCAAGGCGCAATCAGATGCCACCCCTATGTGCTAGCCGAAATGGAAGCGCTCTCGATTAAAGATGATATAGACGCGATCAATGCATTTGATGCAGCGATATGTGGTCATATTGGGTTTACTATTAGTAATAAAGTCAGAAGTTTTTGGTTAAGTTTAACCAATGCGCGTTTCACTTCGGCGCCTTATCCAGATCAAACTCGATATTATTACCAACAACTTAGTCGATTTAGCGCTATTTTAGCCTTTATGTCTGATATGGCAATGGTAACGTTAGGGGGCTCGTTAAAACGGCATGAACGTATTTCAGCGCGTTTGGGCGATTTACTCAGCTATTTATACTTGGCCTCTGCTAGCTTAAAACGTTTTCATGACGAAGGTCGGCAAGTCAATGATTTCCCGCTACTTGCTTGGGCTGTAGAAGATTGTTTATATAAATCTGAGATTGCATTAAATGATTTACTTGATAACTTTCCGGTTAAGTGGGTCGGCAGAACATTAAAAATGACATTAATGCCTTGGGGGATAACCAACAAAAAGCCAAGTGATTTAACCGAACATGAAATTGCGACTATATTACAAACGCCTTCAGAGACTCGAAGTCGAATAGGCTCTGGCCAATACATAACGCCAGACGACAATAATTTACTTGGAAAACTCGAATTAGGTCTCAGCCTAATTATTAAAGCCGAACCCATACACGATAAAATATGCAAAGCGTTTAATCAAAAACTCGGCTTTACCCGCTTAAACAAACTTGCAGACACCGCATTTGAACAAGGGGTTATAACAGAACAAGAAGTACAAATTTTACGACAAGCAGAACAAGCAAGATTAGATGCAATAAATGTAGATGATTTTGATCACGATGAATTAGCCCATTTATCAGCCAACCGCTAAAGTCGAACTTATTCTTAACTCACTTGGGGCAATACCCAAGTGAGTTAAGTTGTTTATAAAACGGAAAATTAAATACCTTGGCTAGTTAAATACTCTTCGTATGAACCGTGGAAATCAACAATACCCGTAGGTGTTAATTCAATGATCCGCGTTGCTAATGAAGAAACAAATTCACGGTCATGACTAACAAACACTAACGTGCCTTCATAATTCTCTAACGCTAAATTTAATGATTCGATCGATTCCATATCAAGGTGATTAGTCGGTTCGTCCATTAATAAAATATTAGGACGTTGTAGCATTAACTTACCAAACAACATACGACCTTGTTCACCACCTGACAATACCTTAACGGTTTTATCTATATCTCGTTGCGAGAATAATAAGCGGCCTAACGTGCCTCGTAATGCTTGTTCATCATCACCTTCTTGACGCCACTGTGCAACCCAATCTAATAATGGTAGATCTTCTTCAAATTCATGCGCATGATCTTGTGCATAATAACCAATCGTTGAATTTTCAGACCATTTGATAGTACCTGATGTTGCTTGCTCATCACCTACTAAACATTTCAAAAGCGTCGTTTTGCCAATACCATTAGGACCAATGATCGCAACACGCTCTCCAACTTCAATCTTTAAATCAAAATTAGAGAATAATTCTTCGTCAAAAGACTTTGCTAATTGCTCAACTTCCAACGCCTGTCTAAATAATTTTTTGGTTTGTTCAAAACGAATATAAGGGTTTTGCCGACTCGAAGGCTTAACTTCTTCAATTTGAATTTTATCTATTTGCTTAGCACGTGATGTGGCCTGTTTAGATTTAGATGCATTTGCAGAAAAACGGCTCACAAACGATTTTAACTCCGCTATTTGTGCTTTTTTCTTGGCATTGTCAGAGACTAAACGTTCGCGTGCCTGTGTTGCCGCTGTCATGTACTCATCATAATTGCCAGGGAATAAACAAACTGAACCATAATCCAAATCAGCCATGTGTGTACACACACTGTTTAAGAAGTGTCTATCGTGCGAAATAATGATCATGGTGCAATTACGCGCATTTAGTACATCTTCTAACCAACGGATCGTATTAATGTCCAAGTTATTCGTTGGCTCATCTAATAATAAAATATCAGGATCAGAGAACAATGCTTGTGCTAATAAAACGCGTAATTTAAAACCGGGCGCGATTTCACTCATCGGGCCAAAATGTTGTTCAACCGGAATACCAACCCCAATCAACAATTCACCCGCTCGTGATTCAGCGGTATAACCATCCATTTCTGCAAATTCATCTTCTAATTCACCGGCGCGAATACCATCTTCTTCTGTCATATTTGGGTTTGCATAAATTGCATCACGCTCTTCTTTTACTTTCCAAAGTTCGTCATGCCCCATAATAACCGTATCAACAACACTAAAGGTTTCGTAAGCAAATTGATCTTGGCGTAGTTTACCAATTCTTTCATTTGGATCTTTCGATACATTGCCGGCAGATGGTTCTAAATCACCACCCAGAATTTTCATGAATGTTGATTTACCGCACCCATTAGCACCAATTAAACCATAACGATTTCCGTCTCCGAATTTAACTGAAACGTTTTCAAATAATGGCTTTGCGCCAAATTGCATTGTGATATTCGCAGTAGTAAGCAAAATGAATTCCCAGTTGATATTAAGCGGTTCTAAAACAGGTTAGTTTAAAGCCGTGTATTTATAGCTTAACCCCGTATTTAGGATTATAAAGCCCGTAAAAATTGGCGCGATTTTAACACAGAATATAAACGATTTGGATGAAAAATTGATCTAAGAAAGGGGTAGAGAATAATAGTAGATATCAATAAGTCATCATGTACAGACCGGCTTGGCGTCAGGTAATTTTAACAGGCGTTAACATTAAGAGATAATGAAAATGAAACATAACAAGGCGCGTTATGTTTCATTTATACTTATATACAGATCACGAGGGATAAAGATGGATACCAAAAATTTATAGATCGAACTTAACTTGATCCATTAATTTTAACGCTTGGCTTCTATAACGACTTATTTTATCAATGGCGATGTCATCTTCTTTAAACGTACCCCAAGATGCAACCAACGCTGATAATTTAACATTCAGCTTAACTGGGTATTCCATATTGACTGATGCATAAATATTTTGCGCTTTTTCACTGGTTAAAAATTCAATTAACTGTAATGCTTCAGCTTTGTTTTTTGTGTGTTTAGTTAATACGACACCACTCACGTTAACATGTGTGCCTCTATTTTTTTGATTTGGAAAGTTAATATTAACGGCATCAGCCCATGGCTTTTGTGCCTCATCCATCAACATTTTTCCATAGTAATAACTATTACCAAAAGAAACATCACATAAACCTTCCATTATGGCTTTAACCTGAGCGCGGTCATTACCTTGAGGTTTACGTGCTAAATTATTTTTAACACCTTCTAACCATTTTTGTGTTTGAGCTTCACCGTGGTGAGCAATCATCGAGGCAACTAAACCTAGGTTATACGGATGTTTACCACTGCGAGTACAAATTTTACCTTTGTATTTCGCATCGACTAAATCTTCATAATTAATAGCAGATAAATCGCCTAAACGTTTAGCACTGTATATATTACGCGTGCGTTTAGTTAGCGCAATCCAATGACCTTTTTCATCACGATATTGAGCAGGGATATTATTCGCAACCACTTTGCTATTGATGGGTTGGGTTAAATCATTATTTTGTAGCTGCAACAATGCATCTAAGTTAGACGTTAATACAATATCTGCAGGACTAAACTTACCTTCACGCTTTAAGCGTTCAATCAAGCCTTTTTTAGCAAAAACAACTTGTGTTTTAATACCCGTTTCTTCGGTGAATGCCGTGAGAATGGGTTCAATTAAGAAAGCTTGACGATAAGAATATATTTTTACTTCTTCAGCTTGGCTAAAAAAGCTAGCGCTAAATGATAATGCTAATAAGGCTATAATTTTTTTCATTGTATCACTTATAGTTTAATGAGAATCGTTCTCATTATAATATCAGTGAAATAATCTTACACAAGTATTAATTGCGCTTAATTTTATGTGAGCCTCGGGTGGGAAATAAATTATGCACAATGATATAAATGACACCAAAAACTTCGATTACCGTACTCGCGGTATAGATGCGCAAAGTCACTTCATCAAATGTTAACCAACCAGCCCCTTGTGAAACAAAAACAATATTCATAATAACCAGCTGGCTAATTAAAATGGCGATAAACCAGACGGCATAACGTTGTTTTAATAAACGGTTAGATTGCTGATCTAAATCGTCTTGGCTCATTTTAGGTGTATTTTTAATCGGCCCCGACTTGGCGATGTCATCCCATAATTGGCTTGCGGTTTGTTCAGTCATTGTTCAGCAACCCGAGTGAATCTAAACGATAACGCATGGCACTAACCGACACCTTAAAAAAATTAGCGAGCGCATAAATATCATCTGAATCTTTTAATAAAGCGTGAATTTTTTCAACCGGCATGAGTAAAGCCGCTGCAAAACGACTTGCACTGATCTCTTCTGGGCATTTACCGGTTGAAGAAAGCTCACTGCGTTTATCAACATGATCAATTTCTTGTTCATCAAAGTGACCACGCTCGAGTCGATAAACATAGTGACCTAACTCATGTGCGCAAGTAAACCGTTTGCGGTTAAGTGGGTCAAACTCATGCAACATAATGATGGGATCACCTCCCACTTTTTTTAAAAATGCGCCCGCAACATCCTCTGGTAAATCAGCATCAATAATTCGAATTCCCAGCTCTGTCCCTATTGTTACCGGGTCAACCGGAAAACGGTCTCGATGCCAATAATTGAGCCTAATTTGGTTAGCAAGCGTTTCAGCTTGTGCTAACGATAATGCTTTTTCTGCTGTTGTCATTGGTAATTAATCACTGTCTCGTAAAGGCCAAGTCACAATCCGATCTTCAAACTCTTCAAGATCATATTGGTTATCTTTTATCACTTTGCCACGAACGGATATACCAGCTTGGTGCATTTTATGTTTTTTACCTTTATTTAATAAAGGATGCCAACTTGCCAAGCCTCTACCCTCTTCAAGTCGCCTATAACTGCAACTTGTTGGCATAAAAAAAACATCTTTTAAATTAGATTGGGTTAGCTTCACGCAAGATGGCACTAATTTTTGACGTTTCTCGTATTGGGTGCAAGCGCATGTTTTATCATTTAAATACTGACAGACGATATCGGTATACACCATGGTTTCATCTGATGATATTTGTTCAGTTGATAACATATCATCATCTTCAACAGACTCATCATTAATAAAAGTATGTAAACAGCACTTTCCGCAACCATCGCAGATTGATTCCCATTCGGCTTCTGTCATTTGGGCTAGTGACTTGTCTTGCCAAAAAGCAATATTACTCATAATTAAACGACTTCAGTTTCAAATTGATAGGTTGATGCTAAATTAACGGTTAATTTATCACCTTTAATCAAAGGCCCGACCCCTGCGGGTGTGCCCGTTAATACAATATCGCCAAGCAGTAACGTAAAACAATGTGATATTTCAACCAATAAATTGTTGATACTGCGTAACATTTGACCTGTATTGCCCTTCTGGCGAACCTTTTCATTAACGATCAGGCTTATTTGACAAGCCTGCGGATCAACAAACTGTGCTTTTTCGATAAATGGAGAAGTAGGACAAGAGCCATCAAACGATTTAGCACGCTCCCACGGTCGACCCATTTTTTTTGCTCTTGCTTGAACCTCACGTAAGGTTAAATCTAGCGCAATACCATAACCCCATATAGCCGCATCAATTTCATCAATACAGGCTTTGGTTAAGGGCTGCTTAATTAACACCGCTAATTCGGTTTCGTTATGACACGGCCCCAGTTTTTGTTCTGGTACTGCGAACTTCGGCATTAAGGGGGTTAAAGCCGTGCTGGGTTTCATAAACAATAAAGCGTCATCAACATCAGGTGTGCTATTCATCTCCAGAATATGATCGGCATAATTTTGCCCAACACAAACAACCTTACCAACGGGTAAATTAATTGGCAGCAATGTTATATCAAGATGCTTATACATGGATTATTCCACCGGTGGGTAAGCGATTCGATCAGATAAATAACCAACCGTAGTGACAAAATAATATGAACGGTTCCAATGCATTAACGATTTATAGTTATCGTAAGCAAGGTAGATGCGTCCATTTTCGCCATCGGGGATCATCATCGCCGCTTTTAAATCAACTTTAGGTAAATCTGAACCATCCGCACGGCGCACACCCAAAGCTTGCCATTCGCTTAACGTTTTTTCGGTGCGCTCCCATTCTTCTAACCAATGGGCTCGACCTCGTGTTTTCTGCGGTACGGCATGATTAAAATCAAAATTGTCTGGCAATTTTACTTGGCGACCCCACGTTAAATCTTTATTCCATTTTTCATGTGCAAGATAATTGGCCGCACTGGCGAATACATCGCCCATATTTTGCCAAATATCTTTAACGCCATCGCCATCAAAATCGACTGCGTAAGCTTTAAATGAACTAGGCATAAATTGAACTTGCCCCATCGCCCCCGCCCATGAGCCTTTTAATTTTTCGTAAGGCACCTTTTCAAATTGCAAAATATCTAATGCATCCCATAGCTGAGCTTTAAAAAAAGTTTCGCGTCGTCCATCAAAACACAACGTCACTAAAGACGAAATCAGTGGGTATTTACCCTGAATTTTACCAAAGTTAGTCTCTAACCCCCATAAGGCAACAATAAAACGAGGTTGAACGCCATAAGCTTTACCTATTTTATCGAGTAACACTTTGTGCTCTTTATAAAGCACGCGTGCTTTATCTACTTTCCATTGTGGTACCCGTTTAGGCAAGTAGGTTTCAAGTGTTTCAACAAATTCAGGTTGATTACGGTCGGCTTTTACTATTTTCTTTTTAAAAACCACATGACTAAATGCTTGCTCAACAATTGCCGAGTCGTAGCCTTTGCTCAGTGCTTCACTTCTTAAAGCACTGACATACTCTTCAAATTCAGCTTCGGTTTGCGCATATACCGTTGGTGTGGCAGCAGCTGCAACCAGTATGATCGCATTAAACCATTTATTTATTATATTTTTCACTTAACTTTCCTTGCTCTTTTAACTTGGCTAAATGTTCTTTTAATAGGTTTTCAGGTGGCGGCGGAATTTGCAAATAAAACCCCTTTTCAGCGAGCTCAGCTCTTACTTTGTTAATATCAGCGATCCCGAGTCGATCCTTAGTTGATAAGTTTAAAACGGTTACCAACTCAGCAGTACCAAACATAGCTAATAAGGGTTCTGGTACCTTAGAAAAATCATCTCTTTGCTCTATAAATAAATAGGTATCAATTTTTTTTAAACTTTTATATACCGCAGAAAGCACTTAATTAAACCTCTAGTCATATAGAAATACTTACTTTCATAAGCCTGAAATAAGTATCTTTGATTTGAAATATTATTGTTTACTCTTAAATCATTTTGCTCAAACACAAAACTAAAGTAAGACGTATTACAACGTCAATAAGTAAACAACGTTAATACATTATTCTTAATACATTACCAATTATGTATTTGCACGCGTAAACACTTGCGATAATCTGAAGTAGACTATACCATTGCTCCCTGTATATTAAGAGTTTAAAACGTATTTTTAGTAATAATATCGACTGTTTATTTTACTAAATCATCATTTAAATGCATTGCAGACTAATTTCAATCAAATCAGGCAACTATACTTCACATGTCTCAAACTGGAATAGAGCTAAAAGGAAGTGGTTTTACACTTTCTGTATTACATATCTCAACAACTGATATTTCTGTGGTGCGTGAAGCATTAGCTAACAAAATAGCTCAAGCACCTAAATTTTTCGAAATGGCACCGATCGTTGCCAATGTGGAATCTTTAAAGGGTGATGAAGTAGATTTTCATACACTTAAAAATGCACTGCAATCGCTCAATTTAGTGCCAGTTGGTGTATCGGGTGCAACAGACGAACAAAAACTCCAAGCTAAAGCAGCAGGGTTAGCTGTTATGGTGGCGCCTAAAACGAACAGTACTGAAAACCAACCACAGCCTACAACCGTCATTGAACGTGTTGAAGTTCCTGTTATTGAGCGTGTAAAAGTAGAAGTGCCTGTTGAAGTTAAAGTACCTGAATACATACCCGCTATGCAGTTAAAACAAAATGTTAGATCGGGTCAGCAAGTTTATGCTAAAGATACTGACTTGGTCATTATTGGCTCTGTAGGTAATGGCGGTGAAGTAATAGCAGATGGTAGCATTCATATATATGGCGCCCTACGTGGTAGAGCAATTGCGGGGGCTCAAGGTGATAGCCAAGCTAAAATTTATTGCTACAACCTACAAGCTGAATTAGTCAGCATCAATGGTACTTATTGGACCAGCGAACAATTACAAAAACATGGCTGGCAACAAGCTGGCTGCATAGAATTAGATGGCGAACAGCTATCAGTAAAAGCGCTAACAGAATAATAGATTAGGATTGAGGTAAAACAATGGCACGTATAATTGTTGTGACATCGGGTAAAGGTGGTGTGGGTAAAACGACATCAAGTGCCGCAATCGGCACAGGACTTGCCTTACAAGGAAATAAAACCGTTATCGTCGATTTCGATATTGGTTTACGTAACTTAGATTTAATTATGGGTGTTGAACGCCGTGTAGTTTACGATTTTGTCAATGTAATTAATGGCGAAGCCAATTTAAACCAAGCTTTAATAAAAGATAAAAGAGTTGAAGGTTTATTTATATTACCCGCTTCGCAGACACGTGATAAAGACGCATTAACACGCGAAGGTGTGGAAAAAATTCTCGATGAGCTTAGTCAAGAGTTTGATTATATAATTTGTGACTCGCCGGCAGGAATTGAGCAAGGTGCGCTCATGGCTTTATACTTTGCAGATGAAGCGATTGTCGTGACAAATCCTGAAGTTTCATCAGTACGCGATTCTGATCGTATATTGGGTATTTTGGCCTCAAAATCACGTAGAGCTGAACAAGGCTTAGAGCCCGTAAAAGAAAACCTTTTATTAACACGTTATTGTCCTGAGCGCGTTGAACGCGGTGATATGCTCAGCGTAGAAGACGTAAAAGATATTCTCGCCATTCCTCTTTTAGGGGTTATACCAGAATCTCAAGCGGTATTAAAAGCGTCAAACTTAGGTGAGCCTGTCGTACTAGACCAAGAGAGTGATGCTGGGCAAGCTTATCTAGATGCCATTTTTAGGCTACAAGGCCAATCAGTCGACTTCCGCTTTCTAAATACTGAAAAGAAAGGCATCTTTAAACGTATATTTGGAGGATAGCATGAGTTTACTTAATTATTTTCGCCAAGAAAAAAAACCAGCAGCCTCTGTGGCAAAAGAAAGGTTGCAAATTATTGTTGCGCACGAGCGCAGCCGTTTTCGTAGTACTGGGCCTGACTACTTACCCGACCTAGAGCGAGATATTTTAGCCGTGATCCGTAAATATGTTGAAATAGACAGTGATGCGGTCACCGTTCAGCTTGATCAAAAAGCAGACGATCTTTCGGTGCTTGAGCTAAATGTAACACTGCCCGACGAAAAATAAATGCCTTAGGGTTGTTAAAAGATCCACTCGGTATTCCTAACTTATTAGGAATACCGATGCTTTGAGCCTGCAAGTAATATGTTATTCACACCTGAATTATTACTTTTTATACCCACTTTTTTTTTAGTTTCTATTTTACCCGGCATGTGTATGACTTTAGCATTAACCCTCGGTATGCAAATTGGGTTAAAGCAGACTTTATGGATGATGCTAGGCGAGCTAACTGGCGTCGCTTTAATTGCGTTTTCCGCCGTATTGGGTATTTCAGCGCTTTTATTACAATACCCAGATTTATTTACCATAATAAAAACAATTGGCGCGACTTACCTCTTTGTAACCGGCTTTCAGCTGTATACCAAAAAAGCGACGACATTAAAGCTTACAGAAACACCGTTTACATTAGATGCTAAGCAATTAATCGTGCAAGGCTTTATTACGGCAGTCGCGAATCCAAAAGGCTGGGTTTTTATGGTTACATTTTTACCGCCTTTTATTGTGCCAAGGTTACCCTTTTCACCACAGTTAATAACATTTATCGTTGTTATCATTATTATCGAGTTTTTTAGCTTACTCATTTACGCATATGGCGGAACAAGTTTAAGAAAGCTAATGACGAACTCAAAAAACATAAACGCTTTAAATAAAATATCCGGTGGATTAATGATGCTAGTTGGTGTTTGGCTAGGCATCAGTTAAACTCATATTAAATACTCTAAAACAGCAACATTAATATGACAGATGCGCTGGCACTCATAAATAATATGCGTAAAAATGAAGAAATTGCGCAAAAACTTTTTGAGATTGAAACACAAATATTAGGTTGTAAAAACAGCGGACAACTGTTTAATACCCTGTTTAAATCACTACAGCAGAAGTTTAATTTAGGTGGAGTCTATTTATTATTAAATAGTTCTGCGCCTATTAGTTTACTCTCACCCAATACAGCAAAACTCAATAATCAATTTTATAAACAGCATCCAAATATATTTTCGACTTCGCATCAACATTTTGAACGCTTTTTAAAAGGCGTGAATATCACACTAACAAATCGATTACATGAAGTTCCGGGTTTATTACCGGCTTCAATATTAAGTGATTTCAAATCACTGGCTAATATTCCTCTCTATGTAGAAGGTAAATTATTTGCCAGTTTAATTTTTACTGATAAAGCCGCAGATCGGTTTCACAACCGATTAGGCACTTATCATTTAGAGCAATTAGCCGTAAAAATATCGCTGTGTATCACGAATGTAATTGCACGTGAACAACTCGAATATTTAGCATCACACGACCCGTTAACCGGTATTAAAAATAGACGTTGTTTAGCCGAAACAATAAAATCAGAAATTTCGCGATATAAACGATACAACAACCCTTTTTCGATTATTTTTATCGACTGCAATAAATTCAAACAGATTAATGACACGTATGGACATGAATGTGGTGATCAAGTTTTACAATATATCGCTCAAACATTATCTCAACAAATAAGAGAATGCGATGATGTATTTAGATATGCGGGCGATGAGTTTGTAGTAACACTTTCCAACCAAACGTTAAACGAAGGGCAGCAAGTTGCTTTAAGACTACAAACCTACTTTGATACTCACTCATTAGTTTATAATGAACATAAATTACAACCTTCAATTAGCTGTGGTGTTGCACAATGTATGCAAGATGATCATATTGACCCTTTACTTAAAAGAGCAGACGATGCTTTATATCAACAAAAACACCGCCTAAATCCAAAATAAGTTTAAGCTTTTTTACGTGCTAAAAACCAAGCAGATAATATCCCTGCAATAACGCCAAAAAAGTGATATTCAAAAGAAATGTATGACCGAAAGCTAAATAGACTAAAAAGTAAACCACCATAGAAAATAAACACAACAATTGCTGTTAATATGGCTTTCCAATCTCGCTGAAAGTAGCCTAAGGCCAACAAAAAAGCCCACCAGCCAAACACCAACCCGCTGGCACCAATATGATAATTACTACGGCCAAAAAGCCATACAAGGATACCTGAAATTAAAACGATACTCACAAACGAGAGAACTAAATTACGGTAACCATGAAGAGATAAGATAAAACCTAAAATAGCGAGTGGAATAATATTACTAAAGAAATGCCAAAGGCTTCCATGTAAAAAAGGAGCCGTTATCACTCCCGTTAATCCACTTAAGGTACGAGGTAACAAACCGAGGTAATTAAGTGAACGAGCAGTGAAAAAATTAATCACTTCAATTATGATAATGGCGGCTAACAAACTACCTAAAAAAGTAAATCGTTGTTTTATTTTTTGTTCCATTTTATATATTCAACAAGACTAGATAAAATGATTGTAACGTTTTATATCGCTGATAAAAAATATTTGAACGTAATAATTGAGCTTATTGCCGTATAATTGGATAATCAAACCACAACTAAAATAAAAGCCACTTATTCATTAAAAAACTTAAACTGATTTTTACCATTGCGCTTGGCTTCATACATAGCGGTATCTGCATCTTTCATTAACGATTTTAAATCTTTAGTGTCTGCTGACATAAATGCTACGCCAATACTCACTTGTATAGAATACGCTATGGTATCAAGTAAAATGGGCGTTGCTAGCGACTTCAGTACGTTAAGTATAATAGTAGAGACAACATCTACCGAACTCACTTCCATTAACAGTAAATTAAATTCATCCCCCCCTACCCTCGCACAATGATCAGATGCTCGAGCTTGAGACTTTAATACTTGAGCTGTTTTCTTTAAAACTTCATCTCCTGCATCATGCCCATAAGTATCATTAACAAATTTGAAGTTGTCTAAATCAATATACACAAATGCATGTTGTTGCTTAGATCGTTTAACTAATGAAATAGCATATTTAGCATTTTCAAAAAAAGCGGCTCTATTCTCAAGTCCGGTCAGCGTGTCATAATAAGCAAGCTGATGTAACTTTTGGTTTGCAATTAGTTTGTCTTTATTCGTTAACGTTGCTCTTAATTGATCGACTAAAGCCGATACAAAAATAATTTCATCAATTGGCCATTGCCTAGCTGAACGTGAAATTATATTGAAAAATCCGACTAGTTTTTGTTCATATTTAACCGGAAAGAGCAAAACCGATCTCACATTCATTCCTTCTGGCAATAATTTATAAATAGCATCTTTAAATGGACTTTCACTCACATTTTCAATATCGAGGCACAATGAAGAATTAAGTTCAGTCAAAAAGTCATTCGATACATCAAAAGTTTGCTCATTTTTATCATCTGCTTTATTTTCAGAATCAGTCTGTAATTTAAAAAGCGACGCATCAATTTTTTTTATATATTGAACTTGTTGAACTAACAAACCACTTTTTAATTTATGGCAAATGATATTTGCGGCTTCGACATCATGCCCTTGGGTAATACTGTCACAAGATGAAATTTCGAATGTAATCGATTGACGCAATTGATGCTTTTCTAAAATAGAAAAGCGTTGTAATTCAGCTATTTTTTGTTCATCTAGCGCCTCCTCTAAAGCGTCCTGTGTTTCTTGTAAAGCTTTAGTTCTTGATGCCAAGATACTTTCAATTTGCCGTTCACTTTCAATAAACTCAGTATTATCGAAAATGAAGCCACTGATAGTCCAAATTTTTTCTTGTGGGCAATATTCGGCGAAGCCTTTATCTGTTACCCATTTAGTCACTGAATCAACTTTAACTCGATAATTAATTTCATAATCAGGAACACTTAAATCTGTAAAATATTCAGCTACGTTGTCACGATCTAATGTCCGGATATAGTGGTCACTTTTTTGTAAAATAGTGTCAACTGAACGACCCAATATTTTATCCACTTGACCTTGCAGCAAAACAAACCGTCGGGTGGGCTCAAGCTTAGCAATATAAAACACCGCAGGCACTTTATTCATAATTTCAGCAGATAAATTCATATCATTGGTCATGCGTAAACTCATTCAAAAATTTAGTTTATTATTTATTAATATAGCTTAAAAATGACAGTTCTGCGGTTTCAAACTTAAGTTTCATTTATTTATCTCTCTGAATTAAAACTAATTTTCTAGTTTTTTTTATTCGCAGCTTAAATACCTTTTAACTACACTTATAAAATCAGAGCCAATTAAAAATAAGGGTAAATAAATATAGTCAAAGCGATCGGGTTTTAGGGGCAGGTTTCTAGTTCCATACGAAACCGAAGTACTTACATCCATATTAGCAAAGCCGTCAAAGCTACCGCGTCCTGCTCTCGCCCCTTACCTGCATCCATGCAGGCAAGCTTCGAGGCGCCATGAGCATATGCTCTACTGTGCGATTGGTGTAAGTAAGCACTGACAATGAACCATAAAACCTGAGCGAGAAGACTATAGCAACATATTTATCTGTGCTAAAACGCATTAACAGCAATGATACTCAATTTATATATTATGTTTAACGTAGCAGTAAGGTTGTCTAAATGGGTAATACAAAAGCGAATAAGCATATCGGTTTAATTTTATCTGGCGGTGGCGCTAGAGCGGCCTATCAAGTAGGCGTACTCAAAGCCATAGCCACTATCGTGCCCAGAAATTACGGAATACCTTTTCCTATTGTCAGTGGAACATCTGCAGGTGCCATCAATTCTACCGCTTTAGCTTGTTATGCATCTTGTTATCATTTGGGGGTTAAAAAATTAGAATGGGTCTGGCGAAACTTTACAACCAATCAGGTATATCGCAGTGATTTTATGGGGGCATCCACTCACTTATTAGGTACTTTTTTTAGTAGTTCTCGAGCTGAATATGCGAATAAAAGAGCATCGAGTTGGTTTGATAATAACCCATTAAGAGAACTATTAACGAAATTGCTGGATTTTAAACGTATTGACCAAAATATTATAAATGGCTACTTAAAAGCCATTTCGGTTAATACTTCAAGCTACACAACCGCCGAATCAGTTTGTTTTTTTCAGGCAAAAAAAGATATACAAACTTGGCAGCGCTCACGCAGGCGTGGGCAAAAAAGTATGATTAATGTTGAACATCTTATGGCTTCTGCTGCTATTCCTATGGTGTTTCCGAGTATACAAATTCAACATGAACATTTTGGTGATGGTTCATTACATCAGCTTGCGCCATTAAGCCCCCCTGTACATTTAGGCGCAAATAAAATACTAATAATCGGACTATCGCAAAGAAAAAGCCCTGTTAACAATGCTTCGACTCAGAATAACCCACCCAAAACAGGTGCTATTATTGGTCACCTATTGGACACTATTTTCAATGAAGCATTAAATTCTGATTTAGAACGTTTACATCGAATTAATTCCACTTTAGATAATATAGAGATAGATAAACGTGAAACGCTTGGATTAAGAAAAATTGAAACACTGCAAATAACACCGAGCGAAAATTTTAATACGATCGCGAGCAAACATTATGACAAAATGCCCTATGCCATCAGAACGCTGCTTAAAACACTGGGGATCAGTAGTAAAACAGAATCCAGTATTATCAGTTATTTACTTTTTGAAAAAAGCTATACTCAAGAACTCATCGATTTAGGTTTTAAAGATGGGATGGATAGAATTGAAGAAATTAAAGCGTTTTTAGAAATAGACAAAAGTTTATAACAAACGAAATTAAGATAATAAAACATAAGCAAAGCGCCATTATATAGCACTTTCAACCTAGAATAATTTGATGTATATATGACTGCCTCAAATATTTATTGAGCCTTAATTGTAGTGGATAATCCCTTAAATTTGTCCACTATCGCCTTGTCTGATTTTAAAGGTAAACCTTGCTCACACTTATCTAACTTGTACATTTCGCCTAAAACGTGCTGAGCAAAAACAATTTTCCATTCACCCACAGTAAATTTATAGTCACGTTGATCGTTCTTTTGTACCAGATATAAAATTTCATCATTAATCGTAACCGGAGACTTAAACACACTAATCGGTTTTATTATAGTAATAATAGGGCCTTGCGCGCATATATCACCTTCTTGTTGAGTTGTCGGGCATAAAATTTGATTCTCTTGCACTTCAGCTAATAAAACAAGTTCACTCTTATCAAACCTTTCATCATGCGTTAATACGGGTATTTCACAGTTAAATGCAAATACAGGTAAATGAAACATCAATATAAATAAGCAAATCAATTTGGTTTTACACATGGGATTGGGTTCTCTATTTTTATGAAGCTACAAAAAAAGCCGCATACTGCGGCTTTTTTGGCGTAAAAACAAATTTTAGAACTTAAATTGCGATATTTTTTCTGATAATTGTCGCTCAACTTGAACCATCGCATCACTGCTTTGTTCCATGTCTTCAGATTCATTCGCTAATTGTAATGCATCTTCACATAAGCCTTCCATTGTTTGAGTCACTTCGCGTGTTAAGTTAGCTTGTTCTTCCGAGGCACTCGCCACTTGTATAATCATATCGTTGATTTGACTCATTTGCTCAGATATCTCTATAAATGAACCAGACGTTTTCTCAACAGAATGAATCGTCTCATTAACTAAGCCTTTACTCTTATGCGTTGCTTCAAATGATTCTTCAGCTTTGCCTTGCAGTGAAGAAATAATCGATTCAATTTCTTCGGTCGATTGACGTGTTTTATGGGCAAGCGCTCTAACTTCATCTGCAACCACCGCAAAACCACGACCTGATTCACCTGCTCGGGCCGCCTCGATAGCCGCATTTAAAGCCAGTAAATTAGTTTGTTCCGCAATGCCTTTAATAACATCTAACACACTACCAATATTATCACTTTCAGTACGAAGTTCAGTGGCTACCTCAGCAGTGTTATCCAGCTCGGTAACAAGTGATCTCACTAATCCTAGACTAGATTCTACACCGACTTTACTTTGGCCTGCAGTTTCAAAAGCAGATTGACTGGTTGCAGCCGTTAATTCAGCATTTTGCGCAATTTCTGCAGTGGCTTCACCTAATTGTTTTAAGTAAATCAACGATTGCTCAGTTTGTTCTTTTTGATGACGCGTGCTAGTAGAGGTTGTGTGACAAACATGACTAACACGGCCTGAAAGCTCAGCAAGATTACTCGCCCCTTGGGCAACATCAGATACAATCTCTTGCACAGTATGAATAAAACTATTAAAACTTTTGGCTAACTTACCGACTTCATCATCTGAAATAACAGGAACTCGTTGGGTTAAATCACCACCACCGGCAGCAATATCCGACAGAATACTCGAAACTTGTTCCACGGGTTGAACAACAATTTTACGTATCATGACAACAAGTATTGAACTCAGTAAAATCAGTGAGACTATTAATGTGATTACTTTTTCTATTAAATTATCAGTCAAGCGGTCATCAATCGCGGCTCGTGAATACCCGACGGTAATGCTACCAATTTTAGCCCCGTCTTCGCCTTTTAACTCAACTACTTTGGTAAAGTCTTCATCACCGTTATCACTTGTTTGAGCTAATTGTTTACCACGATGATCTTTAACCTCAAGTGATGATATTTCAGGTAAAGGTGTATAAGCATCGATGATGCTTTTTATTAATTTAAAATCATATGAAAAAACGGGATCTTGCAATATAACCAGAAGCTGCTTATCAAGCGAACGCTGTGTTTGTTCGTATTGTTCATTTTCTGCCGAAGCACTCGTGATATACGAAACAATTGAAATAGCCCCCAGTACAGCCAAAATGGTTGCGACGAGAGAAATGAGAATCTTGTTGGCAATTGAATTCGTTTTTATCATATTGCAACTTACCTTTAGTGTTTATAGGTTAGAGGATCAAACCATAGCTCACTACGATCTAATGGCGTCTTGTCCGTAAGTTGAGGATTGTTTATATCAAATACAATCCGGTCCTGTAAATTAGCATTATTTAACGCTTGTTGGACATTAGGGTCCGCAAAAAACAATGATTCTAATGTGCCATCACTAACCATCAGCTCAAGTTGTTGAGTTAAGTGTCTAGCAATGTCTTGTCTATCTTTTGGTACAAATAAATATGTTGGAGCTCGATATCGCACTAAAAGATAAGGGTCAACGGTTAAGTTGTATTTAGCTTCCCGTACAATCTCCCCCCAAGGTTCATGCGCACCACGAGGGAAGTAATCGAAGCGGCCCCCTTCAAGCATCGGAAATAAATTAAAATACTTTAGTTCTTTTATAACCGGTATACCATTCGCTTCTAAAATTTTAGTATCTGGCCAAGTTGTCCCTTGACCCGCAGAAAACTGCTTAAAATCGTCAAGAGTCTTAACATTAGAAAACATATTCCTGTTTTCTTTTTTTACAATCGCGACCCGCATACCCAGTAATCCTCGATATATAGGGATATAAACGGCTTGAAATTTCTCTTCCAATTCAAGGCTAGACATTCCCCATATAACATGCAAGCGCCCAGAGGCTAAATCTTCATTTTCTCTTGAGGTTGGTACATGTTGAAGATCATCATAAGGAAATTCAACAGCATACCGATTACCACGCTTTAATGCTTCTTTAACCACTCTTGAAGGCAATTCATTATCCGTAGATTTCCCCCGGACATAGACACTTTCTAGAGCAAAACAATTACCGTTAAATATCGCGATACTGATTAATATAAAAATTATTTTTGTTAGCGTCATCTGACTCTCAGTAAGTCTCTCTGCTTTACACTTATTTAATTCATCGTAACTAAGTGTAATAGGCAATTAAAAATATACTAGGAGTTCTAACATAAATATAACAAAAAAAAATTATACATACGAATGCAAGACGCTGTTTATTAAATAAAAGTAATGCCTATAGTGCAAGGAATTTATTCAAATTGTTAAAATTATTTTATAACTGAATTGCAAGACGCGCTGCCGCTTTAATGGCTTTTTGTGCGTCAAGCTCTAATGCTTCAGCCGAACCGCCGATACAATGCACTTTATAATTTTTATTAAGCAAAGCACGATATAATTCATTATCTGACTCTTGCCCAGCACAAACAATTATATTATCGACATCAATTACCTGATCTTTAGTGTCAATGCTGATATGTAACTGCTTATCAGTAATTTTCATATATACAACATTTTTAATCAATGATACTTGATGATTTTTCAAACTCGCCCTATGCACCCAACCAGTTGTTTTACCTAGATTTTTACCAACTTTAAAGTCGCTTCTTTGTAATAAATGTATTTTTCTAACTGGGGTTGGTTTTATTCTATTTTTAATACCACCAGCTGTATCTAACGCGGTATTAACTCCCCATTCGTTATACCAATGCGCTTGATTCTGTTGCTGAGCGTTAGTCGATATCACTAAATATTCGGCCACATCAAAAGCAATTCCTCCAGCGCCAATAATCGCGACATTTTGACCAACTGGTTTATGATCACGTAACACATCGAGATAACTGAGCACGTGCGGTTGTTCAATACCAGGGATATTAAGTTTTCTCGGTTTAATTCCCGTTGCAATCACAATTTCATCAAACCCGCTTAAATTTTCTTCTTTTACATAGGTGTTTAATACAAGGGTGACGCCATATTTTTTTAAGGTATGGTTAAAATAGCGAAGTGTTTGATTAAATTCGTCTTTACCGGGTATTTGCTTAGCATAATTAAACTGACCTCCAATTTCGCTATTGGCATCAAACAAGGTAACGTGATGCCCTTTTTGTGCAGCATAACAACTAAAGGCAAGTCCTGCTGGACCAGCACCAACAACCGCTAAATTTTTTGGTTTATCTACCCTGCCTAAATGGTATTCGGTTTCATGGCATGCAAAAGGATTAACTAAACAGCTTGCTCGTAATCCTTTAAATACATTATCTAAGCACGCTTGATTACAACCAATACACGTATTAATGGCGGCCTCTTCATTATTTTCAGCTTTATTAACCCACTCTGGATCAGCTAAAAAGGGTCTAGCCATGCATATCAAATCAGCTTGACCACTCGCCAGTATATTCTCAGCGACATCCGGCATATTGATTCGATTAGTCGCCACAACAGGAATAGTACTTATTTTTTTTAGCTTTTCAGTTGCATAAACAAAAGCAGCCTTAGGCACCGACGTCACAATTGTTGGCACTCGCGCTTCATGCCAACCAATTCCAGAATTAAATATAGTGACACCTGCTTGTGTTAACGCAGACGCCAAATAGTTAACATCGTCCCATGTCATACCGTCTTCGACTAAATCAGCTAACGAAATCCGAAAAATGATAATAAACTCATCGCCCACTTGCTGGCGAATCGCCTTAACAATTTCAATTGCGAGGCGGCTTCTGTTTTCGATGGTTCCTCCCCAATTATCTTTACGTTTATTTGTGCGAGGGGCTAAAAATTGGTTAATAAAGTACCCTTCCGACCCCATGACTTCGACACCAGAAAACCCCGATTTTTGGGCTAACTTAGCCGAATGAGCAAATTGCTTAATGGTTTTACGTATTTGTTTATCAGAAAGCGCTTTAGGTTTAAAAGGAGAAATCGGAGACTTTATCGCCGAAGGCGCCACATTAAAAGGGTGATAAGCATAGCGACCCGCATGAAGTAATTGTAAGCACATTTTGCAGTTATATTGGCTAACGCGCTCAGTTAGTTTTTTATATTTATTGAGTTGCCATCGAAAAGAAAGCTGCGAGGCATTAGGGGTTAAACGACCTTTAAAGTTAGGGCTTATTCCCCCCGTGATAATTAAGCCAACACCACCTTTGGCACGTTCTTCATAAAAATGTGCAAGTTTATCAAAACCGTTTTTTTCTTCTTCTAAGCCAGTATGCATCGAGCCCATAATAATTCTATTTTTTAACTGTGTAAATCCTAAATCTAATGGCTGAAAAAGGGTTGGATAGTTAGTCTGCATAAATCACCTCAATCTGGTCTGACCACAGTATTAACAAAGAATTAGAGAATGTAAAGGCATTGTTAAAACACATGAATTAACATTGGCTTAAGATAGATGATATTAACAGGCTTAACATGTAGATTTTTACGTGTAAACTAAGAACATAATATTAACCACTATTTTCATAGTCGTTAATCAACCCACATTAAACCTATATTTCATTATCAGCAGGATGATTATGACCCAGCAAAAATCAACTATCGGCAGAATATTTTCAGCACTTTGGGGTATGATAAATACCACGCGTAAGCTTATTATTAACCTGATTTTCTTCTCTATTTTATTTGTTATTCTAGCTGCAATTATGGCTGAAGATGAACAAGTTAATATACCTCAAGATTCTGCGTTAGTACTTGATTTAAGTGGCGATATTGTAGAGCAATTAAGACCCATTGATCCGGTCGAAGAATTTATGGCCGAAGCTTCTAATAGTAACAATAGGCCGCAAGAAATTTTACTTTCGGATATTATTTTCACTTTAGAAAATGCTGCTGGCGATCCACGAATTAAAGCCGTTGTATTACGCTTGCAAGATTTAAAAAGCGCTAGCATTAACAAATTGCAACTCATTGGTAACGCGCTGGATAAAGTTAAAACAGCTGAAAAAACAGTTTATGCCATCGGTGATGTTTATACCCAAAATCAATACTTTTTAGCCAGCTATGCCGATAAAATTATGTTAGATCCAATGGGAGCCGTGATGATTGATGGTTTTGGCGCCTATCCAACCTATTATAAAAGCGCACTAGAAAAGTTAAAAGTGAGTACTCACATATTCCGTGTGGGCACATATAAATCAGCTGTAGAACCTATGATACGTGACAACATGAGTGAAGCAGCTAAAAAAGCAAATCAAGCTTGGGTTGACGCTTTATGGTCAATTTACAAACAAGAAGTCAGTGAACGTCGCAATATGGCGACAACAAATTTTGATGAAAATTTAAGTACATTTACTGAAAAGTTTTTAGCTGCGGATTCAGATTTTGCAAAATATGCTTTAGATAACAAATGGGTCGACGAATTAGCAGATAGACAAACTTATCGTTCAATAATAGCCGAAAATGTGGGTTGGAATAAAAAGAAAACCAGCTTTAAGCAAATCTCATTTAAAAAATACCTTAACGTGATCAAACCCGTATTAGCCATGCCGAAACACAATGATAACCAAATAGCGGTTATTTACGCTAAAGGTACTATTTTAAACGGTCACCAAAAAGCAGGCGATATTGGCGGTGATAGTACGGCTCAATTATTACAAAAAGCACGCTTAAATGACAAAGTAAAAGCCGTTGTTCTTAGAATTGATAGCCCTGGTGGTAGTGCATTCGCAAGTGAAATTATCCGCAAAGAAATAGACTTAATTAAAGCGGCTGGTAAACCCATTGTGGCCTCAATGAGTTCAGTTGCAGCATCGGGTGGATATTGGATAGCAACCAGCGCAGATCAAATTTGGGCAAGCCCCTCTACAATCACCGGATCCATTGGTGTGTTTGGTATGTTTATGACATTTGAAAATACACTCGATTATTTAGGGGTGCATACTGATGGTGTTGGCTCAACCGAATGGTCTGGCTTAGGTGTAACTCAGCCACTTAATAGCAAAATAGCGCATGTGATCCAAATGAGCGTAGAGAAATCATATAAGCAATTTATTTCTTTAGTGGCAGAAACACGTGATATGACAGTTGAACAAGTTGATAAGATAGCCCAGGGTCGTGTTTGGACCGGTTTACAAGCAAAAGAACTTGGATTAGTTGATGAGCTGGGTAATTTTGATTCAGCAATAGCCGCTGCAGCAAAGTTAGCTGAATTAGAAAACTATGACACGATAACCATTGAACAAGAGCTTTCTGCACAAGAGCAATTTATTAAAGAATTACTCGGCAATATTTCGAGCTTAGACACACAATCTCAGCAGTCAGAAAACATTACCAACAATAGCAAATTAGCGACTTTATTAAATACGATCATGACTCAATATAACGATATCGCTAAGTTAAATGATCCACGCGGGTTATACGTGCATTGTTTGGCTTGTCCAACCGAGTAATACTCAATTTATATCGACAAAATAAAGCTTAACCAACGAGCCTAAGCAAAAAAGCCACTGTGTTTTACAGTGGCTTTTTAAATAGCGATATAGTCTTCTCGCTCAGGTTTTATGGTTCATTGTCAGCGCTTACTCGCCCCAATCACATAATAGAGCATATGCTCATGGGGTCTCGAAGCTTGACGGCTTCCCCTAAAACCTGATCGCTTTGACTATACCTGAAAGATCGGGTTATCTATCATTGCTCAATATAGTTAAAATAGGCAAAATCAGCTTCTTTCATTCTTCCGGTAATGTCAGCGGCAAACAAGCCAACAAAAGAGCCAGTAAAACGGAATATATCCCCTCCAAATTCATCAGATAAACATACCGCATTCAACTTGGGGCCAATAGCGTGCCAAGTATTATCATTAATCGACCAACTAAATTGATAATACACATCTTTCAACTCTACTTTTAATTTTACGGCTTCGTTGCGAGGTAACAATACTTTCTCAGCACTTTCAGCATAAACGTTATTTGTATACTGAACGATCTGAAGGATTTTCTCTTCTTTGTCATTAATTGTGACATTTAAAAAGTAATGATTACCTTTATCATAATAAACAATCAAACCCGCCATTTCTTGGATCATATTAGGCTCAAATTCCAGCTCAGTCTCTGCGCAAAAAGACATCGCCTGCACCCGTCGAGCTAACATGCTCTGTTCAAAATTTGAGTATAAGTAGTGTTGGCCCCGTAAACGTAAAAAGCCAGGTCGCGCTTTTAAACTGCACCAGTGTTCTGCGATCGGATCACGCAAAGTTTGAAAGTGTTTGTTAACATTATCATTTGCAAAGTCATCACATAAAATATCGATTGGCCACGGATGCGGAACTAAATCAGGCGCTTCAACTTCAATATCACCGGTTGTCGTGCCATTGGCTAGATAGGGCCAATCGTCATGCCACAATACTTTTTGTATTGCGGTTTCTCGACCTAGTATACTAAACCCTCGACCCCAAGTTTCACCATGGTTATACCCTTCTGGGTCTAAAACCGGTCGACCACACAAATGAGTCATGTACCATTCGCCAGTTTGAGTTTCAACAAAAAACCCATGCCCGGTGCGTTGAAGCGGTGCATCGCCTTTATATCGTGAAGTGATAATAGGATTAGTTGGGTGTACCTCATACGGACCCATGATATTTTTGGAACGACATACTGTCACCGCATGTGAAAAACCAGTTCCCCCTTCTGCCGTCACTAAATAGTAGTAACCGTCTTTTTTTAGCATTTGTGGACCTTCGGTTCCACCATATTCAGTTCCGTTAAATATAGGCTTTATATCACCAACGGGTTCTTTCAATACAGGATCAAATTCTTGAATCACGATACCGCCAAAGTAGTTGCGGTTTAAACGACCATCCCATTGTAAATTCAGAATATATTTTTTTCCGTCATCATCATGAAATATAGAGGGATCAAAACCAATCGCTCCAATAGAAATAGGATCAGACCAAGGCCCTTCAATTGTTTCAGCGGTTACAACCCAACACGGCGTAGACATCCATGAACCACCTCTACACGCTTTAGTATTAGCAAAAGCTAACCAAAATAAACCATCAGAATAAGTTAATGCAGGAGCCCAACAACCGGATGAATTTTCAGCGCCACGTAAGTCAAGTTGCTGGCGAGTTGTTAAAACGCGATCTAATAACCGCCAATTAACGAGATCTCTTGAATGGTGAATTTGCACCCCAGGAAACCATTCAAACGTTGAGGTCGCAATATAATAATCATCCCCTACTCTGCAAATAGATGGATCAGGGTTAAAACCAGGAAGAATAGGATTAATTATCATCGTCATAAATTACGCTCATTAAAAATTTAAATTGGCTAAATGAGGTTAATTTTATCTCACCATAATGAGCCAACATATTTATTGATAACAAAATGATAACGCAAACATTTTAATTAGTCATTTTTACAATCAAGAAAAACATTACGTTTTTTTATTCATAATTAACGTTTTACTGCTTAATCTCATTCATCAGTAGTAACAACATAAAATAGGAAGAGAACAAAAAAATTAGATATAGCCAAATGACTTCAAGATGCGGGATTTAGTGGGAATTTAAATTGATTAATGCAGAGGTTAAACAAGCTTATCACTCCCTTTAAACTGGCATGTATTTATCTCGCCTACAGGACGTAGGTGCTTAGCGTGAGCAGAAAGTAGATGATGTACCTAAGTCTACTTGATGTCAGACTTAGGTATACACGAGTCACTTTTTAATTTTCGTTCGTATTGGGTGTATTAATATGTTCAGAGATCAAAAGGATGTGGGTTAATTCATCAACAGATGATTGAATCGGAAAGCAAGTAAACGCTAATGTAGGTACATTAAGTTTATTCTCGCTATTAGTCATATGGGTAGTAATCGATGTTTTGGATTCAAAGCATTGCATCAATATCTTATTAAACTGGCCAGCCAATGGATCAGGTAAAACTTGACCAAAATCACTGACAACTGATTTATTGATTAAATCGCTTTGTTTTGCATTAATAAAGCGTTCACACTGTTGGTTAACCGTTTGAAAAATAAAGTTATCAAAATCAATAACCTTCATAACTAATACTGCGTGATTCAAGTAAGTGTATAAATTATCAAGCACTTGATTTTGTTTTGCTAATTCATCTTTTATTTTTTTACGATAATCAACCTGACTTAACGTGCCGGCAATCACTTTATGCCTGTTTGTCGAGCTTGAAATAGCGCAACCTTTTACCAGAAATAAACTATATGAACCTTGGTTGTTGCGTCCAACATATTCATGATAAAAGTGCTGATAACCTTCTAAATGTCGACGTAAAGATTCTATAACCTTCTCTTTTTCATCAATATGGATATGATCAACCCAAGTATCAAAATTCGCCGCGTTCGGGCTTTCTTCTGCTCCAATCATTTTAAGCATTGCATCCGAATACCAAACAAGGTTGTTATCCATGTCTAACTCCCATGCCCCATCTTGGCTTGAATCTAAAGCTCGCTCTATTCGTTGGTGCGTTAAAAAAGTCTCTTTTTCTGCATT
Source organism: Algibacillus agarilyticus (assembly GCF_003286125.1). Classification (GTDB taxonomy): domain Bacteria; phylum Pseudomonadota; class Gammaproteobacteria; order Enterobacterales; family Alteromonadaceae; genus Algibacillus; species Algibacillus agarilyticus. The sequence goes on from NZ_QMED01000012.1 coordinate 73,983, forward strand.
GATAGTATCTGAAATGTCATGTAACAACATCATGGTTCCAATATTATTGGTGTTTTTACCATCGCATAATGTCACTTCAATCGGAATAATTTCGCCCGTCAATAACTTTCCTTGGCTTATAAATACATGCTTGTCTTGCCCTAAATGCCGTTGCTTTTCAAATAAAGATAATTTTTGACGTAGCTTTTTACCGCCATCAACAAATAAATAGGTAAAATCATCTAACTCTAACGTTTGAATATCAACCCCAAATAAATCATTGGCTCGCTGGTTAGCTAATACCACACGGTATTGATCATCGAGTAAAATCGCGCTAACAGGGATACCATCAAAAACAAATTTAAATGCTTGCATAGACTCTAATTCGGTATGCAAATTTATATTTTCATCCGTTTTTCTTTGTAAGGCTTGACGAGCTGATGTCATTTGAGCCGGTGTGGGTAAGTGAATGGCTTGAGGCAGTAGCTTGAAAACATAAATAGCAGTAACTAATGAAACCGTTGCCGTTATTAGTTTTGTAAGGCCATGTAAGCCATAAATACCTTGCCAAACAGTGATAATACCCACAATATGAGTTACACCACAGGCGACAATAAAAATAGAAAAGAGCTTTAATACTTTTTGATCTTTAATGTCTTGAGCTCTTTTACGCGCAAAAATAATAATTGCAATAGGGATAGAAAAATAGGATAGCGCAATAATCATGTCTGATACGACATGAGTCCACAATATATGGGGCTGCCAAATATAACAGTGCCCATGAGGCATATACTGGCCGCTAAAAAAGGTCGAAAAAAAATCGCTCATTCAAATGCACCTATAAAATATATTTGCTCACGTAACTACGGTTAAAAAACACGACTCAGTTCAAAAACGATAGCCCTGCGCTCGTAGCTAAAATAAATATAGCTAACATCTTATATTTCTCAACTTTATTAATATAACCGGTCATCGAAAGATCAATTAATTCAATATATTAAAACAGAATAGAGCGTTAAAAGTCTTTGGCAAAATGACTAAAAGATAACTATGCTATGAAGATAGTTAATACAAAATCGAAATCGATTTATGCATCATAAAGGCTTTATAAAGTTATGACATTAAAAAGTCGTTTGGCTTTGGTATTGTTTATATTTGGTTTGTCGATTGCTACTGCTATCGTATTAATCATTGATCGATTAACGATTGAGAAATTTAATGAAACCAACGCTCAGTTACTTTTTGCTAGTCATGGCTCTCTCAGTAATCAAATAAACTTGTTACTTAATAATACCAAACAAAATATTCGTTTGATTTCAAGTAGAACTCAATTAAGAGAGCTAGTTCAACAACTTAACCAAGATATTGAGCCAGATCGGGCGATTAATAAAGCTAAGATTTTTAGAATATTAAATGATGCTAAAAAGGCGCATCCATGGATTAATAATATTGAAATATATAATATTAGCGGTGAAATATTGGTATCAAGTCAATATGCAATTAACAACACAGATACAAAATCATCTCAGGGTTTAACCCTAGCAAGTCAACATATTCAAATATCGTTACCCACAAATTCAACAATTGACTCTTTAACCGATTTTACAACGGTACTTGCGCTAAATAATCAACTCGTTGGTTATATCAAAGTTCAGATAGTCTTAAATCAATTAGATGACCTATTAATTCAAGACAAGTTATTTAATAAGAAATTTACGGCTCAAATTTTAGCCCCCAATGATAAAGGTGAGTTTTACCGTGTATTTGGCGCCAAAGACATATTACTCGATAAAATATTACTTGATGGGTTATCAACAGCAGAAATGAGCGATAAACACACTAAAAATGAGATATCGACTATTACCGTTAAAGGAGTCGAAATTGATTACATTCTTTCTACTATTCCTTCGACAAATTGGCAACTGGCAATAACACATCAAAAATCCAACCATTTTTATAATTCAACTTTAGTCAGTGCAGATTACTTTACTTTAGTTATTGGTGTTTCAACAATTGCAGGGCTTATCGGGCTATTTTTAGCACATATTATAGTAAAGCCCATCTTACATATAACAAATTCAGCCCAAGCGATAATTAAAGGAGACCTCAAAGCGCGTTCCAATATTGCTGATAGCTCAGAGTTAGGTCGCTTAAGTTATGCCATTAATACATTAGCTGATTTACTTATCGCAACCAACTTATCTTTAGAGCAAAAAGTCAATGCTAAAACCCTGGCCTTGAAATCAATTTCACAAGAAGCGGTGGTGGACAGCCAAAGAAAAAGTGAATTTTTATCGAATATGAGCCATGAAATAAGAACCGCTATGAATGGGGTAATGGGAATGGTTAACCTACTCTCAAATACCCCTTTGACAAAACAACAACTCGATCTCATCAAAAATTTATTATTAAGCGGCGAGAACCTTTTAATCATCGTAAATGATATTTTAGATTATTCTAAAATTCAACAAAACACGATTGAGCTTGTACCAAAACCATCAGAGTTAAAATCTTTAGCCGATATTATCTATAATACCTATATTCCTTTGGCCAATAGCAAAGGCTTGGTTATAAACTTAATCATTAAACCCGATATACCAAGCGTTTTAATTTATGACAAAACGCGTTTAAATCAAGTTATTAGTAACCTCATGGGCAATGCCATTAAATTTACTGAATCAGGCTCGGTAAACTTAACTTTTTCATTAATCGAAAAAAATAATGAAACTTGTAAGATTGGGATCACAATAAAAGATACCGGTATAGGTATACCTGAATCATTCTTACCCAAATTATTTACTCCTTTCGCACAAGAAACAGTAACCAATCAAAAACACATATTGGGAACAGGCTTAGGGCTTGCTATCAGTAAGCAATTGATAGAGCTGATGCAGGGGAAAATATGGGTCGAATCTCAGTTACATGAAGGAACAACCTTTAAAATTGAATTGGATTTAGGCTACTCAGATACATTTGAATTAAACCAAACCAAAGTGACTTATAACTTTGCGAAATTTACACACGCAAAAATACTGCTAGTTGAAGATAATGAAATAAATCAACATGTCGCACTAGCCAGTTTAGAACAGATAGGATTAAAAGCCGATTTAGAGTGTAACGGTCTAGAAGCCGTTAAGTCGATCAAAACGACTTCATACGACTTAATTTTAATGGATATTCAAATGCCATTAATGGACGGTGTAGCCGCTACAAAAGAAATTAGAAAAATCAGTACCCTATCTAAACAGCCGATTATAATTGCCTTAAGTGCCAGTGTGTTGCAAAACGAATCTAACAAGTATAAACAAGCTGGAATGCAAGATGTGCTAGCAAAACCAATAAATATGAGTGATTTAAAAGAGAAACTGCATAAGTGGCTTAAATTGAGTTTATCACCACAGGAATGATATAGTCTTCTCGCTCAGGTTTTATGGTTCATTGTCAGCGCTTACTCGCCCCAATCACATAATAGAGCATATGCTCATGGGGTCTCGAAGCTTGACGGCTTCCCCTAAAACCCGGTCGCTTTGACTATAAATAACAAGAGATACGGTTCCTTATCTCTTACTGCCATTATTAAATGACAAATTTAATAATGACTTTACACGGTATTAAAAGTTACGTTTAAATCAAACGGTTGCCTTTAAATAATTCGATTTTCTTGCCAAGATTTTTCTTTTTCCATTTTAGCTTTACGTTTATCGCAAGGGTCGTCACAATCACACGCTTTATCAATGCCAATTGAGCTTAGGCCACCGCAACTACCACTAATGCTTTTACGTTGCACAATATAACCAATCGCCATGGCAAAAACGACAATTAGGAACATGGCAAAAACAAGCAAAAAAATCTTCATGACAACCTCAACATAATTAATACTACTAACAAGCTAATTTAAATAAGGGCTGAACGCCTTACTGTATTTAACTTCAAAACCTTGCGGCGATTTTATCACAAGATAAATAGCTAAGTTGTTCTTTTCCGCAAAAGCGAGGCCTTTTTCTGTTCCCAACACATTAATCGCAGTGGCAAACCCGTCAGCCATCATAGCCGAATCGTGAATAACCGTTACTGAAGCGAGTTTATGCGTAATTGGCTTTGCGGTTACCGGATCGATAGTATGTGAAAAGCGTGTGCCATCTTGCTCAAAGTAGTTACGGTAATCACCTGAGGTTGCGATCCCTTTATCAATTAAAGAGATTATTTGTTGTATACCCCGATCATGACTTGCTGGCTTCTCGATCGCAACACGCCAATTAGAACCATCAAGTTTTTTGCCTGTTGCTCGCATTTCGCCGCCAACTTCAACCAAGTAACGGCTTATAGATTTATCATCTAAATATTCGGCTATTTTATCAACAGCAAAACCTTTGGCGATGGCCGATAAATCGATATAAAGTTGATCTTGCGTTTTAATTAAGCTCCGGCCTTTCACTAAAATTTTATCTAAACCGATAAAATCTTTAGCTAGCACTAATTCTTCGTCCGTTGGCACTTGAACCACTTTTCCACTTGGACCAAAGCCCCATAAATTAACTAAAGGGCCAACCGTAATATCTAAAGCACCTTGAGTACTCACACCTATTTCGATGGCTTTTTTAACAACATAAGCGGTATCTGTTGATACCACAAAAGGTTCATCGGTGGCGTGTGAATTAAATCGACTAATTTCTGAATCATGGCGGTAAGTCGACATTTGATCATTTACCGTTTCAAGTAGCTCATCAATATCGTTATAAAACTGCTCGGTAAGTAATTGTTGCTCTGTCGCGTAAAATTTAACACTAAATGTCGTGCCCATTGTTTTACCTTGTAGCATAACTTGCGTCATTTCAGACTTTGAAGAGTCAACACAACTGGCTAAAAATAATAATAAACAGATTATTGAAATTGATTGGCTAATAGATTTAAGCAAGCGCAAAGGATTGTCCTTAATAACGGTGATTGGTCTAACTCAATAAATAGAGTATAAAATTGATGTTAAATGAATTATAGCAGTAAATAAAAAGAGGCTGCAGCTGCAACCTCTCTATTATTGTTATTTTTTAAATATTTTGACTAAATGGCGATCAGTAAATTATTACCAATAAGTTAATAAAGTTGACGCCAGTTAATCTGTCCTGTCATCGGGTTTTCACTGCCAAAACACATGATGTCACCATTATTTAAACTAACACAATTAGAGTCGATGAATTTCTTTTTATCATCTTCATCTTCGTCTTTGGGATCATCACCGTCTTCACCAGTAGGACAATCAACAGTGCAATTATCATCGGTATCATCGGTATCTTGCGGTGGAATAATGATCACATTCGGACTTGAAGCAATGCCATCGAGTAAAGTATGCGCTTTAGTGCGCCATGTTTGACCAGTGTGAATATTCAACTCCATATACCAGCTTTGACCGCCACCCACACATGGATCTGAGTTAGGAATTAAAGTTGTAAAGCTCACCTTATTAGTTAATAAAAAGGCATCGGTCGTTTGACGCTCGCCTTTATTATGTGGGATTGTATCTCCCGTATTAATTAAGTCGATATAGAAACCCAAATCATTCTGCCAATCAATGACATTTTTAGACAAATATCGATGTTCTGCATCTTCCGATTCAATTATTTGTACCATTAATTTACTGTATTCATGTATATTATCTGTCGCAGAAAAAGCGCGCACATCACTAATTTCTGTACTTTGGCTTAAGCTTTTATCGGTTGGTTTTTTATCCCATAACACATAAAAACTTTGTGTTGCTTGGCCAGATGTTTGATTATCAGTTGTTTCAATATATTTACCCGTACCAAAGGCAACTAACAAACCTTTGTTTAAACCTTGAGGATGTGCTGCGACAACTGGGCGTGAAGTAATGGGTTGAGCAATATAATTATCATCGCCATCTTGGCTTGGGCTTCGTGCTTTGAATAAAGGAGAAATACCATCAGACGTGGCTTTACCCCAATTATCAATACTGCTGTTGGATACATCAAATGACCACATATTACCAAATAAGTCACCGGCATAAATTTTATCCGCCACACCATCACCATCTACATCGATTACAGCAGGATTAGACATCGCATTAGGCCTATTTAACCCTAAAGGATCATGAGAGCCGTCAATACCCGTCTCTAATTTTTTAATGAGAGTGCCATCTTCTAAATCAGCAATGTAGATACTGCCTTCCGTTTCGTCAGAATTGTAACCGTTGGTAAATATCACGCCAACTTTGCCATTAGCTAATTTTGCAATAGTAGGGGCCGCTGCAGAATAACCAATACCTGCAAAGCTCCCCTTAGCTTGAATTTCCCAGAGAAACTGACTGGTAGAAGGCTCATTAGAGAAATCTGAAACATCAATAGCGTATAAACCTTTTGCGCCGCCGCCTAACGTTCCTACAACTACTGTTTTACCATTTTCATTAGTAAAACCATTAAGAGAACCATCCACCGTAGGCTGATGGATATAAGTAAGGCTAGTTAAATCAGCTAATTTGCCATATATTTGGCTAGGGACATATGCCGCAAGCTCTTTACCATTATCGGCATCAACAATATGCACCATGCCGTCATTAGCACCAAATACGATTACAGGTTTTTTAACGTTATGGCCATTCACATCACCCACAATATAAGGCTTAGAATTAACAATATCACCTAAAACAGAATCCCGACCTCTAAAGTTCTTACGATCTACGTTAAGTTCATGATACCTCGAACCTTTGAGGTATTGAACAATAGCATTCACATGATTACGTTTATACCAAGTTTTAGAAGAAACGATATCTTTTAATAATGCTTGAATCTGAGATAAGCTATAAAAATCACTACGGCCACCTAAATCTGCATTCACTATTTTGTTAAACTCGAAGACCTTTTGTGTATCATCATTCCGGCTAAAAACCTTGCGATTATTGGCTCCTATTTTATCTATTTTTTCAGCCACACTCCAAGTGTAATCAGTTTTAAAACCACCTTTACCATCTGCTTCAAACGCTTTTAAGTCACCACTCCAAGTACTGCTATTAAAAGACGCTTGAAAACGCCGGGCACCACTTTTAAGTACAGCACTATCAAAGATAGGCGAAACAGAAGATGCGGTTCCATCGTTAAAAACCGAGCTAAAAGCCTTGTTTAATTGTGTTTCTAATTCGCCTGGATTAGTTACAGGGAAATAACCGTCAGGATTTTTATTTATATCTTTATCACTATTCCATTCAACATCGACATCAGGTTTGAAATTATTATTTGAATCTTTAAACCAACCCCATTTAGCGGCATACCATAAAGGTGGTTTTAAAAAGCTACCGGCGTTTGAGCTAGCACTTGGTTTGAAAATACGCGTTTGTGTTAAGGGTAAATCGGTATTATCTACGGGAGTCTTATTACGGCTATTATTAGGATATGGTCGATCACCCGGTAACGTATCCAGGTAGTAGGCTACTGCTCGACCATCTTTGTCTTTTACATCCAAATAAATACCGTCTTCACTCGAGCCTGAAACAATGTAACCTGCATGTTGGTCTATACCACCACCAGCATAGGTTGAATCGATTGTGAACTCTACAGCTAAAGCACCACCAACATTAATAACTTCGAAGCTATATTTTACGATCATATCCATATCATGATCAGCACCTTGCTCTACATCTTCAAAGTTAATGCTAAACGTGCCACTTGTACCATCATCAGATAACGATTCTATATAATAATCTACAATTGTATTAGTTGGTTGAAATTGTCCTTTAGCTGGATTTATTCTATCTAAATTGTTCCAACCAACTGATTTAGCATAAGGAATAAAAGTAATTTTATCATTACCTACTGGAACTATAATTTGCGGTAATGGGGATGAAAGCGCAACAGCTAATGTTTGAACTTGTTGCCGATCTTGTTTTGTTGGATTAATATCGCTTTTATAACCATAGTGTGCGACACCAGCAACAGAATAACTACCTTCTTTGGTGGGCTCTTGTGGGGCTAAACCACGGGCTGTAGATAAGTTAGAGACTTGTTTAGCCGTTGGTGCACCAATAGTATTAGATGAGTCTCCTGCCGAATCACCTATAAAATAATAGCCACCTTTAACTCCTTCGCTATCTGATATAGTGTCTAATAATGTTGCTATATTAAATGCTTCACCATTATTTAAGACAGAGCCATTATACGATGCATTAGAAAATGCAGAACCAGGTAATTGATCTGAATCATATGATGGATTAGGGTCACCTATAACCATATTATAGGCCGCCGCACAATATTGACGATTTTCGTATGGGTCATCCCATGGCACAGTAGTTAAACCAAAGCCATCATCAGTATCATAACTAGAACTTGGGGCTTTAGCTCCAGAGAAGTATCTCAAACTCTCGTATAACATCTCCCCTAATGGATTCCCCCATGATACACAATTCTTATCATCAGGATTGCCTCTATCAGTGATAGCTCTATTGGTGATCCAACCACAGTCACCTGCATATTTATATTCGTTTCCATCATTCCCTTCAGGATCCGAAAAGCCAACTATTCTTAACGTATTAATGGTGTTAACAATTCCAGTACCGGATTTAAATTGACCAGTATTTGAATTAACTTCACTGGCAAAATTAGCCATAGCTTGACGTAATACACCACCTGATAAATTTTTCTTATAACTCCCGGTAATTAAGCCAAATTCCATTTTTCCTTCTTCACCATACGTGTGTAATAATCCAGTCGGTTTATAATAAGTATTAGTTCCATCAGTGTATTTTTTACAATTAGATTCTAATAATCCTTCGACACAAACCTTAACTCTTACTTCAAATAAGTTTTCATAAGAGCCATTTAAAACAGGTCGCTCAGTACTCGCCCAATTCCAAACCTCTTCAGTATCGTTAACAATTTTATGTCTTAATTCAGGCTCACCATCGTTTACAAAAGTTGCAGTACCAAAGAAAAACTTTTTACCTTCAGCCGGAGAACCAACCCCTGCATAATCAGAAATATGAAAACCATCGACTTCATATGATGTATAAGCTTTAGCCCAACTATGGGCATCTTGAGGTACGTAAACCCGCTCTAGAACAGTTGGTGAATCAGAATCAGTAGAACGATAACCACCGTATAAAACTTTACGTAATATATCCATACGGGTCATCGTTAAATAATTTAAATAATCCCCACTCCAATGTGCGCTCGTACTGCACTTTTTATCATCGGTTTCGCTTTTAGGTAAAAACATTTTATTGCTAGTACTATATTCATAACATTTAAATGAATCAAAATAGCCAGAATAATTAATTTCTGTTGGTTTATATTTATAATCAATTACACCATCTTGATTAATGTCTGAAGCATCGTTATAAGCTTCATAATATAGGGAATGATCACGACTCATTACCAGCATCATCATAGGTGCGGCATCTTGCCCTAAATACAGCGGTTGCGTCGCTAAATTTAAAGACGTTGCTTGAGAAGGCACGCTGAGCAATAAACTGGTTATAGCCAGTAAAGTATTACGGATGTAAATGGATTTAGACATAATTTCTTCCTTTACCAACAATAATCGTGGCTAGCTGATGTGCTTTGATTACTCGATAAACTTAAAGCCCCACACGGGTCATCAGCTTGAAAAGAGCCTGATTTAGGTGTCGCGGTTAAGGTATAGCTGGTGTTATTACTCAAAATAGCAGTAAGTGTGTAGTTGTTTAAAAAATCATCACTGCCTTTGTAATACGCTAAGCTCTTATCTGACGCGACGCTGCCTTTTAATGTTAAATTTAACGCATAATAACTTTCTAACTGCTGTGCCGCTTCAAACAATATGCGTTTAGCCTCTTCTCTGTTTGCTTGAATAAAATATGAGTTATAACTTGGGATCGCAATAGTGGCCAAAATGCCAATAATGGCGACCGAAATCATAAGCTCGATTAAGCTAAAACCGTTAATTTTTTCGATTTTTATTTTATTTTTGATTTTATTTTTCATTCTACTTTCACTTATTCCATGATCGCATAGTAGGCTTGTACTAAAGTTTCTGAATCGCCAAGGCCATTAGCTTTAGCTGTAATACGAAATAACCGACGCTGTGGCGGATTAACACCTAAAACTAACCCTTTGTCTATTGCAGCTTCTTCAATTACATAGGTAGGGCTACCGCTTAACACTGCGCCATCAGCATCTGTTACTTGAATTTTTTTAGTCGTACTTGCCGTCCAAACGGCTTCATCAATCCACCATCGATACGTTTTATTAGCGCCATCTACAAAAAGCGGCATAATAACGCCATCAGCATCTCCGACTTTTAACATTTCAGGCTTAGTGTAGGCATTATCAATAATCGTTGTTTGTGCGTTTGAAATAGCCGTCTCAGCATTAACAAAGCTCAGCGTGTTATCAAAAAAAGTGGCGCTATCCCGTTTAGCACTCATGACCTGTTTACCGATAGCAATACCGGTAATAGCAAGTACTAAAATAGCAACCAAAGCGGTAAATAAAGCCGCACCACGCTGCTTGTTACTCGGTTTTGATGGTTGATTTGAAGAATATTGGGCTAAAAAGTTCAGGTTGAAAAAACCAATATGTAAATTTTTGAGTTTCATGGTAGACCTCAAATAGGCAAATTTTATTCGTTTTGCAAGAGTATAGTTTCAGTAATAACTTGTCGGGCTTTATAATCGTTACTCGCCGCAACCGCTTCGCCAAGCAAGTTATAAGTTCTTTCATTCTTAAGCAAATCTAAATCTCGATTTTGCGCCGTTAATAAAGCAATGCGAATCCGATTGATAGCAGTCCAATCTGTCACTTCATCAGCGGTTAAATATCTAAACTCTTCACCGGTTGCGTTAGAACCAAATAACACTTGCATGTTTTCTACGTCTTCTTCAATGGCTATAGGTGTTGCTTCGGAATCCACACAAGTTAACCAATTATCGGTTGATATATAAAAAGCAATAAACTCTGAAACACCAGAATCAATCTCAGTGCCATCACAGCGGAATACACCGCCATCATCATCACCAAAAAAGCGAACGGCAATGACATCGGTATCTTCTTTAGCGTTAGGATAGGTTGTTTGATTATTTAAGCCCGTCACAATTTGCTCAAAAGTCCAATCAAATTCGGTATTAGCCACTTGGTTAACTTGATCTTGCTGTATATTTTGAATTAAATCATTTTGGCTGCGTTGCCCTGCTTGTTGTAAATAAACTCGCATAGAAAATAGCGACATCCGGTTTTTTTCAACTAACGTTTTATTACTACTCACCGCTTCATATGATTGCACTGAGCTAAAAATAGAGGAATAAATACCGCCTAACACAATAAGTGAAAGCACCATGGCAATGAGTAATTCAACTAAACCAAAACCTCTATCTTGCATATGCATTGCTTGTTTACGCATTAGTAATTTAGGCATTACCTGTTTACGTACTACCTCTTTACACATTGCCTGTTTACGTATTAAAGATACTTGTCGCACGATTTATTGAACCCACAAGGTTAATTCACGGCATTGATGCCCTAACCCACTTTTATTGGCAGTTGAGTCACAGTTTTCAACACCACTGCCACTCAATGCTGCATCCCATGTCACATTGATAGTCATGATATTATCATTTCTTGTAATACTAAAACGTAATTGAGGAATAGTTGCACTGGCTAACGTATACCAATCAACCACTTCATACAAAGCAAATTCAGCACTATTACAAGTTGCAGCAACGCCCAAACATGTTTTTTCAGTTGTTGGGGCAACACCATCATCTAAATTAGATAAATTAAATTCATTATTAAGCGCTGAATCTGGTTCAGCAGCAATACGTTGTGCTAAATCAAGCATAGCGGTATTAACAGATTGGGTAAATCGAGAGCTATGTACACTTTGCATCGATGATAATTGAAGCTTGGTATGGCCTAATACCCCAATTGAAACGACAATCAAAGCAATTAGCAATTCAATTAATGTAAAACCAGTACTAATACGTTTATTCATTTATTCAGTAGACTCTTGCGCGCAATATGTTTTTGAGGTTCCGGTAAATCTGACTCTGCCTAAACGAGTAATTTCTATTTTTTCGTCATAACCATCGGTCAAATTACTGCAAAAGGTAAAATTAGTCGCCGTTGTTAAACCATTAGGCGAAAACTCTAGTTGCATGTGATCAGCTTCTAAATTAACAGATAAACCATTTTTTAACGAAACAGGCACAAATTCATCATTATCTTTAGTATCATCTCTATTTGAATCAACATAAACAAGCCAGCCATAGCCTTTTTCCCATTTATTGCTACATTTATCACCATCGGTGGTTGGACATAAGTAAGTGGGTTTCTTTTTGGTAAGGGCTTCGCGTTTAGCTACGTTAATAGCCGAAATGAGTGAATCTCTAGAGGCACGTTGATTGCTTTCGTCAAAGTATTCATTAAGTGAAGGCACAGCCACCGTCATTAAGATACCCATGATCGCAAGCGCAATTAATAGTTCAATTAAATTAAACCCTTTCTGCTTCATCATTTACCCCCCAAACATCATAAGAAAAATACAAAAAATGGCGACTTAACCCCAAAACACACACTAACAAGTCAGAATACTATATTAATACATAAAATTGTATGAGAAGTATACAGAATTGTTGTTTTGGGTCAATAATATTACCTAGGTGTATAGAGAGTTAAAACAGGGGATAAGCCTTAAATATGAATATATAGAAGCTAGGGGCTTAATTTAAAACAAAGGGGGTAAAATCAGAATATGGAGGCGGAACCCGGAGTCGAACCGAGGTAGACGGATTTGCAATCCGGTGCATGGCCACTCTGCCATTCCGCCTCATATACGCTATGAGGTAGCGATTAAAATTTGGAGCGGCTAACGAGACTCGAACTCGTGACCCCGACCTTGGCAAGGTCGTGCTCTACCAACTGAGCTACAGCCGCTTATATCCAGATGTTCTCTAGAGAACGGAACGCATTCTACAAACATATTTGAATGAGTCAACATTAATTTTAAAAAAAATGTCTGTTTGGTTAAAGGCTAATCAGTTAGCTTACTTTTCAACCATCAAATCAGGCCAAGCGGCTTTTATATAAACCATCATAGACCAAAAGGTTAATACTACGGCTATATATAATAAAGCTAAAGAACTCGTGTATACCCAACCATCAACGTGCATAATTAATCCAGTCAAGGCCATTAATTGCGCCATCGTTTTCCATTTACCAATGTTACTTACCTTTACTAAACCGCGTTTACCCAATTCAGCCATCCATTCACGTAAAGCTGAAATCAATATTTCTCGGCTCACCATAACCACAGCCGCAATAGTAATAACCCAAGATTGATATAATTCAACCACCATAATTAAGGCGGTCGCCACCATGAGCTTATCAGCGACAGGATCTAAAAAAGCCCCAAAGGCGGTATGTTGTTTTAATCGTCGAGCCAAATAGCCATCTAACCAATCGGTGAAAGCAGCAAGGGCAAAAATAAATGAAGAAGCTAAGAAAGCCCAGCTATAAGGTAAATAAAAAATGACTACAAAAACAGGGATCATCATGATCCGCATTGCAGTTAAAGTATTAGGTATATTCCACATGAAACTATAAAGCCTTTTAATAAGGTCTGTTGATGTACTAATCTATTTTTTTATAGTCTTCTCGCTCAGGTTTTAGGGTTCATTGTCAGCGCTTACTCTCGACTTTGGCTCCTGCGTCGTTCTAACACCTAAATCCATTTAGGCGGCTCCAATCACATAGTAGAGCATATGCTCATGGCGTCTCGAAACTTGACTGCTTCCCCTAAAACCCGATCGCTTTGACCATATTCACTCGCTAATTTACATTTTTTGCAAATTAGCGCTCAACTTAAATATTCATTAATTCAATATGAAGAACGTTAAGCTGACAAGTTCAATAGACCCTGATTTGGCTTTATTCTCGCATTATCTAAATCACTTGTCATGTAGATGATTAAAAACGATTTCGGCAACTTTTGGGCTAATACCAGGGACTTTAGCTATTTCATCGATTGAAGCGGCTAATACGCCTTGCAAGCCGCCCATAAATTTAAGCAAAGCCTGACGCCTTTTAGGCCCAACTCCCGGAATAGATTCTAATTTTGAAGCTTTAGCGGCTTTACCTCGTCTATTGCGATGTCCTGCAATTGCAAACCGATGAGATTCATCTCGCACGTGTTGTACTAAATGCAAAGCGGGTGATGTTGGATCTAATTGTATGGTTTCGTGATTACCGGCCATTATTAAAGTTTCTAAACCCGGTTTACGGCTTGTTCCTTTGGCAACGCCAATTAATGTCGGTAGTTTATATTGCCATTCAGAAAAAAAACTTTCAGCTTGAGACAACTGCCCCTTACCACCGTCAATCAATAAGACATCAGGAATTTTGCTATCTTCAGTCGCATTTTTAAACCGCCGAGCCAAAGCTTGAGCCATTGCAGCATAATCGTCACCCGGTGTAATACCTTCGATATTATAACGACGATAATCTGCTTTTAACGGCCCTTCTCGATTAAATACAACACAAGACGCAACGGTTTGTTGACCCATTGTATGGCTAATATCAAAACACTCAATACGTAAAATCGGCTTATCAAGTTCTAATGCGGTATCTAAAGCTTCAAAGCGCTTTTGCACAGATAAGTTTTCTGTTAATCGACTCTCTACCGCAGTTTTAGCGTTAGTATTAGCTAGCTTAGCATAACGAGATTTCTCTCCTCGCTGAGGTACATAAAATTTGATGTTTTGTGAATGAAATTCGCTGATAGCCATTTCCAAACTACCTTGCTCTTCAATAGAAAAAGGTAAAATAATTTCTTTACTAGGCCGGCGATTATGCTCATTGGACAAATAAAACTGACCAATAAACGCCGTTAAAATTTCGACTTCTGAGGTTTCTTTAGGCATTTTAGGGAAGTAACTTTTACTGCCCAGCACTTTACCGTCACGAATAAATAGAATAAAAACACACGCAATTCCCAATTGAAAATCAAACCCTAGAATATCCAACTCTTGATGATCACCGCTAACCCATTGCTGCTCTTGCACTTTGCGCAATGCACTAATTTGATCTCGATATCGAGCGGCCGATTCAAACGCTAAATTTTGACTAGCTTGATCCATTTTAGCGATCAAACTTTCAGTAACTTGTGTATCTTTGCCTTGCAAAAATAATTTTACAAATTGGACTTGTTCATCATAGTCTTTATCTTCTACATAACCGGCGACACAAGGCGCTGAACACCGTTTTAATTGATGTTGTAAACATGGACGACTGCGAGCCCGGTAATATGCATCTTCGCATTGTCGTACCGGAAATATTTTTTGCATTAAACGTAAACTGTCACGTACCGCACCCGATGAAGGGTATGGGCCAAAATACTGTCCCGCACCTTTACGCGCGCCACGATGCAAAGTTAAGCGAGGATGTTTGTGATTAGAGAGCAAGATATAAGGGTAAGATTTATCATCACGTAACAATACATTATATTTTGGCATGTATTGTTTAATGTAATTGTTTTCTAATATAAGCGCTTCTGTTTCGGTGTGGGTAACCGTTACATCGATGTGCGCAATGTTATTAACCAGCGCAATCGTTTTATTACTATTGACCGATGTTCGGAAATAAGAAGAAACGCGCTTTTTGAGGTTTTTAGCCTTACCGACATAAATAACGACTTTATCGGCATTGTACATTCGATAAACGCCGGGCTTTTCGGTAAGGTTACTTAAAAAGGCTTTTGAATCAAAGGGAAGAACGGACACGATCAATAACTACAATTTATTTGTATCTAACATACCATGTCTAATCGCTAGATGAGTTAATTCAACATCACCACTAATATTTAACTTTTCAAACATGCGGTAGCGATAACTATTTACTGTTTTTGAACTTAAATTAAGTTGATTTGATATATCTTGAACTTTTTCACCCTTAGTGATCATGAACATGATTTGCAATTCACGTTCAGATAAAGAATCAAACGGGTTTTCTTCACTGCCGCTTAATTGCCCTAAAGCCATTTGCTGTGCAATATCGGGTGCTAAATATCGCTGGCCAGAATGAACCTGTCGAATCGCTTTGATCATTTCATCAGGCCCTGCCCCTTTAGTGAGGTAACCGGATGCACCAATTTGCATGACTTTAGCTGGGATAGGGTTTTCGGTATGTACGGTTAAAAAGATAATGCGAGTATCAGGGCAATAGCGAAGTATTTTTTTAGTCGCTTCAATACCACCAATTCCAGGCATGTTCATATCCATCAAAACAACATCAGGGTTATGCTTTCTGCAAAATTGTACTGCACTTTCACCGGTATCGGTGTCGCCTACAACTTTGATCCCTCGAATATCTTCTAAAATCCTTTTTATACCCATTCTAACTAATTCGTGATCGTCAACAAGTAAAATGTTAATCAAGAGGATACTCCAAATACAAATATGATTCTTTTTACGCGCCACGTTTATGCGACTTAAGAGCTAAGAAGTTAACAAATTTTTAAAATTTGTAAAGCTAATTATCGAGCCATTACTTTAAGTTAGACGTTTTTTTAGAAGCACTTAACAGAAACGAGTGTTTTGGGATTTTAAACACCATCTTATTGATCATAATAAGAATTAAATTATTTGAATTTGACATTTAGATTGGATTTTGCAAGGGAGTGGCGGTGAGGTAGGGATTTGAACCCTAGGTACGCTACAAACGTACGCCGGTTTTCAAGACCGGTGCTTTCAACCACTCAGCCACCTCACCGCAGTAAAGAATATGACAAATTATTTTAGAGTGGCGGTGAGGTAGGGATTTGAACCCTAGGTACGCTACAAACGTACGCCGGTTTTCAAGACCGGTGCTTTCAACCACTCAGCCACCTCACCGCAATAAAATGTCTGTCCAAATTGACTGGGTCACTTTGGAACGGCGCGAATATTAATGGCTTAAGTTTAAGATGTAAAGCGATAATTCTATTTTTTTACCATATTAGGTTCGTTCGCTTACAAAACAACCAAAGCGGTCTTTTTATCAGCAATTTGAACAAAAGTGAGTTCGTAATAGAATCAACCCCGGCTTTCTCTTATATCAATTGCATGACCTAGCGGCTTTTTAACTCATCTCATCAAATCACTATTCCATCTCAATCAACTATATTTTATTTAGATATTTAAAATGACTTGAATTAATATGATCGCAGCCTTATCTAAGGTAGTATTGGAATAGGACGTTTAAAGTATTTTTAACTCAGAGGTAAAAAATGGAAAATAACACATTACATGCCCACGCAAGTTCGGCTTCAGTATTAGAAACAAATAAAGTTTTACGTAACACATACGCATTATTAGCAATGACATTAACGTTCAGTGCTGTTACAGCGGGTGTGTCAATGGCAATGGGGCTTAGCCACATGATGGGCTTAGTCTTATCATTAGTTGGCTTCGGTTTAATATTCGTTGTAAATAAAAAAGCAGATACCTCTTCAGGCATTTTCTGGGTTTTTGCATTTACCGGTGTATTAGGTGCTGCATTAGGCCCAATGTTAAATCACTATTTAGCCTTTGCTAACGGCCCTGCACTTATTATGCAAGCACTTGGCTCTACTGCTGTTATCTTTTTCTCACTTTCAGCTTATGCATTAACAACTAAGAAAGACTTCTCTTTTATGGGTGGCTTTTTAATGGTTGGTTTAGTGATGGCTATCATCGCAGGTATCGCCAATATCTTTTTGCAAATTCCAGCGATGCACCTAGCCATTAACGCTATAGTTGTATTAATTATGTCTGGTTTTATTTTGTTTGATACAAGCCGAATTGTGAATGGTGGCGAAACTAACTACATTCGTGCAACCGTAGGCTTATATTTAAACATTTATAACTTATTCACCTCATTACTTGCTTTATTAGGTGCATTTAGCAGCGACGATTAATAAAGAACTTTATCCCTAAGTTACATCAGGATAAAATACAAAGCCCCGTTTTTCGGGGCTTTGTTGTTTTTAAAGAGGGCATATGTCTACTTTTCTATTGTTTATAACCAGTCCACCCAGCTCACAAGCAGCGCTAAGCGCGATCAAATTCGCACATGCCGCTATTAGCAACCACCACCAAATAAGCGCTGTGTTTTTCTATGGCGACGGGGTTAATAATGCCAATGCGTTACAAGCACCACCTTCTGATGAAACAAACATTCCACATGAATGGCAAAGTATCGCACTTAAACATAATACGCAGTTATTAGTCTGCTCTGCAGCAGCTCAGCGTAAAGGGGTATTAACACCATCAGAAGCTGACTATCACGGCTTACAAGGTCATAACCTGGCTGCTCCTTTTGAAATAGCGGGGTTAGGTGAATATGTGCAACTGCAAACACAAGTCACACAGGTGGTACAATTTTGAAAACCGCGATATTAATGACACACTCACCCTTTCAAACAGAAGAAGGCCGTGAGGGTTTAGAGCTAGCATTAGCACTGGCAACTTACGAACAAACTGTCGCTTTATTTTTTTTTAATGAAGGGGTTTTACAGTTGAAAAATAATCACATTGCGTCAGATCTCAGCCCGAAAAATTATACCGCTACGTTTAAAGCATTGGGATTATACGATGTGGAAGAAGTTTACGTGTTGGAAGACTCACTCGCCGATTATCAATTACAAAATACAGATTTAATCGTTGATGCTAATGTACTTGCTCATGATGATTTCTTTCAAAAACTAAATACCTGCCAAAGACAATTGAAGTTTTAATATGAACACATTAATAAATTTAACCCAGTTAATTTCTGACACACACATTATTCAGATCAAGACTCAATTATCCAACAGCTCATCTACACTGTTACTAAGCCAAGATGGCGTATATAACATACCGTCTTTAGATGAACTTTCAGTCCCCTTCTTAATTTTGCAAGACGATGCCCAATTAAGAGGGATCTCAATAGATGATTTAGAATCACAGCAAGTTATTGACTACTCGCAATTTGTTGAATTAACTTTAACCCACCAAGCGGTTCAAAAATGCTAAACACATTGAAAATACAAAACAGTGAATACGTTCTAGATAAACATGGCTATTTACAAAATCACTTAGAATGGAATGAAGAAATAGCGTTAGCAATGGCGCTAAGCGAATCGATAGAGATGACAGATGCACATTGGGAAGTGGTTAACTTTGTGCGAGATTTTTACCTTGAGTACAACACAAGCCCTGCGATGCGGCCATTAGTTAAAGCAGTGGGTTTAACGTTAGGTGTCGATAAAGGCAACAGCCGGTATTTATTTACTTTGTTTCCCAAGGGCCCAGCTAAACAAGCAACCAAAATTGCAGGTTTACCAAAGCCAGCTAAATGCCTTTAAGCATTAGCCGTCTGATAGGTATCAAATGCATTAAAACCTAAATAAAGTACGCCGAATACTACCGCCACAATAACAAACCAATACACTGCTTTTAAAAAACCACGCACTAATTTAGCAGAACTCATAATATAAACGCCTCAACATTATTTTACTAAGCTAAGTAAACTCAGCAAAATAAATACTTTATGTATACCCGAGTCACTTCAATATGCTCGTTAAGCATCTTGAAGTGACTCGGGTATAATTGTTATCTTATGCACTAATGACCGTGCAACCACCCATATAATTTTGCAACACTGCAGGGACGGCAATTGAGCCATCTGCTTGTTGATAATTTTCTAATATCGCCACTAACGTACGACCAACCGCTAAACCCGAACCATTCAAGGTATGTAACAATTCAGGTTTTTTCTCTGACTTACGTTTAAAGCGAGCTTGCATACGGCGCGCTTGGAAATCTTGCATATTTGAACATGATGAGATTTCGCGATACGTATCTTGTGCCGGTAACCAGACTTCTAAATCATACGTTTTAGCCGCACTAAAACCGATATCACCGCTACATAAAATAACTTTGCGATACGGTAATTCAAGTGCTTGTAAAATAGCTTCAGCATGCCCCGTTAATTCTTCCAAAGCCTGCATCGAATCTTCAGGTTTAACTAATTGTACTAATTCAACTTTATCAAATTGGTGCTGACGAATTAAACCACGTGTATCACGGCCAGATGAACCCGCTTCAGAACGGAAACAAGGCGTATGAGCCGTTAATTTAACCGGTAATTGCTCTTCATCAAAAATCTCACCCGACGCAAGATTAGTCACAGGTACTTCAGCCGTCGGTATTAATGACATACCTAAGCCGCTTTCTGTTGCCGGTTTAGTATGAAATAAATCTTCACCAAATTTAGGTAGTTGACCCGTACCATACAAAGCTGATTCATTAACTAAATAAGGCACATATAATTCAGTATAGCCGTGATTACTCGTATGGGTATCAAGCATGAATTGCGCTAAAGCACGATGCATTCTGGCAATTTGGCCACGCATAACAACAAAGCGAGAACCAGACAGTTTAGCTGCACTTTCAAAATCTAATCCTTTGGCAGAGTTGTCACCTAAATCAACATGATCTTTAGGTTCAAAATCAAAGGTCGGGATCGTACCCCACTTAAGAATTTCAACATTTTCAGATTCATCTTTACCGGGTGGTACTGATTCATCGGGTATATTAGGCACTAAAGACGTAATCGCATTAACTTGATTTAACACATCGTCTAACTCAGCTTTTGCCGCATCTAGCTTTTCTCCTAAGTCACTCACTTCAGCTAATAAAGGCGCGATATCTTGGCCTTGGGCTTTAGCTTTACCAATATTTTTTGAACGTGAATTACGTTCATTTTGTAATTCTTGCGTTGCAACTTGTAAGGCTTTGCGCTTTTCTTCTAACGCAGTAAAAGAAGCCGTATCTAAATCAAAGCCACGTAATTTTAATTTATCAGCCGTAATGCTGATATCATTTCTAAAATGTTTAGGGTCTAACATTTGTATCTCAATTCGTTAATAAATACACAATCAAAAGTGATTAGGTAGATTGGGTTAAAATAGCCAATTTGCTGCCTAACCACACTGCGATCAGACAAACAAACACATTTAACAAGATATTTAATACAGCTTTAAGCCAAGCACCTTGCTGCAATAATAACAACGTATCAAACGAAAACGTCGAAAACGTTGTGAGCGCACCAAGAAAGCCAATACCAATAAACGTCCGCCAAGGAAAAAGGTTTAAATAGCCCTGCTCTATTAAGCTATATAAAAAGCCAATGAGCAATGAGCCGAGAACATTAACAAGGAGAGTGCCCAACGGAAACGATTTACCAAAAAAACTCACCATGAGTTCTGATAGAAAAAACCGTAAACAAGCGCCTATAGCCCCACCTGCTGCAATAAAAACATAAACATTTATCCCACTTAACATGATGTTTGTCCTTATTAATGTCTTTTAACTTATTCTAACAGGAGTTAGTGAGCAAAAACCACGTCTAGGTTATAAAAATTACATTTGTTATGCTCTTCTTACTTAAATCTTAAAAGGCATATCATTAAGCTTGTTGATCAAGATCGCGCAAATAATCAAGTTTTGCTTTTATCTGCTTTTCTAAACCTCTATCAGTCGGCTCATAAAAACGCGTGCCAACTAATTCTTCAGGTAAATACGTTTCGCCTGCCGCATAAGCATTAGGTTCGTTATGTGCATAACGATATTCAGAACCATGCCCCATATCTTTAAGTAAAGCAGTTGGCGCGTTACGTAAGTGTAGAGGCACTTCAAAATCAGGCTGTTCAGCAACAGCCGATTTTGCTTGGCTAAAAGCCATATAGACGGCATTACTTTTAGCAGCACAGGCCATATATACAGCTGCTTGTGCAATCGCACGTTCTCCTTCAGCCGGACCTACACGTGTGAAAGTGTCCCATGCATTAATCGCCATTTGCATCGCTCGTGGATCTGCATTGCCAATATCTTCAGACGCAATCGCTAATAACCGGCGTGCCACATATAGAGGATCAACCCCCATTTTTAACATTCTGGCAAACCAATATAAGGCAGCATCAGGGTTAGACCCTCTTACGGATTTATGAAAAGCAGAAATCAAATCATAAAATATATCGCCGCCTTTATCGCCAGCAGAAGGCCGATACTGAAATAAGCTCTCAACATCAGTCCGCTCAACAAAACGTTCACCTTGTGAATTAACATCAAGCATATCGGTTAATGTTTCAAGCGTATTTAACAAATTGCGTGCATCACCACTGGCTAGATCAATCAGCGCTTTTTCTGCTTCGGGTGAAAAAACTAAACTCGCAGATTCTAAGCTTTGCTCGGTACGTACCTTAACCGAATCCAATACTTGTTTTAATTCGCTCTCTGTGTGTTTTTTAAGTAAGTAGACTCGAGCACGAGAAAGTAAAGCGCGGTTTAATTCAAAAGATGGGTTTTCGGTTGTTGCCCCAACAAAAATAACGGTTCCATCTTCAATAAAAGGTAAAAAAGCATCTTGCTGACTTTTATTAAAACGGTGTACTTCATCAACAAATAACAAAGTTTTTCGACCACTTTGCAAAGCCATGTTTTTGGCATTTTCAATGGCTAATCGAATATCTTTTACCCCAGATGTAACTGCCGACAAACGCTCAACATGCGCATTTATATAGCGAGCAATCAATTCTGCGATTGTCGTTTTACCGGTACCCGGTGGCCCCCATAATATTAAAGAATGTATTCGGCCTTGTTCAATGGCTTTTCTTAGCGGTTTACCCGCGGATAAAATATGACTTTGACCAATATAGTCTTCAAGTTTTAGCGGCCGCATACGCGCTGCTAGGGGTTGGTTAACCGAATCAAAATCAAACATATTAGTTGTTTCTTTCATCGGTTAATCTATTTTTATCGATGTTCGTTGATCATCTAAATCGGTATTTTCAGGTAATGTAAAAACAAAATCTTCATTACTAAACGGTGTACCTAACACCACATTTTTAAAGGTATAAAGGCTATTTTGGCCTTGTCTATCCGCAATTTTTAATTGAGTTACAATTGCACTTTTGGCTTTAAAGTCGATAACAATTGATTCAACCAAACTGTCAGGATCCTTAACGGTTATGTTAAAACTATCAGCGCTCAATTGAGCAACAGAATAGCTTTGCCAGATATTATCTTCTACCTGTAGTAGTAACAAAATAGGGTTATTCAGCAATGCATCTTTAAGCCAAATAGCGGTCACTTGCTCAATTAATGGATCATAAAACCAAATCGTTTCGCCATCACTTTGTAATACATTTTCATCAGGTGTTAATGTGTGCCAAATAAATCGATTAGGTTGTAATAGCGTCGTTGTACCTTCCGATGCTTGAATTTCTACATTTTGGCTGTCGTAAACCTTTTGTACAAACTCGGCTTTAAAACTATTTATATTATTAATACGCGCTTTTAGCGCTTGAGTGGGTCCATCTAACGTTATTGCCGCCTGAGTAAAAAAACCAATAAATAATAAACTGAAACAATACAACTTAATTTGCTTAAACATATTTTACCTTAATCTTTGGGTGCTGCTGAGGCGAGCACTTCTCTTGAACCATTATGTCCGGCAGAACTTACAATGCCGCTATTTTCCATTTGCTCAACTATATTTGCTGCGCGATTATAACCAATTCTAAATTTACGTTGCACACTCGAAATAGAGACTTTGCGTGTTTCGGTTACAAACGCAACGGCTTCATCAAACAATGCATCAAATTCAGTATCGGCATCCGATTCTGACGTTTCACCTGGTAATAAAATTTCATCTTCACCGCTTAATACATCTTCAACATAATTAGGTTTACCGCGTAATTTCCAATCGGCAACAACCGCGTGAACTTCATGGTCATCTACAAATGCACCATGTACCCGTGTTGGAATACTGCTTCCGGACGGCAAATACAACATATCCCCCATCCCTAATAATGCTTCAGCACCTTGTTGATCTAAGATGGTTCTAGAATCAATTTTTGACGAAACAGATAAGCCAATACGAGTTGGGATATTCGCTTTAATAAGCCCAGTGATAACATCAACAGAAGGTCGTTGAGTCGCAAGAATTAAATGAATACCCGCAGCACGGGCTTTTTGTGCAATACGTGCAATTAACTCTTCGACTTTTTTGCCAACTATCATCATCATATCGGCAAATTCATCAATAACCACCACAATGCTAGGCAACGTGTCTAGCTCAGGCGCCGATTCATGCATCGTGTCACCCGGCTGCCATAATGGATCATGCAATGGTGTACCGGAGTTTTTATTTTCGTTAACTTTGGCATTAAAACCTTTTAGATTACGCACGCCAACCGCAGCCATTAATTTATATCGTCGCTCCATCTCACCAACACACCAACGTAAAGCATTTGAGGCATCTTTCATATCCGTTACGACTTCACATAATAAATGCGGAATATCTTCATAAACTGAAAGCTCAAGCATTTTAGGATCGATCATGATCATACGCACTTCTTCTGGCGTCGATTTATATAAAAAGCTCAAAATCATGGTATTCACTAACACAGACTTACCCGATCCCGTTGTGCCGGCAACAAGCACATGCGGCATTTTACCTAAATCAGCGATCACAGGTTTACCGGATATATCAGGCCCTAGCACCATCGTCAGTGGTGATTTAGCGTCAGCAAACTCACTACCTTCTATTACTTCACTTAAGCGTACTGTTTCACGATGTTTATTGGGTAGTTCTAACCCTATATAAGGTTTCCCGGGAATAACTTCAACAACACGCACCGCCACCGTTGATAATGAACGCGCTAAATCTTTTGCTAAATTAGTAATGGCTGACACTTTTATACCGGGTGCAAGATCAAGTTCTAACCGGGTAATAACAGGCCCTGGGCAAACAGCAACCACATCCGCTTTAATTTTATATTCCAGTAATTTAGCTTCAACTAAGCGTGCTACCGCATCCATTTCCTCTTGTGTTATTGGGTTTTGTTTTTTATCTGGTCGATCGAGTAAAGCAAACGAAGGCACTCGACCTTCTGGTTTATCTGGTACATCGGGCAACATTGCTGACAACGAATAGGGATCAACCGTTTCATTCGCTACTACTTTTATATGCGCTTTTTCTGGTTGTGTTTCAGTGATACTTAATTCTTGATTAGCGTCTGGGTTACTTACACCCTGATTTAAATCCGTGTTATGAGCTAAGCTCTCAGCGAGAGTCTCACTTTCAAAGTTTTGTAATGATATTTCCGGTTCAATACGCTCATTTTGTGCGACTAATTCTTCAATATCAACCTGCGACTCTTCCGTTAATACTAAAGGAACGTCATCAACATTTTGCTTGCCTTTTTTGTCTTTCTTGTCTGATTTATCAGCAAAAACATTAATTTTTTGCTTCCAGCGCTCTAAGCTTTTATAGGGTTTTTCTTCTTCTGTATCAGTGGTTTTACTGTCTTCATTATCATTTTTTTCAAGTTCGCTATCCGTTATGCCACCCGTTAATTCTGTTGGGTATTCTCTTACGTGCGGCTTATCATGCGATTTTTTAACTTTTTCTTCAGCGAGATGACTCTTTTCTAGGTCGGCTTCATCAGGTGTTTCGACCGCAATATCGGCTTTTGGTTCTGTTTTGAATATGGCTTTAAGCCACAATGCAAAACGACATAAGCTAGACCAAACAAATAGAGCCGTTTTGATCGTGTACTTCCCCGTATTATCAATAATATCAAGCCAAGAAATACCAAACAGTAATGTAAAACCCGTACAAAAAAAGCAAAGTAATAATAAAGAAGAACCAACAAAATTAAAGTAAGGTAAAAGCGCTTGGCTGATCGCATCACCCATCAAGCCACCAGAAGAAAAATAATAAAGATCATTTACATTTAAACTGGCACTCGAGGTTGCGGCAATAATGATGAGTAGCAGACCAATTATTTTTAAACCAAGTGCAAGAAAATCAGTTTCAAAAAAACGTTGTTTACGCCGGAACATAGCCCAGCCCATATAAGCAACAGCCACGGGTACTATGTATGCAACCACACCTAAAAAAGCGAAAAGTAAATCGGAGGCCCAAGCGCCAGCTGCGCCAGCTGCATTTTTTATTTCACCAGGATAAGCCGATTGACTCCAACTTGGATCTTCAGGTGCAAACGAAAATAAAGCTATTTGCAAAAACAATGCAAGCCCTGCGGTTAAAATTAACCCTACTTCTAAAAGCCTTTGTATCCCTGTCATTTGTTCTTTACTCTTTAACTCAACCAAAAAATACACCTATCATTTAATTACTCGCTTATTCTAAGCATATTCAACGATAAATCACACAATCACGTTCATTTAATTTTTAATAAGCAAAGCCGTCAAAGCTACCGCGTCCTGCTCTCGCCCCTTACCTGCATCCATGCAGGCAAGCTTCGAGACGCCATGAGGATATTTTCTACAGTGTGATTAGGGCCGCCTAAATGGATTTAGGTGTTAGAACGACGCAGGAGCCAAAGTCGAGAGTAAGCGCTGACAATCAGCCCTAAAATCTGAGCGAGAAGACTATAATTTGTTAGCCCGATTTCAAGTTTATAAAAAATGCCATCACTTAATATTTAGTGCATACGATAATTTGATCCTACACTGACTAAAAGCACTGAGCTTAGAGGTTTAAAATGATTATTGGTGTACCTAAAGAGATTAAAAATCATGAATATAGAGTTGGTTTAACCCCATCTAGCGTCTATGAGCTAGTAGAACAGGGTCACACCGTTTGGATTGAAAAAAATGCAGGGCTTGGCATTGGCTTTACTGATGAAGACTATAGCCATGTGGGTGCAAAAATAGCCTCAAACGCGACCTCTATTTTTGATTGTGCCGATATGATTGTTAAAGTCAAAGAGCCACAGTCGACCGAACGAGCTCTGTTGCGCGAAAACCAAATTTTATTTACTTATTTGCACTTAGCACCTGACCGCACTCAAACACTTGACTTGATACAATCTAACGCTATTTGTATCGCTTATGAAACGGTGACTGATCAGCAAGGTGGGCTACCCTTACTTGCGCCAATGTCGGAAGTTGCCGGTCGAATGTCTATTCAAGCAGGCGCTCAAGCGTTAGAAAAATCTAACGGCGGTAAAGGTTTATTATTAGGTGGCGTACCCGGTGTTGAGGCTGCTAACGTTGTGATCATTGGTGCAGGTGTTGTTGGCCGAAATGCATTACAAATGGCAGTCGGTTTGGGCGCAAATGTCGTGATCATTGATAAAAACATACAGGCTTTACGTTTAATTGATGGGCTATACGCTAATAAAGTAAAAACCATTTATTCAAACCAAAGTAACATTGAAAAATACTGTTTAGTGGCTGATTTAGTTATTGGTGCGGTGCTAATACCAGGCGCAGCTGCACCTAAGTTGGTCAGTGAAGCGCTTATAAAACGTATGCAACCCGGTTCAGCTGTCGTCGATGTGGCGATTGACCAAGGCGGTTGTTTTGCCACATCTAAAGCCACAACGCATTCAGATCCAATGTTCAAAGTGCATGACATTGTACATTATTGCGTTGCTAATATGCCTGGCGCGTTAGCAAAAACAGCAACAGTCGCATTAAATAATGCAACGTTGCCATACATATTAACCATTGCAAATCAAGGTTATAAAACCGCGTTACGTGAGAACCCCCATTTATGCAATGGCTTAAATATATACCGCGGCCAAGTCACCAACCAAAGTGTCGCTCTGGCCTTAGGTTTAACTTTCACGCCAGCGGGTGATGCTATAGTCAAAGCGATCGGGGTTTAGGGGCAGGTTTCTAGTTCCAGGCGAAACCTAATAAGTACTGACATCCATGTAAGCAAAGCCGTCAAAGCTACCGCGTCCTGCTCTCGCCCCTTACCTGCATCCATGCAGGCAAGCTTCGAGACGCCATGAGCATATGCTCTACTATGTGATTGGAGCCGCCTAAATGGATTTAGGTGTTAGAACGACGCAGGAGCCAAAGTCGAGAGTAAGCGATGACAATGAGCCATAAAACCTGAGCGAGAAGACTATATACATTAAGCCTTTACACTATCAATGTAGAATAACGACAAATCAGCGAAGCCTAAATATTTCGCTTGAGTAAATCAACCAGAAAACCAATGTGGGCAGGCTCAGCATTTAACGCGGGTATATACCGATACGCTTTGCCACCGGCATCCATAAATATTTCCTTGTTCTCTACCGCCATCTCTTCAAGTGTTTCTAGGCAATCAACTGAAAAAGCAGGACAAATTACATCTAACGCGTCAACGCCTTTACTTGGTAACTTTTCAAGCGTTTTATCGGTATAAGGTTGTAACCATTCTTCTTTACCCACTCTTGATTGATAACATAATAGCCACTCTTCAGCATTCAACCCAAGTTCAGCGGCCACGCGTTGTGCTGTTTGTTCACATTCGGCTTGATAGGGGTCACCCAATTTCACATAACGTTTAGGAATGCCATGAAACGAAAACAATAATGTATTTTGATGACCTTGTTGTGCCCAATGGTCACGAACACTTTGCGCTAACACTTTAATATAAGCCGGATCTTGACAATAAGAGCCAATAAATCGCAATGCAGGTAAAACGCGTCGTTGCTTAAAGTCATTCGCTAACACATCAAATACAGCCGCCGTTGTGGTAGCCGAATACTGAGGGTATAAAGGTAAAACAACAATATCGTTTACGCCTTTAGCTAATAAACGATCAACAGCAGAACTAATAGAAGGGTTTCCATAAGTCATACCCATCTCAACTGGGTAATCAAGCGACTCTAGCTTAAACTGTTCGGTTACCGCATCAACCTGAGCTTGACTATAAACACGTAAAGGTGAGCCATTTTCAAACCAAATACTTTTGTAAGCCTGTGCTACTTTTTTGGGCCGTACATTTAAAATTATACCGCGTAAAATACATTGCCAAAGCCATTTAGGGTAATCAATAACCCGCTGGTCAGATAAAAACTCAAGTAAATAACGCTTAACAGCCGCTGGTGTCGGTTCATCAGGCGTGCCCAAGTTAACTAATAAAATACCTTTTTTATTCACTACTACGTCCTAAACATAAAAATTAATCGAGAAAATAACAACCGTCACAAGCATTGCCCGCGACCTTAATACGGTAGTTTTCATACTTACGTTCATAAAAAGTTACATTATTTTATATTAATTTAGGATCAACTGTTATTTTTTAATCATCCTAACTAGACTCAATGCATTCTGTGCACAATAATTTATAAAGACAGTCTAAATAGCTTTAATCAACAAACCATTAAAGGCATTTTTATCGCGTTTATCCTGTTTGGGTGATCAGAATATTTGAGAACAAAAATGAAAGGGAGTATGTGTGAAAGATAAAATATTAATCATAGATGATTCAGAAGACGTTTGCTCAATGCTAACCTTGCAACTGCAAGACGATTTTGACGTTTTCACTGCAAATGATGGCTTAAAAGGGATAGACCTGTTTACTCAACATGAATTTTTAATTGTGCTGCTTGACGTCGAAATGCCAGGTATGGACGGATTTGAGGTCTGTGAAAAATTAGGTCAAATCGAGGTTTTCGAAAAACCATCGTTTATATTTATATCAAGCCATGATGACGAAGAAACAACCTTACGTTGCTTTGAAGTGGGCGCAGATGATTTCATATCTAAAAATAATGAAACAACGGTACTAACCAAAAAGCTTAAATCACTTGTTCGTTACAAACGCCTAATTAACAACTTACATCAAGAAGAAGAAAACCTCACTAATCTAGTCAACACCACGTTATTGCAAGCCTCGTTTTATGGCAGTTGCCTTAATTTAATGGCTGATATCCAATTAGCACTAACCGAAGATGCAATAGCCGATTTAGTTTTTAATTTTATGAAAGGTCAAGGGTTACTCACCGCCATGTCGTTTAGTCATGGTGAACGCGTTAATTATTTTGATCAACAACATAAACTCTGTAGCCCAATTGAGAAAAAAGTCTTTACGCT
Source organism: Algibacillus agarilyticus (assembly GCF_003286125.1). GTDB lineage: Bacteria > Pseudomonadota > Gammaproteobacteria > Enterobacterales > Alteromonadaceae > Algibacillus > Algibacillus agarilyticus. The sequence continues at coordinate 103,840 of NZ_QMED01000012.1, forward strand.
ATTAAAAGATAAAGGTCGTATTTATGAATTCGCTGACCGTATGATGTTTAACGATAGCCATTTCTCTTTGTTAATTAAACATATGCCAGCCAATGAAACTAATGAGTATGGTTTGTTGATTGATGTACTAGCCAAACTCGTACCGGCTATCGAAATGCGCTATCGCGCACTTATTAATGCTAAGCAGCTTGAAACCGCAAAAGATTCATTACAGCAAGCGGTGGGGCAAATTCAAGATGCAATTGTAGGCTTACAAGTTGAAAGACAAAAAATCATCGATGATATCGTGATGAAAATAGGCTTGAGTTTTCACGAAATGGATTTTACCGGTGAACAAGAAGACTTTTTAGTTAATTTAATTGAGACCAGCGTTGTTCAGCAATCAGATAACAATGACAAGTTTATGAGTATTAATCAGCAGCTAAATCAAACGATTGAATCAATAAAACCTGAAGAAGATGTGCCTTTTGCACAAGAAGATGCGTCAAGCGATGTAGAGCTATTTTAGCACAGCTAAAAAAGACTATTGATACAAAAAACGGCCATTGTTAAACCTCTTACTGAGTTTAACAATGGCCGTTTTTATAATGACTTTAAACAGCAATTCCCTCAATCTTCATTGATTGCTGACAATCGTTAAGGGTATAAGCGAACTGAAGTGAAGCAATAAAACCTAAAGAAGAGGTACCTTTTGCACAAGAAGATGCGTCAAGCGATATAGAGCTATTTTAGTACCGCTAAAAAACAATATTGATACAAAAAAACGGCCATTGTTAAACCTTTTACTGAGTTTAACAATGGCCGTTTTTATAATGACTTAAAACAGCAATCCCCTTTAATCATCATCCATTGCTGACAATCGTTAAAAGGGTATAAGCGAACTTAAAACGTGGTTTTATATTGATTTAAATAGTTTAACCATTTATCCATCGTTGTGATGTCACCCGCTTTTTCCCAACCATAACCCGCGTAATATTCAATTTGACCTTTCGCATTGGTTTTAGAAATAAACACAGCATGACCTTGGTCTCTTACGCCATTAGATTCAATGATTTTTACGTCATCTATTAGTTCTGGCTGCATTTTAACGCCGACACCTAAACCACTGCCATCTAATACTTCCCATGCTGCTAAATAGCCACCATCTTTATTCCATTCAGGTTTCGCTTTACCATCATGCGTTGCAACACCAATAGTCACCGGTAAATTAATAGCTAATTTGTCGTTTTTCCAAAAAGTAGAACTAACATGAAATAAGCGGCTACCGGCCTCAATACTAATTGTTTTTTGCTCTTTGTAATTATCGCCAGCAACCGTATGATCATAACTTAACGTAAAAACAGTCTTATCATGCGTTTGCGATAAAATTTTCCAATCAGTCCAGGTTTCTAATGGCTCGCGTTTATTATTTAACCATAATGATGTACTGCCACAACCGGCAGAATCACCTACATGGTAGTTATCTAAACCTTCACCATTATCTTTATGGTACGAGATATTCTCTTCAGAATGACGCTTGTACCATAAATTGATAATAGGGTAATTAACTCGCTTTAACCAACAATCAACGCCCGAATTCTCAGCGCCAGAACGTGCAGCAGGGCCGTAAGCTCTAAACGCAACTAAATCATTTTCCCATGCAAAATCATCTTTACGTTCGGGTACATGGCGCGCATAAGTAACGGCAGTTGCTTCGCTTGCAGCAGATGCATCTTTAGAAGCGTCATCTTGAGTTACCATGCAACTCGTTAATGCAATGCTCAATAGTGAAATCGGTACGATGGTTTTAAAATTATTCATTATTATACTCTCTTAATTACTCGCTTACATTAAGCCTAAAAGGGTCGGTAAAAATTCACTAACAGCAGGTACAAATGTCACAACCATTAAAGCAACAAACATAGCTAAATACAGGGGTATCATCGGTTTAATTAACTTATCAATTGATGTGTTACCAACAGAGCAACCCACAAACAACACCGAGCCTACCGGCGGAGAACATAAACCAATCGACAAATTAAGTACCATCATTACACCGAAATGAATCGGCGACATACCTAAACTTTCAGCTATTGGTAAAAAGATAGGCGTAAAAATTAACACCGCTGGTGTCATATCCATGAACGCCCCAACCAAGATTAAAATTAAATTAATAATTAATAAAATAATGATTGGGTTTTCACTAATCGTTAATAACGCATTACTGATGGTTTCTGGTATGTTTTCATACGACAACATCCATGACATGGCAGACGATGCAGAAATTAATAATAAAACGATAGCTGAGATTTCACCCGCTTTTAGAAATAGAGGTTTAAGTTGATCAAGTTTTACTTCTTTATAGACTGGCACCGCCAATATTAACGAATACAAAACCGCAATAGCACCGGCTTCAGTTGCCGTAAATATACCGCCTAATATACCGCCAATAACAATAACGATTAACACTAAGCTTGGCACAGCAGCCCAGACTTTTTGCGCAACTAATTTTAACGGTAATGCGGGTTCTGTCGGAAAACCATTTTTCATGGCATATACCGCACAAACCATCATTAACAATGACGCTAATAAAATACCCGGTAAGTAACCAGCAACAAACAAAGCTGAAATTGAAACACCACCACTCGCAATCGCATATATAATAAGAATATTGCTTGGCGGTATAATCATACCCGTCGTTGAAGCTGCACACGTGACCGCAGTTGAAAACTCGCGGTTGTAACCTTTTTTCTCCATTTCGGGGATCATAAAGCTACCAATGGCACTGGTCGCAGCAACCGCTGAGCCTGAAATACTACCAAACAAGGTACAAGACATAACATTAACTAATGCTAAACCACCTGGTAACATACCAATAAGCGCCATAGCACATTCAATGAGTTTGCGAGCAACACCGCCCCGCCCCATTAACAAACCTGATAACACGAATAACGGAATAGCCAGTAACGCAAAGCTATCTAAGCCACCCACCATTCGCTGTGCAACCGTAGTGGTAGCCGGTATAAAGTCAATGCTAATAAGCATTGCTGCAACAGTCGAAACACCAATACAAAAGCTAATGGGTACATTTAAAGCCAGTAGTAAAAAGAAAATACAAATTAAAACTAAGCCACTAAATTCCATGATTATCTCCTACATGATTATTATCGTTATCATGGGTATGTTGTTGAAAGGCAAGCCATAACTTATCAACCGCGTTAAAAGTAAAAATAACACCTGCAATGGGGACAATGCTGTATACATAAGCCATTTTAACGCCTAATACAGCTGAAGTTTGTACCGGTACAAGCGTGGTATAAACTAAAGAAGCACCACCAATCACTAAAACAATCACGGCAAAAATTAAAATAATAGTGTGTACAAAAAGCTTTAATTTCGCTTTTGGTTTACCGGTTAGTTTTTGGTCTAAGATATCAAGACTTAAATGTGAATCATTCTGATAACAATAAGTAGCTCCTAATAAGCCTAACCATATCAATAAAAAGCGAGACACTTCTTCTGAGGTCGAGCTAGGCGCTTGTAAAACATAACGTGAAAAAACTTGCCAAAGCACAGTAAACACGATTAAAACCATGAGTAAAACTAGGCCATTAGCAATCAGAGAACTGGATATTTTTTTAAATGTATTCATCAAATTATTCCTCGGTGCTCATTGCAGCAATGCGTTTTAAATATTCACCCACAATAGAATCGTCATACTTAGCGTGTAAATGTTTAACGGCCGCGATGAATGGTGCTTTATCAGGGTAAGTCACGGTTACCCCCGCTTCTTTAACCGCGGCTAATGCTTCATTTTCAGCCGCAAGCCACATTTCACCCTGTTTTTTAGCGGCATCAGCCATCGCTAGTTTTAACCAGCCACGTTGTGTTTCTGTTAAATTATCAAAAATATGCTGACTCATGATGATCACATCAGGAATAGACGTATGTTCATTTAATGTATAATTAGGGCAAATTTCGTAATGACGAGAAAGATAAAAGCTAGGTGGGTTATTTTCGGCACCATCTACAACCCCTTGTTGTAAAGCTGCATACAATTCACCCCAACTAATTGGCGTAGCTGCACCGCCAAAGGCTTCAACCATTTTAACGGCGTTCAAACTATTCATAACACGAATTTTAGAACCTTCAACATCACTTGGTTTCTGCACCGACTTTTTACACGTGTAAAAACTACGGCTACCCGCATCAAAATAACCTAAACCCTGTAAACGAGCATAGTTAAGTGAATTTAGAATATCTTTCCCTATGTCACTTTCAAGTACCGCTAAACGCTGATCACGGCTCGAAAAAACATACGGCAGACCAAACAAACGCATATCATCAACAAAGCCTTCAAGCGTAGCAGCCGAGACTTTCGTCATGGCTAAGCTGCCAATTTGTAAAAGCTCAACTAATTCACGCTCCGAGCCTAATTGACCACTTGGATAAAGTTTTAAGTTCATTGCACCGTTTGAATGGTGCTCTAATCTTTCAGACATAAACAACATGGCTTTATGTACTGAATGCTCAGTGTCGAGCGTGTGACCGACTCGTAAAGTTAATTGAGAACTTTTTTCTGAACAACTTAATAAAAAAACGCTCAGGAAAAAGCAGTAAATCACCTTATATTTCAGTTTGCATTGATAAAAGCTAAACATCCGAACTCACCCTAATAACAGTCTATAAACCAAATAAAATTAACCTTTCATCATCGATATAAACTAATGACAAGGAAAAAAATCGGGTAATTCCGTCTACCCAATTACACACAAAGATAGTTCAACAGAACTTACTTAGTAAATCTTTAAACTGATTAATTAACGTAATTCAGCAGCTGAATATTTATCCATATCGTTGTAATCAAGGTTTTCACCTGCCATACCCCAAACAAATGAATAATTAGTAGAACCAGAACCACAATGAATAGACCAAGCAGGCGAAATAACAGCTTGCTCATTACCGGTCCAAATAACGCGAGTTTGTTTTGGTTCACCCATGAAATGCGCTACACCTTGATCTTCAGGTAAATCAAGATACAAATAAGCTTCCATTCGACGGTCATGTTGATGAGCAGGCATCGTATTCCATACACTACCCGGCTTTAACGATGTTAAACCCATTTGTAATTGACACGTTTCAACAACACCACTCACAATTAACTGAGCAATCGTTCTTTCATTTGATGTTTCTAAGCTGCCCATGTTTAAAACATTGGCATCAGCTAAAGTGATTTTTTTATCTGGGAATGATTTGTGTGCGCAGGCTGAGTTGATATAAAAACGCGCTGAGTTATCAGCTGAATCACTTGAGAAAGTGACTTTTTTGTCGCCTGCACCAATATATAATGCTTCTTTATTGGCTAGCTTATATTCTTTATCATCAACGGTAACAGTACCTGCCGCACCGATATTAATAATTCCCATTTCGCGACGTGATAAGAAAAAATCACTTTTTAACGGGTCAATAGCATCTAACTCAATAGCCGCAGAAGCCGGTACAACACCGCCAATAATATAACGGTCATAATGCGTATAAATAAGGTTTAATTTATCGGTTTCAAATAAATTATCAGCTAAAAAATGTTCACGTAATTGCTCTGTATCAAAAGTTTTAGCTTCGTTTGGTCCAACGGCGTAACGAGTTTCATATTGAATAGTCATGTTTAAATCCTGTCAGTAAATTAAATGTAGTCATCAAGCTTAAAATTAGTGTAGCGAAGTCGTTAAAAACTAGCGTGCTAACCAACCACCATCAACCGCTAAGATATGACCGTTTACATAGTCACTAGCCGAAGTAGCTAAGAAAACAGCCGCGCCCACTAATTGCTCAGGCTCACCCCATTCGCCAGCTGGAATGCGAGCTTGAATTTGTGCATTACGCTCAGGGTTGTCTTGTAAAGCTTGCGTGTTATCCGTTCTGAAATAACCAGGGGCAATCGCATTAACTTGAACATTACTGGCAGCCCACTCATTGGCTAAAGCACGTGTGATACCCGAAACACCATGTTTACTCGCTGTATAGGCTGGAACCGTCATACCACCAGAGAAAGAAAGCATTGATGCAATATTTACAATTTTACCGCCGCCATTTTTAATCATTTCACGGCCGATTAATTGGCTTAATTGGAAAACAGAATTCAAATTAACGTTAATGACTTTTTGAAATTCTTCGATAGGGTACTCAGCAGCAGGGTAACGAGAAATAGTACCGCCGTTATTAACAAGCACATCAACTTTGCCCGTGATTGCTAATGCATCTTCAGCAAGCTTAGTCACGGCGTCAGTATCTGAAAGGTCAGCAGCTAAACTATGTGCTACGCCACCCGCTTCTGTTATTAGGCCAACCGTTTTATCTGTGCCACCAGCTGAAGAACTTGCACAAATAACCACCGCGCCGGCTTTTGCTAAACCTAAAGCGAGAGCTTGACCTAAGCCTCGGCTCGCGCCAGTAACTAAAGCTGTTTTGCCTTCTAAAGAAAAAAGTTCATTTTGCATAATTAGTAACCCATAAAGTAATTAAAGTAATTTGACTTAGTTTTGTCAGGTTATCATACAACATGACAAAATGACAAGCATTGACATATGTAATTTATTAACAGATATTAAATAAGCAAGAGCACATTATGTTTTAACACTTTTTACACGCGTGTAAATACCTTGTTTTTAACTTGTTATTAAATAAAACACACTTATTGCTCTAATTTAGACCGATATAAATAAGAGATCACCTTATGTGTTGTTAACATGTTGCAATACAGGAATTGAGCGCGGTAAAATTATTTTAACGCATACTTTAATGATTAACGCTTGATGGCGTTGATGAAAAACAACCCAGAGATAATTTAAAATGAGTCACTTCCAATTAAGTCAGGTAAAAAAATCACGCAGTTTGGCCAGTGAGCTTGCTGAATCATTACGTGATGAAATTGTGAAAGGGAATTTTAAAGTGGGTGAAAAAATACCCGCCTCTAAAGACATAGAACAACAAGCAGGTGTGAGTCGCAGCGTTGTGCGAGAAGCGATTGCACAATTAAAAGCTGAAGGCTGGGTCGACAGTAAGCAAGGCGTTGGTGTTTTTGTTATCGAAAAAACCACAACAAATACATTTGAAATTACCGCGTCTGAATTTGAATGTATTCATAATGCGATCCAAATATTAGAGCTACGCTTATCGGTTGAAGTAGAAATGTGCGCCATGGCAGCCGAAAACCACAGTCGCTCTCAAATCACTGAGATATATGACTGGATGCATAAAATGGAAGATAAGATCGCAAAAGGAGAAGATGCGGTAACTGAAGACCTTAATTTTCATAAAGCGATAGCGGATGCATCGGGTAACCCATATTTCACGCGTTTTATTGATTACATAGGCTCTGGCGTTATACCGGCTCGCGATATTATCACCCAAAATAATCCAGAACCTTTTGTTGAAAACTTTTTAGAAATAATTCAACAAGAGCACCGTGAAATAGCGGATTCAATCAAATCAAAAAATCCGGATCTTGCTCGACAAGCCGTTAAAGCACACTTAGGTAATAGCATCCAAAGACATAAACTGCTCGCAGAAGCAATCATTGGCTAGGTTTGGAACCGTTCTCATAATATGAAAGGTCAACGGTAAACGTTCGGAAGAATGAATAATAAGTAAAGGATGGGCTGAGCCGTTGAACGAAATGCAGCCCTAATCTCCCCCCGGAGCGTATCAAATACTGGGCTGCATCGTTCGGGACTTTTCAGAAAACAATTAAAAATGACGACCTATCTTGAACACACACGTATAACAAACCCAAGAAATAAACCTACATTAGTAATAAATCCAAAAAGCCCCTGTTAGTCTAATTAAGAAAGCTTAACTAGACTTCAACACTTTACCCACAAAACCCGCTACGTCAGTGTAGTTGCCTTATGCATAAAGTTATTGATTCAAATAGATTTTATAAACTTTAGTTATTATGACGCAAAGTCATTAATATGTTCAACATTTAGTTTATCTATAAAGGTCTAATTAGTTATATGCTTTAATTTACGCCTAATAACTTCAAGGTGCGACTTCAAGGTGCGACTTCAAGATGCAAATGAAGCTTGTTGCAGTTACTTGAGTATATTTACCTTAAGCAATGTTCAATAAAAACGGTAGAGACTAGCGAGTTATTTTTACGACGAGCGATCAAAACGGTTTCAGCCACTTCAAATGCTTCCGATATTTCTCGGTACGGTAATTCAGCATGTTTAGCGGTTTCTAACGTCACAAGTGCACAACCGATGCCTGCTTTAACGGCGCTAATTAAATGAAATACAGAATTCGTTTCAAACACAATATCGACCTTTTTTTGTAAAGGCTGTAATAACTCATCAATGTACTGCCTAAATTGCATATCTTGGCTGAGCAAACATAACGGAAACGTTGTGATATCTTGTAATAAAATTTTTGCTGGCTTACTTATGGGCTTGCTCTGTGTTTGAGCATTTTTTGGCGCTGATCGCTTTGATGGTAAACCAGCCACTTGCATTGCTTGATTAGCCTTATCCGTCAACAATACCGCTAATTTAACTTGACCCTGAAAATGAACATCAAACTTACCACGAGACGCGTTATTCATTGCGTGCTGAAACCCAAGCCCTAAATCGATGGCATGATTGGCAAGTTGTTCCATTATTTGTTGGTTAGTCAACACTGCCATTTGCACTTTAACATTGGGGTAAACATCTCTAAAAGATTTGATCAAAGGAATGATATCTAACTGGCATTGAGGAACAACACCCACTCTTAAAATACCTTGCAATTGGCCTGATTTGGTATTTAAACTTCGCTTTAGTTCATGATAATCAGCGATTAACGCTTCAGCTTTTATTAAAAAGTGCTGACCTTCAGTCGTCAACGCTATAAAATTATGCCCACGTATCACCAATTCCACATTAAGTTCAGCTTCTAACTTTTTAATACTATTTGATAAAGTAGGCTGTGTGATAAAACAAGCTTTGGCGGCTTTTGCAAAATGTTTTTCGCGTGCCAGCGCACAAAAATACTCAAGTTGTTTAAAATCCATTATTGACCTTATTACCTATGCTCGATAAAGTTGATAGCTAAAAACTATTAAATCATTCAGATAATCAATTATTTTAGCTATTAAGTTTACACTAAAATAAAGCGACAAACTGAGTCGAGTTTAATCATCAAATGCTTATAAACAACCCAATAGAACAACTCGTTGAGGAAAGCCCTATTGCGATCAATATTAATGGGCTTAACTACGCGGTAATGATGGCAACTCCAGACGATCTCGATGATTATGCAATCGGTTTTTTACTGAGTGAAGGCATCATTGAATACGTTTACGATGTCCACGATATTCAAATACAGAAGCTCGATGAGCACGTGCAAATCAATATTGAAGTTGCACAACGCTGCTTTACTCGTTTAAAACATCAGCAACGACAAATAAAAGGCACAACCGGTTGTGGCTTGTGCGGAAAAAAAGCCATTGAGCATGCCTTCCCCCCCTTAACAACCCATTTATTGCACACTCAAGCACCTTTAAAAAAATCACAATTATTACACATTAAAAATGAATTAAACCAATGGCAAATAAAAGGCCAACAAACAGGAGCTATTCATGCCGCTTTTTGGTTAAACCCACAAGGTAAAATACTCACTTGCCGCGAAGACATCGGGCGGCATAACGCAGTTGATAAAATAATAGGCACGGCCCTAACCCATAAATACCTCAGGCAAAATGCCAGTATTTTAGTCACGAGTCGATGCAGTATTGAGTTAGTACAAAAAGCGATAAAGGCACAGGTCAGCAATTTAATTAGCCTTGCATCGCCCAGTCAGCTCGCGGTTAAAACGGCCGCTAAAGCCAACTTAAATTTAATTCACATACCAAGAAAAGATTTACCTATTTATTACCACCGAGCAACCTATTCTGCTCAACGTTATAAACCCGATGAGCCTAACACTCATGCATTAAAAACGGTCTTACTTTTTTAACTCAAATAAATCAGACCCAAGCGTATTGAGTTTTTTACGCAACGACTTATCAATAATCACAATAGAATTTAACTATGTCACTCAAAAAAGCGTCAACTAAAGCAGGTGGAATGCCATCAGTGCAATCTACACTTAAACATGTGTTACAAAGCCATAAAGCAGGCGCCAATATCAAAAATTTACTCAATGTAAATCAACAAAGTAAAGGTTTTGATTGTCCGGGTTGTGCTTGGGGCGACAGCAAAGAAGGTGTTTTTCAATTTTGTGAAAACGGCGCTAAAGCCATTGCTTGGGAATCAACCAATAAACAAATCGGGGCTGATTTTTTTGCTCAATATAGTGTCACGCAATTAATGAAGCAAAGTGATTATTGGTTAGAATACCAAGGCCGAATTGAAGAGCCATTACGGTATAACCCACAAACCGATCATTACGAAGCCATACCTTGGCAACAAGCCTATCAAATCATTGCCCAAAAATTAAATAGCTTAGAAAACCCAAACCAAGCCGAATTTTATACTTCGGGTCGAGCCAGTAATGAAGTTTCGTATTTATATCAATTATTCGGTCGTCTGTATGGCACTAATAATTTTCCAGATTGCTCAAATATGTGCCATGAAGCCAGTGGGGTTGCCCTAAATGAAGTCATTGGCGTGGGTAAAGGCACGGTCATATTAGATGACTTTGATCATGCAGATGCCATTTTGGTTTTTGGGCAAAACCCGGGTACAAATCACCCCCGTATGATGAATACATTACGCAAAGCCGCTAAACGCGGTTGTAAAATACTCAGTTTCAATAACTTAAAAGAAGTGGCTTTAAAGAAGTTTGCCAGTCCGCAAGATCCCATTGAACTGCTCACATCCAAAGCGACAACCATCAGCCACGCTTATTTCACACCCAGATTAGGTGGCGACATGGCCGTGATCCGCGGTATTGTTAAATGCTTATTAACTGATTTTCCTGATCGAATTGATCATCAATTTATCAAACAGCATACCGCAAATTTAACGGATTATTTAAATGCGGTTAAACAAACAACTTGGTCACAAATCACAGAGCAATCGGGGTTGGCACAAACTGAAATAGCTCAAGCCGCTAAGACAATCGCTGAAGCGCCTAATGTTATTTGTACCTGGGCAATGGGCATTACACAGCACAAACATTCAGTTGATACGATAAAAGAGATCGTAAATTTACAGCTGCTCACCGGTAACATAGGTAAAAAGGGAGCAGGCTTATGCCCTGTGCGTGGCCACAGCAATGTGCAAGGCAATCGCACCATGGGCATCAACGAAAAGCCCACTGCCGAATTTATTACCACATTAGCCAATTTTTATAACGTTGAGTTACCTTATACCGCAGGACACAACGTGCATTACGCATTAAAATCGTTAACCGAAAAAAACAGTAAAATGCTTATCTGTTTAGGCGGCAATATCGCGGCAGCGGCCCCTGATACGCAATATACTTATCAAGCTTTGCAGCAAAGTGAACTTAGTATACAAATAAGTACCAAACTCAATCGCAGTCATCTACAAATAGGTCAAGCCGCACTGATATTGCCGTGTTTAGGCCGCACAGAACAAGATAAGCAAAAATCAGGTTTACAACATATTACCGTAGAAGATACGTTTAGTATGGTGCATGCCTCGCAAGGTAACACCCCAGTCACCCTTAAAGATGTGCAGTCAGAAGTGTCAATTATTGCACACATCGCCCATGCAACATTGCAAAACAGTCCAGTAGATTGGTTATCACTCACTAACAACTACGATGATATTCGTGAATTAATCGCCAAGACAATCAAAGGTTTTACTAATTTTAATCAACGATTAAACGCCCCAGGTGGTTTCCACTTAACTAATTCGGCTCATCAACTGCAATGGCAAACGGTTAATAATAAAGCTAACTTTAGCGCGAGTCAGTTACCGGCGAGTATTTTTCCTAACCAGATACATACCCAGATAGATAAACAAACGTTACCGGTTTTGACGCTACAAACCCTGCGTTCGCATGATCAATACAACACAACAATATATGGTATGGATGATCGCTATCGAGGTATATTCAATAAGCGCAACATTGTCTTGATAAATCAAAAAGATGCTAAAAAATTGAAGGTGAAGGCGGGAGATTTAGTCAGTCTAACCTCAATTTGGTCAGATAATATAACTCGGAAAGTCGATGGATTTGAGATCGTTTTTTATGATATTCCACGGGGCAATGCAGCAGCCTATTACCCTGAGACAAACCCATTGATCCCAATTGATAGTTTTGGTGATGATTCTTATACCCCCACTTCAAAATCAATAGCGATCGTCATTGAAAAATCGGTAAATCACATAAAAACGTGATAAATTCACGCTAAAAACAGGTTTAGTGCATTAGTTTAGCGCACTAGTTTCATACATTAATAACATCTTAAATACACATCATAAAAAAGCGGACTAAGTGTTTCAATTTAGTATCTCAATTGAACGTTAATCCGCCTTCGTTTTTACAATAAATTACCCTGAGCATCAACGGCAATTAAGCGTAAACCATCTGGGTCTGCTTCATCTGCAGCGGGTGACCACTTATTCATACAAGAAGGTGATTGTGTACACGGATCTTCAAGTGCTTTTAAAAATGCAACTACATCATCCACATCCGTTTCAGTAAAGCTGTGGTCTAATAACTGAGATTTACCTTGAGTTCGCAACGATTTTAACTGAGCGAGAGCCGCATTTGTATTAGCTTGCCAGTTATCCGTTTGGATCCCCGTTTGAACATCCGCAGCCACATAGTCAGCAATAGCTTGCTCGGCATTTAAATGGTGTTTAACCATATCATTCAATGTTGCGTAAGCGCCATCATGACCATAAGGTGCGGTATCAGTAATATTGACTAAGTGTGACGTTCTAAACGCATACTTATCATCTTCAACTTTAGTCTCTCTGAATCGGCCAAAATCATCATCACCGGTCACTCCATCACCTTTACCGCGGCCTATTTGTGGGATCGCAATAACATGGTATTTTTCATCGGTAAAAAAGGCACCAGAATGGCAACTTGCACAACCAAAACCACCGGCGTCAGCTGAGTTGTAAAATAATAAGGCGCCTCGTTTTGCACTCTCACTAATCGCATTATTATCGCCATTTAAATAATCATGCCATGGGATATCAACTAACACCTGAGAGCGTTCGTACTCTCCCATCGCAAAAGCAATATTATCAAACGTGATTAATGATTCTGCAGTACCATTGGTATCTGAAAAACCAGTTTGGAATTCAATTAACCATTCATTTTTAGCTAACTCATTATTAGTACCCTGTAATCGCGCTTGTAAATGTGCTCGAACGTCGGCGTTACTGTTATTGGCTTCAAATGTAAAACCTCGCATTTCTTCTGCCGACGTGACAGGAAAACGCGCTTGCGCAGCCGCAAGGTTTGCTCCTGCTTTAGGGTCATCATCTGCAAACATAACATCAGGGGTTCTGATTGGATCATTAACACCACCGCGCGCAGGCGAACTCGCATGATTTTCAATGCGCCCATCATGAAAAATAGCTTTATCGTAAAAACCAAAATTAAATGTTGTGGGGGCATTTCTTGGTACGGTTGGACCACCGTCATGATGCCCGCCCGTTGCCGCATGCAAACGGCCTGGCCCGAGCAATTCGGTGTTTAACGCTTCAACACCAATTGGCAAGGGTAAATCATCACCGCCACCTAAATTTGGGTGATGACAGCTCGCGCAAGCTGTGTCCATATTGCCGCTGAGCGCTTTAGTAAAAAAGAGTTTTTTACCGAGCTGCACAATATTAGATTCAACAGAAGGCGTAGAATCGGGGACCGTTAATACCTTTATGTTTTGGGCTGAAATGACTTGTCTCAACTCGTCATTCAATAGATCAGATTGATTATTATTATCGTTATCATCAATACTGCATGCACTTAATGTAAGGCAGGTAGACATAGTTAAAACGATGTGTTTTAAGTTCAACATACAAAGTCCTTTGTGTTGGATAGTTATTATTTTGAGGTGGATATTTATACTCAAGTGACTTCAAGATACTCGTTCAGCTCATCTTGAAGTCAGCTGAGTATATTTTAGGCGAATAGTAACATTAAGGCTTAATTAACATTCTTTACGCATTATATACCAAAAGTTTTAGAGTACTTTCCTGAAGTTGAATACTTTTTAAATAATGTGAAACAGTCCCTTAATACAAACGCCGTATCAACCTAAATTACCAATTTAATATCGACATGCTTAAAAACCAGACAAATCCCAGATAAAACATAGTAGCGCCAGTAAACCACAAGACACCCCTTACATAGCCACCCTTATTGGTGTTACCAATAAAACACCAAACATAAAAAATATAAAACCATAAATATCAGAACCTTAAATAAATAAAACAAATAAATCCCCTTATTTAATAAAAATTAAATATTTTACCGTTGATCTATTTATAACACACTGATAACCTTTGTTTACATTTTGGTAAAACAAATAAAACAACCAAAATGAACAATCCGACATTCTAAAAACACACTATATTGGTAAGTCCAATTTAAATAAGTTTCAGATGCAGTCTCGGATCACCACAACAATAATTTTAATTTATGGACAAATCTCATGAAAATTTTTAAAACACTTGGTCTGGCAACGCTGGCTTTAAGCTCGTCGTTTGCACATGGCGTTACTCTAAATATCAATGAAGCACTTGATTGGGGAAATAGCCATGCGAGCTACCCAGCATCAAAAACAATTGATGGTAGCTTAAGTTGGTCATCTCGTTGGGCAGCTTCAGGCTCACCGGTTAATCTACAACTCAACTTAGATTCGGTTCAAACCGTAACTGAAGTGGGTATATCTTGGGGACGCGGCGGCGGGCGTACCTTCGAATTTGAAATATGGGCTCGCGCAGCAACTAGCGGAGCTTGGACTAAAGTCTATGACGACGTTAGTACGGGCACAACGTCAAGCATTGAAGTGTATGACATCACCAACATTGACGCGCAACAAATACGGGTTAAAACATTCTCAAATAGTGCCGGCACTGACTGGACCGATATTAAAGAAGTTGAAATATATGGCAATTCACCGGGTAACGCAACTGGGAATGAATTAAACATAAACACGGCGTTTGACGACGGTACAGGTCACGGTAGTTACCCTGCCATTAACACAATTGATGACAGTACAGCTTGGTCATCTCGTTGGGCTGCATCAGGGTCACCAGTCAATTTAACCATTCAATTGGATCAAGTTGAAACCGTTACTGATTTAGGCATAGCTTGGGGACAAGGCGATTCACGCTCTCACACATTTGAAGTGTATGCACGTCCGGGTACAAGCGGAGCATGGACTAAAGTATTTGACGATGTCAGTAGCGGTAACACCGCAGGCATCGAAATGTTTGATGTAACAGACATTGATGCACAGCAAGTCCGTATTAAAACCTTTTCAAATAGCGCAGGCTCAACGTGGACTAACATCACTGAAGTAAAAGTGTACGACAATGGCGACTCACCTATTATCCCTCAACCAGGTGATTTAGATCCAAACAAAGCCCCTTCAGAGAATTTTAATTTAAGTGAATGGTATTTAAGTGTACCAACCGATGAAGACAACAGTGGTACAGCCGACAGCATTAAAGAAGACGCGCTTAATGCAGGTTACGAAGACAACAGTTATTTCTATACAGGCTCTGACGGTGGCATGGTATTCAAATGTTATGTAGATGGTTACAAAACATCAACGAATACAAGCTACACACGTACTGAATTACGTGAAATGTTACGCGCAGGCGATACCTCTATTGCTACCAGCGGGGTTAACAAAAATAACTGGGTATTTAGTAATGCACCAAGCAGCCAAAGAAGTGCAGCGGGTGGTGTAGATGGCAACATGAAAGCCACCCTTGCCGTAAACCATGTTACAACAACGGGTGATTCAAGCCAGCGCGGCCGTGTTATTGTGGGTCAAATTCACGCAGCAAGTGATGAGCCTATCCGTTTGTACTACCGTTTATTGCCAGGCCACAGCAAAGGTTCTATCTATTTTGCTCATGAGCCCAGTAATGGAAATGATGAACAGTGGTACGAAATGATTGGTAGCCGTTCAAGTTCAGCTGATGAGCCATCTGACGGGATCGCGCTTAATGAAAAATTCAGTTATGAAATTGATGTCAACGGCACCACTATGACGGTAAAACTTCTTCGTGAAGGCAAAGCAACCATCACTGAAATTGTTGATATGAGCAACAGTGGCTATGACGGTTACTATGTAAATAGTGACGGCGACACTAAAGAAGACTACATGTACTTCAAAGCGGGTGTTTATAACCAAAATAACAGTGGCGATAGTGACGATTACGTTCAAGCTACATTTTATGCTCTTGAGCAAACACACGATTAACCCACCGTATATTTTATGTGTAATATAGTCTTCTCGCTCAGGTTTTATGGTTCATTGTCAGCGCTTACTCGCCCCAATCACATAATAGAGCATATGCTCATGGCGTCTCGAAGCTTGACGGCTTCCCCTAAAACCCGATCGCTTTGACTATAACTCAAATGACATAATGAACATATACGCAAGGCAGCTACAATGAGCTGCCTTTATTTGGCCTGCTTTTTAATAACCTGAACTTGATTTATAGATGAGCCTACGGTGACCAATGAACTTAGTGCCAACAGGAATAAAGCCACTCTAAAATAGAATAATACGCATACAAACTACCGTTTCCAAAAGACATTAATAAACGCGCCAGCCATAATCAAACCACCGCCTATTAGAGTCGATAATGTAGGCACCTCGGCAAAAAATAACCAACCTAAAAAAATCGCAAATACGACCTGTACATAGGAATATGCCGTAGCTTTACTAGCCACTTCACTTTGCATTGACTTAGTTAAGCCTAATTGACCCACTTGGGTAAAAATACCAACTAAAATAAGCAAACCTAAAATAGGTAACGTCGGCATAACAAAATCACTACCGAGCAATACCACTGAAATAGGTAACGCAATAAACGGAAAATAAAACACAATAACCGAGCTATCATCCGTTTTAGTTAACTTTTTAATTAAAATGTAAGCAACACCGCTACCAAATGCACCTAATATCCCCATGGCAATACTAAACCACGGGTAATGCACAATATGGTCTTGATTAAAATTAGGTAAAACAATGGCAAAAAGACCTAATAAACACAGCAAGATGCAGGTAATAGTCGATAATTGAATGCGTTCTTTCATAAAAAAATACGCCAAAATGGCAGTAAACACAGGGTTTAGATATTGCAGAATTGTCGCTTCAGCTAACGGCAAAGTCGTAATTGAATAGTAAACACACATTAAAGCGAATGCGCCAACAACGCCACGCGCAATTAAAAACGGTTTATTTACGCCCCACAACGATATTTTCTTACGTTTAATATCAGCATAACTCAAAAAAATAGACACAATAGCGCGTGCTGCAACTATCTCTAATACTGGGATGCCAGCCGTACTCACCTCTTTTACACACACCGCCATCAGTGCAAACCCAAAGGCGGATAACAACATATACCAAACACCAATAGGTAGAAAATTAAATATATTCTTAAAATAAGCAGATAAATGCATGCAAAGAGAGACCGATAATTGAGGAAAGCGAATTCTAACGTAAAAAGCTATCGAATATAGCGTAAATATTGATACATTATCGAAAGCTAATTAGCAATGTTAAGGGAGATATAGGCAACAAAGGTATAGCGTAAAAATTTACCTAACGTGACAAGCAAAACAAACCATAATAAACGAATGCGTAAAACACCGGCCACGACGGTCAATGGATCACCAATAATCGGCACCCACGAAAATAATAATAAAAACACACCATATTTTGAAAAACGCTGCTCTGCTTTTTCAAATTCGGCTTCAGACATTTTTAGCCATTTTTTAATGAGGTTGATACTAGCCCAATAGCCCAAACCATAATTGGTTAAAGACCCCAAAACATTACCGATTGTTGCCACAAAGACCAGGTTGTTAGGTGATAATCCAGACAAAAGTAAAGTCGTTAATACAATTTCAGAACTTAGCGGCAATATTGTGGCGGCTAAAAAAGCCGATAAAAATAAGCCGATGTAACCAAGCTCAGATAAAAACGCCATTTAAAAATTCCGGTTATCATTTATATTTATTGTTGAATCAGCATTATACCTAAGTCAGTCGATATACATGAAAATTAAGAAATGAAAATTATAAAAAACATTAAAGTCGGTTATAAATGGTGAATATAAGCGGTAGCGCATTAATCTCGTCAATAATCACGTTTAATCGTTTGCTCACCCTTTGGGCTATAAACAAAAAGGGCTAACCTCTGTTAGCCCAATATGTGAAAGACAATTAAAACCACGAAGTAATGCTAATTCATACCCCAAAATTGTCCGCGAAAGTTCAACAAGGCCTTATATTACAATAAACACCCCATATTACAGCACACGGTCTAAAGGACGAGTAGCCGCAAAATATTGCAGAGTTACCGTTGTTATAAAGCCACCAGAATCAGGATACGTTAACGTAACCTCGTTATTCTCCTTTATGAGTTCAGCGGGTACAGGCACTTCAACAACACCAAAAAAAGTCGGTCGACCTTTACCTTGCAAAAATTGCTCATCACCCCGTACATCAGCTGAAATAGTAACCTGAGTGCCATTAACCATTAATGTAGGTAATAATTGTTTATTATGTGCACGACCAATACCAAGCCGTAATACCGCTTCAGCATTGTCCGCTAATTTAACCCCCTCTAGCTTAAAATTAAGTGTTTTATTAGCCACAATGGCTTGCTTATAGGTATCACTATAATACTTGCTTTCAATTAATTTTTGATCGACGTTAATTGGGTTTTGATAGTCAATTTTAACCACCATGGTGGCTTCAGCATTAATAGTTAATGCATCAGGTAAATGAGCATAATGGTTGTCTGACAATACAGGGACTTGCTTGGCATCAGCAAATGAATGTTTGATTTGGACTTTTTGAATTGGGTTACCGGCCAATTTTAATTTAGCGAGTTGAAAGTCTTGCGCGGCAAAATCTAAGTTATTCACAATAACGTATGCTGTTTTACCCTCTACATAACTATCAACGACTAAGTCCAGGTCACTTGATTTAGAATCTACACGTTTACCTTTAACATCCGACCATAACTGATAAACCGTAACGAGTCCGGTGTAAACCCACTCATCACCCGTTTCACCCTCTCCTTCAAATTTTTGGCGTAATAAGCGCGTTTGATATGGAAACGCTTGACGACCCCACTCACCTTTTAAAATAATAAAAGGCATGGTTTTTAAAATACGATCAGGCTTGTCTAAAAAAGTCATATAAAGTGCGTTAGTCGAATTAACTTTTTGCCAATCACGTGCTGGCTGCCATGGTTGACCACGCATAGTATGCACTTGCGAACCAAACTCAGAGATAACAATAGGTTTAACAGCACCTAATTTCATCTGAGTATATTGTTCTAACATATCAAATGTCGCTTCAACATTGCTGCCTTTGCGGTATTTTTGGCGCTTATTATGCGCCGGAAAGTCATATAAGTGCAGCGAGATGAAATCCATATTTTCGCCCGCTATATCAATAAAGGCTTTATGGCGCTCTTCCCAACGCTTAAAATTTTTCTTATCAAAATCAGGGAATGCCGCTGTATACCCTCCCACTAACACATCACTATGTTGTGCTTTAATTTGCTTTGCAACGCTGTTATGAAAATGAAACACTTTCTGTGGATCAACAGGTTTACCTTTCGGAAAATCAGTCAACTCAAATAAAGGTTCATTGATTATTTCTATGAATTTAGGTTTTGCTTTTCCATAAGGTTCAGCTGCATCTTGTTTATAAAAATGGGTTAAATATTCAGCCATGTAATGACCCGTCGCCGTCCCTAACGGTTCGGCAGCAGTATCCGTTTGTGAAAAAGACCAACCTTGCGATGTTTTTTTACCATCAGGCCAGAACGGATGCAATTGGGCAGCAATAATCATGTCGGTACCACGATGCTCAATACTGCGAGTGTCTTTCGCTTTATCAGATTTATTAAAGGTAAAATCACGCTTAAATTTATCACCCGTTTGTTTTAGGTGGTCGGCATCAACAAAACCGGGTCGATTAGCATCTTCTTTAGCACGCCAGCGCAAAGCGCCCGAGATCCCGCCCGTATTACGCCCTAAATAGACATCATAACCATCTAAAAATTCATGAATAAGATCAGCCGACTCATTAGGCTTGCCTCGACTTTGTGGGTTGTTCCCCCACCAATCAGGTTCATCCATCCCTGCATGTACATTAATATATTTACGCCGATCAAATTCACCAATACCGCCGACCTCATGATTTATATCTAAATTAACTTCAACCACAGGTAATGTATTGATAGGCTGACCTTGATAGACATATTCCGATAAGCTAACAGGCAATTTATCTTGCTTACTCGCTTTATTTTCAGTGCTTGTCTGACATCCAATAAAGCTAACTGAAATCGCAGAATATAGAATAAATTTAGCAACACGGCGCATATAAACAAACTCCAAAAAGTAAGAACACTTAAGCATTTAAACTTAGTTGTATTATTAAATTGAAAATAAAAAGTAAAATGCAGAAAAATAGCAAAAGAAACTCATAAAAACGCATTTAGCATCATTTAAGTTCAACAGTGTATACAAACCACCCATTGTTCACAATAAACAATACAAACAAAAAAACAAATTTGATAGATAAATTAACCAAGCCCAATAAACACATCAAAAAACATCTTAAAACTTTATTCCATATGAATTAATAGCATAACCAGTTAACCAAAAAACAAATTATCTAACAGGCTATTTGTAGAAACATAAATATAGGTCAAATTTTTAAAATAGAATTAAATATTGATTTAAAATATCATGATAAGTTCAAAATTAAAAAATAAACAATTTAAAAACAACAGCTTGCAATTAAATCAATAACTAAGACAGTCTTAAATGTTATTAAGTTTATTTGTATAATACTTAAAAAAATCATCGGTCTTAAAGGCTAACAATTATTATTGCTTTACAAGAAAGATAATTTTGTTAACATTTAATTATAAACCGAACACTAAGTAAATTAACTCAAAATGAATCATAAATTAAATTTTGGCTTATTTTTATAACGTTAAACAATTTCATTTGATTTTCTCGGTTTATTTTGAATATTAAACGGATCCAGCTTTCAAAGGTTTCGATAAATATTTAGCTATCTGTCCTCTATTATTGAGGTATAGAAACGCAGAAGAACAAATAAAGTTCTTAACGATTATTCAGTGTAATTACAGTAGAAGGTTAAATATGAAAAATGACATTTCACGTCGCCAAGCATTAAAGCTGGCTGTTGCTGGCATCGCTACCGGTGCTATAGGTTGTGCTTCTACCTCTCCGAGCCCATCAAACATGATGAGTGCTACATTGCTTGATACACCAAGCCAAGATAAATGGCGCAATACCCACGATCGCATTTGGTTAGGTGGTGAGTATTGGGCTAACCCGATGGAAAATTGGCAAATAAAAGACGGCGGCGCTGAGTGTTTATCAACTGGCGGTCAACGCAGTATTCATTCACTTCCGCATCAATTAACCAACACTCAAGGTAAATTTGATGTAGCCGTTATAGTGAACAAAGTTCAGCAAGGCAGTATTGATGGCGGAGCCAGTATTAGATTAGGCATACAAAGCGATATTAGTGAATACCGCAGTAATTGCTTTGTTCAAGCAGGTTTCGACGCAGGCATCATCAATAACGAGTTAGTCTTAGGTCAATTAAGCGCTCCATTATTAAAACCAATTGGCACACAAAAAATTAAATTACAGGTAACTGGAGAACCTCGTATTGGCGTAATGGCGGTTAAAATTGTAGCCACATTAGCAGACACAGGAGAGCAAATTGCCGCTTTAGCCGATTTTATTCCGGTAGAAAAAGTCACTGGT
Source organism: Algibacillus agarilyticus (assembly GCF_003286125.1). Classification (GTDB taxonomy): domain Bacteria; phylum Pseudomonadota; class Gammaproteobacteria; order Enterobacterales; family Alteromonadaceae; genus Algibacillus; species Algibacillus agarilyticus. The sequence continues at coordinate 125,808 of NZ_QMED01000012.1, forward strand.
AACGTTGCTGTTGTCAGCAACTTTAAAACAAAAGCTGACCGAGACGGCCCTGCGCAAGGTACTCGTTATCGATTTACCGATTGGACCATCGCGGGTGACGCATTTAGTAATATACAAGCCCAAAAATTTGGTCCTATATTATGGACCATGTATACACTCAGTGATTCACGTTCTGCACAAGGCTTTATAATGAAGTTGAGTGCATTAACGGGTCCGATGGGCGTCAAAGATAACCATCATGTCGAGTTAGAAATCAATAAAGATGGAAAATGGCAAGTTATTGGGATCGCTAAATTGGATCCTGATGCTTGGGTTGCAACATTCAATATTCCTAATTGGCAAGAAAGTAAAGACATTGAATACCGAGTCGTTTATAGAGAAAAACATCGAGATGGCACTGAAACACCCGATACTTACGCAGGTATCATTAGAGCCAATCCTGTCGGGCGAAAAATGCGGATGGCAGGTTTAACGTGCCAAAATGATTATGCATTTCCTTATGCGCCCGTTGCGCAAAATGTTGTAAAAATGAACCCAGATTTAGTTTATTTTTCAGGCGACCAAATTTATGAAAACCACGGTGGTTTTGATGTTATCCGTGCACCTGCAGCACCTGCAATCTTAAATTATTTACGCAAATTTTATCAATTTGGTTGGTCGTTCCGCGAAACAATGCGTAACTCACCGACCGTTTGTTTGCCAGATGATCATGATATTTTACAAGGTAATTTATGGGGTGAAAGTGGCATATCAATGAGTCCTAAAGCCATCGCTTCGGGTAGAACAGATAATGCAGGGGGTTATATTAGCCCAACTCGTATGCTCAATGCGGTACATAAAACCCATACCGCGCATCACCCTGATGCAATAGACCCTGCACCATCGGCTCGTGACATGAGTGTATATTACACGGATATGGTATACGGCGATGTCAGCTTTGCAATTTTAGCGGACCGACAATGGAAAAGCGGCCCTGAGCGTTTAAATATTGAAGTTGGTGTAACAGGTGAAGGCGAAACACCTACATTTTTAAATACAGCTTACGACAGAGAAGATTTACAATTATTAGGTAAACGCCAAGAAGAGTTTTTAGAAAACTGGGCCAAAGATTGGCGTGGACACACACTTAAAGCGGTATTAAGTCAAACCGTTTTTGCCGGTATTTCGACTCATCAGCCTAAGCCCGATCGTTACTTAAAATATGATTTTGATAGTAGTGGCTGGCCAGCATCAGCCAGAAACCGTGCGATAGAAATAATGCGCGAATCTAAAGCATTACATATTTGTGGAGATACTCATTTAGGCACCATTTCACAATACGGCGTACATGAACAACGAGACAGTAATTGGGCGTTCTGTACCCCTGCAATAGCCGCAGGTTGGCCAAGATGGTGGCGTCCAGATGCCGTTGGTTTACCTATGAACAACCGCCCTTCTCATGGGCTATCGCAAACCGGTGAATATTTAGATAGTTTTGGTAACAAAATTTATGTTTATGGCGTCGGTAATCCGATGGTTGGCAAGTCAGGTAATCGTTATATTCAAGCTCATGAAAAAGGCAGTGGTTTTGGTTTCATTATTTTTGATACCAAAGCAAAAACCTATACAGCGCAAGCTTATCGCTTCTTGGTTGATGTAGCAGACGGCAACCCTGACAATCAATTTTCAGGTTGGCCTGTCACCATACACCAAGATGAAAACATAGGTAAAAACCGCATTAGTTAATCGCGGAACCTTAAGATATTTAAGCCACTGGCACAACTTTCTCAACTGCTAGTGGCTTTTTTTATGAGTAACAACATGAGTAACTAACTTAAATAAACAGATGTCGGACTTCATATTTAATCGATCTAGTCATATTTCTGTTATTTACATTTTGCGTTAAATACTTCCATTTTTATTCCAATTTATTTTCGAGAGCAAAAAACATGACGTATAAACTCCGAAACCTGATCAACAAATGTACCTTGATAACCGCCATAGCTTGCTTAGCAACGGCTTGCTTTTCAGATACCCCCAATAATAATCAAGTAAAGGATAAAAACGCAGTAACAATGGCTGATGTTCCTTTATTTACCTTTGAAGGCGACACACTGCCTAACGGTGTTAAATTAAATAATGCACAAGGCAAACTAATTACATCTGGCACGGGCATCACCCAAGGTAAACAAGCGCTTAACGTCTCTTTTGATTCGGCTCGCAATACCTATTCATCTATCGTTTTTGAACCAGAGCACCCCTGGGATTGGAGCCAATACCAAGACTTTAGTATTGCCTTTGATATTGCAAACCCAGGCGAAGTCTCAGTTAATTTAAAGCTAGGGGTAGCAGACATTAACGGAAGTAATTACACGCGCACCATTGCCGTTCCGGTTGGCGGCTCTAAAACCTACTACTCAAAAATGCAAGGGCATGACCTGGGTAGCCCTGATTCAAAACTAGGTGATAAAGTAGAACTCAACTTAAGCTCGGGTTTACGCTCAAACCCAGAAACCTGGCAATCTGATGATGTGCAATTCGTTTGGATGTGGGGAAACAAAAACCTTAACACTAAAGGCATTAAACGCATTAGTTTGAGCTTGGAACATAATCTTCGTGATAAAGCGATCACTTTTGATAATATTCGCTTAATAGCCAACCCTAAAATGAACCCTGATTATTTAGTTAACATTGTTGATAAATTTGGTCAGTCTTCGAAAAAGCAATTTGAAGAAAAAGTAAAATCCGAAGCCGAGTTACTGGCTGCACGTGATACTGAACTGTCACGCTTAAACAATGGCGAAATGCTTAATGATCGGTCAAGATACAGCGGTTGGAAATCAGGCCCTAAATTAAACAGCACAGGTTATTTTAGAACGGAAAAAATAGGTAATAAATGGTCACTTGTTGACCCAGATGGCTACTTATTTTTCACATCCGGCATTGCCAATGTCCGTATGTCTAATACCACTACAGTCACCGGATACGATTTTGCTAAAGACGCTATCGAGCAGCGATCTGCAGACAACGTAACACCGGAAGATTCAGAAGGTTTGAATCCGCCACCTAAAGCTGCTTACCCAACTCGACATGTCGTTTCTGAAACACGTAAAAATATGTTTGAATGGCTACCCGATTATGATCACCCACTGGCAAGTAGCTACGGTTATCGCCGTGAAGTGCATTCTGGCCCGGTTAAAAAAGGCGAAGTATTTAGTTTTTACATGGCCAATTTAGAACGTAAATACGGCGAAGAAACGCCCTACTCTTATATTGAAGACTGGGGAAAAGTCACTGTCGATCGCATGTTAAGTTGGGGTTTTACCTCCTTTGGCAATTGGATTGATCCTATTTATTACGACAATAACCGAGTGCCTTATTTTGCAAATGGCTGGATAATCGGCGACTTTAAACAAGTATCAAGTGGAAATGATTTCTGGGGTGGTTTACCCGATGTATTTGATCCTAAATTTGCTGAACGCGCCGATATTACGCTAAAAGTCGTTGCTGACGAAGTGAAAGGCAGCCCTTGGTGTGTGGGCGTATTTGTTGATAACGAAAAAAGCTGGGGCCGACCCGGCAGTCCAAAAACCGAGTTAGGCATTGTCATACATACCCTACCACTGGATGGTAATGATGTGCCGACTAAAAACATGTTCACTCAAAAGATGAAGGAAAAATATGGTGACATCACTCAGTTAAATGCAGCATGGCAATTATCGCTCAGCTCATGGGACGAATTTCAAACCGGTGGTTTTGATACTCAACCTTCAAACCCACAACGCATAGCCGATTTTGAAATTTTACTTTATGAATACGCCAAAGAATATTTTAGGATAGTTGATGGGGCATTAAACAAATATTTACCTAATCATTTATATATGGGGGTTCGTTTTGCAAGCTGGGGCATGCCCAAACAAGTGGTAAAAGCGGCATCTGAATATGTCGATGTGTTTAGCATGAACGTGTATAAAGAAGGTTTAACGCAATCAAATTGGCAGTTTTTAGAACAAATAGATATGCCAGCGGTCATTGGTGAATTTCATATTGGTTCTACCTCTTCAGGTTTCTTTCATCCTGGTTTAGTCGCTGCGACAGATCAAAAAGACCGAGGCCGAATGTATAAAGAATATATGCATTCTGTTATTGATAATGATTACGTTGTTGGTGCACATTGGTTTCAATATATTGATTCACCTATTACCGGCCGCGCCTATGACGGTGAAAACTACAATATAGGCTTTGTCTCAGTGACTGATGTACCTTATAACGCTATGGTTGATGCAGCCCGAGAAGTACATACTGATTTATACCCTAGACGCTTTCAGCAGCTTGCAGTTAAGCAAAATGAAAAGCCATAAATAATCCAAGTTAATACTAGGGCTTCATGTGAAGCCCTTTTTTGTATCTTAAAGCATGAGTTTTATACCAATTCATATTAATAAGTAAGTTCTCAGAATGCATCCAGCGGTTTTTGAACAAGGCGTCGGTGTACAGGAATGGTTGTTCCCTTTCAAATACCGATAACGCAGATCAAAAGCCGCTGGGGCATTCCTTTCAGGCGATTTTTAAATGCGCTTTCTCTGTGTTGCTCGACCTCAAAAGAGCACCACTATTCTTTCATTCAAGCGCATTTAAAATCTCGCTGAGTGGGCACTTATTATTAAGGATTGGTATTTTACCGAGAAATTGAGTGGGTTTGCTACGTCAATTTATTGCATCAACCCCATTGTCTCGATATCATCTAAACTTAGTGATATGCATTCAAATTGACAGAGACATTTATCTTGAGACGACCTATTATTTTGCCGTTTAGTGATCGGTTCAGTGATCAAATCATTTATGGATAAATATACTCGCGCTGCGATAACCTACTCCTGTATAGTCACATTAGGTGGGATTATATTTGGTCTTGATACCGCATTAATATCTGGTACTTTACGTTTTATTGTCTCTGAGTTTGCACTTGACGATTTACAACTGGGTACCGTGGTAAGTGCACCGGCACTCGGTGTATTAGCGGCGTTAATTATTACCGGTCCAATTTGCGAGATCATTGGTCGTAAAAAAACACTGATTATCATCGCTTTTCTTTATACAATTTCATCTCTCTTTTCTGTTTTAGCACCCACCTACGAAGCCTTAGTAGCAGCGCGTTTACTGGGCGGTATGGCTTTTACTTCGCTTTCTATTGCGGCGATGTATATAGGTGAGATAGCCCCCGCTAAACAAAGAGGAAAATTAGTTTCTATTAACCAAATCATGATCGTGCTCGGTGTGGCAACGGCTTACACTTACAATTATGTTTTAATTGACGCTTTACAAAATGATGCCGAATTTGTCACTCAGTATGCCGTTGTTGGCAATGAATGGCGCTGGATGTTAGCCGGCGAATTACTGCCCGCTATCATTTGGTTATGTTTACTGTTTTTTATTCCCGAAAGCCCACGCTGGCTGGTTACTCAAAATAAGCTAAAAAGAGCTAAACTCATTTTAGCTAAACTCATGCCCCCAGAAAAAATTGAACCTGAATTTGCCAGCATCATTAAAGGTTTAAAAAGAGCGAGTCACCAAGATACTCATATACTAAGCCAATTGAAAAATATGCGCAGCCCAACCGTGAGACTCGCTGTCGTTGTGGGTGTCATCTTTGCTATCGTCCAACCTTTAACCGGTGTTAACCCCATTCTTTATTATGCACCGATGATTTTTGAACAAGCAGGCGGTAGCACAAATTCCGCTTTCGCGAATTCAATATCATTAGGTATTGTGAGTTTTATTGTGACATTCATAACAATTATTTATGTCGATAAAATAGGTCGTAGGCCTTTAGTCAATATAGGGCTAATCGCCTCTATTTTAAGTTTACTGTTATGTGTGTGGGCGTTTTATAATGCGACTTATCATTTAACGCAATCTGATATTAATACTCTGATATTAGCGCATCCGCATTTAAACCAGATTACACTTGCACCACTCATTGATGTCACATTTCATAGCGATATTCAGTTTAAACAAACCCTACAAAACGTGTTAGGTCTAGAACAGTATAAAACACTCAACAATGCATTTATCACAGCCGCAATTAACATTAACAGCACGTTAGTTTTAGTCGGTATTATTGGGGTAATTGGTGCCTTTCACCTTTCGATTGGTCCGGTAATGTGGGTGGTTTTCTCTGAGATCGTACCAACCTCGATCCGTGGTGTTGCGATCCCCATTTTTGCATTTATTACAGCCTTAGTTAGCTTTGTCATGCAAAAATTCTTTCCGATCATGTTAAACACCATTGGCGCTGATCAGGTATTTTTAACTTATGCGCTCGCGAGTTTAATCGGGTTATATTTTTTAAATCGATTTTTACCCGAAACCAAAGGGAGAACCCTAGAAGAAATTGAATCCTTTGTACGCCACTCAAAACCTTAGTCTGGTTATAACGCTGAACAGCTAAACAACTTAAGCAGAAAAATTTAATCATCAAACTAAATTGCACCCAACTAACACTTACGGGACAATTTTGTTTAACATCATTTTTAGCATTTGTGGCTCTTGCCAAGGCATATCGACTGTATGTTTAAGGTATTGGCTTTGTCTATCACGTGCCGATTCGTGAGGAAACACAGCAACAATTTTATGAGGTTCTAATTGAAAATATTGAGGGGCTCTTCCTGCCATTGTATCAAAAAATATAGCTAATAAATTAACACCATAATGCATACCCATTTGCGCTAATTTTGTCATTCTCGCATTCACTTCAAGCACCTGAATCAAACCATTGTTTTGTATAATAAAATCAATACCGCCAAATCCAGTATAATTTAAGTGTTTACATAATTTAGCAGCATAAATATCTAATTCAGGGATCACAACCGATTGTAATACCGTCGCTTGCTCAAAAGGATGATTAAAGCTTTCTAATTGCTTAGCCGCGACACCAGCTAAAAAGCGCCCTTGATGCGCACAAAAACTATACGTACCCACTTGACCCGTTAAATATTTTTGCACAATACCAGTATATTCATCTGTGATTTGTTTTTTGATTGCCAATCATTAAAATCTTGAAAAAGCTTAACACCCTGACCTGCTTGTGTTTGATCACGCTTAACAACAAAAGCACCAGGGTTTAATTGGCTAAAACTTTCGATTCCGAGCTTTGTTAAATCGCCACCAAAAGCGGGTGTATTGATATCAAACTCTTGGCACAATAGAGCCGTTTTAAAACGGCTATCTACTATATTAAAAGCAGATAGTGGAGGAAGGCTCATATCAAGTAACGCCTGTAAACGTTCTGATGAGTGGTGCTGTATAATTCGATATAATAGTCGGCGTGCTTCGTCGTCGATAGGTTGAATATAATCAGGGTTTGTAGATTCAAACACCCTAAAAAAGTGAGTTAATGGTAAACCACCTTGCTCATCAAAAACATCATCATGCACAAAATCAGCCACAACACTTTTGCTGAGTAATGAATCTTTTTTACAAATAATAGTAACATCATGCCCTAACGCTTTTAGACACTCAGGTAAACGGTACCCTAGATAACTAAAATTCAAACAATCAATCAAAAGGATTTTCATTAATAGCATAAGCTCCAAAATGACAAGCAGTTAATCTATCTGCCTATTTTATTATTGTTTTTACAATCAAATCACCAGAGGAGCAAGAGGGTTAACACTAAGTGGAGTTTATTCTGTCAGTTTACGGTATAACTAAAAAAATTCAGCTTAATGGCATCACCATTTTATCAACTTAATTAAGGGTAAACTTGATTGTTAACGTGGGCAAACCAAGTTACCTCAAAAAAGCGTAGATCAAATCGATCGAGCCTGACATTTTTAAAGTAACTGAGTAATGCGCATACCAACGATATAAAAAAGGTAAACCCTATTAAAACGTAACTAAAAACGGTATCGAGCACCTATAACAAAGCTAGGATCAGCAATAGCATCTTCAGCAACTAATCTAACCCCCGCGGTTACCGAAACATGCTCAACCACTTCGTGCTGTACATTTAAATTAACAAATACATCTTCACCGCTACTTTTAACAATAGCGAATCGCTCACCATTAACATCAACGTCATATTCACCTTTCCAAAACCATAAACCAAACTGCATTTGCAGCTGAGTTAAATCATTAAAAGCATGGTAAAACGATGTTCCAATAAAAGCGCCATGGGCCGTAATGGGGTGTTCTGCAATAACAGTGGTAGCTCCCGTGTTTGGCTGCAATGTTTGACCACTAGCCAACATAGTGACTTCACCCATATCTAAATAACCCAGATCAACAGACCAATATGGATTAAATTGATACCCCCCCGCAATTGACCAAGCAACTCGATTTTCATCATATTCAGTAATTGTTAAACCTGAATTAGCTCGCGTTAACGCGGCTTGAGTACTCTCTCGGCTGTCACCAGACACTTTACTAAAGTCGCCTGAAATCCAAATAGGCAAGTCAGATAATTTATCTAATGCACTAGAGCTGAACGATGCGAGTGCAAGGCTAGCGCAAGCTAGCCTTGTGATATTTTTTTTCATATTTAGTTTCATTACAGGTTCATTCCTCACCATTATTTCTTACTAAATAAACGCTTAATTGATTGACGAGTTCTACGCCAAGCCATTAAACCAAATACGCCGACGATACCAAAGCCAGTACTACCACCACTACTTTTCGCGGCCACGTCAACCTGAGGTATCTCATTAATAGTCACACTTAAATTAGCCAAGTTGTCAGTCGCGTCCGTTTCAGTATCAACGGTTGACGCTGTCACTGAGATTTTACTTTCACCAACTGATTTAGCTTGATAACTCCCCGTTATCGTCACGGAATCTTGACTCGCAATACTATTTAAACTGCAAACAACATTGCCATTCACTTCAACACAGTTAGCCGAGTCGACATTAATTTCATCTAACGATATGCCCGTAAACGTTAATTTCGTTTTGCGCGCAGTATCCGGGCCGGTATTAGCAACCGTAGCACTAAATTTAACTTGTCCACCTAAATAAACAACATCGGTATTCGTATTATTAAGGTTAACGGCTAATTCTGCTCGTGTACCAATTTGACCATCGGCCTTAGAAAGGTATAAGTGAACCTGATCTTCAGTGTCTTCATAGGCAATCACATCCGCTAGGCCATCATTATTAACATCTACCGGTACAACAAGTGTTGTAGCCTCAACAATAACCGTTCTAGAAAGGTTAAAGCTGTCAATCGAGCCCGTTCCTTCATAAACCTGATAAATACCATTATCGTTACCCACTAATAAATCAGGAGAACCATCGTTATTGGTGTCCGTTACCTCGACTGTATGTGACGAAGCAGAGCCGAAGCTAGCGCTAATACCAAGTGTATTGGTTTCAGCATTCAAACTAACCACATTAAGCGCGGCGCCATCAACAGAAGATGTTGAGTCCGTATTGGTGTTATCAAATCGATTAGCCACAATTAATTCAAGTTGACCGTCGTTATTTAAATCAGAAGTCACAACAGAGCTTACATTTTCCATCGCCACTTCATCGGTAACAATGCTATCAAAGTTTAGTTCAGATGCCGCTTGCACTTCTTGCTCAACAATATCGGCTAAAATTTGCTGGAAGTTTCGTACGATAGATAATTTAGTTGGGAAACCAACAGCTAAATCAACTTGTTTATCGCCATCGAAATCGCCCATCGAAATTGAACGTATTTCGCGGTCGCCAGACTGTATTAATAGAACTTCATCAGTAAACTGCCCTGATGTATTGGTGTAGAATCGCATTTGAGTGCGGCTATACACAAGAATGTCATCAAAGTTATCAAAGTTGAAATCAAGCGCTAAACCTCCAATACCTAAACCAAATGTTTGGCTACTTGATTCCGCAATAAATGAACCGTCGCCCTCGTTGCTGTATAGCGTAGAAGCTTGGCCTAGCTTATTAATAACCAGCACATCTTTTGCCGAGTCATTGTTAAAGTCACGAATAATAATACGTGCTGCTTCACCCGTGTTATCAATGCTACCAATAACTTCACCTGTAACAACCCCTGTTTCAAGCAGTTTTATAACCTTAACATCATTGCCTAAATTAGTGCCGGCAATCATTTCAACCCCATCGACTTGCGCGTTAACATCCGCTGCGGCAATGGCTGTTGCATTGGTTAAATTAAATAAATCATTAGGTTCATCCGTAATAACATCTGAGACACTGATATCAAACACTTTACGCAGTAATTCTGAACCATCAGCGCCATCATCAGTCACGGTAATCAGTGTGGCAATGTCTCCAGCATCTGTTGTATCAACGTTAAAGGCAAAGGTAGTTGATTGGCCCGCCGCTACATTTAACGCACAAGTCGCTGTATTAGCCGTAACAAAATTACAATTACCATCAGCACTACTAAACGTTGCACTACCAGTGAAGGCGATTGTATAAGTGGCACCAGATAAATCAGGACCTGAAATGTGTTTAACATTGGTTGTTAGTTGGACACTTTCGCCATTAGTAACAACGTTTTCACTCCAAACACCGGTTGCCGTAAATAAGGCTTTATCACGTTCACTCACGGTTAAATCAAATGTCTGAACCACATTAAATTCAGCGTCAGAAGTCGTTAACGTAATTGATTTATCACCTATCGTTTCATCAAATGGTACTTCACCCGATAAAATATTATTATTCAGCGTTAACCAAGTCGGCGCATTAGTAAGCGCTAAACTTTCAGAGCTATCTGGATCATTAGTCACCACTTCATATGACACTAACTCACCTTGCGCAGCAATAGTTTGAGCTGGTAGAGATATAAATGTAGGCGCATCATTAACGGCTGTTACATTAATTACAACTTTTACAGTTTCACTAACAACAGAGCCATCGGTGACTTGATAGCTAAAGCTATCTTTAAAGTTCTCCGTGCTGTCATGTAAATAACTAAAGCTACCATCACTATTTAGTGTAAAGCTTGTCGCAAATTTAGGTGACTTAGTTATAGCCGCTATCAATGTATCATTAGCATCAACATCGTTATCGTTACCTAAAACACCTGATAATGCATCCGTAACTAATATGTTACCTTCTGTTACCGTATAGGTATCGGCAGTCACAACCGGTGCATCGTTGGTGTTATTGACCGTTAATGTAAATGTATCCGAAACGGTTCCACCATTACCATCATCTGCTGTAACCGTCAGCGTTATCACTTCAACATTATCATTAGTTGGTGTACCAGAGAGTGTTTGCGTATTAGCATCATACGTTAACCAGTTAGGTAAACCCGATACAGAATACGTAAGCGCATCACCTGCATCTATTTCACTAAATACGGTCGTGTCTATCGCAAAATTAAAGCTGGCATCTTCATTCGTGGTGGTATCTACAATATCTCCCACCAGTTCTGGTGCATCATTGATATTATTAACATTTAGTTCAAAAGTATCATTAGCTGATAAACCTGCGGTATCGGTAGCTGTCACAGTTAAAGTAACATTACCAACATCAGCGTTAGTTGGAGTCCCCGTTAATAACGTATTTTTAGCATCAAACGTTAACCAATCAGGCAATCCAGTCACACTATATTTAACGGTGTCACCGTTATCAACATCACTAAAAATACTCGTATCAATTTGATAATTAAATACAGCATCTTCATCCGTTAACTTGTCGGTAATATCACCAACGAGTTGCGGTGAATCGTTAACCGCTTCGATTACGATAGTAATTGTCGCATCTTCACTCGTACCCGCTTCATTATCCATAACCTGATAAGTAAATGTATCAGTACCGTTAGCATTCAGGTTTGGCGTATAAACAATAGACCCATCATTATTAACAACAGCAGTTCCTTTACTTGGCATAGTCGTAATTAATAAGGTGGTTTCATCTATCGAACCATCAATATCACTATCATTAGCTAATGGGTTAATCGTTAAGCTGGTATCTTCTAAAGTTGAATATTGATCGTTATTAGCAATCGGTAAATCATTGACGGCTGAAACTGTAATGCTAATCGCTTGTGGATCAGATACCGCACCCGATGCATCTTCTACGGTATAAGCAAAACTATCAGTACCGTTAAAGTTAGCGCCTGGCTTATAAGTCACTAAACCAGTAACAGGGTCAACGGTCGTTGTACCCGAGGTCGAAGTGCTTATTATTTTTATTGATGCTGGAAGTAATGTATCGCCTTTATCAACATCAGTGTCGTTACCTAAAACATTAATCTCAAACGAACCGTCTTCTAGTAACACAGCAATGTCAGATTTAGCCACTGGCGCATCGTTAATAGCTGCAATATTGACAGTGACGGTTGCTTGATTAGAAATCAAGCCTTCCTCATCAGTCACGACATAAGTGAATGTATCTGTACCGTTGGCATCCGCTTTTGGCGTATAGATAATTCCGGTATCAGTGATGGTGGCTAAACCTAAAGTACCTTGGTTAATTATCGATACATTACTAATACTTAAGCTTTCATCTGCGTCAGTATCATTAGCAAGAATATCAATCGTAACGGCGTTATCTTCATCCGTTGTTGCACTATCATTTGTGGCTATCGGCTGATCATTTATACCTGAAACAGCCACGCTAACGGTTGCTAAGCCAGAAACTAAACCTTCACTATCTTGAACTTTATAAGTAAAGCTATCTGTACCATTGAAATTACTGGCCGGCGTGAATTCAATCGAGCCATTATCAAGCACCGTCGCAACACCACCTTGAGCGCCTTGAGTTACTAAAGTAACAGCGCCAGTCGGTACCCCATCTTCAACATCAATGTCATTAGCGGTAACATTAAGTGTAATAGCTGTATTTTCTGTCGTCTGGGCAACATCATTAACCACAACAGGCGCATCATTAACGGCAGAAACTGTTATTGAAACTGTGGCTTCTTCAGACGTACTTCCTTGCACATCATTTACGGTATAAGTAAATACATCAACACCTTCAAAATTAGGGTTAGGCGTGTAAGCGATTGTACCCGTACCGGTATTGATAGAGGTCGTACCGTTAGCTGGCGGCGTCGCAATCATAATACTCGATGGGTTGATCAAACTATCGGCATCTGAATCATTATTCAATACACTTAACAACAATGCATTTTCTTCATTCACAACGCCTATATCGTTAACGGTAATAGGCGCAGCATTAATACTCGTGAAGTTAAATGATGTGGTATCCGTTAAGCCTGCGAAGATATTACCGTATATATCCGCGAAAGCATTATCACCAATAACAACATGATATGCCGTGCCTGCTCTTAGTTTCGCGTCACCTAAATCAACAGTAACAACAGCACCATTTATATTGACCGAAGCACTATCAGCAGAGATAGTTGTAAATACTTCGTTTGTATCGGTTCGTGTAACGGTGATCGTGTTATTACCCGATGTGAGCGCTTGCACAGATTCATCAAACGTCATCGTTAATTGACTATCCAACGCAACATTGCTCGCGTTATCTGCAGGACTAACACTTGACAATATTGGAGCAGAGCCATCTACCACAACAGTTAACTGATCAGCTGCGACATTATCATTGCCTAATGTATCTTTTACTGTGCCAGCCGCTAAATCAATATTGACCGTTGCGTTACCCGTTGGGGTTATAGTGGCGGTATAAGTAGAATTACTACCTTGCAGATTAGACGCAACACCATTAGCGATAACCAGATCACTTAATGCAAAACCTGCCACGTTTTCACTAAACTGTATTGTTATGTCAAATGCGCCACCTACTGGTGATGCCGTGTTAGACGTTAATGTGACAGTAGGAGCAACCGTGTCTTTCTCTAGCGTCGCAGAGCTTGTGGCACTCACATTGCCTGCTTCATCTGTTAATGTTACCGCTAATGTTAAGGTACCATCAGCCAAGCCTGAAACATCAATACCTGAAATAGATTGATCATTTGCAGTTATTGTTCCAGTACCTGTAATTGAACTCACCGAACCGGCTTCAGCGGCAGCATTAACTTGGCTAGTTGAGGCGGTACCAGAAGACGTTATGACATGATTGTAAGTACTACCAATTGCAGCGTCAGATACACTCACTTGATAATCAACTAAGAATGTATCGGTATTTATGTTTAATGTGTTCCAAGCAAATTTAATTGCACCTTGGCTATCTGGTTTTTCAGGTACAACATCATCAACCACCGTAACCGTGAATGTTTCTTGTTTACTCGCACCAGCCGAATCGGTTGATTCCACACATACATCGATAGTACCAGCGGATAAAGTACTCGGGGTATTAGCGATTAGTGAATCACCATTAATACTAAAGGCCACTGAATTACAAATTGTGTAAGTATGCGTGTCAAATTGATCAATGTCAGTCGTTGATAAGTTTCCGACTGCAGTTGAAGCGACATCACTTTGTTTAATGCTCGCATTGGATAATGCAACCTCGGTCGGCGCATCATTACTATTAGCAACAGCAATATCAAAGCTTTCATTAATAGAGGCTGTGCCATCCGATACAGTTAACACAACGGCATGCGTTCCAACATCACTGTTAGTCGGTGTACCGCTTAAAATGCGTGTTGATGCATCAAAACTTAACCACGTTGGTTTCGTTGTCGCAGTATATGTTAAGGTATCACCTGTATCTGCATCACTCGCTGATAACGTGTAGTTATAAATACTGTCTTCTGTTGCTGATGTAATACCCGATGAGGTTATCGTCGGCGCATCATTCGTATTCGTGACAGTAATGCTAAAGCTTTCATCTACCGATGTCGTACCATCCGATACAGTTAACACAACTGCATGTGAACCGACATTATCATTCGTCGGTGTGCCACTTAATACGTTATTCGTTAATGTCAACCAATCCGGTTTCGTTGTCGCGGTATACGTTAACGTATCGCCCGTATCAACATCACTCGCGGCTAACGTGTAGCTATAAGCACTGTCTTCTGTTGCTGATGTGATACCCGATGAGGTTATCGTCGGCGCATCATTCGTATTCGTGACAGTAACGCTAAAGCTTTCA
>NZ_QMED01000013.1 GCF_003286125.1 Algibacillus agarilyticus
GGTTAAATTGGCGACTGCGCTCAACCAATTTCACGCTTCTGGCAATTGAAAAAAGTGTCTTGGGAGCAAAAATTGATTGGATTTTATCTGTCAAAGTCGTAAGGTTCATTGTCTTCATGTTTGTTTGTCTTTTATTAGTTTTGGCGAACCAATAAGATCACAAATTGAACATGAAGACACCTCTTTTTTTCTTAAGATCCTACATATGAAATGCGCTTAAATGAAAGAATAGTGGTGCTCTTTTGAGTTCCAGCAACACAGAGTAAACGCATTTAAAACTCGCCTGAAAGGAATGCCCCAGCGGCTTTTGACCTGCGTTATCGGTATTTGAAAGGGAGCAACCATTCCTGTACACCGACGCCTTGTTCAAAAATCGCTGGATGCATTCTGAGAGATCACTTATTTATATGAATTGGTATAACTGAATCGTATACCCAAGTTACTTCAAGATACCGCTATTGTATCTTGAGGTTACTGAGCTGTTTGGTATTCCATATAACGCTCGGTTGTTTTTCTTATTTCGCGACTCGTTAGTTTTTCGACGACATATAGGCTCATATCAATACCCGCACTGATCCCGCCAGATGTCATAATATCACCGGTATCAATAAAGCGAGAGCCTTTTAATACTTGGCAACTGGGTTCTATTTTTTCAAGGAGCTCAAACGCTAAATGGTGAGTGGTAGCTTGTCTGTTTTTAAGTAAACCTAATTTAGCCAGGACTAACGCGCCAGTACAAACGGATAAATTGTATTGGCTGGTTTGCGCTAAGCGGGCAATTTCTTTTAACAGTTTATTATTTTTTAAAACCCCGCGCGTGCCATCTCCGCCTGGGATAATCAAAATATCCGTGCGCTCAAGTTCGGTAATTGCGCAATCAGGGTTAACACTTAAGCCGTTTTTGGCCACAACACTGTTGCCATTAAAACTACAGGTTTTAAGGTTAAAGAGTGGGCCACTGAGTTCTTCGGTTACCGAAAACACTTCAAAAGGGCCTGCAAAATCGAGTACTTCAACGTTATCAAATAATAATATGCAAATATCGAGTATGGGGGCTGTTGTGACTTCCATGATTGTATTCCTTGTTATTCATTATCCAAAAAGTGTCTGCTAAATTATGCACGCCAAAATGTAGGTGTAAAAAGAACAAGTAACGTAAATATCTCTAAGCGACCAAACACCATGGCGATCACTAATATCCATTTACTGGTGTCAGGTATGCTACCAAAATTAGCGGCTACTTCACCTAAACCTGGGCCTAAGTTATTCAAACAAGCGGCGGTTGCCGAGAAGGCGGTAATGTTATCTAAGCCTGTTGACAGTAAGGCTAGCATAATGACCACAAAAACGAGGGTGTAAGCGGCAAAAAATCCCCAAACGGCATCAACCACTTTATCGGGTAAGGCTTTACCGCCAATTTTAATTGAGAAAACCGCTTTAGGGTGAATTAAGCGACTGAGTTCGCGCATACCTTGCAGATAGAGGAGTAATACACGCACGACTTTCATACCGCCGCCTGTCGACCCTGCGCAACCGCCAATAAATGATGAAAAGACCAACAATAAAGGCAGTAATAAAGGCCAACCCGAGAATGAATCTGTCGCAAAACCGGCGGTCGTGCTAATAGACACCGCTTGAAATAAAGCATGGTTCATCGCCGTTTCGGGTGAATCATAATAAGCTGTTTCAACTAATACCCAAAAGCAAATGAGGGTTAATACCAGTTGAATACCAATAAAGCCTTTAAATTCAGGATCGCGTAAATAACCCATAATGCTGCGGCCGCGTACGGCTGCATAATGTAAGGCAAAGTTGATACCCGCAATAATTAAAAACACGACACAAATTAAGTTGATTACCGGGCTATTAAAGTAACCAATACTCGCGTCATGGGTTGAAAACCCCCCGATAGCGATAGTCGAGAAAGCATGACAGATGGCATCGAATAAGGTCATGCCTGCCGACCAATATGCGATGGCGCACATCGTGGTTAACGTTAAATAGATTAACCATAAGTGTTTGGCGGTATCGGCGATTCGAGGTGTCATTTTTGAATCTTTTACCGGCCCCGGGGTTTCGGCTCTGTATAGCTGCATGCCCCCGATACCTAGCATGGGTAAAATGGCAACCGCGAGCACAATGATCCCCATTCCACCTAACCATTGTAATTGTTGACGATAAAACAACACCGCTTTAGGTAAAAAATCGATACCGGTAATAACGGTTGCGCCCGTTGTGGTTAACCCCGAGAAGCTTTCAAATATCGCATCGGCCAACGTCATGTTAGGGGCTTCGAGTAGCATAAATGGAATAGCCCCAAACACGCCCAGTACAACCCAAAACATCACAACAATTAAGAAACCTTCGCGTGCTTTTAAATCGGCTTTTTGTTCTCGCTGTGGATACCACATAAACAAACCACCGATTAAGCTCACGACAAAAGCGAGTACAAAAGCTAAACCACCGCCATCTTTGTATATAAGTGAAACCACAGCGGGTGGGATCATGGTTGAGCTAAATAAGGCAACCAAAAGGCCAAGAATACGTATTATCGAACGATACTTCATTTTATGTGTGTTATCCGTTCTACTCTAAATTAGTAACAGGCATGCATTTTATAAGGCGAAGATTAACCGACATTAATCTTCGGGTTTTAGGGTTAATTGCATGTCTTGTATTTTCTGTTGGAAATTTTCGCTGTTAGTGGCACTGAGCGCAAGCTGTAATTTAACACAGTCAGAATAGTCGATGTTGATAACATCGCCAGATTCCTGTTTAAGCCAAAACTCAACTTGTTCCCATTGTGAATAACTGCAAGTTAAATGATAAAGTGATTTTTCGACTTTTAATTCGGTTTTTAACGTGGCTAAAGCCTGTTTTACGCCGCCGCCATAAGCTTTAACTAAACCGCCTGTGCCGAGTTTAATACCACCCGAGTAACGAACAACGATGGCCACAACATGACCTAAACCTGAACCTAATAAAACCGCGAGCATGGGTTTACCTGCGGTGCCAGTCGGTTCGCCATCATCAGAAAAACCATATTGATTTGAATCGTAAGGCGGCCCCGCTACAAAAGCTGAGCAATGATGACGAGCATCTGGATGTTGAGCTTTCATTTTTTGGATGGTTTGCTTGGCTTCTTGGGCATTTTTCACGGGGATTAAATAAGAAATAAACCGGCTTTTTTTAATTGTTTCTTCGGTTTCGGTTGGGCTAGCGGGAATAAAATATTGGCTCAACTTAAGGCTCGATAAAGTGATTAATGACGCTGAGCATATTAACACGCCTAATATCCCTAAGTCACTTGGGGATATTAGGCATGAGTTTGGTTTATAAACCTAAATCGCGGGTCATGTTTTCATTAAACGTGGCGTGAACAATAATGTTATCTTCAATTCTGATCCCACCAAATGGTTTTAATGCTTCAACGCGTTGCCAATTAATATATTTGCCCTGTGGTGCTTTGCTTAACGAATTGAGCAAGCAATCAATAAAATACAAACCGGGTTCAATTGTAACCACCATGTTAGGTTCAATAATACGCGTGGTGCGCAGATAAGGGTGTCCTTCTGGTGGTTCACGGTGTGTGCCTCGAGCATCAGCCATAAAACCGCCCACATCGTGCACTTGCAAACCCAGAGGGTGACCTAAGCCGTGTGGGAAAAACGAAGCGGTAATATTAAGTTCTATCACTTCTTTGGCTGAAATGGTGACTAAGCCAAATTCGACTAACAGCTGCGCTATTTTGTGATGACATTGAATATGCAAATCACCAAATTTCATATTCGGTTTTAAACTCGCGACTAAATCTAATTGTATTTGGTCTAAGCGATTTATCAGTTCGGCAAACACGCCTTTTTTAGCCGCATACGTGCGAGTTATATCACTGGCGTAGCCATTAAATTGACCACCAGCATCAATTAAAAAAGACAAATGTTGGCTGGGTTTGTGGCGTTCATAATAGGTGTAATGTAGGGTCGCGGCATTTTGATTTAACGCGACAATGTTATTGTAGGGTAATTGGTGTTCGTTTAATTGTGCGGCCTGTAAAAAGGCGAGATGAATATCAAATTCACTACCGCCAGCATAAAAGGTATCTTTAGCCGCTAAATGCCCCTGAATACCTATTTTAGTTGCCTCGCGCATGCACATTTGCTCATACTCGGTTTTGTATGCGCGGTAAAAATGTAAATGATTGAGAATAGGTTCAGGGTTTATATTGTCAAACCCCAGTGCTTGAGCAACTTCAAGGTGTTCGCCAATGTAAGCGTGATTATTTAAGACACGCGGTAATAATGCTTCAACCTGGTTGGCCTGCGTTAATATTTGTATATCAAATGCGTCTTGCCAAAATTCATCGCCTAATTTAATGACTTTGTGCCAAAAATCATGCGGTTGAAAATAGATGAGTTTAGGTTTATTAATGCCATCTACAATGAGCCAAGAATTAGGTACATCTAGCACGGGTAACCACGCTTTAAAGTGAGGATTCACTTTAAAAGGGTAATCCATATCATCTAAAAATTGACGCTTGGTTTGGCCAGAATGGATCACCAAGGCATCAATCTTTTCGAGTTGGATAATGTCTTTTACTCGACTTTGCAAACTAGTTAAATGCGATTGATACAGTTTAGTTAAATTGTCATTCAACTGTGACATGATGGCCGACCTTATGATTTTTAAAAGCGTTGAAAATAACAGTATGTTATTTTATCAACAGACTGAAATTAAAATAATGCGCTCCCGTTGTTTTATTATATACCTAAGCTTAAATAATGTACGGGATCATGTATCAATTTTAAATTAATGAAGAAGAGGAATTAAGCAAAATGTCGGAAACTTTAAAGCCAAATGGACAAGGTTTACAACGTGTGATCAGAGCGACAATGTGTTCAATTCAAGGCATTAAAGCCGCTTACACACACGAAGCCGCTTTTAGACAAGAAGCTTGGCTGGTTATCTTATTATTACCGATAGCTTGGTTAACGAGTCATTCATTAGGGCAGTTTGTGGCACTCGCAAGTTGCTTAGTATTAGTACTCATTGTTGAATTACTGAACTCAGCGGTTGAAGCGGTTGTTGATCGCATTAGTTTAGAACACAGTGAATTAGCGGGGCGCGCAAAAGACATGGGCTCGGCAGCGGTTACGCTATCATTGGTGATTGTTGCGCTTGTGTGGGGACACCACTTTTATCATTATTTTACCGGTTAACGATTCTTTGATTGTATAACATTAATAATGGGCAGGACGACTGCCAGCCATTAACTTATCCAATTTGACTTGTGCCCGCTTGGGGTTGTCTAAATCGATAACCTCGATCATTTCGCATTCATCTCTCACCATTTCATCGATTAAGCTAGGGTAGTGACGACAGTCTTCTGGCCGGTCTAAATAAATACTACAGGTGTATTTATTGGGGGCTTGCGGGGTTTTCTTCGGTTCTAGTTCGAGAAACGGGCATCGTGTTAACTTTTGACCTGACTTTGGATCAAACCAAATCTGACCGTTTTTTACATACTCAAAAATTTCAGGGTTAAAGATCTCCCATAAATCGATTTCTTCTTGAGTTGCCGCGAGTGCGCCATCGCCATACTTAATGCAGCATTTGCCGCATTGATTGCAATCTTTCATTATTTGCCTGTTGGTCTTCAAATAAAAAGTAGAGCGTGTAGCCCAAGCTCTATTATACCTTATCTATAGTCAAAGCGATCGGGTTTTAGGGGAAGCCGTCAAAGCTACCGCGTCCTGCTCTCGCCCCTTACCTGCATCCATGCAGGCAAGCTTCGAGACCCCATGAGCATATGCTCTACTATGTGATTGGGGCGAGTAAGCGCTGACAATGAACCATAAAACCTGAGCGAGAAGACTATATGTTATTAAGTGCTCAGCTATTAATACTGAAGGGATTGGCTATAGCAGCCGCTTGATTGAGTTATCACGGCGGCGATACTGCGAGTATGGTTTTGTGCGGTATGAATAAAAGGCTCGACTAACCCATTGCCCTCACTACAAAAATAGCCCGAAGCATAAGGGCCAAGGTAAATTAATTGCCCTTGTTGATTAAAAACAGCGACGGCTGGAGTCGAAGGGATCCATTGTTGTAATACATGGGGTGCTGGCGTTGACAGATCTAAGGTTACGCTTTTAAAATTATGTTTAACACCCAACGCAATGACACTGTCTATATGCGGTTGGGCAATCATTTGACAGTTGCAATGCTCACGCGTGAAATGGACGATGGTATTATTGAGCTGACTGTCGGCTGCTATCATATTTGTGGTATAGCGTTGAACCGTTGCTGTGAATTGCTGAGAAAATGTAGGGTCTAACGCCGCATTTTCAAGCTGGTGTTCGGGATCAAATTCGAATTGTTGTGGTACTTGAAATGTGGATACCGCGGAAATGATAATAATAAACCAAATCGTGAAAAATATGTGGATAGCGTATTTAATTAAGTAATCAATCATTAAAACCTAAACATCGTTAATGGTTATGCTGTATGTGTATTCGAACACGCCATTCAAT
This sequence comes from Algibacillus agarilyticus, assembly GCF_003286125.1. Taxonomy (GTDB): domain Bacteria; phylum Pseudomonadota; class Gammaproteobacteria; order Enterobacterales; family Alteromonadaceae; genus Algibacillus; species Algibacillus agarilyticus. Next base: position 6,531 of record NZ_QMED01000013.1, read on the forward strand.
ACTTTGTGTCATATGTGTCAGTATGGATTAATGACATCGGGAATGAAAGGTGGTTTTTTTTATATTATTGAACGGATAAGGGCGTAAATTAATGCGAATACTGTTATTGGATGTGTCGGTTTTTTCGTATCAAGGTTTTAGGCTGCCGCAATGTATCGCTGAATTGGGTTGTGAAGTGATCGCTATTTGCCGACCTTCTGCTTTGATTAGCCAAACTTTTTTATTAAAAAGCAGCTGACAGGCGGGTTAAACGACAATAATACGGTGGATCTAAAACGCTTTTTAGATGACTTGTTGGCATGCGATGCACAGGTTGTTATTCCTTTAAATGATGAATCTAGGCGATTCTTATTGCATGTCAGTCAGCACGTATTAGCACAAGCTGACCATATAAAAGCGCCATTAGCGCGATTGTTGGCTCATTCTGTGTATTCCGCTGCGAGTTCTGCGCTGTTAGATAAACGGCTAACCCTAAGCGATACTTGCCAAACATTGGCACTTGATACACCTGCATTTACGGGGGACTTATCGCCCAATTCTATTCAGCATTTTTATCAACAACATTCTGCCCCTTTTGTGGTCAAACTCGATGGAACGGATGCGGGTAATGGTGTGACTTATTATGCAAGTGCGGCTGAGTATCCGGATGCGACGCCAAATCAACCTGGTATTGCGCAGTAATTTATCGCGGGTCAAGTTTGTATGTTGAGCTTTTCGGCTCATCAAGGGCGTTTTTTAGCGGGCATTTGTGTGCGCAAAGTACAAAACTTAAAATCAGATTTTGGCCAATCAACCGTGGTTGAATCCATTGCTTGCCCTGCTATTATTGTTGCCACTAAAAAGCTCGTGCAGCATTTGGGCTATACCGGTTTTGGTAGTGTCGATTTTATTCTTGATGCACAAGGTCAAGTGCATATTATTGAGCTCAACCAACGTATCACTAAAATAAGTCACTTAGGTCATTTTTTTGGTCAAGATCCACTTACGGCATTGCTGCAATGTGTTAATGGCAGTGAGGTTAATTTGCCAGCGGCTAAAATCGGCGTGACGGTTGCGTCTTTTCCGTATGAATGGAGTCGTCAACCAAATAGTCCGTGTTTGCAAGGCTTGGTTGATGTGCCGTGGGCTGAAGCTAAAATGATGCAAACGATTATGAAGCGCATCATGCCCAAAAATATTAAATTTGTTTAAAATGGCCAGCAACACTCATCATGGGTCGTTGCTGGCTTTTTATTATAGCCCTGCTGGTACTTGGGTATAAACCACATGAAATTAAGGCGAGAGAATTAAGATGAATTAACATGGCTAAAAAGCAGCGAGTAGCACACACGATACATGAATATACGCATGATGAAGCGCATGGATCTTACGGGCTCGAAGCGGCTGAAAAAATGGGTGTTCCGGCTGATCGCGTTTTTAAAACCTTAGTGGTTATACTTGATAACAAAGCACTTGTGGTCGGTGTTATCCCTGTTTCTACCCAATTAAGTATGAAGCAAATCGCTAAAGCGGTTGGTGCTAAAAAAGCGGTGATGGCCGATAAGGCGGATGTTGAACGCGCGACGGGTTATGTATTAGGTGGGGTGAGTCCGTTAGGGCAAAAAAAACAGCTCAAGACGATTATTGATTCATCGGCTCAAGCTCACTCGACTATTTTTGTTAGCGCGGGTCGACGGGGATTAGAAATAGAATTAAACGCGGATGATTTGCTAGCGTTAACTCGAGGTCACTACGCCCATATTGGCCAATAGTGTTGAACGTGAACATAAATCAAAAGCTTGGTTGGTTTTCTTAGCCAAGCTTTTGATTTTTCTTGGACTTTTCTTGGCTTTTTCTTAGTTGTTTCTGCGCTTAAAACTAAATTGACCGGCAGGTTCCACTTGGCCTGATTGGTCGGTTGGGGTGGTAAAATAGTCTACATTGAGCCGGTTTGTATCATTGTTTAAAGTAATGTGAGCAAACCCCCAAACAAAATCTTTTGCCCAAATTAATTCATATTCTGGGTAACGTTTTTCTTGATAAGCGGCTAGTAAACTATGTTTGCCGCGCATTTTTGAGGCGGCACCACTAATAATTAAAGGTAATGGAGGCTTTTTACTATTGGGTGTGTAGCGTGAGCAATCGTCGGTTAATAATTCTAAATCATGCTCATGCCCGGCAATATAAGCATCGGCGTATTGACATAAGGCTGGCATAATGAGTTTGCGCAATACGTGACCTTCGCTGTATTTAGTGCCGCCGATAGACCATAAAATATGGTGGCCATAAACGATTTTCCATTTAGCATTTGATTGAGCCAATGCCGTTGTTAACCAAGCAAGTTGTATTTTATCTTCGCCGTTGACTGGGTTTTCGTGTGGCTCTGCGTTGTCGTATTCACCTTTGTTGTGGCGTAATGCGTGTTCAAGATCGACTTCACTGCCATCGGGATTTAACGGGGTTTCATAGATGGTTTGACCTGCCAATAGCATGTTTGTATCGAGCACAAAAAATTCAACGTCTTGCCCTGGTTGTCCCACTTTGTATTGATAATACCCTTGTTCACTCATATAAAAATTAGCTTGTTGTGCCATCCACGCGGTTTGCAATGCCACGCCTTTACGTGAACTTTTCCAATCGTGATTGCCAAGTGCAGAATAAACCATAAAGTCAGGTTGCTGCTGAAACAAAGGTAATAAGGGTTTTAAAATTAGATCATCCATTCGTTTTTGGTCATCTTTACCGTCATTTGCATCGGCACCATCAGGATAAACGTTGTCGCCTAATTGCACCCCAAAATCGCAGCTACGTTGTTTGCATAAGTTAGCCATTGCTTGTCCTACCGCGGCTGCGCCACCTAACTCTGTTGCGATCTGTGTACCGGGGTAAACATAAAGAGGTGCGTGGTTAAACTCGCTCATGGGACGGTGTTCTTCTTGCCAATCGGCTTTTTCGGCCGCGATAAATTCCGCGCGTGTTTTGGGGTTTTCGATATGTTTCTTTTTGGGATAGTCGACATGGTAGCCACCGTCACCAAAGGCTAAAAAAGCGATATTGTTTGCGTTATTAGCTGATTCTGCTGGCTGGCTCACATTGGTAGGTGCGTTATGGCTACAAGCGAGTAGTAATGCGCTGCAGAGTAAGGCAAGGCTGCTAGTGATAGAAGGGCGGAGTGTAAAAATCATCATTGTACTTCTTTTGTCTTGTTAAAATAATGAAGTAACAGGCCGTATGGCGACCTGTTACTTGGCGGTGCTTTGGCTTATGACTACATTGACGAAATGCTAATGCCAAACTCAAATGTGCGACCATATTGCTCGTATTGATAGTTGTATTGGTTTTCACCATGATACAAATACAAAGGTTCGTCACTTAAATTAACGGCACTAAAGAAAAACTGGATCGTGTCTGAGTAATGATATTTACTGCTAAAATCAAACTGTGTATGTGCAGCTTGATAAACACCGGTATCGTTATCATCAAATTGATAGGTTTTACTTTTATGGCTAGCGCTTAAGCGTAAGCTAAAATCATTATTTTCAAAGCCGAACATCAAGTTACCGATCATGTCTGATTGATTAGGTAATTGGCTATCGGCGTCAACAAAAGTCCCGTTAGCACCCAGTAATAAACCTGAATCAAAGCTTTTATTCCATGCGAGCTCAACACCCGTTAATGACGCATTACCGCCATTAACCGCTTGAATAACTTCTTCGTAGCCTGCCCATTGGTTTTGCGCTTGAACTTCTTGCTGTACGATGTAATTTTTGATGTCTTTGTAAAATAAACCTGCTGAAATAATCCCAATATGATTAGGGTAGTATTCAACAGATAAATCTATATTTTGTGATTCGTAGGGTTTTAAATCAGGATTACCCACTTCGGCTTTACGCTCAGTTTCGGTTATGCCGTCATCTTCTGTTACTTCAGTTTCGATTAACTGAAATGCCGCTGAATCACTAAAAGTGGGGCGTGCGATCGTTTGTGTGTAAGCAAAACGAGAAATTAATTTATCGCTGGCGCTGTACTTAATATTCAGGCTTGGTAATAAATGATCATCACTTTTGTCAACGGCCCAAGGATTGATTAAAACATTTTCGCTGTCGGCGACTTCATCAACGACTAACTCTACTCGGTTGCCTTGAGTTGAGAAATCCGTGTCTTCATAGCGTAAACCGGTGACTATTTGCCATTGATCGATATCTAATGTCAGCATGGCATATAGTGCAAGCACGTCTTCACTGCTTGTGTAGCTATTCGCTTGGCTTTCAATGGCTGATTCTTGCGTATTTAAATCAAAGTTATTGCGATTGTTTAGCACGAACTGTTGAATGCCACTGCGCGATAAACCAGGACCAAAGTCTCCTAAGCTAAACTCGATAGGAGGAGTCGCAAAATTTTGTGCGGTTGCCTCACCAAAACCACCATCATAAATGCTGGCATTTACCTGGTTAAACTTTTCGCGGCTGCGGTATTTACCACCAAATTTAACAACGCTGTTGTAATTATGCCAAACAAAATCTTTGCTAATATCGATACGTAAGCTCGTTTCTTTATCTTCACTTAAGTTTTTTTCAGCGACGATTTCGTCTAATTCAAACTGACTCATATCATGTGCTGCCGCTGTTTGAGTCAACTGTGGCACTTCACCTGAGGAGGTATAACCGAGTGCTAAGTCTTCACCGGCAAAAACAACATCTAAACGATCGGGTTCTGATTCATTTGATTTTGAATAACCAAGCTGATATTCCATTAACCACGTATCAATTTGGTTTTCACCACCCGCGACCATCGATAAAATTTGTTGCTGTTCAAAACGGTCTTTAGTGTCACGTTCCATTTCAGCATTTGAATATTGCGCGTTGGTATTACGGTAGGTCGCAAAGTCGATAGCACCCGCATCAAATTTAAATTGCTTGCGCTGGCGATATTCATCATCAGAAAATTCGCTATAAAAACTACGCAAATAGTATTTGTCGGTATTCGACGTGTGTAGATCTAAGTTGATCGCGGCGCCGATACGTTCTCGTTCAATACGGTATTGACGTTGCTCTATTTCTTCGGCCCCAAATATCTCGACATCATCGCCTGTGAGCTCATCTTCCACTTCGATTGTGCTCCAGCCGCCATCCGTTTCAACATTTTCAGATGCAAATTTACGGCTAAACCACGAAAGCGCTCCGGCCACACCTAATTCATAGCCATTATCTAAAGTAAAAACTTGAGAATAACTACCTGATACTTTAGGACTATTTTGGCCGACTAATTCGTTATAAGAGTTTTGAACATTCACGCTGTAATATTGGCCTTCGCGGTCGAATGCACTCAAACTTTTAACTTCGATAGATCCCCCAATGGCATTTGCATCCATGTCGGGCGTTACCGTTTTACTAACTTCTAAACTCGAGACCACTTCACTGGGGATCACGTCTAAAGCAACACTACGAACTCCAGCTTCTGGCGAGGGTACGTTTAATCCATTAATGGTTACGTTATTTAAGTTAGGGTCGATACCGCGAATAGCCACAAAGCGGCCTTCACCTTGGTCGCGCTGAATCGATAAGCCAGGTAAGCGTTGTAAAGCTTCTGTGGCATTTTGGTCTGGTAATTGACCTATCGCATCGGCGCTAACAACCGAGATAACTCGATTGGCATTTTTTTGTCGGCTTAACGCACCGGCTTGTCCTGCACGTTGACCAAACACGATCACATTTTCAATGCTGTTTAAGTTTTCTCCGATAACATAGTTTTGGCTACTATTTTTATCGGCATTAATTGTGATTGTTTTACGGACTTCGGGCGCGCCGACATAGTTTATGACTAAAGTGTATTCACCCGCGGGTAAATTATTAAAGCGGAATGAACCATTACGCTGACTTACGGTTGATACATTGAGTTCTGCTATTTTTATATGTGCGCCTTGAAAGTACACTTTATTTTGTTGATCGGTAATTCGGCCTTCAAGTTCGGTATTAGCTGCGGCCTGACCCGCATATAAAGCGAGCGTGCCAATTAAAGCGCGACTGAGTGCCGAGCGTTTAAATTTTGATTTTGTGATCTTCATGTGATGTCCCTTGTTCTTGCTTGGCATTGAACCGCATTAACTCATTGCGATATCTAAATGGCTTGGTTTAAAAACGCGGGTCACGCTATACAAGTTGCATGACAGATATATTTCATTACAAGGGCATGATGTTTTTTTACTGGTGTTTTAGCGGTACTTTAGGCCGCTTTTTAATCAAAGTGAGCTTAAATGACTCCTGATGAATTGCGTGTTTTAGATTAATTAACTAATTGTTTAAGTTATAGTTAGTTATTGATTTAATTGGTAAAAATAGAGTTATTAACGATATGTTCTTAGCTTACATTAGCAAATTCATATGCAAAATAATGTTGTTAATGTGCTGGTCGTTGTTAATAAAATTGTAATTACGCTGAGCTAATATGACCCCTATTCAAATGCGCATAGCACTTTATCATGTGTCATACCCATTTAGTCGGTGGTTTTAGTTGTTAAAGCCTCCCTTTCTTGTTAAATACGCCATTATGAACTTTGCTTTTTTAAAATTTCACCGTCACTTGTTTGTTATTTTATTTGTCGTTTTAGCCAGTGTGGTTGCCATGACTATACAACTAGGTGACCTAAAAACGTTTGCGCAAATTGACTTTTTTGATGCTGCCGGAGAAGGTGGAATTACGTTGATGACGTTATTGTGGTTGTTTTTTACTTTAATAAGCCGCCCCGCAGGCAAGGTGACTCATTGGTTATTTGTTGGATTAACACTCACGAATGTATCGATGTTGCTCGATTTTATGGATGAGTTTGTGCAATACCCCGCGGATAGCGCTTGGTTAAGCACGATCGAATCGTTACCTGCGCCCATTGGCATGGTTATTTTGTCTGTCGCGTTATATCAATGGCATTTAGAACAGATGACTATCAATGCGCAATTACGCCGCACTGAGCGTTATTATCGTGATCATAGTCTGACCGATTTTGTTACCGGTTTGTATAGCGCTAAATACATGAAAAACCAACTTGAACGTGAATGTACCCAAGTTAAAAAGCGACAAAGTACCGTTGCTGTCATGATGATCGATATTCGAAATTTTGATTGTTTTAATCGTAAACACGGTGATCAACAAGGTGATATTTTACTACGTGAAGTTGCGCAACTTATTTTAATGAATCTGCGCGATGAAGATTTAGCGTGTCGTTATGCCAGTGATCGGTTTGTTATTATGCTACCTAATACGACATTGTTAACAGCGCAAGCAATGGCTAATGATATTGAATTGTCAATTTCGAATTTGGCTTTTAAATTCGGTCCTTCATCTGTCGCCAATTACCAACATGTCACCAGTTGTGCTCTCATTTTTGATGGGCAAGAGGGGGTCGACGATATGTTGTCGCAATTAAATAACGCGATGCTTGCGACCAAGCATGCGGTTAATCTTCAAGCCAGTGCTTAATGAACTGGTTTGAGCGCGATGACGACATTTTGTTATGTCGCCAATTTACCGTTGCCTTGGTTGATCTCGCTAAGCAAAGTGGTATTCACCCCGATAAAATACTCAAAGGTACTCGTTGTTTTTATAATGATTTAATCAAACCTGAATATTGTATATCGGTGCAAGCTTTATTGGTGATTATCGATAATGTTAATAAGTTATCTACGCGGCAAGATTTAAGTTTCTTATTGGGGCGAAAATTCTTTCCAAGTCATGTTGGCATGCTCGGACAAGCATTTTTGAATTGCAGCAACATTGCGCAAATGCTCCGTATTTGCCAGTGCTTTCAATTTCAACTCTGTCCATTTTTGTTTGTTCAGGTGAGTAAAACAACCGGTAAAACGCATCTTATTTTTAATAGTGCGGTAGGGACACTACACGATCATCAGCAACGATTTTTATATGAATTTATGTTTACGGCTATGCTGGGCGCTTTAAAATTTAGATTGGGCGAACTGGTACCATTAAGTATTAAATTGCCTTATCGAGCGGTTGAATATACGGAGCAATATCAAGTGCACTGGGGAGGGAAGGTTCAATTTGATCAACAAATTGCGATGATAACGATTGCGGATAATTGGTTATATAAACCGTTACCCGATAGTAGTCTGCCGCTTAAAAAAATGGCGCTTAATGAAGCCAAAGTTCAGCGTTTAACTGCGTGTAAAATAGGGTTTGTGCAAGCGGTTTGTCAGTATATTAAATGCAAAATGGCAACTCAAGATATCAGCTTAGAGGCTTGTGCTGCGCATTTTAAGATGAGTCCCGCAACGTTTAAGCGCAAACTGTCTCACCATCAAACGCGTTATCAGCAATTGTTAGATCAGCTGCGCAGCCAACACGCGATCTTTTTAATGACAGAGAATCAGCAAAGCAATGAGCGAATAGCGTCGAGTTTGCAGTTCACTGATTTAACCAACTTTCGGCGGGCTTTTAAACGCTGGACTGGCATGACACCAACTGATTTTAGACACAAATGCGGTCAATTTTAATATTCTTCTATCACGCCTACATTTAAAAAGCTAAATTTAACTTCGCTTGTTAATCTAAAACGCGCAGTGTTGGGCTTATTAAGTCGGTGAGTTCGTTTGCGTTTCTGCCGCCGCGAGCTAAAGCGGCTGTGCCGTGTAAAAAAGCCGTAAAGTAGCGTGCTAAGGTGGTTATGTTGATGTGGCTTGGTAAATCACCTTGTTTCACGGCGTGCATAAAAAATGTCACTAAACCTCGTTCAGAAAAATGATTGACCTCTTCAACTAAAGCGGCTGCCGCTGGGGGTAAATCTTCAGTTTCAGCTTCAGATACACACACCGAGACATAACAACCTTTTGGGTTATTAGGTGCACATTGCGCGGTTATTATTGAGTGTAAATAACGGCTGAGTTGTTCTTTAACCGGTGCATTACCGGTTAAGTGTTTCGCGTGTGGTTGAGCATAATGGCTCAGGTAATGTGCGGTGGCTTGGATAAATAATTGCTCTTTATTACCAAATGCTGAATAAAGGCTGGGTTTGTTTATACCCATGCCAGATGTTAAATCGGTTAATGAAGCACCTGAATAGCCTTTTTTCCAAAATACACGCATGGCTTTATCGAGCACATCTGTTTTATCAAATTCGCGTTGTCTACCGCCGGCCATCTTGTTATCTCAATTGTTTTTTTTAAATAGGTTGACTTCTATTATACCGATCGGTACATTTAACTCAATCTTACCGATCGGTACAATTGTTTAATGGCTTAACTAACTTAATGTTAGTTCACTGCCATTCGTATTGTTAAAGCATGTAAACATTTAATAAAAGATAAGGAAGAACAATGAGTTTTGATATTAATGGTCAAGTTGCGTTAGTAACCGGTGCAAACCGGGGTATTGGTAAAGCGATTGTTGCGGCATTAATTGAGCAAGGCGCTAAAAAAGTGTATTTGGCGGTGCGAGATGTGAAGTCTGCCGCTGAGCAAACAAGTGAATACGGCGATAAAGTGGTGCCGGTGCAAGTGGATGTTTCAAGTGCCGATAGTATTGCTAATTTAGCCGAGCAAGCTACCGATGTCACGTTAGTGGTAAATAATGCGGGTGTGCTTGAATTAGCCAACCCGTTAAGTGCCGATTTTGCACAGGCATTTGCTAAAGAGGTTAATGTTAATGTATTAGGCTTAGTACATATGGCACAAGCCTTTTCACCGATTATAGAAGCTAATCAAGGTGGTGCTTTTGTGCAATTAAACTCGGTAGCGTCGATTAAAAACTTTACTGATTTAACCAGTTATTCAGCGTCTAAAGCCGCTGCTTACTCAGTCACTCAAGGCTTAAAAGCATTGTTGGTGCCTAAAGGTATTGAAGTGTTAAGTGTGCATCCTGGTCCTATCGCGACCGATATGGCTACACAAGCGGGAATGGAAGAGATGGGTGAACCGGCATCGGTTGTTGCTGATGCGATTGTGGCCGCGTTAAAATCGGGACAATTTCATTTGTTCCCTGACAGCATGGCACGTGATTTTGGCGGGGCGTATCAATCTTATGCCGAGAGTGTAATAGAAGCGGTTGAATAATACCTATCGCGATAGCTTAAGCATGGCTTAGCTTATCGTTTTGTGTACCTAAAGCGAATCGTTGATGGATTCGCTTTTTTTATGCGCTTATTCCCATCGTTGTTAATAGCGGATCATGTTAGCGGGTTAAAAAGTACGATAAGGAGGTTTACCCATTAACGAGTCGGGTGCAACGTAGATGAATTTGTTACCTTGTGCCCACGTTTTCTTTCTGATTATGGTTGATCATTTAATAACAGTGAACGGTTAAATTTAGCTGGTTCATCCGTTAAAAAGCGTCATGTTATGTTTGGATAAACGTTATTTATAGTCTTCTCGTTCAGGTTTGATGGTTCATTGTCAGCGCTTACTCTCGACTTTGGCTCCTGCGTCGTTCTAACACCTAAATCCATTTAGGCGGCCCCAATCACATAGTAGAGCATATGCTCATGGCGTCTCGAAGCTTGACGGCTTCCCCTAAAACCCGATCGCTTTGACTATATATTGTCATTAAATAGTCATTGCGTTGCGATGTTTTTGGTGATTTAATCCGCAAAATTATTAAGGGTTTATTACTCTCCAAAGCTCGACTCTAGCGCGGTTTAGATAAGATTGAGATTTTAAACGCTTGTGCCTTTTTTGAATATTAATTTATTTAAAGATTTGATAGCCCAAATTGTTTTTATGCTGTTCTGATTTTTCAGATTCTGTCGGTAAAAAACAGCTCCTAAGCTACTTTCTTTGGAGTGTTGCCGAATGAATAATGACTTTTTTTGGATCTTTGTATTAATTGTGGCGAGTGCATTTTTTGCGATCGCTGAAATTGCGTTAGCGGCTGCGCGCAAGCTTAAATTAAGTGTGTTGGCTGATGAAGGTCATGACAACGCCAAACTCGTTTTACAACTGCAAGCCAAATCGGGCGCTTTTTTTGCAGTTATTCAAATTGCGCTTAATGCGATTGCGATCTTAGGTGGCATTATCGGTGAAGCGGCTTTTAATCCCCTTATTCAAGAGGGGATCTCATACTTCTATCAAGGTCGTTTTTTAGCCGAAATTAGTTTTACCTGCTCATTTTTACTCGTCACCAGTTTGTTTATTCTGTTTGCTGATCTCATTCCTAAGCGTATCGGCATGTCGTTACCCGAGCCGATTGCGATGCGTGTGGTGAAGCCGATGATGTTTTGCGTTATTTTGCTCAAGCCATTCGTGGTCTTTTTTAACAGCATTTCAGACGCTATTTTACGCTTGTGTCGTATTCCAACAGAGCGTGTTGATAACGTGACGGCACAAGATATTGTGGCTATTGTTGATGCGGGAGCGGCGAGTGGTTCTATTCAATCGCAAGAATATCAAATGATTGGTAATGTATTTGAGCTTGAAAGCCGAAGTTTAATGTCGGTTATGTCATTGCGTGACGATATTGTCTTTTTTAATACAAATGAGTCGTCAGAGTCGTTAAGCCAAAAAATTATTGAGCACCCGCATAACTTTTATTTAGTGTGTGAAAACAGCCTAGATCATATTGTGGGCTTGGTTGAATCAAAAGCCTTGTTAAAACAAGTGTTAGCCGGACATGACGCTGAGATAACCGCGGACATGATTGATACCCAAGTCATGTATTTGCCCGATTCGTTAAGTTTATCTGAAGCGTTAGAAGCGTTTAAATACCATACTGAATCGTTTGCCGTGGTGCTAAATGAATATTCGCTCGTGGTTGGCGTTGTCACGCTTAAAGATTTAATTACGGTGGTCGTTGATGGTTTTTCTGGCTCGATAGATGAAGAGCAAATCCGCTCTCGTGATGCTAACTCATGGTTAATTGACGGTGCTGCATCGATTATTGATGTGGCTAGGGCGCTTGATATTGATGGTTTTCCGGAACCTGAAAATTATGAAACTTTGGCCGGTTTTATTATGTATAAGCTGCGTAAGCTACCCACGTTAACCGATCATGTTATTTATGCGGAACATCGTTTTGAAGTGATCGACATGGATAAATTAAAAATCAGTAAATTACTGGTGACTAAAGTTGTGTAATTATTAGTCTACAATCAGCATTATTAAAAATGATTATTATCGTTTGATAAATAATCACATCATAACATTAAATATTAAGGAATTTAACGCATGAAATTTCGCTTCCCAATCGTCGTTATTGATGAAGATTTCAGAGCTGAAAACATCTCAGGATCTAGCATTCGTGATTTAGCTGAATCAATAACTAATGAAGGGATGGAAGTGGTTGGTTTTACTAGCTATGTTGATTTAACTGCTTTTGCTCAACAAGCCAGCCGTGCATCGAGTTTTATTTTATCAATTGATGATGAAGAGTTTGGAGATGGTTCGGTTGAAGCCGTAGAAGAAGCGGTTTCTTCAATTCGTGCGTTTATTCAGGCTGTGCGTAAACGTAACGCGGATATTCCTATTTTCTTATATGGTGAAACGCGTACTTCACAACATATTCCTAATGATGTTTTGCGTGAGCTGCATGGGTTTATTCATATGTTTGAAGATACACCTGAGTTTGTTGCGCGCCATATTATTCGTGAAGCGAAAAAATATTTAGACTCTTTAGCGCCTCCTTTTTTTAGTGCGTTAATGGATTACGCGAGCGACAGTTCATATTCATGGCATTGTCCTGGTCATTCAGGTGGAGTGGCATTCTTAAAAAGTCCAGTAGGGCAAATGTTTCATCAATTTTTTGGTGAGAATATGTTACGTGCCGATGTTTGTAATTCGGTTGATGAGTTAGGGCAATTGCTCGATCATACTGGCCCTGTTGCCGCGAGTGAGCAAAACGCCGCGCGTATTTTTAATGCTGACCATTTGTTTTTTGTGACCAATGGCACGTCAACGTCAAATAAAATTGTTTGGCATTCAACGGTTGCACCAGGCGATATTGTGGTGGTTGACCGTAACTGTCATAAATCCATTTTACATTCGATTATTATGACGGGGGCGATCCCGATATTTTTAATGCCGACACGTAATCATTACGGCATTATCGGACCTATTCCTAAATCTGAATTTAGCCCTGAATCTATTCAGAAAAAGATTGCGGCTAACCCGTTTGCCCGCAATGCTAAAAATAAAAAGCCACGTATTTTAACGATCACACAAAGCACATACGATGGCATTGTGTATAACGTTGAGCAAATTAAAGATATTTTAGGCTCGACCATTGATACCTTACACTTTGATGAAGCTTGGTTACCACATGCGACATTCCATGATTTTTATAAAAACATGCATGCCATTGGTACTGATCGTCCGCTTTCTGACGATACCTTGGTTTTTTCAACCCAATCAACACACAAATTATTAGCGGGTTTATCGCAAGCTTCACAAATTTTGGTGCAGAACGGTAACAACCGTAAATTGGATACCCATCGTTTTAACGAATCTTATTTAATGCATTCATCAACCAGCCCGCAGTATTCAATTATTGCTTCATGTGATGTGGCTGCCGCGATGATGGAAGCGCCGGGTGGTCATGCATTGGTTGAAGAGTCGTTATTAGAAGCCATGGACTTCAGACGTGCCATGCGCAAAGTTGATAAAGATTACGGCGACGATGATTGGTGGTTTAAGGTGTGGGGCCCCGATAATATTGCCGAAGATGGCATTGGTGATCGCGATGATTGGATGATCCATGAAGGCGATAGCTGGCATGATTTTGGCGAGATCGAAAGTGGCTTTAATATGCTTGATCCGATTAAAGCAACCATAATCACCCCGGGTTTGAACGTAAAAGGTGACTTTGATGATAATGGTATTCCAGCTGCGATCGTGAGTAAATATCTCGCGGAGCATGGCATTATTATTGAAAAAACCGGTCTGTATTCATTCTTCATTATGTTTACAATCGGTATTACTAAAGGTCGTTGGAACTCAATGGTAACTGAGTTACAGCAGTTTAAAGATGATTATGATCATAACTTGCCATTGTGGCGTGTATTACCTGAGTTTGTTAAAAAGCATCCTCGGTACGAACGCATTGGGTTGAAAGACTTATGTGACAAAATTCATGCGATGTATAAAAAATATGATGTCGCAAAAATAACAAATGATATGTATTTATCAAACATAGAAACGGCAATGACCCCTGCTGATGCTTGGGCTAAAATGGCGCACCGCGAAATTGAGCGTGTATCAATTGATGAAATTGAAGGCCGTATCACCGCGATGTTAGTAACACCTTACCCTCCGGGGATCCCATTAATGGTGCCTGGTGAACGTTTTAATAAAACGATCATTAGTTACTTAAAATTTGCGCGTGATTTTAATAGTGCATTACCGGGTTTTGAAACCGACGTACACGGTTTAGTGAAAGAAACCGTTAACGGGGTTGAAGGCTATTATATTGATGTGGTTAAAGATTGATTGCCGCTGAGAGAATGACATTTTAATCGACAAAGGCAACGAAAGTTGCCTTTTTTGTTTTTATACCTAAGTCTCTCAGTTATACCCATTCATATAAATAAGTGATCTCTCAGAATGCATCCAGCGGTTTTTGAACAAGGCGTCGGTGTACAGGAATGGTTGTTCCCTTTTAAATACCGATAACGCAGGTCAAAAGCCGCTGGGGCATTCCTTTCAGGCGAGTTTTAAATGCGCTTACTCTGTGTTGCTCGAACTCAAAAGAGCACCACTATTCTTTCATTTAAGCGCATTTAAACGCTCGCTGAGTGGGCACTTATTATTACGGATTGGTATTATTTATTCCTATTGTTATTAACAGTTGATCGCCTGCCTAGGTAAAAAGCTCGCTCACCGCGTTTAACTTAGTGCGACTTTACATTGTTTACACACTTTTTCCTTATTTCGAACATACAATCACGCATAACTTGAGTCTATGTGAGTGTGTTGGTTGTGCTCAATAATCTAAAAATTGCTGTTATTTAAAGTCTTATCTAAACCGGCAGCGTTAATTAGAATGTCCCACACCACACTTCTACATCACACTGGTCAGATTGCGCTTTTTGCTTTTAGGAGGACAAAAGTGTAATGACTCTTATTCAGTCAAAACGATCACTTGAAGAGGATACGTTATCATGGTTAAATTCATCTCAAAATGCCTTAAAGGAATATAAGAGTGATGCGCAAGGTTGTGCTGTTTTTATTTTATTGCTTTTGTTCAACGGTTTTTGCACACGAAGCGGGCGTTACCGATACCCATGTTGATTTTGGTGCCAGCCAAGTGCGTGTTGTTTACACCATCCCTAATAATGTCATCACACCGATAGCGAAACATTTCGCAACAACGCCAAAGGTCCTGGCGAGTAATGCTTTTAATATCAGCAATAATAGTCATGATTGCGAGCTCGAAACTTATCACACAAGCGAATTAGAACAGATTGATTCGGCTCAATTTACGATGATATTTTCTTGTTATGAGTCGCTCGATAATATAACAATAAGCTATTATTTAGATGCAGCCGATTTAACGGTCGATTATAAAAATTTCACGCGGATTGAACTGGCTGATCGAACTCAAAATATCACTTTTACGCCTATAATGACTTCGCAAGATATCCCGATCAGTAAGTTAGCGGCTTTATGGCAAATTAAATTAGATGATAGCGATTTACTTGCACAGCCTGTAGAACAGTCGCAAGGTCTTAGTTTTGATGCAGATTCTGGCTTTTTTACCAATATAGCGAACTCAACACATTATTTTCCAATTGGTGTTGAGCATATCGTTCTGGGGTTTGATCACTTACTTTTTTTATTGGCGTTATTACTGTTACCGTTAAGTGGTAAACGCTTATTTTTATTGATTACGACCTTCACGGTGGCGCATTCGATAACGCTAGGCATCGCGATATTAGGCTGGTTTACTTTACCGGTTTGGTTGGTTGAAGCGGCTATTGCGGCGAGTATTGTTTATATCGCTATCGAGAATTTTTTACATATTACCTACCCAGATAAATACGCTCATATTCAAAACCGGCATATCAATCGGTTAAGTATGACTTTTTTATTTGGTTTGTTACATGGTTTTGGTTTTTCGTTTGTCTTGCAAGAGATTGGTTTAGGTTCTCAAACGGTGCCTGCATTATTGTTTTTCAATTTAGGTGTAGAAGCGGGGCAGCTTGCCGTTGTGCTGATTAGTTTACCTTTATTACGCTGGCTGTATCGTAGTGAAAAACAATTACCGGCTACTCAAGTTGCATCGGTTGCTCTGTGTTTAGTGGGCGTATTTTGGCTGGTTGAACGTTTGTGGCCAGTGATCTAAACAGCAATAAGGTGCTACTAGCAGATAAGCACCTTATTCGTCATATTGATTTATCCAGGGTTAGCGCTTTTTCCTGCTATTTAAAGCGTTTTTATATTACCTTCGGCATCTAAAATCACGGCTTGTTGGCTTAAATTGTTGTCGGCTAAATAACGACTGATTGAACTAAAAGTGGTGGTATATATTTTACGGCCGTGATCTTTAGTTGTGACATCATCGATAAACAGATTACCGAGCATGAGCTTTAACGGACTAATCTCGATGCGTTGCGGTTTAAAATAAGCTTTTGCGTTTGCTTTTAGTTGCTTGATATCGGTGCTGCCATAAATAGCCGCGTTGATCATATCTAATGTATGTTCTGTGCAGTTTTGAAACTCATTGGTAAATGGGTTTGCAATCACTGAGTAATTAGGATTATGCAATTTCGTTGTTTGACCATCACCTATCGCTTTTAGCAAACGCATTTGTACGTCTGGTGTCGGAATAATAATACCCGCTTTTAAACTGTGCACCCCCCAAAAAAAATCAGTAGGGTAGTCAATAATAATCTGACTTTTATCGGCGGCACCGGCTTGTTGATAAAGGTTATGGATGGCATAACCTTTCGCTTTTGTGCCGTCATCTAAATTGATGTCTGAATAAACAGCGATCGCCGTATGCGTAAATTTTATCCCTTTGGGTAATTCTGATTCAGGTCGACCAACGCGCCCAATAATAAAAACGCGAGCCCCTTGTGCAGCCACATATTTTTCAGTTTGCTTGGCAAATGCGGCGACGGTTTTAGCATCAAACTGACTTTCTTCTGTTTTTGCACTGCCTGCCCAGCATAAGCTGGGCAATATGAATAATCCGATGATGAGTTGCTTAACTATTTTCATTGTTTGTCTCCTGATTATTGGTTGTTTTTAAGGCTGTTTAATTTTTAATGCATCTTGTGGTGCAGGGCCGGCAATAACCGTATGGTCAGTTATTTCTAAAGGCGTATTGCAGTTTGCATTTTCGAGTAGTTTATTACCGGCGCTTTGCGCTAAATCACCGACCTCACCCACTACGATTAAAGGCACTGCGACAACGGCGCTTGCGGTTTTAATAACGGCACCGCCGCTGTGAGCTACGGTTAAAACACTGTGTTTACTGGCTTGCCCGCTATGTTCTGATGCACCCCCTAGGGCATAAGTATTTAAGCTAAACAAAGTAAGGCTCGCTAAAGTAATGGTTTTTAATAAGTTTGAAATTGTTTTCATGATTCATTTCCTTGGGTTGTTTGTTAAAAGCAGGGCTATTATTAACCTTGGTATTTGAAAAGAGGACTAATTGCTGATATGTATCGTTATATAAAACCAAAGGTATAGGAAAGTAATACGATGAGTCAGATTTCGCAGGTTACCAGCACGCTGAAGCAGTTATTAAGACAACAGCAAATTACTTATAAAGCCGTGGCGAGTCATTTAATGATGAGTGAGGCTAATGTAAAACGCATATTTTCAAGCCAATCATTCACGTTAGATAAATTAGAGGCTATCGCTGAATTAGTCGGAATGAGCTTAACCGAGCTATTTATATTAGTGGATGAGCAGCGCACGCAGCTATCGCAATTAACTCACGAGCAAGAAAAGGAGTTAGTGGCCGATCCGCAATTATTATTAGTGGCGGTTTGCGTGCGTGATGGTTGGACGTTTAGCGATATTATTAAGCATTATGACCTAGATGAATTTGCCTGTACTCGTTTGCTTGCGAAGTTAGATCGGTTAAATATTATTGAGTTGCAAGTTAATAATCGTTACAAAGTCTTGATCGCACAAGATTTTAAATGGATCCCGCACGGTCCACTTGAGCGATTTATTACGCAAGATGTTATTCAGCATTTCTTATTGTCTAATTTCAGTGATGAGCAGAGTTATCGTTTTTATTTACGCGGTTCTTACTCTGAGCAGTCGTTGTATTTATTAAAACGCAAACTACAGCAGCTTACCTATGAAGCTGGACAATTAAATGAACAGGATAGTCATTTACCGCTAAATCAGCGCCAGCATTTTGGTTTATTAACCGCGATGCGGCCGTGGGAATTATCATTATTTCAAAACATGCGGCGTAAATAAATTGTACGTTAGCTGATCTGATCTGTTTAAAAAAACAGCTAAAATTAAAATAATCACTTGATTTGTTAATTATTTGTAATATAGTCGTTTTGACTATGTTGTTTGTTTGTCGGGTTTTATGAAGACAAACACACATTTTTATTATTTTTTGATCAATTTACCGACTTTAAGTTTTAAATAACGGTTAACTGATGATGGTTATGATGCTCTCATCAGTTTTTTTATACAAAATAATAATATTGTCACAAAGACTATAATTCAAAGTGAGAACTAAATGAAATTACCTAATTTTACTTTAACAACACTTAGCTTGTGCATGGTAATGCATACAGCTAGCGCACAGCTTCTTGAAAAACAACAAATAGAAAATGGAACTTTATTACCTGGTTATACGGGTATCGTTGCTAGCCCGTTTAATGGTGTTGCCGCTTACGGAAATGGCGATGGCGCCGAATTAACAGCTGCATTATCGAATGTACCGGGACAATTTAGATTAGATGTACGCGGCGCGAGTAGCGCTAACAGCGCTGCCGGTATGAGCGTTTATTTGGGCGGTAAAAAAATTGGCGGACTCAGTTTTAGCGGGACATCGCCGAGCGTTCAAAGTATTAGCTTTTCACTTGATGAACAGCCAGCTAATAGCAATATTACTTTCAAATTAGAATCGGATAATGGCAGTAACGATACCTTTTTAGATTGGTATGAATTACATCATGAAGGTGATATCCCACCTCCACCTCCAGCGCCTATTTTACCTGATGAAGGTTCATATGATTCAGGTGTGTATCGCAACATGTTTAATGAGTTAGGTTACTCACAAGCTGAAGTCAAAGCTAAATTAAATGCCGTTTACGACCAATTATTCCATTCAACAGATTTAGAGAATGAAGCAATTTTTATCCCGGTTGGCGATGACATGGCTTACATCTGGGATGTGGGTAATAACGATGTACGTTCAGAAGGTATGTCGTACGGTATGATGATGGCGCTCCAAATGGATCGCAAAGACGATTTCGATAAATTATGGAAATGGGCGAATACCTATTCGCTTAACAAGAGCGGCAACAATAAAGGTTACTTTGCTTGGAAAGTGAGCACGTCAGGTCAAATTCAAGATGCGGCACCGGCGCCAGATGGCGAAGAATATTTTGTAACCGCTCTGTTTTTTGCTGCGCATCGTTGGGGTAATGGCGACGGTATTTATAATTATGAAGCTGAAGCTAATCAAATTTTGCGTGATATGTTTGGTAATGGCGAAACACGTTATAACAATGATGGTCAGCTAGAAGAATATAGCTTGTTTAATCATGCTGAAAAGCAGATTGTTTTCTCACCCGCAACACCAACCGATCGTAACTGGACTGATACGTCTTATCACTTACCCGCATTTTATGAGTTATGGGCTAAGTGGGCCGATAATAACAATGCATTTTGGTCTGAAATTGCGACGGTTTCACGTCAACACTTTAAAGATGCCGCAGATCCAACTACAGGTTTAACGCCGGATTATGCTTATTTTGATGGCACGCCACATGGTGATTTCCAACATTGGAAAGATACCTTCCAATATGATGCATGGCGCGTGATCAGCAATGTCGCGATGGATTATGCATGGTGGCAAAAAGATGCTTGGCAAGTAACACAAGCAACACGTTTACAAAGCTTCTTTAAAAGTGAAGGCGTTGATTCGTATTCAAGTTTATACGAGTTAAATGGTGTGCCGTACGAGAATAATTCAGACCATTCTCCTGGTTTAGTGGCGATGAATGCCGTAGCGAGTTTAGCGTCAAATAGCTCAGATGCCTGGGAATTTGTTGATGCGTTATGGAACACGCCAACACCAGAAGGTAAGTATCGTTATTATGATGGCTGCTTATATATGTTTGGTATGTTAGCGATGAGTGGTGAGTATCGTATTTATTGCCCTGATGGTGAGTGTGATACGGTTACTACGCCAGTTGACCCACTACCTGGTGGTAACAACGCGCCTGTTGCCAACAATGATTCAGCAACAACGGATCAAGATTCGTCAGTGACTAAAAATGTAGTCGCGAATGACAGTGATGCGGATGGAGATGTGTTATCGATTACGACTTATAGCCAAGCCGGTAACGGTAGTGTTTCGCAAAATGGTAACAGCTTAGTTTATTCACCTAATGGCGGTTATACAGGCACCGACAGCTTTACTTATAAAGTAACAGACGGTACTGCTCAAAGTAATACCGCAACGGTAAACGTGACGGTGAATTCAACGGATACTGATCCGGTTGACCCGGTTGATCCAATCGACCCAGTTGACCCAGTTGACCCAGTTGAAGGTACTGAGCTTGAATTTGTACAAATGGAATCGGGTGTTATCTCACCGTCTTATCGTCAACCTATTACTAACCCTTTTGCCGGCGCTATTTTATATGGTAATGGCGAGCAAGTTTCGTTTGCAACCAATAACTTATCAGCGGGTGATTACACCGTTGTGATTAATGGTTCATCGAGCAATAGCTCTGAAGCCGGAATCAGTGTTTACGCGGATAATAACAAAGTAGGTGAAACTTCGTTTAGTGGCACAACTCGGGCTGAAAAATCGGTTAGCTTTACATTATCTAGCTCGGCGAGCACGTTAACGTTTAAACTAGAATCAGACGTTGGCCAAAACGATACGTTGTTAGATTGGTATAAATTGTTCAGTGGCTCTGCGGATGGTGGTGATACAACAACACCAGAAACGCCTGATACAACCGGTCGTGAGTTAATTCCGGGTACGGTTCAAGCGGAAGATTTTACAAGCGAAAGTGGTACGCAAACGGAAAACACGCAAGATAATGGCGGTGGCTTGAATGTGGGTTACATCCAAAATGGCGATAACCTTGAGTTTGCTGTGAATGTTGCCACGTCAGGTACGTATCGTATTGAAGCGCGTGTTGCGTCTAATACAAACGGTGGCCTGATCGGATTCTTGCTTAATGGCAGTAACGATTTAGGTTCGGTGAGTGTGAGTAATACGGGCGGCTGGCAAAACTGGCAAACCGTGACGACAACCGTTACGTTAACGGCAGGTAATCACACATTGAAAACTAACTTTACCGGTAGTGGTAATTACCTTTTCAACGTTAATTACTTCACGTTTGTTAAGTTATAAGCAGTAACTCATGTAACTTATTCATCTCTTAGTTTAACTGCGGTTATTTTGGAGAGGTTTAGTATTTATCACCTGACGGCCTTTAGCCGTGGGGTGATAAGTGAAAAAGCATGAGAAGCTAGTAAACAAAAAGGGGCGCTTGGATTTAAACAAGCCGCCCCTTTTTTGATCTTATACCCAAGTCACTTGGGTATATATTCCGTTAATTCGTTTTATACTTTTGCTTTGTTGTTTGTATCGCGGCTTGCTTCAATAAGCTGTGGACTATAGTTAGCTAACCCTGATTTAGCTAAGCGATCATAGAGCAATACATTTACCGTGGCCGCTAAGTTCATGCAACCTACAGTGGGCACATAAACCACATCTTGACACCAATCTAACACTTCTTGACTAACCGAACCGTCTTCTGGTCCAAACACGTAAAATGCATTGTCGGGGTGTTTATAATCGATTAACGGTTTGGCTCCTTCAACAAACTCAATGGCAACCGGTGTTGCACCTAATGGAATAACTTGCTTTAAATCCGGTACGCCAATAAGCGGAATACGTTGATATACCTTTTGCGTGTCGGTTTTAAACTCACGCGCTTTGTCGTATCGTCGGCCAGTGTAGAAGACAGAATTAACTTGGTAGCAACCAGCTGCTCGCATAATACTGCCCACATTTTCAGGACTTTTGGGATTGAGTAAGCCAACACAGGCAAATTGATTGTTCATAAGGTCTCTTAAAGAATCATTGAAATAAAGTGTGAATATAACGAGGTATAGAGGATGTACTTATACCCACAATCAGTATCCAGAGTGCAAAGAATATTTTTAGGCGTCGAGCCGATAAGGCCGCAACTAGTTTGCGAGCGACAAAACCGCCAATCACAGCGCCAGGGCCGGCAAACAGTATGACTTGCCAGTAATATTCGGGGGCAATAAACCAATGTTGAGGGGTGCTTGCCCAAACGGTAAAGGCTGAAATAACAACGGCCGTTGCCACCGCGAGCGTCACTTCGTAGCGGCGGACGATCAAGTAAATAGCCACAAGCTCGCCAACACCAACAGAGAGCCAAGCGGTAATTAACCCGCCAACATAACTAATCGCGGCTAGTGCGATAATATCCAATGGCCGTAATTTTTTTTGTACATGCCCAGCATTTATTAAATAAACAGAGGCTAAAATACACACCCCTAAAAAAATAGAGAATAAACTAAAGGATTCATGTAACGAGGCTGGCGAGTTTAGGTTTAAGCCGTATGTGGTCCATAACCCTAAGATCGATGCGATCGTTGCGAGGGTAATGATTGGCCAAAAGGCTTGCCAGTTTGAGTCTGTTTTTCGTTCTTTTTGGTAATGGCTATACCAAGCGATTGCCCCTGCGCTCATGCCAAAGCACTGAATAGTAAAACTGGTTGCAACGGCTTGTGCTTCGCTAAACCCTAATTGATTAAACATTGGGATAAAAACAACCCCGCCGCCTGCACCGGTTGCGTTGGCAAATGTCGCGCCTAAAATACCTAAAAAGAAAAATGAAAAATAGTCGGTTAAGATAACCAATGTATTAGGGATCGTGGATAAAGTAATGCCCCATATAATAAAGAAAACCGCGATTATATTGGCGCGGTTTGTATGAAAGGGCAGAGCTGTTATTTTGTACTGTGTTTTCAAAAATTAATTTCTCGTTATGTCTTTCGCATTTTAAATACGTTCATTTTAGCGAAGTCGATTTTTTGCAATATATTTAGGCTTTCTTGATCCATATTGTACTGCTGTAAAAATGTGTTGGCCTCTTCAGGCGTTATTTTTTTAGCCGACATTAACAAACGGTATGCCGCGTAACCAAAAGCGCGGTCAGCTATCAACTTTCGAACTTCGAAACTCGATTCACCATTTAATATTTCAACCGCCGGTATGTGCACGCAATTTAATGAATCGATGGCACTTTCGAGTAAACTGGGTGCAAAATGATAAAGTTTATAAATAACATCAGAACCCGGCTCGTATTTATCGAGTACTGAGAGTTTAAAGTCGTCTTTTAATGTCATTGCTTTATTGTGCGCTGCTAGTTTAGCTTTTTTAGCTTCTGCGGTGAACAAATTTAAAAAAACCATATAAGGCAATAAGGCAAATGAGTTGGTTAAAAATGCGTGTTGAGCATTAAGGTTATGATGTTCGGCTAATTTGAAGGCCGCGATAGCACTAATTTGTTGGAGCTTCATTAGTCGGCTCCACATCTCTTTGGCTAAGCCAGAATGTTGCTTAAAGTTATGTTCGAGTATTAAGCGCGGGAATAGGGCACTGGCATTGTTGGCGCCTAATATGTTAACGGCTTGTTTGCTATCGGTTGCTTCGGGCGCAGCGGTCGCATTTAAGTCGGCTCTCACGGTTGCTGAATTAGCCAAGCGGATATAATCTTTGCTTATCCAATCACATGTATCGATTAATTCTGCGTATTGATTAATGGATAGTTTTTCTGATCCTAAAGCCGAGCATATGCGTTTGTAGTGCCCAAGATCTTTAACATCGGCTAAATACTTCAAAGGCTTGCTGATCACTTTATCTAAATTATGTTGTAGCATTAAATCAATACTGCGATACACGGTATTGATTTTATCTTGGTGATGTTGGCGCTCTAGTTGACGTTTACGTATGGCTTCTATTTCAACTTCTAACCGAACGCGGTTATTTTCCTCTTGTTCAGCTTGGTCTATTTCTGTTGCTTTTGGCATACCGAAGGCCAGAAAGTCAGCGACCAACGCATCATGTGCTGGTAGTTGAAATTCGGGTTTATCGAGTAATTTCATTGTGTATTCAACTTGAGCACGGCGTACCTTTTTTAAGTTTTCTGGTAAAGGTTTGCTCATGTCGCCATCAAATGGAATATCTTCTATCAATGCTATTTCCTCATTATGCCTACGGTGAACATTAACGTTATTTCTGTGCTATTTAAGCACTATTTTAATTCTAGCAGAGTTTGCATTTTACTGATCTGCTTGCACACACTCTCTTTTTTACTGTCGTTTAATACCGGATGCAAGTAAGAATTTCCGCACCACTCTTTTTGGAACGCCAGCGTTGATTGTTTGCTTTGCGCGACTTCTTCAATGTAATAGCGCTCAACGTCTTTGATGTCGCTCAAGCCATTAAGTAAGTTGCTTTTTATTTGTTTCGGACTAATTGAGAGTGTTTTTGGCGATGCGGCTTTGGCTGCCGCCATTGAATCGTCAATGGTGTTGTCAAAAAAGGATTGGATCTCCTGCTTTATTTCTGGGGTATTCCATGCGGTGTGCGCGCCTGCTAAGACGATAACCCAAAACAAGAACTTTCTAAGCATAATATTTTCCAAATTAAATAATTGATCTCACGCATAATTTGCTTGAATAAAGGTTCTTTGTCATTCGCTGAACACGTTATACTAATAAACTAGATTTAACACGATGAGCTAGCAAACTGTGCAAGAGAGTAATAGGGTAAAACCCCAAAAGATAAAAATTCATCAGCCTAAAACCCCAAATGATCACTTTAGTGCGCGCAATCGAATTTACGTTCGAGCCGTAAAAGGACTATACCAAACTGTGCGTCGAAGAATGGGTATGGTCTTTATGGCCGCTTTTATGATTTTACCTTGGCTAGAGTATAACGGTAACCAAGCCGTATTATTTGATCTTTCTGAACAAAAATTCAACATCTTTGCATTATCTCTTTGGCCGCAAGATCTCACGTTGCTTGCTTGGCTGTTTATTATTGCGGCTTTTGCGTTGTTTTTTATCACCACATTTGCAGGGCGAGTTTGGTGTGGTTACTTATGTCCACAAACGGTTTGGACGTTTATTTTTATTTGGTTTGAAGAACGCTTTGAAGGCACACGCCATCAGCGTATGAAGCTTGACCAAATGCCGAATAGCCTTAACAAAATAGCGCGTAAAACAGCGAAGCATACGTCTTGGGTTCTATTTTCTTTATATACGGCGCTTACCTTTGTTGGCTATTTTAGTCCGATTGATTTATTGATTTTAGATTTCTTTACGTTAGAAGCCAGCTTTGTATTAACCTTGTGGGTGCTCTTTTTTGCGGCTTGCACCTATGGTAATGCGGGTTGGATGCGCGAAATCATGTGCACGCATATTTGTCCTTATGCGCGTTTTCAGTCAGCTATGTTTGATAAAGACACTTTTACGGTTTCTTATGACGCCACGCGAGGGGAGTCTCGCGGGCCAAGAGGCCGCAAGCAAGACCCTAAAGCGTTGGGACTCGGTGATTGTATTGACTGTAATTTATGTGTTCAAGTTTGCCCAACCGGCATTGATATTCGCAATGGCTTGCAGTACGAATGCATTAATTGCGGTGCCTGTATTGATGCATGTGACGGTGTAATGGACAAAATGAACTATAAAAAAGGTTTAATTAGTTACACAACCGAGCGACAATTGTCGGGTGGTAAAACGCATATACTTCGCAGTAAATTAGCCGGATATGCTTTAGTTTTGATTACCATGCTTGGATTATTTAGTTACGAATTAGCGACACGTACACCGATTGATTTAGATATATTGCGTGACCGTGGGCGATTATACAAAGAGTTATTTACAGGTGAGATGGAAAACTCTTATACGTTAAAAATATTAAATAAGTCACAGATTGCTGCCGAGTATAAATTTACAACCGCGCATCTACCTAATGTTAAATGGCAGGGTGAGCAGTCTATTTTTATAGACGCTGGAGAAGCCGCAGTGATGACAATTAGTTTAGTGGCAAGCCCAGACGATTTAGCTGAGCAGATAACTGAATTTGATTTTGTTGTGACGGCTTATTTTGAAGATGGTTCACGCGTGAGTTTGACGCATGAAAGTCGATTTTTTAAACGCTAACGCAGATGCGCTAACGTATTATTGAAGTGTACCTAGCGCTGTTAGGTATGCTTAACGAGGTTACTTTGACACAAAGCAATGAGTTTGCATTTGAAACACTATCGCCTGATTTGATTTTAGACGCGATTGAATCAACGGGAATGTTAGTTGATTCGGGATTGCTAGCGTTAAATAGTTATGAAAACCGAGTTTATCAATTTCGTGCAACCTTAGATAATAAGGTCGGCGAAGAGAAATTTGTGGTTAAGTTTTACCGACCTTTGCGTTGGCTTGATGAGCAAATTCAAGAAGAGCATGATTTTTCGTTTGCGTTAGATGATGCTGAGGTGCCAGTGGTTGCGCCAATTAAGATCAACGGCATGAGTTTACATCATTATAAAAATCATCGTTTTGCTTTATACCCTTGCCGTGGGGGGCGAGCCTTTGAAAACGATAATTTAGATCACCTTGAATGGATGGGGCGTTTTATTGGGCGTATTCATTTAGTGGGTCAGGCGTTT
This sequence comes from Algibacillus agarilyticus, assembly GCF_003286125.1. Lineage (GTDB taxonomy): Bacteria > Pseudomonadota > Gammaproteobacteria > Enterobacterales > Alteromonadaceae > Algibacillus > Algibacillus agarilyticus. The sequence goes on from NZ_QMED01000013.1 coordinate 33,376, forward strand.
GATTTTAAACACCGCCCAACAATTGATACGCAAGCTTATTTACACCGAGCTCGCGCACTTATTCAAGCCTCTAATTTAGTGCCAATGCAACTCGAAACATCGTTTTACACCATACTGGATATGGTGATTGAGAAAACGCAAAGCTTATATACCACTGATAATATTCAGCCAATTAGCTTACACGGTGATTGCCATGCGGGTAATATTTTATGGACTGACGCTGGGCCGCACTTTGTTGATTTAGATGATGCCCGCACTGGGCCGGCTATCCAAGATTTATGGATGATGCTATCAGGCCAAGCTTCGCAACAAGAATTACAGCTTGATACCATGATTTGCGGTTATGAAGAGTTCTGTTCGTTTAATAAAGCTGAATTGAAGTTAATTGAGCCTCTACGAGCGATGCGCATGGTGCATTATATGGGCTGGGTTGCACATCGTTGGCAAGATCCGGCTTTTCCGCGCAACTTTTCGTGGTTTCAAGAGCCTAAGTATTGGGAGCAACAGATATTAGCGTTAAAAGAACAGTACGCTGAGTTGAATGAGAAGCCAATTCGCTTGCTGTCAGGCTTATAAATAGATTAACCTAACAAGGTTAATGTTAAAAACCACAAAATTAAAAATAGATTAAAGGAACAACAATGAAAAAATTATTGATAGCGGCATTTGCCTTTGTTTTTATGCCATTAAGTGTTTTGGCTGCGCAATTTGAAGAAGGTAAGCACTACGAAGTTTTAAATTTACCGGCGTCGAGTAAACCTGAAGTTAAAGAATTTTTCTCATTTTATTGTGGTCACTGTTTTAAATTTGAACCCTTGATCGCGGCGATTAAAAAAGGTTTACCTGCAGGCGTTAAATTACAAAAAAGCCATGTTGATTTTATTCCTCAGCGTCAGCCTGAAGCAGCTAAAACATTAACGAAAGCGTTAATTGCGGCTGAATTACTAAAAGTAGAAGCTGTGGTTATTCCTAAAATTTTTAGCGCCATTCATGTTGAAAAGAAAGGTATCGTTACCGAAAGCACGATACGTTCTATATTCAGTGATGCTGGTATTGATGCGAAAAAATTTGATGCCGCTTACAATAATTTTATGGTTGAAAGCCAAGTGCAGCACATGAAAATCGCGCAAAATAAAGCAAAAATTAGAAGTGTGCCTAGCTTAATTGTGAATGGTAAATACCGAGCAATACCCAATGAGCTAAAATCAGAAGCGGATTACATTGCGTTGATTAACTACTTAACCACTTTAAAATAGTTTAATTACTCGTTTTTCTATTTTCTTGAATTTGCATAAAAAAACCAATCTTCGGATTGGTTTTTTTATGCTTATTATTTATGTTTACGTGGCCTCTTTATACCAATTAATATAAATAAGTGATCTCTCAGAGTGCATCCAGCGGTTTTTGAACAAGGCGTCGGTGTACAGGAATGGTTGTTCCCTTTCAAATACCGATAACGCAGGTCAAAAGCCGCTGGGGCATTCCTTTCAGGCGAGTTTTAAATGCGCTTACTCTGTGTTGCTCGAACTCAAAAGAGCAACTATTCTTTCATTTAAGCGCATTTAAACGCCCGCTGAGTGGGCACTTATTATTGCGGATTGGTATTAATGAGCTCTACCACATTGACTAAGCCGTTATCAACTGCGCTCGTGAAATCTTGTTGCAACTGAGAATACAACGAGGTTAATTCGGCTCTATTATTATTTTTAACATGTACGCAGTTATTTCGACCTTTATTTTTAGCGTGATACAAGGCTAAATCAGCAATGTTCAAGGTTTGTTCCCACGTTAATGAGCGGGGATCGGATAGTGAAAAAGGATAAAAAGCTAAACCGATTGAGCAACTCACCGCTACACGATATTTTTTTTGGCTACCAAATTGAAAGTCAGCAATGGCGAGTCTTATTTTTTCTGCTTGTTTTTCGATTTCTTCATCGCTGATATCACGACAAATAACTAAAAACTCTTCACCGCCCCATCGGATAACCCAATCAATGGCTCTGCATTGCTCTTGAATAATACGCGCAAAATCTTGTAATACTTGATCACCGGTTTGATGGCCATAAGTATCATTAATATTTTTAAAATGGTCGGCATCAATTAACATAAAGCCAATGCGAGGCTGCTGTTTTAAAGGGTGTTTATTGAATGTCGCCAGGTAGTGACTTTGAATTTTGGCTATTTCATTCGGCAGGTTGAGCGGTACAAAATGTCGATTATAAGTGTTAGTGAGTTGATCGGTGACACTGCGTTGTTCTAATGCGTGTAGCGCTTGCTCAAGTTCGTTGTTTTTTTGTTCTAACTCAAGAGTACGCTCTTTGATCACCGCGGCCAATTGACGCTTTCTATTTTGTAATGCACTGATGCGAATTAAAAATAACCCATAAATAACAGAGATAGTGGTAATAAAAAAAGTGGCTTTAACCCAAGCTAATTGATACCAATTGGGTTTTTGTTCGACATTTAAACGCAAAGTGCTGGGTGACCATTTACCTATTCGGTTCGTGGCTCTAATTTGTAATGTGTACATGCCGGGTGCTAAATTGGTGTAGGTTATTTTACGATGTTTGGCATTAATGTTTATCCAGTTTGTGTCATAACCTTCTAATTTATACGCATACTTTATGATATGTGGTGATGAATAATCTAATGCCGTAAATTCGACCGAAAAACTTTGGGTATTCGGTTCTAACAATACTTTTTCTTTATTCGCAATTGCTTGCGCTTGGTTGTTTATAAACAAGGCGCTCAGTTGCGGTGTTGGGGTAAAACGCCATTCAGTAAAATGCTCCGGCTTGATTAACGCTACGCCTTTACTGCCGCCATATACCAGAGTGCCATCACGTAATTTAGTGTATGAGCCCCACCATGGGTTACCTAATTCAATACCATCGGCGCGGGTTAGTTCTCTTACACTCCAAGTCTTTGGATTAATGATCATATCTTCGGTCCAAATGAAACCTTGCTCGTCTTCCAGTAAGTTTTCTCCTAATGTTTGATTAGGCCGTCTGACTCGTCGACTAATCGATTCAAATGAGGCTTGTTTGCCATCCCAATTTAAGAGTCGATCTAAGCTACTCGCCGTTGCCACCCATAATGCATTATCTGATGTAACCAGTAAGCCGCCGACACTGTTATTTGATAATGAATCCAGTTTATTGGGTTGATGGGTAATTTGAATCAGCTCGTTTTGGCCTTTGGGCATTGCAAATAAACCATTGAAAGTACCAACCCATAATGTGCCGTCAGCTGTTTGATTGATAGCGTTGACTGATAGGTTAAACGTCTCGTGTTGGGTTTTAGCAAAGAAGAACGATTCTAACGTGTCGGTGCGGGCGTTGTAGCGGTTTAAGCCGCCATCGGTGCCTAGCCAAAGCGCATTATCTTGATCAATAAAAAAAGTTCTAATGTGTTCCTGTATGAGACCATCAGCACGAGTATAGTGTTTTTGTTGATTGGTTTGGATATTGTAACGATAGAGCCCAGCATGCATGGTGCCAATCCATAAGGTGTCATCAGCCGTTTGGCTTAATGCTAAAACCGTGGCGTCGCCAAATCGATATTCTTGACCATGAGTTGGCCTAAAGTTAGGGTAGGTTTGGCCTGATTGCTGAAAAACATCAATGCCGTTTCCTCGATTGCCAAATAAAATATCCCCATTATTGAGCTCTAAAATGGCGTTTACATCGGCATGATGTAATACAAAAGGATAAATTAAGCTGTGGTGAATATTGCGTACGGCTGAATTTAATGGGTTATAAGTATTTAATCCACCGCCCCAGCTGCCAATCCAAACCAGCCCTGAATGATCCACATGTAAGGCATCTATGTTGTCTGAATTGATACTGGTTGGCACACTCACATCATGTTTAATCTGCTTGATAACGTTGGCGGTTAGGCGGTCGATAATATAAATACCTTGAGTGGTGGTTGCTAACCAAACTTCATCGTCATTAGGCAATGCAATATCCGTGATCCAGGCTTTAATATCATCGTTGTCATAAAGGGGGTCAAGCTCAACCCAGTTTAATGCATCACTGTTTGGTTTTATCCAAGCGACACCGTGACGCGATGTACCAATCCAAATGTTATCATCTTTATCTTGCACGATTGAGCGGACTTCAAGTCGACTTTTATCGGTTAAGTCTTCTTTGTAGCCTGCAATCGTGCGCCAAGTGAAATTTTCAGTATTAAGCACCCTTAAACCGTTAAGTGTGCCGACCCACAGTTGATTTTTGTTATCTAATAATAACGATTGAACCTTACGACCTTGAGATGAATGTGTTTGGCCTTTTTTAGGGAAAAAATGCCGATATTTTTTAGTTTTTGGATCGAGGTGATCTAGGCCTTGGCTGGTGCCAACCCATAAACCGCCTTTACCGTCGCCGGTTATACTGCGAATATAATTGTTTTTGAATGTTTTGGCAGCGCGATTATGGTGTGGGAAGTGTTCAAATTTTTCGCTAACAGGGTTAAAAGCATATAAGCCATCGTTTTGTGTGCCTAACCAAATTAAACCATCAGGCGCAATCCAAATGCAGCGCACCGCACTTATTTTAATGTCAGTAGAGGTTTGAAAGGTGCGAAAATTATAACCATCGTATCGCGTGATCCCTGATGGCGTTGCAAACCAAATAAAGCCTGATTCTTCTTGAGCTATATCAGAAACCACTAGTTCAGCGACATCACTTTTTTGCTGCGGCGAATCAAAAAATAATTCTGCTCGCATAAATAAGTCTGAATTAGCTAAGCTTTGCGGGCTCAGAAAAACTAAACAGTGAATGATGATAAAAGCGAAAAAACCGCGCATAGATCCGTCTTGAATATGTTTTTGTTAATTATAATCGCAATTTAAAATTTCGCACTGACTTAAAACTTTATTCTGATTTATTTTTTGAGGGGAATTAAAGGTAGATAAAAAAGCGGGCATTACCTGTGGATAAATGTGTGTTTAACTTGTTTAAAAGCAGTGCAGTTCTTGTTTTAAAAGGTGTATAACTTTGTGTAAAACTCGCATCTTTATCTATCAGGTTATTGATTATTTTGTGCGTTTAATGCTTTATGCAGTTTATGCTGTCACTTTGTGTAAAAATGATTTTTTAATAACTAAATGGAGTCAGTTGGTTTATACTCTTTATTACTTGAATGCGGCCATTGAAGGCTACATCACACCGATTATGCTAAGTAAATATAAAGCCATAAATACCTAAACTAAAAATAATAAGGTTGCATAGACATGTCCGTTCCTTTTTCATTAGCAACAGATAACGAGCTGCAAGAATTTGTTAGCTTGTGTAAGCGAAAAGTTTTTGCTGCAAAACAAGTGATAATTCATGAAGGGGATAGCCCATCAACATTACATTTATTGCTACGTGGCTCGGTTTCTGTCACGACCGAAAATGAGCAAGGACGTGAGCTTGTACTCGCGTATTTAAACCCCGGTGAGTTTTACGGTGAAATGGGATTATTTGATGGCGGTGCTCGTAGTGCATGTGTTACCGCGCGTACCGAATGCGAAGTTGCTGAAATTGGCTATGATGAGTTTGAAGCGCTTTGCATGGCGAACCCTAAAATTTTATTTAGAGTGGCGAGCCAATTAGCGATTAAATTACGTGATACATCACGCAAAGTTATTGATTTGGCCTTTTTAGATGTAACGGGTCGTGTTGCTCGCACTTTACTTGAATTAGCGCAAAAGCCCGATGCGATGACCCACCCTGATGGCATGCAAATCAAAATAACCCGTCAAGAATTAGGCCGCATTGTTGGTTGCTCACGTGAGATGGTTGGGCGTGTACTAAAAGAGTTAGAGGTTCAAGGTTTGGTTGAAGCGCATGGTAAAACCATGATTGTACACGGCGCTCGTTAAACTTTACAATTTTTGGAAGACCCCAAGTGGCTCGGCATGAGTGCAGGTAAACAGCTTGGCTTAACAGAAAAGCGGATTTTGATTTATCAGATCCGCTTTTTGTGTTTTAACCCGATTGCTTTTTTTAAGAGAGCTGGTGGAGTATTGCATGTTGCAAATTTTTCTTGATCTGAATTGCCCCTATAGTTATGTATTACACGAGCGATTATTAGAGCATGAGCAATATGATGAAATTCAATGGCGCTATGTTGAGCACTTACCGGCTATTGAACTGCATGGCCAGCAAGGACCTACCCAAGCTCAAATTCAAGGTGATATCGGCATTTTACAAGGCATGGAGCCTAACGTAAAAATTGTTGATCCTGGTTTTTGTGTTAACAGTCGGCTAGCCATGCTGTCGTTAATGATGGTTGAGCAAATGTATCCAGAAAAAGCTAAATCTTATCGTGCATTTTTATTTCGTGCTTATTGGCAGTTTTCGGTTGATATTAGTCGCTACGATGCCTTGCAAGCCATTCTCGCCAGCTTGGGTATTAATTGGTTAGATTATGATTTAGAGGCTGAGCACCGACAGTTAATTGCACAACAGGTATGGCAGCAAGGCGATTATTCACAACATTTGCCGGTTATAATTCGAGGCGATAAATCAGTTGCTCGTGGCTTATTGTCCTTGCAAGATCTTTATGAATTTTTAGCGGGGCATTTCTCAAGCAATCGCGTTTCTGATGGTTGTGATTTCTCGGGCGAATATCGTTTAGCAACTATTGCATTACCCGATTTAAACCCAGAGTTTAACAACGGAACTTACGGTTTTAGTATTCAAGCATTTGATGATTATGATGCGTTTTATGCGAGTCAATCTGCCTCGCATTTTGATGCTATTTTGCTTAATTTTTCAGGCTGTTATGATAACCGAAATCATGCTTTGAACTCGATTGCTGAATTTAAACGGCATGATTTAGATTTTCCTATTATTTGTGTATTGGATGAAAGTCATTCTGCTTTAGCCTCGTTGGCTTTAAATTTAGGCGCAAACGAAACGTTGTTGTTGCATGATGATTTAACGCTGCAGATGACCCGTATTAAAAAACGTATTAATACACATAAGGCAATAAGCATTTTAAGCAAACATGCTTATGTGGATGGTTTAACGGGCTTATACAATAAGCGTACTTTTGAGCAAACTTATCAACGAGAGTGGCGTATTGCCAGTCGTAGCCAGCTGCCGCTCAGTTTAATTTTACTCGACTTTGATTTTTTTAAGCTTTATAACGACCATTATGGCCATTGTGCGGGTGATGAGTGTTTAAAAACGTTATCTCGAGTGATCCAACAAAATGTATTTAGACCATCTGATATCGCTGCTCGATTTGGTGGTGAAGAGTTTATTTTATTATTACCGGATACCACATTAGAGGCGGCTTTGGTGGTTGCCGATCGGATCCGTGTCGCAATTAATGAAAAGAAAATTGAACATGAAGCCAGCCCCGTTTCTAATTATGTGAGTGTGAGCTTAGGTGTGGCAAGTGTTAAAGAGCCACAAGCCTTTAATGCAATAGCCTTAGTTGAACTAGCCGACCAAGCGTTATACAAAGGTAAAAAAGCCGGCCGTAACCAATCTTTTGGTTTGTTTTTAAGTTAATGTTTATTTTCTTATTTTCTTATTTTCTTATGTTTGTACCGTTAAGTGTTTTGCGAAAAGGCCTTTTGAAAATCTAAACCACTTGCTTGTTGAAAAGCAACTAAATCAAAACGGGGTAATAAGATAATCATTTGATTCACCACATCCGCTTGGATCTCTTCATAGTTACGCCACGTATTATCATTTGCAAAACCATATACTTCGATCGGTACACCGTGCTGAGTTGGAGCCAGTTCTCTGACGATTAATGTGTAATCGTTATGAATGCGATTATAGTTTTTAAGCCAAGCTTCTAAATAGCGACGGTAGACCGCAAGGTTACTGGTGGCATACGTTAAGTCGCATTCACTTAATAATGGCAGGGCTGGCTTTTTAGGGTTGAGCCAGTCATTATCAAATTCTGTAATGCTGTTAATATCAATCAGTACTGAGCGTTTAATACGGCGCCCGCCGGATTGTTTCATACCTTTCCAGTTTTTAAATGAGTTAGACAGCACACTGTGCGTGGGGAAACTTGAGATGGTTTTATCCCAATTTTGTACTTTTATTGTATTCAAACCGATTTCGAGCACTTCGCCATCGGCATTAAAATCAGGTGCTTCTATCCAATCACCAACTGAAATTAAGCGGTTGGCTATAATTTGTACGCCCCCGACAAAACCTAAAATAGTATCGCGGAATATTAATAATAAAACGGCCGTGATCGCCCCTAAGCTACTTAATAAATAAATAGGTGATTTTTGAGTTAAAATTGAAGCAGTGATCGTGAGCGTAATTAAAAAGATAAACAGTTTGATAACTTGGATGAAGCCATTGATTGGCACGTCTTTAGCGATACGGTATTGCTTGTAGGTATCTGAAAAAACATTAAGTAAGGCAAACGCGATTTGCACAAATACAAAGACGGCAAATAACTCAACGCCTAATAAAATAAATTCGTAGCCAGCCGATTGGTTTGCTTGAAAAATATTTAACATCGACCATGTGATTGTTAAGCTACCTAATCGAGCACTTTTACTTAAAACTTTATGTTTACGTAACGAATCATCAAAGGAGTGATGAGTGGCTTTTGTGGCTATTTTTGCTAACAGCCGTAAAATAAATTTACTGATGTAATAGGCTGAAATGCCCAGAAATAAAAGCGAAAAAATGTTCACGAATAAGGGAGTGAAGTTACCTAAAATAGTTTGGCTTAGTTGGTCATTAAGATAAGTTAAAAATGTGTTTAGCATGGAGCTCTTTTTATAGAAAAAGATATTTGTGCATACGCTAAAGGACTCGCTAGGTGAATACAACCCTTTTTGTCGTGTATTTATATGATCTTTTGGGTATCGTTTTGTTCTCACTGTATACAATGTTATTAGTTAATGAATAGAGAAAAACATGAAAATAACAGGAATAGATCATTTAGTGTTACGCACAACACAAACGCAAATCATGGTTGATTTTTATTGTCAGGTTTTAAGTTGTGTTGTTGAGCGACAGCTTGCACCCGATGTCGGTTTAACCCAATTGCGCGCGGGCTCGGCTTTAATTGATATTGTAGCGGTTGATAGTGAGCTGGGGCGTTTAGGGGGGCGTGCGTCGAGTGGTCGAGATAATAACCTTGATCATTTTTGTTTAGGTTTTACCGAGATGAGCTTAAGTGATTTGCTGGTCCATTTAACTAAGCATAATGTACGTATGGGTGAGGTAGCTACACGTTATGGTGCGCAAGGCTTTGGTCAATCGGTTTATATTTTTGATCCGGATGGTAATACCGTTGAGTTAAAACTTGAGGTGAGTTAAGCATTGGCTGAACCCTATTCAGGTTAAAGCTTTTTTATGATAATAAAAAAATAGAAATAAAAAAAGCCCAACGACGTTGGGCTTTTACGATAGTGCCTATCGGCATATTATTCGGCTACACCCAAGTCACTTGGGTATAGTACTTAGAAGTGAACTTGCAAACCTAAATAGCCGCCATTCACATCAATATCGGTATCAATGTTATCTAAATCATTTAATTTAAGTGCAAATGAACGAACACCTAATTGTAGGCTCATATCAACGGCTAAATTATCAATAAAGGCATATTGCACACCTGCTTGAATGTCAGTTAGGCTGTTGCCGTCATAACCGACAAAGCTACCATCTGCGTAAATTGATAAGCCGGTAAAAGGTAAGCCAATTTCAGCGGCGGCATAGGCCATTGGCACGATCCCGCTGAATTCTTCAGTGGTTGACGGCTCGCTGTTGGCGCTTGATGTATCATGCACCATGATAGAACCATCTATTTTTTTACCGTTCAAACCGATATCAATGCTGATTAAATCGTTATCTAAAATTTCGTAATAAATAATGAAATCGGTGTTAGTTAAGTCAGCCGTCGTTTTTGATGATTGCACATACGTATTGCCACCAAAAGTAAATTGACCTGAGATATTACCGTCAATTTCGATGTTGTTTTGACGTACTTTAATGTTTGGGATTAAAGGGATTGGATGTTCAACCGCAGCATAAAATGAAGTCGACGTTTTGTCTTCAAAATCAAAGGTTACATTGTTTGAGCTACCGTCGTTACCAAACGTACCGTCAGCACCAGTTTGCCAACCTTGTGCGCCAAAATATAAACCGTAAATCATATCAGCTTGGGCTGCGCCGGCTGTCATGGTTGTTGCTAAGATGGATGCTTTAATTAAATTAGTGATTTTCATGTGTCGTCCTAATCTTTATTGTTTTGTCCCGAAGGGCGTTATCTTTGCTGTGTTTTGTTGGCTTAAAGCAACTAAAACAGTTGTATATAGTTATGACAGATAATATCGGATAAATAAAGTGTTAGTAAAAGCGAGAAGATGAAAAATTAGTTAAATGTGATGAAGTTTTTATTATTTCAGTAAAAAGATAAAAGAAACGGCAAAGATAATCATAGTAAAAACAAAGCATTACTGAGTTCATCTTTTTATTTTTTATTTATTTGATGGTTTATCTGAACTTATTTAAAAAGCTGAAGTCATAATTAATGTGATTGGAATTTGTTTGTATCTCCCTATACGTCCCGTTAGCCTTATTGGTAAACGGGATTTTTTTTGTCTGCTATTCCTGTTTTTGCATCGATAATATATTTTTGCTTTTATTTTTATCTCTTGTAGTCGTACTGCGTCAACCCAACAAGCTTGGAGGCAGATAAAACAAAACCAGCTTAAAGCTGGTTTTGTTATTTCAAATGTTAACTCTCTCTTTACTTAATAACGTTCAAATACCGTGGCGATGCCTTGGCCTAAACCAATACACATAGTGGCTAAACCCAGTTGTGCATTGTTTGTTTGCATTAAGTTAAGCAAGGTGGTCGAAATTCGCGTACCAGAGCAACCTAATGGGTGGCCAAGTGCGATCGCACCGCCGTTTAGATTCACTTTATCGTCCATTTGGTCTAATAAACCTAAGTCTTTAACGCAGGGTAGTGATTGTGCGGCAAAAGCTTCATTTAACTCAGCCAGTTCAATATCTTGCATGGTTAAACCTGCTCGTTTAAGGGCTTTTTGCGTAGCGGGCACGGGTCCGTAACCCATAATAGAGGGATCACAACCCGATACCGCCATTGATTTGATGGTGGCGATGGGGGTTAACCCAAGTGATTTTGCCCGATCTTCTGACATTAAAATCATACCGGAAGCGCCATCTGATAGTGCTGATGATGTACCTGCCGTGACGGTGCCGTTAGCGGGATCAAATACTGGGCGCAAAGCGCTAAGGCCTTCTAATGTGGTTTCTGGGCGGATCACTTCATCTTGCTTAACCTTGATTAGTTTACCTTGTGCATCATGCCCCATGATGGGTTCTATCTCGTTAGTAAATCGGCCTTCAACCGTTGCGGCGTGGGCTCTAGCGTGTGAGCGAACGGCAAATTCATCTTGCTGCGCTCGTGTTATGCCATGCAGGCGCGCCAGCATTTCGGCGGTTAACCCCATTGAACCCGCACCTTTGGCGACATTTTTGGCGATGCCGGGGTGAAAATCAATGCCGTGGGTCATTGGGATATGCCCCATATGCTCTACACCACCCACGACGAATACATCACCCATGCCAGTCATAATGGCTCTAGCGGCATCGTGTATGGCTTGCATAGATGAGCCGCACAAACGATTGACGGTAACGGCGGCAACTTGTTTTGGCAGGCCGGCAATTAATGCGGCGTTACGCGCAATATTAAAACCTTGTTCTAGGGTTTGCATTACACATCCCCAGATCACGTCTTCAATTTCATTTGGGTCTATTTTAGGGTTACGACGCAACAAGCCCGAAATAACTGAGGCCGATAAATCTTCGGCACGTACATGGCGAAATACGCCACCTCTCGAACGTCCCATTGGCGTACGAACACAATCGATAACTACAACATTTTTCATCTGGATCCTCCTCGTTATTGCGCCAAATAGGCTTCGTTGGCCGCTGCTTTTTGACGTAAGCCATCGGTCACTTGATATATTTCGCCTAAATGGGCGAGTTCATCTGCTTGAGAGATAAACGTATTTAATCCTAGTGTTTGTAAATATCGGAATACACCGCCTCTAAAAGGTGGGAAACCTAAGCCATATACGACTGACATGTCGGCTTCTTCTGCACTCGCGACGATACCTTCTTCTAGGCAGCGGATCATTTCATTGATCATCGGCGTCATTAGCCGTGCAATGATTTCGTCGGCCGTGAAGGCTTTTGGTGCTTGTGTGGTTTGTGATAACAGGGTTGCCACGCGTTCGTCTGCTGATTTTTTTAATTTACCTTTACGATCGAGCTCATACTGATAAAAACCTAAGCCATTTTTTTGACCTAAGCGTTTTTCATCAAATAATTGTTGCATCAGGTTGTTATTAGGTAACGCCATCCGAGTCGGAAAACCTTGCGCCATCACTTGCTGAGCGTGACAGGCGGTATCAATGCCGACTACATCGAGTAAATAAGCAGGGCCCATTGGCCAGCCAAAACCTTTTTCCATTACTTTATCAACTTGCTGATAATCAGCACCATCATTGAGTAATTGATTAAAGGCGGCAAAGTAGGGGAAGAGTACTCGGTTAACTAAAAAGCCGGGACAATCGTTAACAACGATAGGTGTTTTACCGAGTTTTTGCGCATAAGACACCACACTTGCAATCGTTGCATCAGATGTTTTTTCTCCTCGGATCACTTCAACTAAAGGCATGCGATGCACCGGATTAAAAAAGTGCATGCCACAGAACTGTTCTGGTTTTTTCAGGTTTTTGGCGAGTTCATTAATTGAAATCGTCGAAGTATTGGACGCTAAAATTGCATTCGCAGGAATTTTAGCTTCTGTTTCGGCTAATACAGCGGATTTTATTTTGGGGTTTTCAGTGACCGCTTCAACCACAATATCTACATTGTTAAGACTATCGTACGATAAGCTGGGTACAATTTTGTTTAATACCGTTGCCATTTTTTGTGGCGTGGCTCGGCCACGTTCTACTTGTTTAGTTAACAGTTTTGCGGCTTCATTTAGGCCTAAATCTAAAGCGGCTTGGTTAACGTCTTTTAACGTTATTGGAGTGCCTTTATAAGCCGATTGATAAGAAATGCCACCACCCATAATACCAGCACCTAAAACGGCCGCTTGCTCAATAGGCTCTGCTTGTTTACTTATTTTTTTAGCTTTTGATTTAACGAGTTGATCGGCTAGAAAGATCCCTACCTGCGCGGTGGCTTCTGGGCTTTTAGCGAGTCGGGCAAATATTTTGTTCTCTATTGCCATCGCACCTTGTCTATCCAGGGTTGCACCGCTTTCAATCGCTTCGATCGCGGCAAAAGGTGAGGGATAATGTTTTCCTACTTTACCCAGAACCATGGCTTTAGCTAAGTTAAAACTCATGGCCATTTCAACTTTGCTAAGTGTTAAAGGCGCTAATTTAGGTGCTCGCTTGGTGCGCCAATCAAATTCGCCACTGACTACATTGCGTGCTAAATCAATAGCGGCATCACGTAAATTTTCAGGAGCGACAACCGCATCTACTACACCGACTTTTAAGCAGGCTTCGGCGTTATGGTCTTGCCCGGTTGTGATCCATTCCATTGCATTATCAGCACCGATCACTCTTGATAAGCGGACGGTACCACCAAATCCTGGCATGATGCCGAGTTTAACTTCAGGTAAGCCGATACGTGCGGTGGTGTCGGCAATGCGGTAATCTGTTGCCAAAATCGTTTCGCATCCTCCGCCTAAGGCGTAGCCATTAATTGCACTAATTGTTGCAAAGGGTAAATCTTCAAGGGCATCAAAAATATCGGTTGCGTTTTTGATCCAACTTAGTAATTCATCATCGGGCAGTTGAAACGTTTGAATAAATTCTGTGATGTCTGCCCCTACGATAAATGCGGGTTTCGTGCTGGTAATAATCAGGGCATTTATCGCACTGTGCGTTTTAAGTTGGTCTATACACGCTTTGAACTCAGTTAATGTTTGGCGATCGAATTTGTTCACTGAGCCTGCACAATCGAGTGATAACTCAGCAATACCGGCTTCAATTAGCTGGGCCTTAATGCTGTCACCTTGGTAAATCATAGGGTTTTCTCCATCGGCTTAATCAAGTTGTTATTTTCAATTCAAAAACTTACACCCAGTATAGTCGGCTTTTTATTATTTTATGCGCCATGCGAAACGTAAATCGCTTAATCTTATTTCACATAAACCTAAACTGGTCTGACCTCACTATAACGTCAATTAAAAATATTTCAAACACTTGTTTAATTTTCCTCTATGTGTAAACGATAATCATAATCATAATCATAATCATTATCGTTTACATGGTGCGAGCTATTTGTTAGTCTATTGATAATGTTGTGAAAAGAGGAAATAAAATGCTGACTTTTTTATTAATTACCGCTGTTATTATGATTACGTTATCTATAACGAGCTTTTTAATTGCGACACGTGAAATTAAATTAAGCCCGAACGTTGCCTTATCATCTATACCTTTGCTGACATTTGCGTTTATCGGTTGGTTGTTACTCGGTTTAGCTTTAGTTTGTGCAATTCACAGCTTGGGGTTTATCAGTGGCAGCTTGCTGGTGTTGGTTGTGTTTTGTACCACCGGCGGGATCATTACATTACCTTCTCGTTTTAATGGTCGTCACTTTGGTGCTTAAACTCGAGCTTAATAAATTGGATAAAAGCTTGTAAGTTATTTAAGTGTTGAACCCGGGGTGGATGAATTAAATAAATATCGTAGCCTTTAATGTATTCATGCTCTAAGCAAGGTGCTAACAAACCCGCTGTGATTTCTTGATTTACGTAGTAACTAGGCATACGCACAATGCCTAGCCCTTGGATTGCTTGTAGCTTAAGTAAAGGGTGATCATTAATGATAAAGTTACCTTTTACATTGATGTGGCCACTGGCGAAAGGCCAACTCGATTGCTCAGGACCGGTTAAGCAATTGTGCTGTGTTAAATCGAGCAGGCTTTTAGGTTTACCATATTGCGCGTAATATTGTGGGCTAGCACAGCAGACATGCTGATAGCTAAATAATGGGCTAGCGACCATGTTCTCTGGCGGTGTTAAGGTTGCTCTAAACGCTAAATCAAAGTTGGCTTGGTTTAAGTCAAACGCGGTATAACTGGTATCAATGTTAAAAGTTATATTTGGGTGTTGGTTTTTAAATTTCTGACACAAGTTAAGTAAATAACGTTCGGCAAACAATTTGGGTGCAGTAATATTAATGCAGCCCTCTAACTCGCCTATTGATCGATTTAAATTAAGTAATGCACTTTTTATTTCGGTACCGCAATTTAAAACATGTTGCCCGTCTTGTGTTAAGCGTACGCTGCGTGTGGTTCTAATTAATAGTGTGGTGTTTAAATCTAGCTCAAGTTGTTTTATTTGATCAGATAAATAGCCACGTGAGATATGTAATTGTTTTGCAGCGGCTGCAAAGTTTAACTGTTTAGCGACTTCATGAAATAGCATTAAGCGTTCGAGCTTTTTGTGTTCGAGACTCATTTTTCGATCCCGTTGATTGAACTTGCGGCTAATAATAGCTGTTATTGTTCGTTATAACGAATGGTTATTTCGTTTTTGCGCTCTTCTCTCCTTTTACTACACTGACTAAACTGTTTATTTTTGATTAAGCCATAATGAGTTTTTATGCGTAAATTACCGTTAGAAAAACAGTTACCTCAAGTTAGTGATTTAGTGTTTGGTTGTATGGGGTTGGGTGGTGATTGGGATCCCAAAAGTGCGATCACAGCAGACCACATTAAAATTGCACATCAAGCTGTTGATGCCGCATTAGCGATCGGCATTAACTTATTTGATCATGCTGATATTTATACATCGGGTAAAGCCGAAAAAGTTTTTGCTAAAATACTCAAACAACGGCCTGAATTACAACGTGAGATTTACATTCAGTCTAAATGTGCGATCCGATTTGCTGATGAGCAATATCCCGGTCGATATGACACCTCACCTACTTGGCTTAATCATTCTATTGATGGCATTTTGAACCGTTTACAAGTAGAGCATATCGATGTGTTGCTATTGCATCGCCCTGATCCCTTAATGGATGCAGAAGAAATAGCTCAAACGCTTAAGGCTATTAAAGCGAGTGGCAAAGTAAGCCACTTTGGTGTATCAAATATGCACTTGCACCAAATACAGCTGTTGAATCATTATTTAGATGAACCGTTGCTTATCAATCAATTAGAAATTAATTTACAAAAATTAGATTGGTTAGAAGAAGGTGTTTTAGCTGGAAATACGCAAGGTAGCCACGTTAATTTTACCAGTGGCACACTTGAATATTGTCAAATGAATAATTTGCAAGTGCAGTCGTGGGGCAGTTTATGCCAAGGGTTATTCAGTGGTCGTGATCTAAGTGAGCAGCCGGAGTCTGTTGTTAAAACGGCGCAGTTGGTGCAATCATTAGCTCATAAATATCAAACAACGTGTGAAAGCATTATTTTGGCTTGGTTAATGCGTCACCCTGCGCGAGTGCAGCCGGTTATTGGTACAACACAAGCTGCGCGAATTAAAGCCTGTGGTGCGGCAAGTGAAATTATGCAGCAGTTAACCCGTGACGATTGGTATTCACTTTATGTTACGGCTCGGGGTCAAGCTTTACCTTAAATACTATTCGCACTTAATAAAGGCGCTATTGTTTAAAGCGTTATTATTAAGTGCGTTAATAAATGATTCATTATTAAAAAGAGATCTAGATGCTTACATTACAACACACGTTATTAATCCAAAATAAAGCGCTTGAATTAGCGATTAAACAAGGTGTGAATATCGCCATTGCTATTACCGATACACATGGAGAGTTAATGACTTTTTTACGTATGGATGATGTTAGTTTGCATGCCTGCGTATTAGCTAAAAATAAAGCCTATACGGCGGCACGTGATCGCCAAACAACCAAAAGTTTAGCCCGTTGGGCGCAAGAAACCGGCAAGGATTTAAGTTACTGGACCGATCCACGTATCACGGGCATTGCAGGGGGCGTTCCTATTATCGTCGCGGGTAAAGTGATGGGCGCTATTGGTATTAGCGGACTCGCTGAAGATGATGACGAAACCCTAGCTTACGCGGCTTTAGAAGTGATTAGTTAACCTAATTTATGAATGATAACAAACAAAAAAAACCGCTGAGAGGCGGTTTTTTTGTGACTTAAAACGTTGCTCAGGACGTGCTAGAACGGAATGTCGTCATCAAAGTCCATACTAGGCTCAACGGCAGGTGGTTGAGGTGTAGGCGCTTGTTGTGGTTTTTGCTGATAACCACTAGGAGCAGAAGCTGCTTGCTGTGGTTTTTGTTGATAACCACCTTGCTGCGGTTGACCCATTGGCTGAGGCGCTTGTTGTGGTTTTTGTTGGTAACCACCTTGTTGCGGTTGTTGAGCCATAGGTTGTGCTGCTTGCTGAGGCGCTTGTTGATATCCGCCTGATTGTTGCGGCTGGTATCCACCCGAGTCAGCACCTGGACGACCATCTAACATTTGCATTTCGTTTGCACGAATTTCTGTTGTGTATTGATCTTGGCCTTGCTGATTTTGCCACTTACGCGTTTTTAAGCTGCCCTCAACATAAACTTTTGAACCTTTACGCAAGTATTCGCCAGCGATCTCGGCTAAACGGTTATTAAATACAACGCGATGCCATTCAGTTGCTTCACGTGGTTCACCGGTTTGTTTGTCTTTCCATGATTCTGATGTAGCAACGGTCACATTACAGATAGCGCCACCGTTCGGAAAATAACGCACTTCAGGATCTTGTCCTAAGTTGCCTATTAAGATTACTTTATTTATACCTCGTGCCATGGTGGCCCCTTATCCTGTAACTTTATACATGAACTTATAATAACACTTGAATTTTTTAGACTCTAGAACAACTTACTTTTAAATTTCTAACTTGGTTGTCTTAACCATTTGTTCTAAACTGGTACGATGAGATTATTTATGGATTTTAAGATATGTCTGCTGTTTTAGATGAACTGATTAGCTTGGTTAATTTAGAGAAAATAGAAGCCGGTTTATTTCGTGGGCAAAGCCAAGATCTCGGCTTTGGTGCGGTATTTGGTGGGCAAGTGCTTGGTCAGGCTTTATCGGCCGCACAGCAAACGATAGGCAATGAACGTGCTGTTCATTCATTTCATTCTTATTTTTTACGTCCTGGCGATGTGTTACACCCTATTGTTTATCAGGTTGAAACGATAAGAGACGGTAAAAGCTTTGCAACACGCAGAGTTGAAGCGATTCAGCATGGTAAAACAATTTTCTATTTGACGGCCTCTTTTCAATTGCCCGAAACCAGCTTTGATCATCAAAATAAAATGCCTCTTGATGTACCTCTACCTGAATCATTAATGTCTGAATTAGACTTTATTCGGGCTAACCAAGATAAAATTCCGACTCATTTACGAGATAAATTTACGGGTGAGAAACCAATTGAAGTTAAACCGGTTGAATTTGTTAACCCGCTTGAACCGCGAGCTATGCCAGCTAAACGTCACATTTGGTTTAAAGCGAATGGGGGGTTATCTGATTGTCAGCACGAGCATAAATATTTATTGGCTTATGCGTCTGATTTTAATTTTTTAACAACGGCGTTGCAGCCACATGGACGTTCTATTATGGATAGAGGTTTGCAAGTGGCAACCATTGATCATTCTATGTGGTTTCATCGGCCATTTCGTTTTGATGATTGGTTGTTGTATGTCGTTGAAAGCCCTTCTGCTTCGGGGGCGAGAGGGTTTGTGCGTGGCGAAATATATAATCGGCAGGGCGAGCTTGTCGCCAGTGCTGCTCAAGAAGGCGTGGTCAGAATTAAAACAAGTTAATCTTAGTTATACCCAGGTAACTTGGGCATAACAGGTGAGAATTATCACTGTTATAGTCTTCTCGCTCAGGTTTTATGGTTCATTGTCAGCGCTTACCCGCCCCAATCACATAGTAGAGCATATGCTCATGGCGTCTCGAAGCTTGCCTGCATGGATGTAGGTAAGGGGCGAGAGCAGGACGCGTTAGCTTTGACGGCTTTGCTGACATGGATGTAAGTATTTAGGTTTCGGCTGGAACTAGAAACCAGCCCCTAAACCCCGATCGCTTTGACTCTAGATAAGGTTTCGATGAACAAGTGACTTGTGTCTATAACCAAGTCACTTGAAACGAGTTTAACGAATATTTAAATATCGCTTTGCGGCTTTATTGCGCAAACCCAATGCGAGTAATATAAATAGCCAGTAGTTAGCTGTACCGCCGCTTGATTCTTCTGTCGCGTTATCGGTATCGTCTACAGTTGGCTCGGTGGGTAATTCTTGCCAAGTGATCGCAAATTCAACTTCAATTAAGTTATCTTTTTCATTTAAATCGTAAGTTAAATTGTCTTGTACTTTCCAGCTTAAGCCGTTGTTAATTGCTAAGTTAGGTGAGCTATTATCTAATGTTGCCCAACCGCCTGTTCCGATGCGAGCTTGGATATTTTGGATCGTACCACCGACAAATTGATCCGGTTGTGCTGTTATGATGACATCACTCATGGGTTCATCAAAGTTATAAGCGGTTAGGCGAATTGATTTAATGTTTAAATCGCTATTGGATTTGTTTTGTAATGAGGTTACTTGGCCTTGGTTTATTCTAAAATTCATCGCGATATCAGCATTGGGCTCATCTAAAATAAGGTCATTACTCTCTGTGATATTCAATTTGAATTGACGACTACCCGACACGCCACTACCTGTGTAGGTAACACTGACCGTGAACGTGCCAATCTCATTGGGATCACCCGTAATATGGCCAACATCATCACTTAAATAGAGGTTGTTAGGCAACGAACCGCCTGATACATCGTATTTTAACGTGCTATCGACCGATGTTTTTAAACGTAAATTAATAAAATCGTATGATTTAGGAATGGTTGCCAGTTCTTCTGTTAACCAAGCACCTGAGAAGACTTGAGTGCCAGGGGCGACGGTTGTTGAATAATCTGACGTAATATTGCTGCTGGCCTTTGTTGTGGGGTTAACATAAGAATAACGAGCGCGCATTCGGTATTGAATGGTGTCGTTAGTTGGAATACTGGTATCAAAATAGGGAGAAGCCGTTGTGGTGGCTAATTCACTCCAGGTGCCGTTAATGTTACGGTCAATAACATAAACATCAGCTAACGCAGACTCTGTCCACGTGAGTGCATAACCTGAACCGTTTATTAATACACTAAGGTTTTGTGGCGCATTAGGCGTTTCTTGAGCCCAAGACGCTAATACATTTGAATTACCTGACGCACTGATGGCGGTATAAAAGCCGGGTCGTTGTGCTGCGCTGCCTAGCGTAATGAGCTTATCACTTGATACTACATGGGGTATTTCGGTTTGGGTGCTGTTACTGCTGGTAAATTGCGTAAAGGTAACACTCGTAGTGTCGGTTAAACCTAAACCTCTGAGCTCGGTTGGTTGATCGGGGTTAATTGAAAAAAGCGTCGGCTGTATTTGTTGTGTGTTATCTAACAGCGTTTCTAGATTAAGTACACCACCCGATTTGCTGAGCCATTGTAAATCGGAGTTGCTTGTTACTGAATGAATTAATGCACTGCGCAGTGTAAGGCTTGATAACGTGTTATCTTCGCTTAATGCTATAGCGGCTGCGCCAGCCACAAGGGGGGCGGCCATTGAGGTGCCTGATTGAATTTTGTAATCCGCGTCTAAACTGGTACTGAGTAAGTTTGTGCCTGGGGCTGCAATATCAACAATGTTGGCGCCGTAGTTACTGTTGGTGGAGCGAGCTAGCTCATCTGTTACATTCGCGACGGCGATCGTATTGTTTAACAGCGGGCTGTAAGCAGCGGGATAAACTGCGTTTTTATCAATGTCTAATGCACTGTTACCGGCAGCAATAAAAAATAAAGTGTCGTTTTCGGCTTCTGCTGTTTGCATTTGGTTGAATAACGCGGTGTCAAAGTTATCAAAATCAAGTGATAAGATCATAATGCGGGCGCCCATTGCCGTTGCATAATCGACTCCTGAAGCCAGATCCGATAAATTGCCTCCCGTATCAGCGAGTACTTTTACCGGCATTATTTTAGCTTGCCAGCAAACACCTGCAACGCCGACTCCTTGATTGTCACCTATTGCTCCAAATAAGCCGGCTACATGCGAACCATGGCCTCCGTCGTCTTCTGGCGCGTTATTATCGTTGATAAAGTTCCAACCATGCACGTCATCTATAAAACCGTTGTTGTCGTCATCGATCCCATTGTCTGCAATTTCATTGGGGTTGACCCACACGTTATTGGCTAAATCGGGGTGGTCAAGATCAATACCTGAATCTAAAACAGCAACTAACACACTTGAGCAATCAGTACGGGTATTCCAGATATCTTCTGAATTGATTATATCGTGATGTTGTTGTTCGTTATAACGTGCGTCTCCCGGAAAAAGCTGCGCTGATACAACTTGATCATATTCAACAGTTTTAACGGCGATATGTTTACGCAAATAAAGGATAACGCTAGGTGCTTGGCTATCTTCGGTTACGGTTATTTTTAATATTTTAACTGGGCGCTTGGATGCTCGCGTTAAATTATAAGTCGTGACCTGTAATTCGTCGTTTAATTGCCACATCGGCGCTGGCAATGCAGCTTTTTGTGTGTCCCACTGTACAATTAGGTCTGTTTTAGCGCACACAATGTGTGCGAAAAAGAGCAAAAAGAGTGTGGTTATTATCTTTTTTAGGTTTGTCTGCATTGCTGATTTCCTATCGTGCACTATAAATTGGCATTGTTGCGTAACGTGGTAATGGCTTGTGTATAATCTTCGGCATTAAATATAGCCGAACCTGCAACAAAATAGCTTGCGCCTGCGGCGGCTATAGCTTGAATGTTGTCGGTTTTTACGCCACCATCCACTGAAATAAAACAGTTGAGGTTTTTTTGCTTAATTAGATCGGCTAGGCGTTTAATTTTATCCAATGAATGCGGGATAAAGGCTTGGCCACCAAAACCGGGGTTAACCGACATAATTAAAACAAAATCAAGCTCGTGTAATACTTCTTCTATTTCTGTGATCGGTGTTGCAGGGTTTAATACTAACCCCGCTTTTATATTAAAGCTTTTAATTAATTGTAATGATCTGTGAATATGCTTACTGGCGTCGGGATGAAAACTAATAAAATTAGCGCCAGCTTGTGCAAACTGTTCGATTAAATCATCTACCGGTTCAACCATTAGGTGAACATCGATGGGGGCTGTAATACCATAGTTACGTAAGGCGGTTAAAATAGCAGGACCAAAAGTTAGATTAGGGACGTAGTGATTATCCATTACATCAAAATGAATGACATCTGCACCCGCATCTATTACATTTTGTACATCTTGCCCTAAATTGGCGAGATCAGCCGATAAGATAGAAGGGGATATTTGTATGTTATGCATATGTGCCTCATATTGGTGAGCACCATTATAGTGCTAATGTTCGTTTTTGGGTCATTGACTTTCGACAATTAGTGGCTTAGATTGTCATTAATTTTTACTGATTTAGCAAGGCTTGTTGTTTAACTTGCTGAATTTAAAGGTAAAATAAAAATACAGGGATAGTAATTCTATTTCTGGCACATTGTCTGCTAAATAAATAGCAATATAACAACATATTTCATATAAAAATCTATGGGGAGAATATTATGAAATTAACATCTATCGCAGCAGTTGTTGCTTTAACTACGGCCGGTTTCGCGTCTACATCAGCAATGGCTGTTGAAGGTTTATCTGCAAATGTTGGTGCTACAACTAACTACTTATGGCGTGGCGTTACACAAACTGACAAAGATTCTAAAGACAGCATCGTTAAAATTAGCCCAGCAATTCAAGGCGGCTTAGATTATGCTCATGATTCTGGCGCTTATGCTGGTGTTTGGGCTTCTAATGTTGATTTTGGTAGCGAAACAAATGTTGAATTTGATTGGTATTTTGGTTATGCCGGTGAAGCGGGTTCAGTAAGTTATGACGTAGGTTATGTTGAATACGTTTATTTAGATGGTATTAGCGAAGCTGATGAGAACCGCGATTTCAGTGAAATCTATGGTTCAGTTTCTTTCAAAGAAGTTGAAGGCTTAACCGTTGGCTTAGCATTGTTAGCTGATTCAGAGTGGGGCGCAGGCTTTGCTGATGATAAATATTTGTCTGCTGATTATGAATTTGCTTTACCAACAGGTGGCGTTAAATTTTTAGATGATGTTAGCTATGCTGCTCATGTTGGTATCTACAGCATTGATGGTGGCGGTTCATATAATGACATCAATGTGACTGCATCTAAATCAAACTTTACTTTAGGTTTATCTAAAGCAAGTAAAGATGGCTATGATGGCTTTAAATTATTCTTATCTTACGGTATGGATTTTGACCTTTCTGATTTAAGCAAAAAATTCAAGTAAGCGAATAGCTAACTTATTTTTATGATTAAATGCCCGTTTTAACGGGCATTTTTGTTTTTATTATTCCACTCGTTAATAATCTACTTAATTCCTATCTATACTCAGTCCATTACTTCTTAATGGATTTATCATGTTATCTCGTTGGCTTTCTGTGTTTTGTAGTGTGTTGTGTGCTTTATTTGGCGTGCAATCAGATAAAAAAAGACAGCATGATTTTCAAGCAGATTCACCTTGGCCTTATATTGTGGTGGGGATTATCGGTGTGGCGTTATTTATCGTGAGTTTACTCTTAGTCGTGAGCTGGGTTTTGTAAAATATAGTCTTCTCGCTCAGGTTTTATGATTCATTGTCAGCGCTTACTCTCGACTTTGGCTCCTGCGTCGTTCTAACACCTAAATCCATTTAGGCGGCCCCAATCACATAGTAGAGCATATGCTCATGGGGTCTCGAAGCTTGACGGCTGCCCCTAAAACCCGATCGCTTTGACTATACCAATCCAATTAATAAGTGATCAACCTTTGACAACGATGAGTATATAACTATCACTTGAGTATTTGCCGTTACCGCTGCTTTTAGCTTATGTGCGTATAGTTGAGAATGTATTTGAGATTGTATGTGAGTTAAGGCGTTGATCTTTTGGCTGTTTGATATAACGCCAGTACTTCTTTAACCGGTTTGCGGTTTTTGGTATTGGTACTGATCGTTCTACCCACTTTTAAATATTTCCTTTTATCGGCATTAGCATAAATTGAGCGAGTAAACTTTGTATCGTGATTACTGATGAGTATTGTGCTTTGTTTGTTGTCACGTGCAGCTTGTGCTAGCTCACTGAGTTTTTGCTGCTGTATATCGTTAAAGGCACCCGATGCATAACCCGTAAACGAGGCGGCCTTTAGAGGATTGATACTGGCGTATGGTGGATCGCAATAGATCACGCTTTCGTTTGGACTGTCTTGGAGCACTTGCTCAAAATCTAAGCAGGTAAATGTCGCGTTTTGAGATTTTTCAGCAAAATATTCAAGCTCTTTTTCAGGAAAATAAGGATGAACGTAGCGTCCAAAGGGGACATTATAAATGCCTGATTTATTGTAGCGACATAAGCCATTGTAGCCGTGGCGATTTAAATAAATGAATAAACAAGAGCGCTCAAATGGATCACTTGATTCATTAAACTTTGTTCTTAGCTCGTAATATTTACTTTCAAGATTGTTGTCGCCTGCAAATAGCAACTGTGTTTGTTTGATAATTTCAGCTGAATTGTCCTGTAGCAGTCGATACAAGTTAATTAGATCGGCATTAATATCATTAAGTATGTAGCGAGAATAGTTGTGACTATTTAAAAAAATAGCGCCAGCACCGACAAAAGGTTCAACCAAGCAATCACCCTTAGGCAGTATTTTGCTGATTTTTTCTGCTAGCAGGTATTTTCCTCCTGCCCATTTTAAAAAGGGTCGTACTTTATTCAATGTTATCTGCTGCCGTTGATGTTTTTATTGCGGCTTGGATCGTACTTATCGGTTTAGGCCACGCTTTTGAGATGACGATATTACTGTTAAGTTTAGTAATATCAAGCTTTGCTTGTTTTATATTAGGGTAATCACCTAAAACAACACCATACTGGCCAGCAACTTGATAAATTTTTACCTTATCTTGCAAATCATTGTCGTTGATAAAATCGTGTAATAAGTTTTTGCTACTGATAACGGCAAGTTGTAATACATAATGTTTCGCATTGGCTTGTAAAAACCATGCGTTGTCATATTGCTCAGTATTAAACAAAACTTTTTTTGTTTTTTTATAAATTTGTTTTTTAGTGTCCGTTATCGTTGTTTTAATAATGGCTTGTTCGGCTTGTTCGGCTTGTTCGGCTTGTTCGGCTTGTTCGGTTTGTTCGGTTTGTTCGGTTTGTTCGGTTTGTTCGGTTTGTTCGGTTTGTTCGGTTTGTTCGGTTTGTTCGGTTTGTTCGGTTTGTTCGGTTTGTTCGGCTTGTTCAGGCTCTTCTGCCTGTGTGCTACTATCGCTAAGTTGACTTGTATTAATTGGTTTTAATAATTGCTTACTTAATTCCTGAATCCGTTGCTCTTTAGCTGAAACAGGCTTGTCTTTATTCACTCTTTCTTGTGGTGTTGTTGCTGTTGTGTTTTCAACATGATGCCCTGTTTGGTCATCTTTTTGGTTATAGTAATACAGTGTCGTCAAAAAGATTAATGTGACTAAAATAAGACTGCTTAATATGATCGGTTTTTGATAGTTTGGCGTGCTATTTTCTAATGCATGACTAAAGGTTTGTTTACTTTGGAGACTGCCCGTGAGCTCACCAATTAAGGTTATTGTGTCATTGGCTTGCTTAAACTTTTTAATTACTTCAGACGCTTTTAGAGGTTCAACCTCAATGATTATTTTTAAACGTTTGGCAAAGAGTTTATGCATTGAAATTAAATCACTTAATAATTCGGCATTGTAGTGATTTTTGATAATGATAACGTATTCTTGCTGCTGATCATCAAACTCATTAAACAGTTCAATTAAGCTTAAATTGGGATTGAGCAATGGGTTACTGAACAGTTGTTGAATTATAATGCTTCGCAGTTGTTCAATTGTATGATCGGGGGTTGTTGCGATGTAGCAAACATTAAAGTGTTCAATAAATAGCGATAGTTGTTTTTGGATCGGGGTTTGTAATTGCGTGTAGATAATAACAGCGTCAGAAAACTGTAAGTTATGTAACAGCCTTGCTGACGTTGTCGTTTGCATTGTATTAGCCTTTACTGCAGCTTATAAGATCGCTATTAATTCAGCTTCGCTTACATCGCTGTATAAAGCGCTTTGTCCTAATGCACTGGGTAAAATGAATCGCATTACGTTATCACTTACCTTTTTATCGCGTTTCATGTGTTTGATAAAATCGCTTGCTGACATAGAACTTGGTTTACTAATTGGTAAATTAAATGCCGTTATTGCTAATTTGATTTCATCAAATTCTGTTGGAGTTAAGTAACCTCTGTTTAGAGACACCTCCGCAGCCATGACCATCCCCGTTGCGACTGCTTCACCGTGTAACCAAACTCCGTAGCCCATTTCTGCTTCAATAGCATGACCAAAAGTATGACCTAAGTTTAATAATGCTCTTAAACCCTGTTCGGTTTCATCTTTAGCAACGATATCGGCTTTGATTTCACAGCAGCGTTGAATAATGTAGCGTATTTCTTCATCGTTCAACGTTTGAATTTTATCTTGGTGTGCAATTAAATATTGCCAAAAAGCTAAATCACAAATTAAGCCATACTTCAGGACTTCTGCAACGCCTGCTGCAAATTCACGCGGTGGCAATGTTTTTAGTGTTTCTGTATCGATGATGACCGCTTGCGGTTGGTTAAATGCACCGATCATGTTTTTACCTAAAGGGTGATTAACTGCGGTTTTACCGCCAACAGAAGAATCAACTTGAGATAAAAGTGTGGTTGGAACTTGAACAAATGGGATGCCGCGCTGATAACAAGCCGCTACAAAGCCGACTAAATCACCAATAACTCCACCACCTAATGCAACCAAAGTGGTATCTCGGCCGCAATTTTGTTCGAGTAAATACGCGTTAATCTTTTCAAAATATTCGAGTGTTTTAAACTGTTCGCCATCCGGAAGAATAGTGTAGCTGGTGTTAAAGTCAGTGAGGCTACTGAGAACAGACTCTAAATATAAAGGCTGGATTGTTTCGTTGGTTACAACGACTACGCGTTTTGTTTTAATGATATTGTTGAATTCAGCTTTATTATTAATTAAGCCGGATCCAATACGAATAGGGTAGCTACGAGCCCCCAATTCAACATTTAATTGTGTAATGCTCATAGCTACTATTTTTTAATTAAAAACCTAGGCGGTCTATTATTTCTTTCGCTACTACTTTTGCGCTTTGATCATCAGTTTTAACTAATAGATCAGCTACTTCTTCATACAACGGGTTACGCTCTTTTGCGAGAGCTTCAAGTACCTTGCGAGGTTCAGCTGTTTGTAGTAGTGGGCGTTTTTTATCTTTTTGCGTTCTTGCGACTTGTTTGTCAATTGTCGTTTCTAAATATACGACAAAGCCTCTAGCAGATAGACGATTGCGAACTTCTTTGCTTATTACCGAACCACCACCTGTGGCTAAAACAATACCTTGTTGTTCGGTTATATCAAATATGACTTTCTCTTCACGTACGCGAAAGCCTTCTTCACCTTCCACATCGAAAACCCAAGCGATATCAGCACCAGTACGGCGCTCTATTTCTGCGTCAGAATCTACGAAATCTAGATGAAGTTCTTGAGCTAGTTGTCTACCAATTGTGCTCTTGCCGGCCCCCATAGGACCCACGAGGAATATATTACGTTTCTCGGCCATTTTAACTCTATCTATACCAAAGTTAGTTGTAGTTGCTCCGGAGTTTCACTGTCTTTTAAAAAAGAGCCGCGATTATCTCAGCTCTTTAGTAGCAATTGCAAGCTTAATGGACTTTTTAAAACGTTTCTGTCACAACTCTAGGTGTTACGAAAATTAGCAACTCTTTTTTCTCATTAAAATCAGATGTATTTTTAAACAGTCTGCCGATATAAGGGATATCACCTAATAGCGGGACCTTGCTTTCTGAATTAAGGGTTGATTGTTGGTATATACCACCTAAGACAATTGTCTCACCATTATCAACGAGTACTTGTGTGCCAATCTCTTGTGTATCAATGGCGACTGCTTGACCTGTTGAGGTTTGCACAGTATCACCACGTGAATCTTGTGTGATAATTAAATCTAAAATGATTTTATTATCTGGTGTAATTTGGGGCGTGACTTCTAAGCTTAAGACTGCTTTTTTGAAGGTTACGGCCGTTGCACCACTTGATGCGGCTTGAACAAATGGAATTTCTGTACCTTGTTCTATGTATGCTGTTTTTTGATTAGCTGTAGTAATGCGTGGGCTGGCAATAACTTCGCCTTTATTTTCACGCTCTAAAGCCGATAGCTCAAGGTCGATTATAGTTCCGTCGGTTAACCTCGCTACATGAAAAGCAATGCTACCTGTGGGTGATGCAACCGGTAAATTAACATTTAAACGATCGTTTAATGTCGGGATTGAACCTCCTCCGATCGCTTGAGAGCCTTCAATTGAGCCTGATAAACCATCTGAGCCTTGTTGATCTGAGAAACCCCAACGGATCCCCATTTCATCGGTGATGTTGTCTTTAACGGTAACGATACGTGATTCAATAATAACTTGCTTAACCGGAACATCGAGAATTTCGATTAAGCGTTTAACGTTACTGATACTGGCTGTTGTATCGCGGATTAATAAAGTATTTGTTCTATCATCAACGGATAAACTGCCTCGTTCAGACAGCATCGCGTTTTCGCCTTTTAACAGCGAAGCAATTGCTGTGGCTTTAGCGTAATTGATTTGCATGTATTCAGTGTATAAAGGAGATAATTCAGCTACTTGCTTTTTAGCCTGTAGTTCTCTTGCTTCACGCGCCGCGATTTCGTCGCCGGGTGCAACAAGTAAGATGTTACCTTCCATGCGTTTATCTAACCCTTTAATTTTAAGGATTATTTCTAACGCTTGGTCCCATGGTACACCGTCTAAACGAAGGGTAATGTTACCGCCCACCGAGTCGCTGGTTACTAAGTTAAAGCCATTGTAGTCAGCAATAATTTGTAAAACGGTTCTTACCGGAATATCTTGGAAGTTGAGTGAAATAGGGTCACCTTCAAACTGTTCAGAACCGATGATCCCGCCTTCCATTTTATCTTCAGTGATTTCTAGCGTGAAAATATTTTCAAGTTGTTGATATTGGTATTTAAAGGGGCGGTTAGTCATGATTTCAATGCGTGTCATGCCTGCATCTTTAAATGTTTCCAAACTATCAACTACCGTACCAAAATCGGTGACGTCCATTTTATATAACAGGTCAGGTAGGATATCCGTGCTGTGAAAGTCGATAATGATTTTTTCATTTTTTTCGACCACATCAACGGCTGCCATATTGTCTTCTAAGAAAACAAGTACACGGCCGCTGTCATCAGAGCCATGACGGAAATCCATCGCTTGCACTTTGTTTAAATATTCAACTTTATCTTGGGTTGTTGCTTGTTCAAAATTGGCATTGTCTGAAATATGCACATAAAAGCGTTCTTCTTCAATGCGTGTTTGATACACTTTTAATGAATCAAGCAAAATTTGAATGCGTACGGTTTCTTCTTCATAAGACGTTTTTATTGTTTCAACACCCGCAATATTAACCGGAACTTCAGCAAGGTAACTCTCGAAATCGGCATTTGATATTTCAATCTCTATCCGAGAGGGGTTACTGAAAACTTGAATTGAGGGCTCATCGGCTAACTCTTGGTCAAATACAAATTCGAGTTCGGTTTCGCCCGCTACAACAGGGTTGTATCTGATTTCATAAAGTACAGATAATGCAAATGCTTGCATAGGAAGCGCAATAAGGCCAATAAAGGCCAGAATTTGGCGGCCGCGTCGCAGATTATTAGCTTGGTTTTGGATCCAGTTTATCATTTTGGTTAGCTTCCTAATTCCGATTCTTCACCTGTCATCATAAGATGTGCGGCTCGCTTTTCCCAACAGCCAGTTCCATCAGGTATCATTTCTTCTAATTCTATTTCTTCAGTCGTTACAGCAACAATTCGACCATGGTATAGACCCACATAACTGCCTGGTCTAACCCTAAATAAAGCGCCATCTGCCGCTTCAATGAGACCCCAGAGTGAACCATCTGAACCTAAGGTGCCACGCATCTTCAGGTTATCCAATGGGTATTTTTCAAGCGGTTGCTTATTACGGGCAAAGTTAGGTTGCAAGCAATCGCGAGATTGTTGCATTTTATCTTGTATTAATTCCGGTTCTGGTTCAACAAACGGGCTTCGCAGGCCACTTACTGAATACTCAAAACTCTCAAATGCTTCAACCGTTGGTATCGGTTCAATATCCGTTCTAGCCGATGCTTTTACTTGAGAAGTGAACTCTTGCAAGTCGGCTAAATCGTTACCACAACCTGTTAGCGCCAACGACGCGCCCAGTAGTATAGCTAAATGTTTGATCATTTCGCTACTCCTTTACTTGGCGTTTCTTTATAGCGGTATGTTTTGGCTAATAAGTTTAGCTGTAGAGTATCGCCTTTTTGTACTTTAATTGTAAAGTCATGCAAGGTAACAATTCGTGGTAAAGCGGCTACACGGCCTAAAAATTCACCAAACTCGTGATAACCCCCAATAACTTCGAGGCGTAACGGTAACTCGGTGTAGTATTCTTTTTGGATCTCGTTTTCCCAGTTTATTTTCGTGAAGGTTAAACCACTGGTTGTACCCACAAAACTGATATCATCAAGTAAGCCTGGTGTTTCATGTTCGGTTGGTAGGCGTTTTAACAATTGAGCAAATTCGCCTTCCATTTTTTTTAATTGATCTTTGTATGCATCGGCATTGACCGCGATATGGTATTTGGCTGAAAATTCTTGCCTTAAACCCACTTCTTGGCGCTGTGCATCTTCATAGCTTTTTATTTGGTCGCTAATAAAAAGTTGATAGTAACCTATGCCTACGATAATCGCTAAAACTACGGCGAAAATAATTTTAACGGGTTTTGGCAAGCTACCTAAATCATTTGGGTCAATCTCAAAATCGTTTAAATCGTTTAGGTCTAAATTCTTCCAATCAATATTTTTAAAATCCATTAGCGAGCGCCTCCTTTTTTGGCGGCCGCATTGGCTTCTGTCTCGTTAACCGGTTTTACATCCATTGACATTCTAAAATCACTTAGTATTCTTGGTTCAACTTGAGCTGCAACAATGGAATTAAGAATAGGCGCTTCTAATAACCAAGAGTTTTCAATTTGGCGCATCATATTAGATAAACGGTTATTCGATTCACTTTTGCCTTTAACCGATACTTTTGATTCGCGCTTTTCTAATTCGGTTAAATAAACACCTGGCGGTACAACTTTAACGAGTTCATCTAGTATTTGTGCACCTAGGTTTCGATTACGTTGTAAATCGGCAATTAACCCCATGCGTTGTTCTAACTCAGAACGTTTAGCTCGTAGGTTTTTTATCTCTTCAATTTTGGTGTTGAGCACGGCAATTTCATTGCGGATATATTGATTCCGTTTATGTTGATAATCGATACGGCCACTATAATATGAGCTAATCAGCAAGCCGATAATGATTACTATAATCGCGGCTAGTGCGAGCATACCAATAAATTGTTTCTGTTTGAGTTCTTTTGCCTCTTCACGCCAAGGCAGCAGGTTTATATGTGGCACGGATTGAAACTCCTTAATGCTAATCCAGCTGCAATCATAAAGGCGCTTGCTTGATTATCTGTAAGTTGAGGGTCAACTTTAGCGTTAATTTCCATATCCGTAAATGGATTGGCAATTACACAATAAATACCTAGTTCATCTTCAATCACTTGTTTCATGCCTTCAAGCATTGAAGCCCCGCCAGATAAAACTAAATAGTCTAACTTATCATGACCACTTGATGTTAAAAACATTTGAATTGCGCGGCGTATTTGTTGAATGACAGCCGTTTGGAATGGCGCAAGGACTTCAAAAGTATAATTAGGTGGTAAATCACCTGTTTTTTTGGCGAGCTCAGCTTCTTCAAATGTCTTGTTATAATAATTAACAATGTTTTTGGTATATTGCTCCCCACCAAAGGCTTGATCTCGAGTATAAATCGCCTCTCCATCTTCCAATACTGTCATTAGGGTCATATTTGCCCCCATATCCACAAGGCCAACGCGTTTACTGGTTGCATCGTCAGGTAATTGCCCGTAAATTAACTCAGCAGAACGGGAAAGAGCATATGATTCGACATCGATTAACTTTGCTGTGAAATTAGCGGCTTCGAGTGCCCCGACGCGAGCTTGAACACTATCGGTTCTGGCTGCGCTTAAAAGGACATTAACTTTAGAAGGATCTGATTCATTAACGCCAAGGCGTTCAAAATCTAAACTGACTTCTTCTAAAGGGTAGGGAATGAGACTATCGGCTTCGATTTCTATTTGCGTTTCCATTTCATCATCAGTTAAATTAACGTCCATATAAATGGTTTTGGTGATAACGGTTGAGCCTGAAACTGCCGCAGCAGCGAGTTTAACTGTTTTAGGAATGGATTTACGTATTTTAGCGATGACATTGCCAAGGGCTTCAATGTCTTGAATTTCACGTTCGTTCATAACGCCTTTGGGTATTGGCTCTTGTACAACTTGCAGTAAGCGGATATGTTCGCCTTCTTGCTCAAGAAGAACGGCTTTTACCGCATACGAGCCTATGTCGATACCAACCATGGCAGTGCTTGTTTGTCCGAGAAATGATGAAAGCATATTTAAGGTCAACCAAATTATTATTTTTTTATGATTCTGTTCAATATAGGCCGTAATGTGACAAAATATCGCCAGCATATTTTGAGACTATAACGATTATTAAATATTTGTGCCACATTTTTTACCATTAGAGTGATCACGTGACTAAATTTTTTCGAATTTTATTTTATTTAACCCTCAGCGGAATTCTTTTTACGGTTCTGACAATAACGTCTATTTATTATTATATAAAAGATGAATTGCCTTCTGTACAGAAACTGCAAGATATTCAATTGCAAACCCCTATGCGAGTTTATACATCGGATGGTTTATTGATTTCACAATTTGGTGAAAAGAAAAGGATCCCCGTTACCCTTGCTGATGTGCCTGAACATATGATCCAAGCATTATTAGCCGCTGAAGATGCCCGTTTTTATGAGCACCCTGGCGTCGACTTCATCGGTTTAGTGCGTTCGGCTATTGCTGTTGTTTCTGCCGGTGGTAAACGAACGCAAGGTGCAAGTACAATCACCATGCAAGTCGCGCGCAATTTCTTTTTGACACGAGAAAAAACCTATATTCGTAAAATAAAAGAGATTTTTATCGCGTTTCATATCGAAAATTTATTATCTAAAGATGAAATATTAACGCTTTATTTAAATAAAAACGAACTGGGTAACCGGGCCTTTGGGGTTGGCGCGGCCGCTGAAGTTTTATACGGTAAAAAAGCCATTGATTTAACGTTACCGCAATCTGCCATGATTATCGGTTTGCATAAAGCGCCTTCTACCTATAACCCTTTACGACGTCCGGTAAAAGCCAAACAACGTCGTGATACCGTGCTGTGGCGTATGAAAGATGCCGGCTATTTGAATGAGAGCGAATATACAAAAGCGATCGAGACTCCTATTACGGCTAAATTCCATGGCGCGCAAATTGATGTGGATGCGCCTTATGTTGCTGAAATGGTGCGGCAACATATGATTGAACAATATGGTGACCAAGCTTACACCGCTGGATTTGATGTTTACACGACGGTGACGGCTAATTCGCAATTGGCTGTTCAGAAAGCATTACGAGACAATATGCATGCTTATGATGAAAGGCATGGATATCGAGGTCCATTGCAAGAGCTGTGGCAAGGGGGGGCTGAAGAACCTTGGGCTGTAACCGATATTCGCTCGGCGCTGCAAGCGCTGCCCGCTTTTGGTGATTTAACGAATGTTGTGATCACCCAAGTTGATTTAGAAAATAATTCATTTTCATTTATCGATGAAATGTCTCAGACCGGTATTGTAGGGTGGGAAGATATAAAATGGGCCCGATCTTATGTCAGTGATACGATGCAAGGCAAGGAGCCAAACAGTATTCAAGATATCCTTAGTGTTGGTCAAATTGTACGCATACGTAAAAATAACGCAGGAGATTGGCGTTTAGCGCAGTTACCTGACGTGTCTGCTGCATTAGTTTCTCTTGACCCTGATAATGGGGCAATAAGAGCATTAATTGGCGGTTATGATTTTAGGCAAAGTGAATATAATCGTGTTACGCAGGCGAAGCGCCAAGTCGGTTCTAATATTAAACCTTTTATCTATTCTGCCGCTTTAGAAAATGGTTTCACATTAGCGAGTATTGTTAATGATGCCCCGATAAACCAATGGGATCGTCGCCAAGGTACAGTATGGCGGCCCAAAAACTCGCCTGCTGTTTATGATGGCCCAATTCGTATTCGCCAGGCATTAGCTAAATCTAAAAATGTAGTATCGGTTAGGCTTTTACGTAGCATTGGGATCCCAACCGTGGTTGACTATTTAACACGTTTTGGTTTTTCACCACACGAAATATCTGCGAATGAATCGTTAGCTTTAGGCTCAGCTTCATTCACGCCACTGGAAGTCGCCACCGCATTCACTACATTTGCTAATGGTGGGTATTTAGTTGAGCCTTATTTTATTGAACGAATAGAAAGCCAAACGAATGAATTAATATGGGAAGCAAACCCGCCTTTAGCTTGCCTCGCTTGTCGATTAAAACAAGAAGCTGAATTGCAGTTGCAATCGGAAGATGCGTTTTTTAAAAATCAATATGATCAGTCAACGAAAGAGAAACCAGTGAAAGAATACCTGCAAGCACCTCAGGTGATAAGTGAGCAAAATGCATTTTTAATTGCGGAGGCAATGAAAAGTACAGTCTGGGGAGGTGGGAATTGGAATAAAGGCACCGGATGGAATGGTACCGCTTGGCGTGCTCAAAAATTAAAACGCCGAGATATAGGTGGTAAAACCGGTACAACCAATGACGCAAAAGATGCATGGTTTAGTGGTATTACCCCTAAAGAAGTGATCACCAGTTGGGTTGGTTTTGACGATCATTCACGTGTGCTGGGCCAATCAAAATACAATAATAATTTAGACCGCAACCAAATTTACGGCACGGAATTTGGCGCTAAAACGGCTTTGCCTGCTTGGATAGATTATGCAAAAGAAATTTTGCAAGATGTTGATAACTCAGCTAAACATATGCCCGCTAACATCGTTACCGTACGCATTGATAACACCAGTGGCAAGCTGTCGAATAAAACGGATCATACAACGCAATTTGAGTATTTTATTAAAGGCACGGAACCTACTGAGTTCGTCGAAAGATCGCCAGACGTTGACATTTTAACAGCGGAACAGGAGGGAGAGGTGAGTGAAGGTGCGGATGAGGGTATTTTTTAATAAATCGACTACACTCAAATGACTTGAGTCGTTTAGTAGATATTATGACTAAAAATAAAACGTATTACCTTGAAATGCACAGTGCTGCGGCGTTAAAAGTAAAGCGATTGCCTAAATGGTTGTATGTAAAAGAATGTGTAGAACCACAGGCTAAGCTTAATCAGTTTATGTATCAAGCCGTTGGTACGCCTTGGAAGTGGGTTGATAAAATCAGTTGGTCAGAACAAATTTGGCAAACTTACGTAGAGCGTGACAATTTAAGGACATGGCTTGCTTTAGAGGAAGGCTCTATTGCGGGGTATTTTGAGTTAGAGCGCTCAGTAGAAGGTGATGTTGAAATTATTTATTTTGGTTTAATGCCTGAATATATTGATCGCGGTATTAGTTCGGCTTTATTGTCGTTTGCGACTGAGCAAGCATGGCAATGGGATGCAAAGCGTGTATGGGTGCATACGGGCGACTTTGATCACCCAGCAACATTAAATAATTATAAAAAGCGTGGTTTTGATTTGTATGAGCCAATGCTCCTTGGGTAAGCTGATAGTCAAAGCGATCGGGTTTTAGGGGCCGGTTTCTCGTTCCAGACGAAACCGAAGTACTTACATCCATGCAGGCAAGCTTCGAGACGCCATGAGCATAGGCCTACTAAGTGATTGGGGCCGCCTAAATGGATTTAGGTGTTAGAACGACGCAGGAGCCAAAGTCGAGAGTAAGCGCTGACAATGAACCATAAAACCTGAGCGAGAAGATTATATCTCTGTCTATATACCTAGGGTAGAGAAGCCGATTTAGTTTTCTCTTGAATATAAGGCTTGATTAAGTGATTCAAGTAACTGGCTGAATACACGGTCTATCTCACCTAAGTGATCACTTTTTATAAGTTGCTCTACCTCACTCGCATCGCTTGATACTTGCGTAAAACCAAAATTACCGGCTGAGCCTTTAATATTATGCGCTACTTTTGCTAGTTTTTGCCAATCATGATTTTTTTTCGCATGTTTCAGCATCTCTATTTCACAGGGTAAGCTGTCAATATATTCATAAACTAATGCTCTAAATGCGCTGTTATCAAGTGAAAACAAAGTATCTTGATTGGGTGCTGACGGTTCTAACGTTGCTTGTTTGGTTACCGCGGATTCAGTATGGCTTTGGCAAAACTGTTTAATCACATTAATAAAGTGAATTTGCTCTATAGGTTTTGCAATGTGAGCGTCAAAGCCGAGTGATAAATAACGTTGGATATCTTGCGACATCGCGTTAGCCGTTAATGCAACAATAGGAATATCGGCATCGGTCGCTTTGATAATTTTTAATGCCTCTTCACCTGACATAATCGGCATTTGAATATCCATTAAGATTAAATCGAAATCTTCAAGTAACGCTTTTTCTACGGCTTGTTCACCTTGTTCTGCCGTTGAAACCGTTAGCCCTATTTGCTCTAATTTTAATTTTATAAGCTTACGATTATCAATATTATCTTCGGCAACTAAAACATGCCCTATGAAGTTTGAATTATTTGAAGGTAAACTATTGGGGATTTCATTGCTTTTGTTTTCGGTGGCATTGGTTATTTGTGTATGCTGCTGACTTAGGTGTGCGGCGATAGAAAAGTAAAAAATAGTGCCTTGTTTGGGGATACTTTCAACTCGAATGGAGCCGCCCAATAATTCAATAAGTTGTTTGCTAATATATAAACCTAAACCGGTACCGCCATAGGTACGGTTAATACTGCTATCGGCTTGTTGATAGGCTTTAAACAAGTTATCACAAACTTGCTGACTCATACCGATGCCCGAATCTTTTAATACAAACAATATTTTCTTGTGCTCATTATCGTATGAAATATCTAAATTTATTTGGCCTTTGGGGGTAAATTTTATGGCGTTTGTGGTTAAGTTAAACAAGATTTGCTTGAGCCGAGTTGGATCCGTTTGTATGTGTGATGGCAAAGGGTATTGGTAACTTAGGTTAAAACATACATCTTTATGCGCCAGGCTATTTTGTTGGGTTTCTTGTACTTGTTCAGCAATGGATAACCATTCAGAATCAATTGATTCTAGTTGTAATTTCCCCGCCTCAATCTTTGATAAATCTAAAATATCATTAACTAATGAAAGTAAGTGTTCACCATTTTTATGTATGGTTTTAACGGTGCTTTCTTTTGTTTCTTTACTTAAATTATCAGAGAAGTAACTCTCGGCGTAACCTAAAATAGCGGTTAATGGCGTTCTGATCTCATGGCTCATCTGAGCTAAAAATTCACTTTTAAAGCGATTGGCTTGTGCTTCTTTTTTTAGCAGGTCTTGATTGATTTTGTTGACGTGATTTAGGTCATGTTCATATAAAAATAAACGTCGATTAATGCGTTCTAAAATTAAGCTTGCAACCCAGGTCGCAATAGACCAAATCGCCAACATAAAAATGATATTTATTTCATTTTTGTTGAGCTGGTTATGGCTAATAAATAAGATGCTAGGAACAACACAACTGGCTAAACCTGCGTATAAAGCTAATCTCGCGCCGAGCTGACAAATAACAATGCCAAATAAATAGAATAAAACTGATGGCACAACGAGCTCTGGTCGTTCAGACACGATCGCATTTAAATACGGAACATAAAGCATGCCCACACTGATATAAATGAGCATTGAATGCGAGAGCGAAATAAAGCGCCACTTCGAAAGGGTTGCGAAAGTGATAGCCGCCCAAAAACACATGTATACAGAGCGTGTAATGAATAATTCATTAAAACGGGCTTCCGCATTAAAGTAATCATTCAACATGAAAATAAGCGGAAGAATACCGCCAATCCAATAGATAAACGCAACTAAAGGGCGTGCTTTACTTTCAGCGTTAATCCAAAATTGCTGCTCTAGATCATCTTCAAACTTTAGTTGCGAAAAATGTTTTTGAGTTTTCACCAGATATTTAACCGCAATTATTAATCGTTAATCTTATTTGTCGTTGTGATTGATTTATGATCATCTAACCACGTTAAATATTGGGTAACAGCAAGTGGCTTACTTATGTAATAACCTTGCCCAATATCGCATTGCAATTGTTTCAATGTGTCTAATGCTAATTGGTCTTCAATACCTTCAGCGACAGAAGTTAAGCTTAAGTTTTTGCTTAAGCTTAAAATGATTTCCGTTATGGTGTAGTTTTGTTCTTTTTCACCGATATCCAAAATAAATGATTTGTCTATTTTTAACTCGTTAACGGGTAATAAACTTAAATAAGATAATGAAGAATAACCGGTACCAAAATCATCAATGCTGGTTAAAACACCTAATTGACTAATACGTGCTAAGGCCAAGCTCGCGAGCCCTGGCTCACTCATCATGGCCGATTCGGTTACTTCAAGTAATAACTGGTTATTGGGTAAAGGTGAGCGCTTAAGTAACGCAGCTAAGTTATTGACAAATTGTGGGTGCTCTAAGTCATGAGCTGAAATATTGACTGATATGACATGGCCTTTACACTTTTGATTAAATACTTGGTTAATCTGTAAAGCTTCTTCAATCACCCATAAAGAGATAGCGGATATGAGCCCAGCTTCTTCGGCGATAGGAATAAATTCAGTTGGGGCAATAAAGCCATGTTCTTGATGATGCCAACGGATCAATGCTTCTCCGCCATAAGGCTTGCCATCTTGCAAGGTGATTTGCGGTTGCACATGAATAAAAAGTTCAGATTTAGATTGTATCGCTTTTTTTAAATCTGTCATTAATGCGAGCCGGCGTTCGGTAAACAAATTTTTCTCATCTGAATAGAGAATAAAAGGTAATTGCTTATTGACGGCGATATTACTTGCGATGTTTACATTTTGAATTAACTGCTCAATGTTGTCACAATGATATTTAGAGTACGCAACACCCACATGGCAGTCACAGTCTAATGTGATCGCGTGATATTCAATAGGCCGCTGAACTTCCATTCTGATCGCTTTAATGATGTTATCAGGTTCATTAAGTGTGTCAGCGACTGCGAGAATGAGTTGCCCGCGCTCTAATTGACCAAGGTAAATAGGCTGATGGGTTTGAACACCTAAATTAAGTAATTGTTTCTGGTTTTTTGACCAGGCGGTTAAACGAGCTGCAATAACGGTGAGGATTTCATTCGCCGTTTTTAACCCGAGGGTATTTTGAATAATATGAATACGCTGAATATTCAATTGCAGTAAAGTGAACTCCTTTTTTTCATGGTGCTCTACCAATTGTGCAACAAGCGTATTGTGGTTAGGTAAACCGGTGATGGGATCATGACTCGCGATATAGTTTTTTTCGTTCTCTGACATTTTTAGTTTGTCTGCGAGTGCTAATGTTAATAAAAAGGCTTCAAAAAGTATGGCGATATCTAACAGTAACGTTCTTTGCTCTAAACTCGGTACGAGTTGCCAAATACTTAATTGCGTATACAAAGCCGCTAAGATTAAAGGCAGCCAACTTAAAATATAATAACGAGCTGTTACTTGTCCTTTATTCCATGCTGAGATTGCCGCACTTAAAAATAGCGGCCCTGCGATAAGCGTTAATATACCGATCATTAATAAGGTAAAGCGCGCAGATACAAATAAAGAGATCACACTGGCACAGATAATGGCGATAATGAGCCTTTTTACCCAAGGTTCAAAATGTGATTTTATTTTTTTTAATTCAAGAAAAAAGTAACAAAAACAGCCTGCGAAAATCAATGCACATAACGCTAAGGAAGCCGAGTAGGGTTGGAGTAATATATTCCAATTGGCAGGAATAAACGCAGCACCATGATCACTAAATAAAATGCGCCAAGCTAATGTAGCGAAAATATAAGCCGAATACCAAAGAAACGCCGCGTGTTTTAAGCCGAAATATAAAATCAAGTTATAGATAGCTAAGCCGATTAATATACCCAGAAAAGCGCCTAAAATAGGAACGGTTAACATAGTGTGGTCATTAAAAGCACTTTGCTGCCAAATTATTGGCCTAATACCACTATTAACGTGTCGTATTTTAACCAGTAAAGTGACTTGTTCGAGCGGTTGTAAATCAAAAGCAAAAATAGGCCGCTTAAAACGATAATCTTGAATATCGTTAGGGTATTCAAATTGTTTAACGATTTGTTGGCCAGAGAATAAGTAAAAGGATACGGCAGGGCTTTTACTATTTTGTAGCTCTAAAACAAAATTAATCGTGTCATTTGCTTCAGAATTGAGTTCGGTCGCAAGCCACAAGGTTTTACCTGAATAATCTAATGCAATTGATTCATTTTCTAATTGTGGTCGTGTATAGAGTTGTTCGAGTGCTTCGTCGGCAGTAAAAAACTGATCGTTATCGTATAAAAAATGTAAGTCATTGCCAATCGCAATGGATTGATCCGTTGTTTTTAAGGTAAGTGCATACGCGTTGGCACATGAAAGCATTAACAGTAAATAACTAATAGCTAAGTAAGCTGATATTTTTAGGCGCATTTAGTTTTGCTTTACTGTGTTTAGTGTCATACATACCTTGTTTATTAGGGTTTGTGATTTTTGCCGCTCAAAAATATAACCTAAAGCTACACTTTCTTCACTTTAAATTCATTAATCTAATGACTTATTGATAAGTTTTTTTAAAGTTTCCAATTATTTTGGTGAAATCGTGTTCGATTTCTTTACCTGAGTTACTTAAATTCATAACACGTTGAACCTCTTTTTCAATTGTAGTCAATAAGTCAGTTTCTTGTTTGTCGGTTAAATCCAGCGTATCTAAAGAGGCTCTTACATCTAAGATCAGCATATCAATAATTAAATGGGTTTCTTTTTCAAAGTCATTAAATTTATTTTTTAAGGCTCCTAAAATATCGTCGATATTGGTGACCAGTTCTGTTGCTGATTGGGCTCGCAATAAATCGACCCATTTTGCTTCTATCCCTTCTATTAACGCGGTGATCAAATGAGTGTAATGCGGATAAGTCTTGTCATCCGAATTCGGCATATTTTTAATGATAATAGAAATATGTTTATCGTTAATCATGGTTTTATCATTAAAGTGATATAGAGAGCCTGCATTGGCTAGCATGTCGAATAAGCTTTCTTCCATTGGGCTACATATCTGTGTAGCAGAGCGCAAGCTATAATTGTTTGTTGACGATCTAAATTGAATGCAAGCACTTAATCGTAATTCAGCC
Organism: Algibacillus agarilyticus; assembly: GCF_003286125.1. GTDB lineage: Bacteria > Pseudomonadota > Gammaproteobacteria > Enterobacterales > Alteromonadaceae > Algibacillus > Algibacillus agarilyticus. Next base: position 75,008 of record NZ_QMED01000013.1, read on the forward strand.
ATATACGAGAAAAAAAGCTCGGCTAATTGTTGATAATTTCGGCAAGCAAAAGATTGTTTAAAAAAGTGAAGGAGTGAACCGTATTGCGCTGCTTCTATCGTTGTGTTGAAAGCAATATCTTGGGCGCTTTCTTCATCTTGTGTTAGTTTTTTTTGTTTAATTTGAAAATGCTTCAACGTACGGAGCTTGGCTAAGAGTTCTCCTATTGAAATGGGTTTCGCAATAAAATCATCCCCCCCTGCCGCGTAGGCTTTTAATCTTTGCTCTTTGTTATCTAATTCGGATATAAACAGTATCGATGCGTCTTGGACATTACTTTTAATTTTTTGACCTATTTCAAAGCCGTCATGGTCGGGTAAATTGGTATTGAGCAAAATGATATCAGGTGATATTTCATTTAAATCATCTAAAAACGGCATTGCAGATGAGTAACTTGAAAATTCGAATTTATCTTTAAACACATCATTGATCATCGATATAAAATTAAGATCATCATCAACTAAGCATACTTTTAATTCGTGGCTTTGCTGGGTTGATACCGATGTATAATGATTATTAGCCTGTAACCATTTATTCATGCTGGTTACGTTTAATGGTTTTGCAAAATAGTAACCTTGTCCGACATCACAGCCGAGTGTGATTAAGGCGTTGCGTGTTTCTGAATCTTCAATACCTTCGGCGACAACTTTAATACCGAGTTTATGTGCCATTTCGATCGTTGAGTTTACAATGGCTTGCGACTGTGGATTATGTAAAAAATTACCAATAAATGAGCGATCGATTTTTAACTCGGTAAATGGGATATTTTGTAACTGTTGAACAGAAGAGTAACCTGTTCCAAAATCATCGATAGATAGATCAAACCCTTTCATGCGTAAACGCGTTAAAATTTCAAGTGAAGAAGCTTGATCATCGGCTAAGGCACTTTCTGTTAGTTCTATAATTATTTGTTGTGGCAATAAGTTATAAGCTTCGACTTTTTGGCTTAAATAATCAGGAACGTCGAGTTTTGATAACGAGCGAGCTGAAAAGTTAATGGCGACTCTTAAAGGTTGATCCACTGTTGACCATTTAGCTAATTGAGGTAACGATTGATCAACTATTTTAAAGGTAAGGTCATCGATTAAATCGAATTGCTCAGCGAGCGGAATAAATATATCGGGTGGAATGGGCGAGCCTTTGAAGGTCCAACGGGCTAAGCTTTCAAAACCGAGTAATTGATTGTTAATTAGGTCTATTTTGGGCTGGTAGTAGACTTCTATTTCATTATTTTTAATGCCTTCATGTAACGCCAGCACAATTTCTTCATCACTTAACTCATCATCTTCGATTGTTCTCGGTGTTTTTTGAGCAAAATGTTGCTCACTACGTAGGGTTTTTAAAAAAGCGTCAAGCGAAAAAGGTTTGCTTAAGCAATCAACTAAATTTAATTGGTAAGCGTTAGCGAGTTGTCCGGCAGAATTGATCACGGATATGTCACAACCTGAAGCAATAATAATACGTGATGTACAGTTGTGTTCTTTTAGCCAGCGTAATATTTGCACGCCATCGTAGCCCGGCACGCTTAAATCAATGATGATATCGTCGTAATCATGGCAATTTAATTGTTCAATTTTTTTGCCGTTGTTAATTGTAAGTACGCTCGCATTTACTAACTCTGCAGCATCCGTTACAAATTCAGCGAACAAGTCATCGTCATCAATGAGTAGTATTTTTCGCATCATTTTTATCCCTATTGCCGTAAATATTCATGAATTAAATCCAATAATTCTTTTTTCTTAAATGGTTTGTTGAGCAGCGGTATATTAATTAGCTCTGGCGCACTCAGTCTATCATCCTTGATAAATCCACTCATTAATATAATAGGCAATTTTGGCCAGTTTTGGTGTATTTTTTGCGCTAATTTTATCCCATCTATCTCACCTGGCATATTAATGTCGCTTAAAACCAAATCAAAGTTATTATTTTTTAAGCTATTTAAAGCAATTTCTCCTTGATCTGCACATTGAATATTAAGTTGATAATGTTGTAAAAAAGTAGAAAGTAATTTGGTTATCGATTTTTCATCATCAACAAGTAAAAGGCGCTTGCCGGCTAAGCTAGGATACTCATCATTCGTTTTTATGGGTATATCAATTTGAGAGTCATCAATCTCAACAATTGGGAAGTATAATAAAAAGGTTGTGCCTTGCGCTTCGGTTGATTCTACAAAAATATAACCATTGCTACTTTTGATGAAGTTATAGATAAGACTGAGGCCGAGCCCTGTCCCTTTGGATTTTGATTTTGTCGTAAAGAAAGGATCAAAGATATGCTCTTTTAATTCATGTGGCATACCTTCACCGTTATCTGCGACTGTTAATTCTAAATAATGGCCGGGCGATAAGCTAGCATAGGGGGTATTATTGTTGTTAATGAATACTTCATGGCTACTAATGGTGATAGTGCCGCCGTTTGGCATGGCATCACCCGCATTGATGCATAAATTGATCAACGAATCTGTAAAGTTACCAATATCGAGCAAGATCCATTTTGTGATGGGTAATAGGTTAAATGTGAAGTCTATTTTGTTTGAAACCGACTCTTTTAATAAATCTTGTAAATCGTTTATCTCCATTGTCAAATTGACAAGTTTATTGTCGTTATGATCAATTCGCGACATGCGCCCTAGCTTTTGAGTTAACTGATTACCTCGTTCAACGCCTTTAAGTGCCGATGCGATTTTTCGAATGACTATCTCATTATCGGCTTGTTGCATTTGCAGCAATTCTAAATGCCCTGAAACAATATTGAGTATATTATTAAAGTCATGCGCTATACCGCCTGCCATATGGCCTAACGCATCCATTTTTGAGCTTCGCTTAATAACCTTTTCTGCTAGCTTGATGTCACTTAAATCATATAAAATCACGACAAATGCCATCTCTCCTAACGCTAATTCGCCTAACGCTATTTCGTCGAGTGGTTTAATCGCTGAAAAGGTAACCTTAACCGGAATTTTGATGCCATCATTGCGTATGGCTTTCAGCTCTTTTGTTGACGATGTTTTGACTGCGCTTTCAATAAATTCACTGGCTAGATTATCAAGTTCATTTTGGTCTTCAACGTGGATTATTGATTTTAACGGCTGATCACTCATTTTGTCAGCTGGGTATAAAAATGTACTTTGTGCCGCGGCATTAAATATTTCTATTTTTAACTCGGCGTTTAAAACAATAATAGGAATTGGGATGCTTTCTAAGACCGTACGGAAATTATCTTGGCTTTTGTGTAATCTTGATTCTGTCGCACGTTGACCGGTTATATCTTGAATTATCCCAATTAATTTTTTATTTTTGGTGAGTGGGTCGGTAATAAATTCAGCTATATTGTGTAATGTTTTTAATTGGCCATTAGCCGTTTCAACCCGATAGTGAATATTTAATCCATTACCTTGTAAGGCTAGTCGATAGGCTTTTATGTATTTTTCTTTATCTGCTGAATGTACGCGGTTAAGCTCGTTAAGAAAACTCGCTTTAATATGAGTCGGGTCATAATCATAAAGCCGAAAAACTTCTTCTGACCAACTCACCATTTCATTATTAATATCTCGCTCCCAACTGCCAACTTTTGATATTTTTTGCGAGTTAAGTAAGCGTAATTCACTCACTTCTAATTTGGTTAGAATCGCATTTTCGCGCTTGGCCATTTTGATAACATAAATTAGATGCGCAATGCTGTTTTGATGTTTATAGAGGGCATTGTTAAACTCACTTTCCTGACTACTGTGCGTGTTAGCAAGCACTAAAACCGCTAACGTACTATTAACCCCGAGTATGGGTAAAACCAGCATGTTTTCAATTTTTGGTGCGGTTAACGGTAATTGGTTTTGCATAGAGAATGCAGAGGCCGTGGTAACAAATTGCATCTTAGCTTGTAGATAGGCTTGATAAAATAAGCAATCAGCTTTGGTATTAAGCGTAAGTGATTGAGTTAACTTAAAGGTGTTTTCTTCTGCTAACTCTAAGTGTTGCTCTGCTAGTATCTGTAAGGTTAAGGTCTTTGACTTTTTAAAGGTACCGACAAAACCGTATTGGTAATGATTTAATGACATCAAACTACGTAATAATGTAGACAGGGTTTCGGTAGCATTATTCGATACTAGAAAGTGTTGCTGCGCGGCCACAATACTTTGCAGTACTTGGTATTCAACTTGTATATCCATATAACGTTGCTTTAACTAACGTAGACTGATACAAAAATTGTAGTGTATAACCTGTAAATAAACAGCCGTTTTAGTTAAATAAGTTGGTTTATATAAAGAGATAAAGGCTTATCAATCAAGTTGATTAACTAGGGCGTGTTTATCTTTGTCGTATAGATTTTGTTCAATTCCAAAGTGTTTTGATCGCGGCATTGGCTTGATGGCATAGTGGTTCTACGTCAAAAGCCAATAACAAAGAGCAAAACGTTTTGGATTGAACCCAAAGGGCAGCGCATTTGCGCTATTTCTACTATGTTGCCCCACATGGATGTGGGGTAAGGTGGCTTTGCAGGAGCATAAAGTCTTTGCCCCACATGGATGTGGGGTAAGGTGACTTTGCAGGAGCATAAAGTCTTTGCCCCACATGGATGTGGGGTAAGGTGACTTTGCAGGAGCATAAAGTCTTTATCGCTCTTTTATGTAGAATGACTACACCGCAATCGCTCTGCCTTGTATAATACCAATCCGTAATAATAAGTGCTCACTCAGCGAGCGTTTAAATGCGCTTAAATGAAAGAATAGTGGTGCTCTTTTGAGTTCGAGCAACACAGAGTAAGCGTATTTAAAACTCGCCTGAAAGGAATGCCCCAGCGGCNCGTCAAAAGCCAATAACAAAGAGCAAAACGTTTTGGATTGAACCCAAAGGGCAGCGCATTTGCGCTATTTCTACTATGTTGCCCCACATGGATGTGGGGTAAGGTGGCTTTGCAGGAGCATAAAGTCTTTGCCCCACATGGATGTGGGGTAAGGTGACTTTGCAGGAGCATAAAGTCTTTGCCCCACATGGATGTGGGGTAAGGTGACTTTGCAGGAGCATAAAGTCTTTATCGCTCTTTTATGTAGAATGACTACACCGCAATCGCTCTGCCTTGTATAATACCAATCCGTAATAATAAGTGCTCACTCAGCGAGCGTTTAAATGCGCTTAAATGAAAGAATAGTGGTGCTCTTTTGAGTTCGAGCAACACAGAGTAAGCGTATTTAAAACTCGCCTGAAAGGAATGCCCCAGCGGCTTTTGACCTGCGTTATCGGTATTTGAAAGGGAACAACCATTCCTACACACCGACGCCTTGTTCAAAAACCGCAGGATGCATTCTGAGAGATCACTTATTTATATGAATTGGTATAAATCGTGCAAATACGGCTGCAAAAGCATACACAAAAGATAAACATGCCCTAAGCTCTTTCAATAAGACTATCGGTATAGAAATAGATTTATGCGGTTAACGTTAAGTTGAAATCAATAATTTTTAAGTGTTGAATTTCTTGTTCAAATTCACTTGCCATTAATGGGTGTTCTGCTAGCCAGTGAGCCTCAAATTGTAACTGAACATCATGTTCAGTTAACGCGGTTATCGTTACTTTTGGCAGGGCCTCATCTCGGCGGCGCATTGTTAATAATACGGCTAATCGTAAAATGCAGGTTAGTTGTGCCGCGAGTAAAGGGCTTGTCATCGTCTGGTTTTGTATTTCAATGGGTGTAATATCTGCTCGACAGTTGCCAACTAATGCAATCAGTAATTTACGCTGCGCTAAGCTAAACCCAGGAATGGCTGTGTTATTTAAAATATAGGCGCTGTGTTTATTGGCATATTTAAAGTCAATTGCAAAACCGACTTCATGTACAATCGCCGCGAGTGACAATACCGCTTTTGCATCGTGTTGGTTTAAATTCCAAGCTGATTTTAATTGCTTAAACAACGCCAGTGCCGTGTCTTTAACTCGATGCGCATGAGCAGAATCTAATTGATAACGTTGAATAAAACTGTCGGCTGTACGCGAACGAATATTTAAGTTTTGCTGGCAAGGTAACATGCCATAAATCAAACCTTCTCGTAATGCACCCCCTGCAATAACAAGGTAGTTAATTTTTAAACTTTCAAAGATAGCGATTAAAATGGCAAGGCCACTCACAAATACAACACGTCTTTCTTCAGCTAAACCTGCAATCGTTAAGTTATCAATAGAGCTGCATTCAATAGCTTGCTGCATTAACATGTGCATTTTTTCAAGTGTGATTAATTCACTAAAGCCCTGAGCGGTTAAACATTCTTGGATCGCTTGTGGCGTTCCTGATGCCCCTAAACAGGCTTGCCAGCCATGGGTTAAGTAGCTTAAAGCTAAAGGGGCAATTAATGATTTTGCATGACTTATAGCGGCAGAAAAATTATCGTTGCTAATGACATCATTTTTAAAGTAACGTTTTAAGTAGGTTACGCAGCCAATATTAAGGCTATTAACGACGATGGGATCAAAGCCTTGTCCAACGACGAGTTCAGTGCTCGCCCCTCCAATATCAATGACTAATTTAGTCTTAGCTGAACCCGAAGTGTGTGCGACGCCAATGTAAATCAAGCGTGCTTCATCCTCCCCACTAATGATATTGATTTTATGGCCAAGTATTTTTTCTGCTTTTTCTAAAAAAACAGTTACATTCGTTGCTAAGCGCAATGTTGCGGTGCCAACGATCCTAACTTGAGTGATAGGGATGTCTTGCAAACGTTCGGCAAATAATGAAAGGCAATCCCAACCACGAGCCATCGCTTCTTGGCTAAGATTGTTATCTTCATCCAATCCTGATGCCAAACGCACTTTGCGTTTTATTTTTCCAATAGTTTGAACGCTACCGCCAACACTACGTATCAGCAGCATATGAAAACTATTTGAGCCTAAATCAATGGCCGCATAAACAGGATTGGTCTCGTTCATATTTACCTATTAGCTTACCTATTATAGTTACGTCCACCCCGGTTGGGCTTGTTGTTTGGACGGTTTGATCTAAAGGGTTTACGCGCAACAGGGCGCGGTGTAACTACGTCATCTAGCAAAGCGGTTGGATCGTATTGACCCACGGGAATGCTATGGCCAATATATTCTTCAATTGCCGGTAAGTTGTAAACATACTTTTCGCAAGCGAAACTAATAGCGATACCGGTTTTACCTGCACGACCAGTACGACCAATACGGTGGACATAATCTTCAAAATCATCAGGCAGGTCATAATTAAATACATGACTTACGTCTGAAATATGTAAACCTCGCGCTGCAACATCGGTTGCGACTAATATATCCAGTTGTCCTTTCGTAAATTGATTAAGAATATGTAACCGTTTTTTCTGAGTAACATCACCCGTTAATAAGCCTACTCGATGTTTGTCGGCTCTTAGCCAGTTGTTAACATCTTCGCAGCTATGTTTGGTGTTACAAAAAACAATGGCTTTGTCTGGCCATTCTTCTTCCATTAATGTCAGCAATAAACGCATTTTGTCTTGCTGAGCAGGAAAAAATAGTTCTTCTGTAATACGACCCGATAACATTTTTTCAGATTCGATAAACACATCGGTAGGGTTACCCATGTGTTCATAGGCTAATTCTTTCACTTTATGTGAAAGTGTAGCTGAAAATACTAAATTAAGCCTTTTTTCAGGCTCTGGCATATTTTTAAACAAATAACGAATGTCTTTAATAAAGCCTAAATCGAGCATTCTATCGGCTTCGTCGAGTACAACCACTTGCACGGCAGATAGATTTAATTCGCCTTGCTTATAATAATCGATTATACGCCCAGTTGTGCCGATTAAAATGTCGATGCCTGCCTTAATTTGTGCACGCTGTTCATCATAACCTTCACCACCATAAATCAAACCTAAAGACAGGCCTGTCGCTTTAGAAAGCAACTGTGCATCTTTATGTATTTGTACGGCTAATTCACGGGTTGGCGCGAGTATAACGGCTCCAAGTTGCCCATCTTGTACGGGGTTAGTTGATTTTTGAGTTAACAATCGATTGAATGTCGCTAACAAAAAGGCCATGGTTTTACCCGTACCTGTTTGTGCTTGACCTGCAATGTCATTTCCCTTTAATGCTAAAGGTAAACTCTTCTCTTGTATTGGGGTACAGTGGACAAAACCGGCTTCAGTTAAAGCAGTTTGTAGACGTGGATCTAAGTCCAAATCGCTAAATTTTGTCTCTGTTAAGTGTTTTTGGGTATTCATCATTCCATAAGCATATCAGTATAAACTTGCAATAAGAAACACAATCGTTTAAAAAACTCAGTAAATTTAATTCTATCCGCAATATGCGAATCTTAAATGGGAGATAGCGATGAGTGACGCTACTATCGAACTAACAAATGATAATTTTGATGAAGAAGTAATTAAGGCCGATTTACCGGTGTTAGTTGATTTTTGGGCAGAGTGGTGTGGTCCATGTAAAATTATCGCGCCGGTAATTGGCGAAGTGGCTGAAGAATTTGCTGGTAAAGTAAAAGTAGGCAAATTAAACGTAGATGAAGCAAACGAAGTAGCTGCTAAATTTAATATTCGTGGTATCCCTACTTTATTAATGTTTAAAAATGGCGCTGTTGTTGACAATAAAGTTGGCGCAATGTCCAAAACACAATTAGTTGAATTTGTTAGTCAACACGCTTAATAAATAAGGCGGTAATTGTGCAATTGAGGTTCTTAATTTGAGAACCTCAATTTTTTTCTGGATCTCTTAAAAAAATACTGCTACCTTTAGTTCGTCCAAAGACATTCGTTCAAAAAATAAACCCCTAAATTAAAACTCAAAATATTCTTATTTGGATTAAGCCCAAAGACCAATATCTATTTGAGCCAACTTATATCACCTAAAGAACCCACCGTTATGAATTTAACCGAACTTAAACAAAAGCCTATAAATGAATTAGTTAAACTAGCCGAGTCTATGGGACTTGAAAATATGGCTCGTTTACGCAAACAAGATATTATATTCGCCATTTTGAAAACGCACGCTAAAAGCGGTGAAGATATTTTTGGTGACGGCGCCCTTGAAATATTACAAGATGGTTTTGGTTTTTTACGCTCAGGTGATTCTTCGTACCTTGCGGGGCCAGATGATATCTATGTGTCACCTTCACAAATAAGACGTTTTAATTTACGTACTGGCGATACCTTAGCCGGAAAAATCCGCCCACCTAAAGACGGCGAGCGTTATTTTGCATTATTAAAAATTAACCAAGTTAATTTTGATCGACCTGAAAACTCTAGAAATAAAATTTTATTTGAGAACTTAACGCCTTTACATGCAACTGACCGCATGATTATGGAACGTGGTAATGGTTCTAAAGAAGATATTACCGCGCGTGTGCTTGATTTAGCTTCACCAATTGGTAAAGGGCAACGTGCACTATTAGTTGCGCCACCAAAAGCCGGTAAAACGATGCTGTTGCAAAACTTGGCACAGTCTATAGCGGCTAATCACCCTGAATGTGTTTTGATGGTGTTATTAATTGATGAGCGTCCGGAAGAAGTAACGGAAATGCAGCGTTTAGTACGCGGTGAAGTTATTGCTTCAACGTTTGATGAGCCTGCTAGCCGCCACGTTCAAGTGGCCGAAATGGTAATCGAAAAAGCTAAACGTTTAGTTGAACATAAAAAAGACGTCGTCATTTTACTTGATTCAATTACACGTCTCGCACGTGCTTATAACACGGTTATCCCTTCATCAGGTAAAGTATTAACCGGTGGTGTTGATGCTAATGCATTACATAAGCCTAAGCGTTTCTTTGGTGCTGCTCGTAATGTTGAAGAAGGCGGTAGCTTAACTATTATTGCAACTGCGTTAATTGATACTGGCTCTAAAATGGATGAAGTTATCTATGAAGAATTTAAAGGAACGGGTAACTCTGAAATCCATTTAAATCGTAAGATAGCTGAAAAACGTGTTTTCCCTGCGATTGATATTAATCGTTCTGGTACACGTCGAGAAGAATTACTCACTTCAAGTGAAGAATTGCAAAAAATGTGGATACTCAGACGAATCGTTCATGAAATGAGTGAAATTGATGCAATGGAATTTATGATCGATAAGTTATCTATGACCAAAACTAATGATGAATTCTTTGAAGCAATGAAACGCCAAAAAGGCAGTTAATTGTTTAACGTTATTTGATTGATAAAAACCTCTTAATTGAGGTTTTTTTGTTTTTGGGTTTGTTTATACCCAAGTCACTTCAAGATTAATTAAAATGTGAATTAGTGATCATGGTCGCAACAATTGTGCGCTGCACATTTTTGTGCCGCTAATTCGGTTTGATAGGCTTCAACAATTGCATTTTCATTGATGGTATTAAATTCGTCTACATTGCATTCTAATATAATCGAAAATTCTAACCCATCTTCTATTTTAATAAACTCGATGACGAGTGTTGAATCAGCATCCTGTGCGACATGGAAAGACGCTTGTGTGCATTGCGTTTTTTCACGTAGTGCTTTTAATACTTCAAAGCTATTCGTTAACATTATTGTTTCCTTCTCTTGCCTTAATTGATAAGGCGCTGCTTTATCAATTCAGATACAAAAAATCCGATGTAAGACATCGGATTTTTTTAGCTAATCGTCATTACGTTTATTCAACGGTGTCGATATTGATTGCATCAGTAGCCTGTGCAATATCAACCATGTACTCTAGTGCGACTTCGTCACAACATTCTTTCTTCGGACAAATATCACAATCTTTCATGACTTTTTCTGGTAGTTTGTCTTTATTTGTATGGGTGAAGTTTAGCTTTTCAAAGAAATCAGGCACACGCGTTAATACAAGTATGCGAGCTAACTCAAGTTCACGCGCTTTTTCCATCAAGTATTGAACCATTGCACGGCCTTGGCCTAAACCTTGGCTTTCGGTATCAACGCCTAATGAGCGTATTTCGGCTAAACCAGTACCGTAAATAAACAACGATGCGCAGCCTACAATTTTGCCTTTAATTTCAGCAACCACAAAATCTAAAATATTGTGTGTTAAATCATCACGTGTTCTGGGTAATGTTTCACCTGCATCAGACCAATAAGTAATAATGCGGTCAAGCTCATTCACATCGCTTAATTTAGCCGGACGAACACTTAATGCCTCTGCTTTTTGAGCGTTCAAACGTTGTTGAGCTCGTTGTAGGGCAAGTGATATTTGGTTAATTGAAGCGCCACCTAAAGAAGGGGTCTTCGCGACAATTTCGCCACCTTCTTGCAATGCTTGAATCGCCAATTGTACTTGAGTGGTCGATGTTCCACCGAGTACTTCGCGTTTTTCTAAACAGGCTTCAATGGTTAAATGCTGATAAACATCTTCTTGAATTTCAGTGCTGTATTCTTGCAATTCAGAGAGTTTAAAGTCTTCTAACGGTTTGGCTTTAGCTAAGGCTGCAACGACTATTTCACCCACAATGTGGTGAGCTTCACGGAACGGAATGCCTTTAGCCACTAAATAATCTGCAAGCTCGGTCGCATTAGCATAACCTTGTTGTGCTGCGGCTAATGTTTTAGCACGGTTTACTTTAATGCCAATAATAACAAGCTGAGCCATTTCCATACAAATCTGCCAAGTATCAAGGGCATCAAAAAGGCCTTCTTTGTCTTCTTGCATATCTTTGTTGTAGGCTAGGGGTAAAGCTTTCATTGTCATCATCATGCCGTTTAATGAACCGACAACTCGACCACACTTACCACGAATGAGCTCCATCGCATCTGGATTTTTCTTTTGTGGCATTAGTGATGAACCAGAAGTTACATCGTCTGACATTTCGATAAAGCCTGCTTCACCCGAGTTATAGAAAATTAAATCTTCGCCCATGCGTGATAAATGCACCATTGAAATACTGGCAGTCGACAGTAATTCTAAAACGTGGTCACGATCCGATACCGCATCTAAGCTGTTCATTGTTGGTTGTGAAAAACCAAGGTCTTTCGCTAAGGCATAACGGTCAATTGGATAAGCGGTACCCGCTAAGGCACCAGAGCCTAATGGTAGTGTGTTTAAACGGTCTAAGGCATTCTTTAAACGTGTGATATCACGATCAAACATTTCAACATACGCTAAACACCAGTGACCAAAAGTAACGGGCTGAGCGCGTTGTAAATGAGTATAACCCGGTAGCACGGTTGTTTTTTCACGAATAGCTAAATCAACTAATTGCTGTTGCATACCCACAAGCAATTTATAGATGCGATCGCCTTCGTCTTTACACCATAGTTTTAAGTCGGTTGCGACTTGGTCATTACGGCTACGGCCTGTGTGTAATTTTTTACCTAAATCGCCGACGGCATCGATTAATTTACCTTCAACCCACGAGTGGATATCTTCAGCATCTGATTCTAAAACAATTTCAGGGTTCGCTTTAACAACGAGCAATAAATCATTTAATGCTTTTTCAAGATCAACTTGCTCATCTTTTGTTAACACATTTACTTTTTGTAAAGCGCGAGACCAAGCGATTGAACCGACAATATCTTGTTCAGCCATACGATAATCAACAGGAAGTGAATCGTTGAATTTTTTGAAAAGGTCACTGGTTTGTCCAGTAAAACGACCGCCCCATAATGCCATGTTATATCTCCTCGCAATACATTAAAGCTAAAGGTTACTTAGTTTGAGCAGTTGGCTTAATGAATGCTATGTGGTTAATTAATTGCAGACCTGTTACTTAGGATTATTTGGCTCACCAAATGTAATCAGGAAAAGTAGTCAGCTTGCTTAACAAGCTGACTTAAAGTAAATGCTTACTTTTGTTTGTTTAATGCGCCAATGCGGCTAGATAAGCTGAATAAACGAATGAAACCCGCTGCATCTTTTTGGTTGTAAACTTCGTCTTCTCCGAATGTCGAGAACTCTTCGTTGTATAAGCTGTTTGGTGAACGACGTTGAATAACCGTGCAGTTACCTTTGTATAAACGAATAACGATGTCACCGGTAATTTCTTCAGCAAATGAGTTAGCTGCCGCTAATAATGATTTTGAAAGTGGTGTGAACCAACGACCATCATAAATAACGTGAGAGAATTCAAGGCCAACTTGTTCACGGAACTTAAGTGAATTTTTATCTAAAACCATACACTCTAATGCTTTATAAGCCTTCATGAGTACGGTTCCGCCTGGTGTTTCATAACAACCACGTGATTTCATACCCACTAAACGGTTTTCAACGATATCGATACGGCCAACACCATGAGCGGCCGCTTTTGCATTTAAGTAAACTAACGCTTCGTGCGCGGTTAATGCTTTATCATCGACTGTTGTTAATTCGCCGTTCTCAAAGCTTAAGGTAACCGTTTCTGATTCATCTGGGGCATCCATCGGATCAACCGTCATGGTCCAAATGCCTTTTGATGGCTCGTTCCACGGATCTTCAATTTCACCGCCTTCGTGCGAAATATGCCATGCATTAGCATCGCGGCTATAAATCTTAGTTAACGATGAAGAACAAGGAATGTTACGCTCGGCTAAATAATCTAATAAGTCTTCACGTGAACGCATTTCCCATTCGCGCCAAGGTGCAATCACGTGTAATTGTGGTGCTAAAGCAGCAAAACAAGATTCGAACCGAACTTGGTCATTACCTTTACCCGTACAACCATGACAAAGTGCATCTGCGCCTACTTTAAGTGCCACTTCAACGTGTGCTTTAGCAATAATAGGGCGAGCCATTGAAGTACCTAATAAATATTCGCCTTCGTATACTGCACCTGTTTTTATAATTGGGAAGATATACTCTTTAACGAACTCTTCTTTTAAATCAACAACGTGACATTCGCTTGCACCTGAAGCAATTGCTTTTTCAACAATGCCTTCAAGCTCATCTTCGCCTTGGCCTACATCGGCACAGAAAGCAACAACTTCACAACCATTGTAGGTCTCTTTTAACCAAGGAATGATTGCTGATGTGTCTAAACCACCAGAGTAAGCGAGTACAACTTTTTTAATATCTGACATGATTGTCTTTCCTAATTAATCGTTACTGGTTGCTGTCATTTTGACGCAACGGTTATTACTTGTTAAATAGCTTGCGATGATTAACGCAAAATTATTTATTCAATAAGGTTAGCAAAATTGCATTTTGTGCATGCATGCGATTTTCAGCTTGAACCATTAAAATACTCTGTTCACTGTCAACCACTTCATCCGTAACTTCTACGCCACGATAAACAGGTTGGCAATGCATGAAAAATTTGGCCCCTAAATCAGTCATTAACTTTGCATTAGTCTGATAAGGTTTAAATGTTTTCTTGATGTCATCAATTGAGCGTTTATCACCCATTGAGATCCAAGTATCATTGTAGATGGCATCTACACCTTTTGCGTCCATTACATCATCACTAATGATCACTTCGCCGCCATTTTTAGCGGCTAGTTTTTGCGCCTTCAATACGATTTGCGCATCTGGGCTGTAACCCACCGGTGTGATCACAACAACTTTTAAGCCTAAAATAGCACCTGACATCATTAACGAATGCGTGACATTGTTACCATCACCTATGTAAGCAATTGATGCGCCTTCTAAGCTATTACCACGCGCTTCATATAATGCTTGGTAATCGGCAATGGCTTGGCATGGATGATATAAATCACAAAGTGAATTCACGATGGGCACACTTGAATGTTCAGCGAGTTCAACCAATGTTTGGTGATCAAATACACGAGCGACGATCGCATCAACCCAGCATGATAAGTTTAAAGCAAAATCTTTTACTGATTCGCGTTTGCCCAAAGCCCCATTTTGCTGATCAAGATAAACCGCATGGCCACCCATTTTAGCAATACCCACATCAAAGCTAACACGCGTACGTAAAGAGGGTTTCTCGTATAACGTGGCAATAGATTTACCTGCTAATGCTTGGCTATACTTACTTGGGTTTTGTTTATGATCAACAGCAAGTTTGATCAGATCATGCAATTCTTCTTTTGAAAGTTCTTGGGTAGATAGGAAATCGTCCATCATGCCATCCTCTCGTTTACTGTTACTCAGCAACGACTGTTGTGCCGCAAGATTGGTTTTCCAACCATTGCGAAATTAATTTTGGTTCTCGCCAATTCAAAATGCCAATTGGCGCTTGTAATGTTTTAGCGGTTGCTAAAGCGGTATTAACTTTGACAACCATACCATCGGTGATAACACCACTCGCGATTAAATCATCGGCCACGTCGCGAGTCATGGTTGGAATAACGTGTTTATTGGCATCTAAAATACCATCAACGTCAGATAATAAAACCAACTGACCTTGTAAAATTTTTGCTAAGGCTTCGGCTGCTTGGTCAGCATTAACATTCAGTAATTGACCGTCGGCTTTGGCGCCAATAGAGCTAATCACAGGCAAATAATTAGCGCTTAATAAATGTTGAACCAAATCAGCTGTGCCGGCGGTTACTTCACCCACAAAACCTAATTCAGGGTTGGTAATTTCACATTGAATATCGCCGCCATCGGCTAAGCTTAAGCCAACGGCTTTTGCCCCGACGTTTAAAGCCACGGATAACATTTGCTTATTAGCGGTCCCGGCTAAGCCACCCACCACATAAGGCATATGCTCAGCGGGGGTAATACGTAAACCGTCTTTCTTTTCGCTTGTGTGACCTAAATCAGCGAGGAGTTTTTGCACTAATGCGCCGCCACCATGCACAACAACAACGGGTTGTGTTTTACTGATCGAGTTTAATTCAGCAAAAAATGCCGTTAAGCTGTCAGCGCTTTCAAGTAAAGCGCCGCCGACTTTAATAACGAGTGTTTTAGCGCTCATTAAATTAACCCTTTGCTAGATGCAAAACCATAACGTAAGTTAGCACATTGCATGGCTTGCGCCGCCGCACCTTTTAGCAAGTTATCAATAGCTGATACAACCACTAAATAACCCGTTTGCGGGTCAAGTTGCCAATGCAAGTCAACAAAAGGCGTGCATTCAACATCGGCGATTGAAGGCCAGCTTTGACGCAAACGTACAATTGACTTACCTTCATAAGCATTTGAATACGCAGCATTAACTTGATTTTCAGTTGTGCCTTCACGAAGCTTTAAGGTGATCGTAGCTAAGATTCCACGCTTAAAGTTACCTAAATGCGGTGTAAAGATCACGGGGTGACCTAAGTGCTCAGCGATTTCGGGTTGATGTCTATGGCTTAAAACACCATACGGGTTCAAACTTACTTCAACAAAGCTTGAGGTTAAGCTAGCGCGACGACCTGCACCCGATGCACCACTGGTCGCATTGATGATAGGTAAGACTGAAGAATCAATAAAATCGGCTTCTTGCAATGGCTTAAGCGCTGATAATGTGGCTGTAGGGTAACAACCTGGTACCGCGATTAAGTCAGCCTTACGGATAGCTTCGTGATTCCACTCTGCTAAACCGTATACGGCTTCTTGCAATAATTCTGGGTATTTATGATCAAAACCATAATATTTTTTGATCACCGATAAATCAGATAAACGATAAGCACCAGATAAATCAAAGACAACTGCGCCGTGATGTTTTGCTTGAGCTACCCATTCAACACTGGTCTCGTGTGGGGTGCATAAAAAGATAGCATCACATTCAGATACTATTTTACCAATTTGATTTTCGCCTACCGGAATAAGTGTTCGATCGATTTGATAAGCGAATTGACCATGGATCGATGAAAAAGGCTTGTATGCATCAGCACTGTTCTCTGATACGTATAAACCGGCTAATTGAAATTGTGGATGTTTATGTACTAATGCTGCTAATTCTGCACCGGTATAACCACTGGCTCCGACTATCGATACTCTGATCATAATTTGCTTCAAACCTCATTAAACGGCTGACTATTACTAAAAGGCCGACATTTTAGCAGTGTTATACAAAAATGCGATGACTTCTTTAGTCAAATCCTAAAACGCAAAAAAGGAAAGCTAGTAATAGCTTTCCTCTGAATGATAAATATTAATTACTATTGAATATTTATGCAATAAAAAAGAATAAATATCTAATTATATGTAATGTACAATTGGTTATATATTAAGCGCCAATTAAACTATCGAGTGCTTGTTTAACATCTTGCGCTAATTCATCACCATCTTCAATGCCAACTGAAAAGCGCATTAGGTTAGGGCCAATACCCGCTTTGGCTTGGGCTTCTGCATCCATTGCGGCGTGAGTCATTGTTGAAGGATGACATACTAAACTTTCTACGCCACCTAATGACTCAGCTAACGAGAAATGCTCTAAGGCATTAATAAATTTGATGACTTCAGGTTCACCACCGGCTAACTCAAAACTTAACATCGCGCCAAAGCCGTGTTGCTGTTGCTTTGCTATATCATGACCAGGGTGACTCGGTAGGCTAGGGTGATAAACCGTGGTTACCGCGGCATGTTCACTTAACAATGTGACCAGTTTAGCCGAGTTTTCTTGGTGTTGACGCATACGCGGAACTAATGTGCGTACACCTCGTAAGGTTAAGTAACTGTCAAAAGCTGAACCTGTGATACCTAAGCAGTTTGCCCACCATGCTAATTCTTCACCTAGCTCTTCCGTTTTAGTGATTAATACTCCGGCAACAACATCTGAATGGCCATTGATATATTTGGTGGTTGAATGTACAACAATATCCGCTCCTAAAGTAAGCGGTTGTTGGCACACTGGCGTTAAAAAGGTGTTATCGACAGCGACTAACGTGTCTGTTGCTTTAGCGCGTTGGCAAATATCGGCTAAATCAGTAATTCGTAATAAAGGGTTACTTGGTGTTTCAACCCAAATTAATTTAGGTTTAGCGGCAAAGGCGTCATCTAATTCTGCAGGATTGGTTTGATTAATGACTTTTAATTTAAAATGACCTTTATCCGCTAAATTAATGAATAAGCGATAGCTACCACCATAACAATCATGCGGCACAATTAATAAATCATCTGGCTTTAAAATTTGTAAAGCTAAGTTAATCGCGG
This sequence comes from Algibacillus agarilyticus, assembly GCF_003286125.1. Classification (GTDB taxonomy): domain Bacteria; phylum Pseudomonadota; class Gammaproteobacteria; order Enterobacterales; family Alteromonadaceae; genus Algibacillus; species Algibacillus agarilyticus. Next base: position 92,959 of record NZ_QMED01000013.1, read on the forward strand.
CTGTGCCTGTTGCAGTCACAATACCTTTAACACCTTGCTCTAATTCGGCTAGGGTTTGGCCTAAAATATCACGTGTTGGATTACCACAACGACTATAATCGTAAGCGCCTTTTTGATTGAAGCCTTCGAATGCATAAGTAGAAGATAAATAAATTGGAGGTACAACCGCTGCATGATTACTATCGCTCTCGATGCCGCCACGTACTGAAATGGTCGATAATGTGTTTTTGCTCATGATATATTTTACACTTGTTTTTAGCCGTCTATACGTCCAGAATGTAAACAGAGTTTGGCTAGCTGTCAAACCCAAATTGCTATAACTTAGTCTATATTCCCAAGAGGCTTCCAAATACCGTATCCAGTGGGAATTTAAATGGGTTTAGCCAAGCAAACAGACCTAAGTTGACTCATAAAGCGTTTATTTATATTGCACAAGCATAGGTTTAAATCAATTTATGGGTTAATTTTACGCTAAGTAGCCTTGCCGCCTGTGTGTCTATTGACTGCTTATGGCTAATCGCTACAATTAGCCGCCAGTCAGTTTGTTTATTATCTTCATACACAACATATTCTCATTTAACTTTAATGAGCTTAAATGACCTTGGTATGAATTTTAGAAGTATGTAATTGCTAATTCAGGTTTATTTTAATGGCAAAATGGAATGGTAAGTATGTTCACCCTTATGCTGAACACGGCAAAAAAAGCGAACAAGTAAAAAAAGTCACGGTTTCAATACCCGTACGTGTATTAAAGGTGTTAACAGATGAGCGTACTCGTCGTCAGGTTAACAACTTGCGACATGCAACGAACAGTGAACTGCTGTGTGAAGCGTTTTTACATGCTTTTACTGGTCAACCTTTGCCCTCAGATGCCGATTTAGCTAAACACAACCCGCATCGGATCCCCGCTGAAGTGCGCGATATCTTGCTACAGATGAATATCGATATCAGTGATGAAGATGCGTTAATAGAAGGTGATGACGAAGACTAAGGGGGTATAGTTAGTGTCTGTTTTTGCAGCCGTGTTTGCACGATTTAAATTGACTCCCCCATTATTGAGTTGTTCATCCCTGAAGAGATATAGTCAAAGCGATCGGGTTTTAGGGGCAGGTTTCTAGTTCCAGACGAAACCTAAGTACTTACATCCATGTAAGCAAAGCCGTCAAGCTTCGAGCCCCCATGAGCATATGCTCTACTATGTGATTGGGGCGAGTAAGCGCTGACAATGAACCATAAAACCTGAGCGAGAAGACTATATTACGTTGTGCATTCATGTACCCATGTATTCAGCTCAACAAACAGCGACGCTGTGCTTCAGTTTTATTTCGCTTCCATAAAAGAAGGCTAAAGACTTTATGCTCCTGCAAAGTCACCTTACCCCACGTCCCTGTAGGGCAAAGACTTTATGCTCCTGCAAAGTCACCTTACCCCACGTCCCTGTAGGGCAAAACTTTATTGGTTTTTGACGGAGAGCCATTAGGCCATCACTATGCCATTAAGCTAATGCGGCGATCAAAGCGCTTTAGAATTGAACAAAATTGATACGACAAAGATAAACACGCCCTAGCTTTTCAAGCTTAAATTAAATTCGTTAATTTTAGCTCGTGTGGCTTCATTTATTTCCAGCAGTCGATCTAGCTCATCTTCAGGTATAGGTTCATCTTGTTTAAATAAACCATCGATAACTTTACTCTGAATAGAGAGTTGCATTAACCCTAAATTGGCCGACGTGCCTTTTAACGTGTGATTCAGTGTTTGAGCTTGTTGTAATTCATTGTTCAGCGTGTGTTGCTTGATCAGCTGAGCTGAATCTTTAAATTCAGCTAAAAATTGTTCAAGTAAAACACTGACTATTTCTTGGTTGCCGCTAAGCCGGGCTAAGATCGCCTCGCTGTCGAGTAGGGCTACGTCATCTTTCTCCGATTCAGACGCATGACTGTCTTGATTCGGTGCTATTTCGGGGGTTGGTGATACTAAAAGTGAATCCTTTAATAGACTTGCGTCGTCAACCTTGTCGGTAGGGGTTACATCGATAATCTCGGTTGTTAACCACGCGGCAAGGCTAGCCTGTAATGCCTCTATATTAATCGGTTTAGTTAAATAATCATCCATCCCTGCTTTAATACATTTATCTCTGTCACCCTGCATAGCATTAGCTGTCATTGCGATAATAGGTAAGTTGGTTAAGCCTTTTTGCCTAATGGCCTGAGTCGCCTCATAGCCATCCATAATCGGCATTTGAATATCCATTAATACGGCTTGATGATGGCTCGTCAATTTTTGACAAGCATCCATACCATTAATGGCACAGTCGACCTGTAAATTCATATTCTCAAGTATTTGTTTGGCTATTTCGGTGTTAATTTTATTGTCTTCGACTAAAAGAATGGTTTGACCGGTAAATTGTATTTTTTGGTGTTCTAAAATGCCTATATTTTGCTGCAAGCTTTTACGCACATGCTGCAGAGTCAATGGTTGAGCTAGCGACTCTATCGTTAATGGGGCTCTGTCTGCTGATTTTGTGGTTTGTGTGTTGACTAACTCAATTAGTCGCACATTAGGGTTTTGTTTTTGATATTGGCTAAGCGCTAATTTGCATTGATTGAGCGGTTCGTCAGTTAAAAATAATGAATAAAATTGGCTGTTTTCGTTAAGTAAATTAGTTAAAACAACCACAGATCCTGTTTCGACTACAATATAGCCTAAAAACTCAAGCTGCTCTATGAGTGGTATGCGCAGATCGGCATTGTCTTCATAAACCAGTACTTTTAGTTCTTGTTTAGGCTCTGGTTCAACCTCTTCAACTACCATAGGTAAATGTATGTTAAACGTACTGCCTAATTTATAACGCGAATACACGTCGATAGTGCCGCCTAATAGTTCGATTATATTTTTACAAATAGCTAAACCTAAACCTGATCCACCATATTGACGTGTTGTTGAGCTGTCGGCCTGGGTAAAGGGTTGGAATAATTTATCTTTTTGCGTGTTTGTTAAACCAATACCAGTATCTTGCACTGAAAATAGCAAGCCGGTTGCACTTGGAATGACTTTTAAAATCACAGAACCTTGCTTCGTAAATTTAATCGCATTGCTGGTGATGTTCAACAGCACTTGGCTTAAGCGATGTGGATCACTGACAAAAGATTGCTCGGCTATTTGAGGCGGAACGTGAAAGTATAGATCAAGGTTTTTGGCGTGCGCTAAATGCTGCACTTGTGTTTTTAACGTTGTTATCACATCGTCGAGTTTAAAAGAAATGGCTTCTAAACTTAATTTGCCCGATTCAATTTTTGAGTAATCTAAAATGTCGTTAATAATATAAAGTAACGAGTTAGCCGATAGCACTGCGCATTCTAAATTGTGAGTTTGCTTTTTATTTAGCGGCGTTTTTAGTGTGAGATCGATCATGCCCATAATGCCGTTAATAGGGGTTCTGATCTCATGGCTCATGGTTGCTAAAAATTGGCTTTTCGCTTGGTTCGCTTGATTAGCTTCTTTTGCGGTTATAATCAATGCGCGGTTTTGTTCTTTTTGCTTTGTGATTAAGCCATTATAGGCATCAGCTAAGCAAGCAAACTCATCGTTAAATTTGTATTTAAGTATTTTGGCGTTATTACTGGTTTGGTTAACATTTATTGATTCGGTAAAAAATTGTAACGGGCTCAAAATTTGTTTAAATATCACGTAGCCAATGACACCCACTAAGAGCAAAACACTAATTAAAAAGAGAATAGCCAAATGCGTCAACAAAGCGTTCATTTCTTTTATGGTGTGTTCCGCGTTGATATGTACGGCTAATATGTGTGGAATAAATTGATCTTTATCTGAATTTAATACGGGCACAATATGCCAAGATAAAGCATGAGTGTTATTGAATGTTTGTGTGGCGCTTGAGGTGGACTGTTGCAAAATCGGGTCTGGTATTTGCTTTAATAGCGCAATATTGCTTAATTGTGAAATTGGCTTATCAAGTAATTGATAATCGTTAGCGATAATGATTTTTTGGCTAGGTAATTCGATTAAAATAATATGTTCTATGTCGCGATGCGCGGCTAATAAGTTTAACGCTTTATGATGCTGGGCCGCTGAATCGGTCATTGATAACATTAAACTGGCTGTTTCAAATAAGCTGAGCTGGCGTTGTTTTATGTAGTGAGCTAATTGCTGGTTAGATGCATCATTAAACATATACCCCATGCATAACGTGAGTAATAGCAACAACCCACTAATTGGCAGAATGAGTTTGGTGGATAATTTATTTAAGATCATTCGGTTAACTCGATGTTCTGAATTGCGATGTCACAATCAATAGATTGATTGCCTTGCCGACTTAAAATAGCGCACATTTGATTAAAATGTTTATCTAATTGTAAAAGTACCTTTGCTTGCTCTGCTCCGGTTAATAACTTTAAATCATTTTCTATTGTGTGTTGAAAATCAGCAAGGCTAATGTTCTCTCTGTTGGCCATTAAGCCATAAGCGGCCTTTTTATTTTGCTGCGTGTAGTCGAGCGTTTGCTGCCAAGCAAGGTGCAACTTTTGCTTAAAGTCGGTTAAATTGCCTATTTTATTCGGATCGATTGAAACCATATCGAGTATTTTTTTTGGTGTTTCTTTACTCGTAAATAAAGTGTTGTAGTGCGATGTTAAATTAATACTAATGGGCGGATAAGTAACAAACGCATCGATGGTTCCTTCCGCGAGGGCTCTTTCACCATCTAATTGCTCTACATTAACTAGCGTTACATCTTGTAAACTGAGTTCAACTTGAGCTAATGCTAAGCTTAAAACATAGATGCCGAGTGAATTAAGTTCTAGTCCTATTCGCTTCTGCTTTAATTGCTGAACGGCTTTAATGGTCGGATGCGCGACAATAATATCGCCACCATTGGAATAATCGGTGACCAAAACGGGGGCTAACGTTCGATCGCCTAATGTAGCCGCTTGTAACACTTCAATAGACGTGCTTGCCATGCCATCAACATAGCCGGCATTAAATGCATGCAAGCCATCAGATAAAGAGGCTATTTGTATTAATTTTATATCTAACTCTTGATCAGCAAAAAAACCTTGTTGTTCTGCTAAATAAAGTAATTCGTAGCCGGGCCAAGGGTTGAGTGCAATGCGCAATGTATTATTGGGTTTGGCGCAGCTTATGGTTATTACCGTTAATATAAAAAAAACACTTGTTTTAAAGTAGAGCAAACGTTAATTCCTTAACTGAAAAAATCGAATTATTCAGTGCATGAGTCTTTTGTCTTTAATACCTAATTTTCCTGAGTATATAGTCTTCTCGCTCAGGTTTTATGGTTCATTGTCAGCGCTTACTCTCGACTTTGGCTCCTGCGTCGTTCTAACACCTAAATCCATTTAGGCGGCCCCAATCACATAGTAGAGCATATGCTCATGGCGTCTCGAAGCTTGCCTGCATGGATGCAGGTAAGGGGCGAGAGCAAGACGCGGTAGCTTTGACGGCTTTGCTTATCATGGATGTAAGTACTTCGGTTGCGTCTGGAACTAGAAACCTGCCCCTAAAACCCGATCGCTTTGACGATAGTATAAGCCGTCACTCTGGATCCGTCCTTTTTTAAACCAAGATAACGGATCTTTTTTTATCTGTGTTTTATGATCTTTGGGTACATTTAAATCGCGCGGGCGTTAACCGTGTTTTTTAAGCTAAGTTAGCCCTTTTGCGTTAAAAAAGAATGGTGAATGCGTAACTTAAAGCAATCGGTTATAAGAAACGCTTTGATCCAAATGGCGGTGTGTGTTATTAATTATATATCAGTGTGAGATAAAATTATTTATCAAAATTCAAGATTTGATTCTATGAAATTATTAGCTTTAGTTGGAATTCTAGTCAGTGTGGTGGTCATTATTGTGACATCGCGGGGGCTTTGTTCGGACTAAAGATATTCACCGAATAAAAGGAACCCCCCGCATCGCAAGATTCGGGGGGTTTTTTGATTGGGTTTTGTTAAAATATTTTATTATAAAAATATTAATATATAGGTTGATTGGTTATATAAAATCAACTTTGACGGCGGAGAACACAGAATGACAGGCGCACAGCTGGTTCTGAAAGTACTACAGCAACATGGCATTAAGCATGTATTTGGTTACCCAGGTGGGGCGATCATGCCAATATATGATGCATTTTACGATTCTGATTTAAAACATTTTTTATGTCGGCATGAGCAAGGTGCTGCTTTTTCAGCGGTTGGCTATGCACGTTCAACTAATGGCGTGGGTGTTTGCATGGCAACGTCTGGCCCCGGTGCGACTAACTTAGTCACTGGCTTAGCCGATGCATTGTTAGATTCAATACCGGTTGTTGCTATAACAGGTCAGGTTTTTAGTTCACTAATGGGGACGGATGCTTTTCAGGAAGTCGATGTGCTTGGTATGAGCCTAGCGGTGACTAAGCATAGCTTTTTAGTTGAAGATATAAATGATCTAGCCAAAATTTTACATGAAGCCTTTGAGCTTGCTCAATCAGGTCGACCAGGCCCTGTTTTAGTGGATATTCCAAAAGATATTCAAATTGGTCAAGTTGATTTTGAGCCTTACCCGATACCTACGCGAGTATTGCCAGAATTTAACCTTGCCGATGTTGAAGCGGCTAAAGCGCTTATCCAGCAAGCTAAAAACCCTGTTGCCTATATAGGTGGCGGTGTGGGTATGGCCGATGCCGTTGATGAGTTAAATGAATTTTTACAAGCTACACAAATCCCAGCGGTATCGACTTTAAAAGGTTTAGGTACGATTGCTCCGGATTATCCTTATTATACGGGTATGATCGGCATGCATGGCACAAAAGCGTCTAACTTAGCGGTACAAGAGTGTGATTTATTGATTTGTATTGGTGCGCGTTTTGATGATCGTGTTACTGGTAAGCTCGATACCTTTGCGCCAAATGCTAAGGTTATTCACCTTGATATCGATGTCGCCGAATTTGGTAAATTACGACAACCTGATGTGGCCATAAAAGGTGATTTTAAACAGCTAATCCCTGCTTTAAAAACAAAGGTGGATATTACGCCATGGCAAGCTAAAATTAGCGCCTTAAATGTTGAACATGCATGGCGTTACGATGCACCGGGCGAAGGTGTTTTTGCCCCCGCATTGCTTAATGAGTTAAGTCAGCGTTTACCCACTAACCATGTGGTTAGTTGTGATGTAGGTCAACACCAAATGTGGGTTGCGCAGCACATGTCGTTTACGTCACCTTATAACCATTTATCAAGTGGTGGTGCCGGTACGATGGGCTTTGGTTTACCGGTTGCAATTGGTGCGCAAATCGCGCGTCCTAATACTACGTCGGTTGTTGTCACCGGTGACGGTTCATTTATGATGAATATTCAAGAATTAGGCACCATTAAACGCTTTAATTTACCAATTAAAATTGTATTACTTGATAACCAACGATTAGGCATGGTTAAACAATGGCAAGAATTGTTTTTTGAAGAGCGTTATTCAGAAACTAATTTAAGTGACAACCCCGATTTTGTTGCGCTTGCTCGAGCATTTGATTTAACGGCTAAAACGATACATAGCAAATTTGAAGTCAGTGATGCAATAACACAAATGCTTGAAACTGACGGCCCTTATTTATTACATGTTGTTATTGATGATAAAGAAAACGTTTGGCCACTTGTTGCGCCTGGCAAAGCTAACCACGAAATGATAGAAGGATAAAAAGATGATAAGACACCGCTTTAATATTGTAGCCAAACAACAACCTGCTACCGTGGAACGTGTACTTCGAGTCGTCCGTCATCGTGGTTTTATTTTACAATCAGTCAACGTTTCATCTTCCGATAAAGCGCAAGTTGAAATAGAATTAACGGTATCGGGTGAAAGACCAATCGAAACACTGCAAACACAGTTAGATAAATTGTATGATATCGCCCATTTAGAATTAATATCTGCCGATACAGCTGCGCAAGCCGCTAGTATTCGCGCGTAATTAGGAAGCATTCCATTATGAGTACTACAAAATTTCCAGAGTTAATTTGGTATAACGGTGAAATTAAGCCATGGGCCGAAGCGCAAGTACATGTTGTATGTCATGCTATCCATTACGGTTCTTCTGTATTTGAAGGTGTACGTTGTTATAACACACCAAAAGGCCCTGCAATCTTCCGTTTGCAAGAGCATACACGTCGATTGTTTGATTCTGCCAAAATCTATCGTTTTGATTTAGGCTATACCCCAGAGCAAATTAACCAAGCGTGTAAAGATATCGTGCTGCAAAATGGTTTTAAAGATGCTTACTTACGTCCTTTCGGTTTTATGGGCGCGCATGGTTTAGGTTTAAACCCACCTAAAGTACCTTTAGATGTTTCCGTTATTGCACTTGAGTGGGGTTCTTATTTAGGTGAAGAAAGCTTAGTTAACGGTGTTGATGCTGCGATCACATCTTGGAATCGTTTAGCGCCAAACACAATGCCTACGGGGGCCAAAGCCGGTGGTAACTACTTGTCTTCTATCTTGATCACAACTGAAGCTAAGCGTCATGGTTATGTTGAAGGTATTGGTTTAGATCACAATGGCACCGTTTCTGAAGGTGCAGGCGAAAACTTATTTGTTATTCGTGATGGCGTTATTAATACGCCTCCATTAACCGCGGGTATTTTGCCGGGCATCACGCGTAGTACTATCATGACGTTAGCAAACGATTTAGGCTACACAGTGAATGAACAAGCATTACCACGTGAAGCTTTATATTTAGCTGATGAAGTCTTTATGTGTGGCAGTGCGGCAGAAGTTGTTCCAGTGCGCAGTGTTGATCAAATTGTAGTGGGTGACGGTAAACGTGGACCTATTACGGAAGTATTGCAAAAAGCGTACTTCGATTTGGTAAAAGGTGTCAGTGAAGATAAATATGGCTGGTTAACCTACCTTAACGATTAATTACCGAATTTTTACAAAGTTGGACTTTCATCGGTCGTACTTTCGTAGGTAATATTAATAACGTCGATCGCCGTTGTTGCACGTTTCATCGACGTTTTTATATTTTAATATTACTTCTTAAATTACAATGTTGTGCACGCATTGTGAACTCAAATTTGTCGGGTTAACCGACTATCAAATTAAAGGTATTTAACATGCCAAAGTTAAGATCGGCTACATCTACTCAAGGCCGTAATATGGCTGGTGCTCGTGCATTATGGCGCGCGACCGGTGTGAACGACAATGATTTCGGTAAGCCAATTATTGCGGTTTCTAACTCATTTACCCAATTTGTGCCTGGCCATGTTCATTTAAAAGATATGGGGCAACTGGTTGCGCGTAGTATTGAAGCTGCGGGCGGTATCGCTAAAGAATTTAATACGATAGCGGTTGATGATGGTATCGCTATGGGTCACGACGGCATGTTATATAGCTTGCCATCACGTGATTTGATTGCCGATTCAGTTGAATACATGGTTAATGCACATTGTGCCGATGCTATCGTGTGTATTTCTAACTGCGACAAAATTACTCCTGGTATGTTAAATGCTTCGATGCGTTTAAATATTCCGGTTATTTTTGTTTCGGGCGGCCCAATGGAAGCAGGTAAAACCAAGCTTTCAGACAAAATTATTCATCTTGATTTAGTTGATGCCATGATTGCGGGGGCAAACCCGAATGTATCAGACGAAGAAAGTGAAAAGATTGAACGTTCAGCCTGTCCAACATGTGGTTCATGCTCAGGTATGTTCACGGCTAACTCAATGAACTGCTTAACCGAAGCACTAGGTTTATCATTACCGGGTAATGGTTCAATGTTGGCAACGCATGCCGATCGTGAAGCGTTATTTAAAGAAGCCGGTTCACGCATTGTTGAATTGTGTAAACAATACTATGAAGGTGATGATGAATCGGTATTGCCTCGCAGTATTGCTAACCGTCAAGCTTTTGAAAATGCCATGGCATTAGATATTTCAATGGGTGGTTCAACGAATACGGTTCTGCATTTATTAGCGGCAGCTCAAGAAGGTGAAATTGACTTTGATATGTCAGTTATCGACGAAATGTCGCGCCGTATTCCTAACTTAAGTAAAGTAGCGCCAGCTGTACAACATTACCATATGGAAGATGTTCACCGTGCGGGTGGCGTGATGGGCTTACTTGGCGAGTTAGATCGCGCTGGTTTACTGCATACCGATGTTACGCATGTTGCGGGTGGCACACTTGCTGATGTATTAGCGAAGTGGGACATTGTGGTGACCGAAGATGAAGCCGTCAAAACATTCTATAAAGCCGGTCCAGCAGGTATTCGTACCACTCAAGCGTTTTCACAAGATTGTCGATATCCAACATTAGATGACGACCGTGCAAATGGTTGTATTCGTAATTTAGACAATGCTTATAGTTTAGATGGTGGCTTAGCGGTATTAGCCGGTAATGTAGCGGTTGATGGCTGTATTGTTAAAACGGCAGGCGTTGATGAAGAGTGCTTAGTTTTCTCTGGCCCTGCAATCGTATTTGAAAGCCAAGATGATGCCGTTAAAGGTATTTTAGGTGACAAAGTTAAAGCGGGTGATGTGGTTGTTATTCGTTATGAAGGGCCTAAAGGTGGTCCGGGTATGCAAGAAATGCTTTACCCAACGACTTATCTTAAATCTAAAGGTTTAGGCAAAGCGTGTGCATTAATTACCGATGGTCGATTCTCAGGTGGTACCTCAGGTTTATCTATTGGTCACGTATCACCAGAAGCCGCAAGTGGTGGGGCAATTGCGCTAGTACGTGATGGCGACATCATTAACATCGACATTCCTAAACGCGATATTATTTTAGCAGTATCAGATGAAGAGCTCGCTAAGCGTCGTGCAGAGCAAGACGTTGCGGGTTGGAAGCCAGCTTTACCACGTCCACGTAAAGTATCATTTGCTTTAAAAACATTTGGTATGTTTGCCACGTCAGCCGATAAAGGCGCTGTGCGTGACAAATCAATGTTTGAAGATTAATCAAACATGATGCCCAAACTGCTTGGGTAATATTTATATCAATACGAATGTCGGACTTGTTCCGGCATTTCATTATTAGCGCCACCAATTTGGAAACCAACATGTCAAACCCTGTTAGCCCTGATGCGTATTTACGCAAGATATTATTAGCCCCCGTTTATGACGTTGCTAAAAATACCGATTTAAATGTAATGAGCAAATTATCAGAGCGCTTAGGGCACGATATTTGGTTAAAGCGAGAAGATCAACAACCGGTTAAATCGTTTAAATTGCGAGGCGCTTATAATAAATTAGCCAGTTTAACGAATGATCAACGTTCGCTGGGTGTGATTGCCGCTTCGGCTGGCAATCATGCGCAGGGTTTAGCGTTATCGGCTAAACGCATGCAAGTTAAAGCGACTATTGTTATGCCAGAAACCACCCCCGATATCAAAGTGAGTGCGGTACGCACATTTGGTGGTGAATGGGTTAATGTTGTTTTACAGGGTAAAAACTTTGATAGCGCCAGTGCTGAAGCGCAGCGCTTATCAAAAGTGCATGGTTTAACCATGGTGCATCCGTTTGATGACCCCGATGTTATCGCGGGTCAAGGCACCATAGGCAAAGAATTATTTGATGCCAAACGTGATATTGATACCTTATTTATCGCCGTGGGTGGCGGTGGTTTAGTGGCGGGTATTGCGGTATACATGAAGCAACTCAACCCTAATTTACGCATTGTTGCCGTTGAAGCAGAAGATTCTGCTTGTTTAAAAGCTGCATTCGATAAAGGTGAGCAAACCACACTCGATACCGTTGGTATTTTTGCTGATGGCGTTGCGGTTAGGACTATCGGAGCCGAAACCTTTCGACTGTGTCAGCAATATGTCGATGAAGTGATCACGGTAAGCTCGGATGAGATTTGCGCCGCGATTAAAGACATATTTGATGATACACGTGCTATTGCTGAGCCTGCTGGTGCGCTATCGGTTGCCGGTATTAAAAAATGGTTGAGTACCAACACACCAGAAACAAAGCAACAATTTGCTGGTATTTTATGTGGTTCAAACATAAATTTTCATACGTTACGCTATGTTTCAGAACGTTGCGAATTAGGTGAAGGCCGTGAAGCGATTATTGCTGCCACGATCCCAGAAGTTAAAGGGGCATTCCGTGAGTTCTGTGACGTATTAGGGAATCGAACGATCACCGAATTTAATTATCGGTATACGCCCGAAACTGCGGCAAATGTGTTTGTAGGTGTTCGCTTACGCCGTGGCGAAGAAGAATTAAAAGAAGTGCTTACCGATTTAACCAATGAAGGTATCGATTGGGTTAATTTAACCGATAACGAAGTGGCTAAGTTGCATGTACGTTACATGATTGGTGGTCGAGTTAATCAGCTGCCTAATGAGCGTTTATATAGTTTTGAGTTTCCTCAGTTGCCTGGCGCACTGGCTAGCTTCTTACATACATTAGGTGGATTATGGAATATCACATTATTTCATTATCGTAACCATGATGCCGCTGATGCAATGGTTTTAGTGGGGTTTGATGTACCGGGTGAACAAGTTGATGATCTTGAAAATCACTTATCAACCTTGGGTTACAATTACTCAGACGAGACTGAAAACCCAGCGTTTCACTATTTTTTAAAATCGTAAGCGATAACGCTTGAATCGAAGGTTTGAATTTATCGTATACATAGCACACTTAAATAGAACACGATTTCGATTAGGTTAATGAGGATGATTAACGTCAGTCATCCCTATTAACTCGCTTTTCATATTAAACCTGCATAAATTACCCGTCTCAAATGATGATCTAAGGTGTTGCATTACACCCCCATTATGACTCTCATTACTGTGTTTTTTTTGTCATACCAATTTTTAGTTGTATTATTTTTAACTCTTTTTTTGTATTTTTATATTTAATAAGGGGTAATGTAATAATAATATTTTATAAAAATAAATATATTTTTCAATTTACATAAATAGATAAGTTATTGTTTATAAGTTACTTATCTATGTTTTTATTCTGTTTTATATAATTGGTAATTCCAATTGTTAAAAAATAGTAATGACATTGTAAAAATAGATCTATATGATGATTGAGCATTAAATAACCAGTTGGTCATACCAATAATAAAGATAAGTGGATGTATATGAAAAGCTCAAACAACATTTTAAAACTTTCAGCAATCTGTTTAGCACTTACCGGTGCATTTAGTTCAAGTGCTTTTGCCGCGACACCTTCTGTTATCACCGATAATGGCAATGATGGCAACGTGGCTGCTAACACAATCGATAATGATCCAACATTCAGCACACGTTGGTCTGCCAATGGTAACGACGGTAGCCAATGGGTTCGTTATGATTTTGGCTCAGCAACCAGTCTAAGCGGCCTCAATATTGCTTTTTATAAAGGCGACCAACGACAAACTTATTTCAGAATTCAAAGCTCAAACGACGGTTCAAATTGGACAACTCAAATTGATGCAAGCAGTACAGGTAGCTCGGGTTCAACGACCGGCTTAGAAAACTATAGTTTTAACGATAACGTATCAGCACGTTATTTTCGTATTCAAGGCTTTGGTAATAGTTCAAACACATGGAACAGCTTAACTGATGTTGAATTTATTGATGGCGGTGAACCGGTTATTCGTACAAGCGTACCAGGCTTAATTCAAGCTGAAGATTACAATGCGGCATACGATACGACGGCGGGCAATACGGGTGGTCAATATCGTGCAGATGATGTTGATGTACAAACAACGAATGATACTGACGGTGGTTATAACGTTGGTTGGATTAAATCAGGTGAATGGTTAGAGTATCCAATTTCTGTTACTAGTGCCGGTACATATACTGCCGATATTCGTGTGGCGTCTTCGCGTTCAACGGGTACATTTGATGTATTAGTTGATGGAAACACTAAAGCCAACGTAGAAGTCGGCCACACGGGGGGATGGCAATCTTGGACCACTCAAACCGTTAATTTAGGTACGCTAAGTGCTGGTAATCATACTATTCGTATCAATGTTACTGGCAGTGATTTCAACTTAAACTGGGTTGAGCTTAAAAAAGAATCCGGTCCAATTACCGGTACAGGCTTTGATTGGGATGGTTGGAAAGTAACAATGCCGGTTAATGGCGATACGTTTTATGGTGATGGCAATACGAGCAGTGCAGCAGAAATTCAGCCTGCCGGTTGTACCGATGCTACATTTGACGAAGATTTAGCTAACGAATACTTCTGGTCAGACAGTGAAGGTTTACACTTCAAAGTACCGATGAACTTAGATGGCAAAACACCTAATACATCGTATATTCGTTCAGAGTTACGTGAATTACACGATTGGTCACCTTGTGGCACAACAAGCGAAGCTAACTGGGCGTTTGGCGGTAACCACACCTTAAATGCAACGATTAGAATTGACGATTACAACCGAGATACAGCCAAAGTTGTAGTGGGGCAAATTCATGGTCACGATGTGAGTTATGCAACGATCAAACTACACTGGGAAGGCGATAGCAAACCTATCCGTGTTATTTATAATACAACGCCTGCAACGTCTTCATCAGAATCGGTCAATCTTGGCTATGTTGATTCTTCAGGTTTTTGGGATTACAGCATTAAAATGACCGACACCGGTATTGAATTATCAGCCGGTGGTGTGACCGAAACATTAACCTTTGGTAATGAATTAAACAATGCTTGGAAAGATGAAACTTTCTATTTCAAAGCCGGTTTATATCCACAGCAAAAGCCAGATGCCAGCTCAACTGTGATATACGAAGCGACATTCTCAAATGTTGAAGTTATTCATGACTAAATACCCCGCTAATTTTATGCTGCTTTATTGGGTTGCATATCGATAAGCAGCAATGCTTATAATCGACAAGAACGCTCACTTTTAAGTGAGCGTTTTTTTACTTGTTATACCGCAACGATATACGCGATCTTAATGCCAATATGCCAATCGAGCGCATTCACGAATAAGCTGAGGTTATCGTTTTTTATCGCTAACGAAAAACTTAAAATCGCGGTCGATCATCAAAGTGGCACTTATCAAAATGATATTCAATTAAAAAATAAAAACCCCTGAAAATAAGCCTAATCATATTGCAGAGTTTAAATAAGTTAGATAATCTTAAACCGCTCGATGAATAAAAACGTTTTAGTCTCCTCTATCGTAGGATGTCGACCGCAAGATGTCGACTACAGGACATTCATCAGCAAGTTGGATTTAAAACATGGGCAATAAGCCATGTAGAACGGTTACAAAAGGACTTGAATATATGAACACTCATCAGTGTATGCTGCTAAAAATTACATCAACGTATTTGTTATTCTTCCCCTCTTTTAACTAACCCTACTTTATAAACGTACCCTTAATGGGTTTTCGCTAAATTATAACTGTCACTATAAAAGGCCACCATGAAACCGTATTTTCTTTTCATTACATTATTGCTTATTTCCAGCACCGTTATCGCTAAGCCGTATAGCCTTTTTTCAGTGCAAGCTATCCAAGGGCAAGATAGTTTAAATCATTCAAGCTCTGCTTTTTTTAATATTGGGATGGGCCTCGCAAACGACTTTGGTTTGTATAGTGAAGTGACATTAGGTGTTAATGCGGAAGAAGTTTTCTCTGAATTATTAAATTCAGATCAGGCAACTGTTGATTTTAATCAGCAATCAGGCAAGGTCGATTTTATCTTAGGTTATCGATTAGACTTAAACCGATATTCTTATATGAGATTTGGTGCGGGCTTCGATTGTGCTGTTTTTAGAGAAGATTGTTTAGCTTTAAAAGATGACTATAACAATTGCGAAAACAAATATGAGTTTGGCCCCGCCTATACCGTGAGCTATTTCATCGGTAAAGATAAAGCCCGTTTTGGTTTAGAGTTCCACCGATATGACCTTTCATCTACAAGAAAGTACAACGGATTGTCGCTGACTTTGAGGGGAGCTTATTAATTCTAAATTCGCTGCGTAAATTGAATATAGCGATCATTAAAAAACATAGATCAAAAAGCCTACCTCATAGTTAGATACCATCGTTATATACCTTTGTTTCTACTTGCGCCTTTTGATGTTTTTATATCCGCCTATAAACAATATAAATTGTTATGTGTTAGCGTATTTGTTAAAAATACAGTAAGTTGAAAATGCGCGCTGATTTAGCTGGAAAAGACGAAAATCGTACACGATTAAATTGTTAAGTTTTACAGGGAATTTTGAAAATATGTCTAAGTTTGGTCGAAGTATAAGAATATTTTTAGCTGATGGAAGTCCTACTGGGTTACGCCATGTTGAAATAGCTAATTGGTCTGGTCAAGCTCTTGCTTGTCCTCGAAGTCGCTTTTCAGAATTAGGGAATTGGGAAGAATCAAAACGACCTGGAGTCTATTTTTTATTTGAGAACTCCGCTGGTGATAATAATGTCGCATATATTGGTGAATCGGAAGACGTATTTAAAAGATTGGCAGATCATGACCGTAAAAAAGAGTTCTGGAATGAGGTTATCATTTTTACTAGCAAAGATGAAAACTTAACTAAAGGTCATATTAAGTACTTAGAGGCAAGGCTCGTAGAAATTAGTAAATCAGCCGATAGATATGATTTAGAAAATAGTAATACACCAACTAAATCTAACCTTCCTCGCGCTGACGCTGCAGCAATGGAAGAGTTTGTCGAAAATATTCGTATTGTTCTAGGTAGTTTAAGCCACAGGATTTTAGAGTCTGTTTCTTCAGGTGCTGTTCAAATTATTGTAGAGCCAAAAGAAGACTCTCTAATAAATTATGAATTTAGTTTTAAAGTAAGTAAAGTGATTGCACAAGGTAGAGTTACAGATGACGGCTTTTTATTATTGAAAGGCTCGCAAATCGCACATAGATCGTCATCGAGTATGCCGGGTAAAAATCTACTCATTAAAGAGCAAATGATCGCGGATGGTCTTCTAGAGGATAAAGGCCATTTCTACCTTTTGCTTAAAGATAAGCTTATGAGTTCATCGTCGTATGCCGCCGCATTAGTTGCAGGTAATAGCCGTAGTGGTCCACAAAGTTGGAAAACCTCTGAAGGTGAGAATTTAAAAGTAATCGAAGAGCGGTTGGTAAGCAAAACCTAAGTCTATTCAGCAGGAAAAAACAGTTGATTTTACTTCTGCGTCGCTAATTTAACTTGGTAGCGAGTACTTCTGCCGCCTTTATCAAGTTTAATTAAGCAGTCTTTGGTTACCAGTTCGGTCAAATCTCTAGTCGCTGTTGCTTTACTCACTTTAGCCAGTGATTGGTATTTTGATGCGTTAATTCCGTCATTAAATTCTTCACCAAAATTATTCAGCAAACGGTTTAATACTTTGATTTGTCTTTCACTTAATACGGTTTGGCTATGCTTGTGCCAAAATTTGGATTTGTTGAGTACGCGATCAATTCTAAAGCGCCCATGTTCAATGGTTTCGGTCAATACATCTAAGAACCAGATTAGCCATGTTGTGATATCTAATTCGTTATTGGAGCTTATTTGTGATGCGGCTTTTAGGTTTTGGGTCAATTCAAGGTGATCATAATAGCTATTGCGATATTT
This sequence comes from Algibacillus agarilyticus, assembly GCF_003286125.1. Classification (GTDB taxonomy): domain Bacteria; phylum Pseudomonadota; class Gammaproteobacteria; order Enterobacterales; family Alteromonadaceae; genus Algibacillus; species Algibacillus agarilyticus. Next base: position 110,492 of record NZ_QMED01000013.1, read on the forward strand.
TTCTATTGTCGCGCTTAATGAGTAAAAACGAATTGACGTTTTATCTGCTTGCGCTAATGCGCGATCCGTTATGGCTCTGGCTAAGCGACCATTACCGTCATCAAATGGGTGCAGCGTCAAAAACCATAAGTGTGCGATACCGGCTTTAAGCAATGGGTGAACTTTATTGTCGGTTGAGTTAAACCAGTCAATAAATCGTGTTAGTTCGTTTGCTAATACCGATTTAGGCGGTGCTTCAAAATGGACTGTTTGTTGCCGACCCCGGTAAGAAATGACCTGCATAGGTTCATTTCCCCTAAGCTCGCCTAATATGAGTGAACCTAATAAGGGTGGTTCGGGAAAGAGTAGAGCTTGCCATTCGCATAGGGTTTCAACGGTTAACGGGTTATCTAAATTTTCAGTTGCAAGCACTAACATAGCAACTAAGCTATCCGTTTGCTTGGTGCTAGGTTTTAAACCCGAAGTGTGTAAGCCGAGTTGTTTAGCAACAGATGATCGTACCGAGCCGACATCTAGCTTTTCGCCCTCTATTTGGGAAGTGCGAATAGCATTTTGCAGTAAGGCATCCATTTGTGCTTCTTTATCAATAGGCTGAGGAAGGCTAGTTGAATAATCTAGCAATCTTTGTTTGGCTTGCGCTACTTCGTTTAATTTTTTGCTTATAACGCTTTCATCAAAACTAAATTGAGGCCATAAATCAGATTGCCAAATATACATAATTTACCCTTTTTAACGTTGTGAGCCGAATAAAGTCTATTATTCGGCTCAATATATGAGCTGAATAATAGGCTTTATTCGGCTTATGGGCAATTATTATCAGTTTTGAGGGGCTTTCTTTTTTATTGCATTTTAAAGCCCCAGTTAATGACTAGGGCTTTTTTGTTTTTGAGTACCTTGGTTTGCGTTAGCTGGTTGAAGTTAACCGAAGCCGGTTTATCGTTTTAAAGTGATTTTAAAAAATCCAACAAGTCGGTTTTTTGCTGCACGCTAAGAGCTTGGTAAGCGTTGGTGGTTAATTGTGCTTCGCCACCGTGCCATAAAATGGCTTCTTCAATTGTCCGTGCGCGTCCATCATGCAAATAACCGACTCGATTTATGTCTGCGGCGCTTTGTGCCAGCGAGATTGAATCATTCGCTTTGTTGTCTCTTACCATGACATCTGCGGCATGACCTAATCCCCATAACGGTGCGGTGCGCCATTCGGCGCCGGTGGCAGTGCCTTCTGCTAAGTTATCGGCTAGGCCTTCACCCATATCATGCAATAGCATATCTGTGTAAGGATGGATCGTTTGGCTGCGCAGTTCGGCTAATGGATGATAAGGCGTTGTGGTTACCGAAGGGCGATGGCAATCGGCACAGCCTATTTCGGTAAATAAGTTTTGACCCACGACAATGTCATAATCACGGCGAGCGGGCAAACCTAATAAACTTATATAGGTTACGAGCTTGTCGAGGTGTATATCGTCTAACTCTGAACCTGAGCTGTCGCAATCGGTTTGCTGTGTTCCACAATCTGGCTTAGGTAATACCGAGGTCATTACGCCCATATCGGTATTAAACGCAGCTGCGACTTGGTGTTTTACACTGGCGGTGCCTGCTTTGTAACCAAAGCGACCTACACGTTGCTCGCCGGTTATTGGGTCGGTAACAACCGATGCCCGTCCTGATATGCCATCGTTATTGGTGTCGTTGGCATCTTGCCACGATAGTATCTCATGTTCGGGGATGGCTTCTAATAACCCTAAACCGACTAACTGCGGTGCTATTCGAGCTGAGAATTGCACCGGAGAGCCTTGTGTAAACACATAATTAGGTGTGCGCAAACCATTGGCTAACTCGGTCCACGGGCCTAATGTAACTTGACCTTCTGATGTGCCGGTCGTGGCATTGTCGGCTATTTCAGGTTGTAGCACTCGCCCTTTAAGTGGGTCGGGTGCGCCGTTTTCGTCGCCTATTTTGAATACCCATTTATCAAGTTCGGTGCCTACATCCGACACTAAGGCTCGGCCGTTACGTATATGACACGCTGCACACGCATTATTAATATAGTGGTTGCCCGCTTTGCCTATTTGTTCGGTCCATATTATGTTTTCTGCACGTTCATCATGTTCACCGGTTTCAAAATTAGTGTGGTGTACACGTCGGCCTTCAACCCAAGGTTGTGCATTTTCGGCATTCATATTGGTTGCCATGCCCATAAAGCGGCCTGCGGGCTCTTCGCTATAGTTGTAGCCAAGTGTGGTGCCACCACCCGATAAGCCAGCGGCAGGAATAGGATAGCTATCGTCAAATTCGGTGCGATCCCATTCAAAAGGGTGCACACCTGCTTGACCGGTTATGTATAAAAAGGTGGTACCGTAATAATTAAGTCGTGAACCTGCCGGTGGGTTAATTAAAAATTGGCTGGCTTCAAACTCCATTCGACGACCGGTGGTGAGCGGAATAATGGGCCCGTTGCTTTGCCATTCATCGACTATGTTTAAGGTGTATTTGAATTGATGACCGTCGTCACTGACTTTTTCAAAATTGTTATCCCATGTGCCACGCCCTACATAAACCACACCGGTTTCGTTTGGGTTGGCTTTGGCTTCATCTTTTTGTGGATTAAAATTGAATTGCCCTGTGGTTGTTACGCCGTTGTACCACACCCTAAACTCGCGCGCACCTAGCTCGGCTTCGGTAATAATGGTGACTTTAATCAAGCTTTGGTTGAGGGGCGTGTAATCTTCAAGCTGGATGCGGGCTGTTCTATACTCCCAATAATGGGCTAAAAAATGGTCGTAATGATCACTTGAGGTTATATCTTTAGCATGACGATCACGGCCTCGGTCGGCGATACGTGTTACCGCTACACCATCTTCACGTGTAAAAGCCGCGTTGGGTGCCAGTGGTGTCGCTTCGTTATATAACGCAACAAATTCGCCAATGGTGCCTATTTCAACGGTATGCCACACATCCCCATTACCGGTTGTATCGCCGACTTGGTTATCGCCTATAAAAAAGTATAAGGGTCGACCATTAAAGGTAGCTTGCAAGCTACCATCATCACGTGTAATGGTGCCTAAGTTTTGTATGCCAGACGCTTTGCCATCGGTTACTAAAAGTGGTGGCCAATTGGTTGCACAGGTATTGTAACAGCTACTGCCGGTGGTATTTTGGTCGTTATCAAATACATAAAGCGAGAAACCTGCTTTGTCTGATTCGGTGCCGCCAACCAGTATATTATTGTTAAAAGCGACTTCGTTTAACGGGCGTACTGCCGTGCAGCCAAGTGCATCTACGTAATCATTAATTGGCGTTTGTGGGCATGCATCTTGGTCATCAAAAATACCGTCGTTGTCGAGATCTGGACAACCCACTTTATTTATATTTTGGCCTGTGGGCGTTAATGCACATTGGTCTGTTTCATCGCTTATGCCATCTTGATCTTCGTCTGCAATGGGCGTTAATTTGAGCCAATTTAAGTTAAAATTACCCGTGTTAACGTGCAAACGTATTTTGTGTTTGCCTGCGGTTAAAGCCAGTGAGCCTATGTTGTGAGTTTCGAATTGCTGCCACCCGCCGGTGTTACCTACTGTGGAGTTACCAATAATTGAACTCGCGAGGTCGTCTGTTAAGCTAACCGTAAAACGGCCGCCACCGGTTTCTGAAGCGACCCTTGAGCTAAGTGCATATGAGCCTGCTGCTGTTGTTACTTCATATTCTAGCCACTCGTCTGTAACCGTCCAACCTATGCTAAAGCCACCTTCGGCATCAGTTGTGCTTTCAATATCAACATCATCTGTTTTGTATTGCCCTCCGGTGTTACCGGTATCTGAATCTTTATACGCGACGTAATCTTCGGCTTGAATGGTTAATATATTCGGCACATCTGGAACATTAGGCGTATCAGGCATATCAGGTGTATCAGGTGTATCAGGTGTATCGGGTGATTCCGGCGTATCGGGTGATTCGGGTGTTTCAGGCGTATTGGGAGTATCCGGTGTCTCAGATGTATCGGGTATCTCCGGCGTGTCCGGTATCGCGATGGGCGCTTGGGTATCGTCAGTTTTTGAGCCCGAGCACCCAGTAACCGATAAACACATGATAGAAAGGCTAAGCAGTAATAATTTAATAGGCTGGCTCATTATAGCGTCACCTTATCTTTTATTGAGTGTGTGAGTGTCATATCAATTATCCTTGATCATAAAATTGTTTTATTTTTGTTAAAAAAAGGATATCGATTACTTTTTGCGCTGTATAGGTCAGAGCGGCCGCTTCAACTTGTCATTGTTCCGCTTGAGCTGTTTGGGTTAATTTTTGTCACATTTATCTGCAGTGTAAGCCTGTTTTTATTTGATAAATGAGTTAATTGATCGCGTTATTCACTAGGGCGTGTTTATCTTTTGTGTATGCTTTTTCAGCAGTATTTGCTCTATTTATACAAGGCAGAGCGATTACGGTGTCGTTATTCTACATAAAAGAGCGATAAAGACTTTATGCTCCTGCAAAGTCACCTTACCCTACATCCATGTGGGGCAACATAGTAGAAATGGTGCAAATGCGCTGCCCTTTGGGTTCAATCCAAAACGTTTTGCTCTTTGTTATTGGCTTTTGACGTAGAACCACGATGCCATCAAGCCAATGCCGCGATCAAAACGTTTTGGAATTGAACAAAATCTATACGACAAAGATAAACACGCCCTAGCGTATATTTGTCCTTTGATGTTTTTATATCCGCCTATAACAATATCAATAGCCATGTGTTAGCTTTTTTGTTAAAAATACAGCAAGGTTAAAAATGCACGTGGTTTTAGCTTGCAAATACGTGAATCGCGCTCGATTAAACTGTTAGGTGTATATAAGTGCTCCACTATCAAATTGCCGAAGAACAACATGCAGATATTCTTTGTGATACCTTAATAACGTCTAAAGGCTACTGGGGTTATTCTCAAGAGCAATTGGATATTTGGCGTTCAAATTTAAAGTTTGAAGCTGAATATCTTGCCCATAACACCGTAAAACTGGTCATGGAAGGTTCTGATGTGATCGGGTTTTACGCAATTGTTAAAGGCGATATAAACGAGTTGGACCACTTATGGCTTCTGCCAGCTGTAATTGGTAAAGGAAACGGGGGCTTGGTTTTTGAACAGGTTCTTTTAGAATGTAAATTACTTGATATTAATGCGTTTTACATTACTTCTGATCCTGATGCGGAAGGGTTTTATTTAAACAAGGGGGCAATTAAAGTTGGGGAGGTTTATAGTGAAGCTCAGAAGAGAATGCTTCCTAAGTTAAAGTATTTGGTGGCTCCTTCCACCTAATAAGAGTATGACGGGACTGCTAACCGTTAGCGGCCGATTTTAGCCAACAATGATCAGTCCCTTATGCGGACGTTGAGGTTGTAGCATGACTAAAAATGATAATTTTGATAGCTTTTTTGCATTGCTTTTTGCTATTTGGCTCACGCCTCTGCTTGGCTAAACCGGCCTACGTTTCTTTTTATCTGATATTGTTGAATGGATTAGTATGGATTAGTTGGCAAACGATGTTTCGCTAACTAAAGTTAAAAGAGTCTGTTTTTATTTTATGTGATTGAATGTCTTTTGTTGTTTTGTTGATGAAACGTTTTATGCCCCAGCTGCTTTTGAGGTATGGCTTGATCTGCGTTTTAACGTTGATGGCGCTGCCGTGTTTAGCGGTTAGCGCTGTTGATAATGAACAAGCGCATGATGACGCGACGCCAATCGAAAGTTTAGTTTTAAGATGGTATTACGATAGCGTGTCGATTATTGGTTATGCCGAATTTTTAGAAGACGAAGCCAATACTTACTCGTTTGAAGAGGTACTTAAAGCAAACGATCAACAAAAATTTAAACCCTTCAAAGCAACCGATGTAAACCAAGGTATTAATAACTCAACCTATTGGTTTAAATTATCGCTTAAAAATCCAAGAGCCAATGGTATGACTTGGGCTATTCACCCGCAAACGAGCTATGCCGACCACATGGATATTTGGGTTAAAAACGATGGTGGGCAGTGGAAACATAAAACGCAATCTGATCACAACCCTTTTAGCAAACGAGAAATTAGCTATCGTTTAATGAATGCAACATTTAAGCTGCCTAAAGGGAAAGGCGCTGAAGTTTATATTAAGTTGAGCACCGCAGAAATTGATTTACGTAATATCAATGTATACATATCTGGGCAGAGTAATTTGCGCGATATATTGGCTAAAGAGTACCTTTTTTATGGCGTGTACTTTGGGTTGTTTTTTGCGTTGGTATTGTTGATTGTGAGTATTTGGTTTTATGCTAAAACGCATAGCTATTTATATTATTTTTATTTTTTAAGTTATTTGCTGTGCAACATCGTCATGTGGCTTTCACTTAATGGTTTTAGTTTTCAATTTATCTGGCCCGATAATCCTGCACTGCATAATCAAAGCCTGCATGTGTTTTATCTGGCTGCAGCGAGTTTTGCTTTTTTATTTAGTCGAGAGTTGTTGAATACTAAAGTCGCTCAACCCTTTATTGATAAAATTCTGCTAGGCCTTATCAGCCTTTATATATGCGCAATTGTTTTACGCTTATTTGGTGTGGCTTATGAATGGGTTTTTTATATATCCCTGTTCAGTTTAATCTCGTTAATTTCACAACCTTTACTCGCATGGCGTTGTTATCAAAAAGGCTCTACTTACCTACTTTTATATATTATAGCTTGGGTCCCATTTTCAATTAGCATGCTGCTCATGTTAATTACCACTCAAACCGGTTGGACGTTTGATACTACGTTGCTGGCTCAATTTTCGGTGTTATTTGAATGCTTAATGTTGATTATCGCGACCTTAAGTAAAATGAGTTACCGTTCAGCCAAATTAGAACGTTTAACGCTGCAAGACCCGCTAACACAATTAGGTAATCGTCGCCGGTTAGAAGAGCATATCATTGCGTTGCGCAAAGATACCCATCAAGCCCTTTATTGGTTGTTACTTATTGATATTGATCACTTTAAAAATATTAATGATACTTATGGCCACTCAGTGGGTGATGATGTGTTAGTTAAGCTAGCTAAAATGATGAAAAAAGTTTGCCGTAACGATGATGTAGCCATACGTTGGGGCGGAGAAGAGTTTTTATTATTGGTTAAAGTGGATGATGCCGCAATGGCGATTGCAATAGCAGAGCGCGTGCGGGCTAAATTTAACCAAAGCCCAATGACGGTGAATAATCAAACGTTAACGTATTCATTAAGTGTGGGTTTGCATCCACTTGATTTTAACCAAGACGACCCGCTTTCGATTGCCGTTGAATGCGCTGACCAAGCTTTATACCATGCTAAAAAGAGCGGTCGTAATCAAGTGGTTGTATTTGATGCTATTGCCGTAAATAACAGGGTTAATTAATAAAGTGGGCCTAATCAAGCCAAGTTAACAAAACAAAATTTAAAAACGGTACAACCCAATAGATCAGTTAATACGTTCTAGTCAGCGTTAATAGCCACACTAAATACACCCGAATAACAATAGGATTTATATCATGAGCTTTCCGATTCAAGCGACTTGTCAGTGTGGTCAAGTTTCATACCAATTAAATGCCGCTCCGCTTAAAGTATTGGCTTGTCATTGCACCGAATGCCAAAAATTATCAACGTCGGCCTACAGCATTACCGCTTTGGTGGCGACTAAAGATATTGAGTTTAGTGGCGAGATGAAAGAGTGGAGCCGGATTGCTGACAGTGGCAAAAACAATATAGCTAAATTTTGCCCGTATTGTGGCAACCGTATTTACCATTACAGCCAACCAGATGATGCTTTTATCAAACTTAAATTAAAGCCGGTTGAGCCAAGGGCTGCGGTTTTATTTGAGCCGAATGTGCATGTATGGGTGGGCAGTAAACAAAGCTGGTTTACATTACCTTTGGGGGTTGAAACGCATACCGCTCAGCCTCAATTTAAATTATAAATGCCAATTTATGTTAATTGATTAAGCGCCAAAGCCAAAGCGCGCTCAAAACGTGGTAGCTGGGCGGTGGTTAACATGCCAAAACGCAGTGCATCTTGCTCGTCGGTTAGGCGCACATAAACTTGTTGTTCACACAGCGCGTGATATAAATCGGCCGCTTTAATTTTGTTGTTTAGCGTGACCGTTTGAAACAGTAATGTGCCTTTAATACTTTTTATAATCGGTTTTAACTGGGCGAGTAGCACCTGTTGCAAGTCTTTTTGTTGTCGCGTAAGCGTCTGTATTTGCCTTTGTTGCCACGCATCATCATTTAATGCAACTTCTGCTATATATTGTGCCGGGCCGTTAACTTGCCATGGGCCTAATTCATTTTGCAAATGGTTTAACCATGTTTTACCTGCAATCGCAAAACCAATTCGTATTCCCGCTAAGCCAAAAAACTTACCAAACGAGCGTAAAATAAGGGTGTTATTAGAGGGGGTTTGAGCCAGTGATTGATTAGGCGAAATTACGTCCATAAACGCTTCATCAATAATCAATAAACCTTGCAATGATTCGATAGCCGTTTGATACGTTTGCAATGTTTGGCGTGTGTAAAGTTGGCCAGTTGGATTGTTGGGGTTTATGACAACAAGCACACAATTAACGACTAACCTCTCGACATTGGGTAGCTCATCGGTGTACCAATTTACGTTGAATCCGGCTTTTATCCAAGCGTGAGCGTGTTCTTTGTAACCTCGGGTGGGTAAATAAACGGTGGTTGCTTTAGGTTGCTGTGTTAACCACAGGGTGGGGAGTTGTTTAATAATCGATTGGCTACCGTTGCTAACTAATACCTGATCACATTGATAGTAAGCTTTTGCTGCTTGTATAAGTGCATCTGATGGTTGGGGTAATTGTTGCCATAAGGCTGAATGAATCGGTGGAATAGGGTAGCTTAATGGGGCGATACCCGTAGATAAATCGATCCAACTTTCAGGTGATGAATGGTATTGCTTAGCGATGGCGTATAATTGGCCACCATGAATAAGAGCCATGATGTAGTTCGTTAACCTTTATAAATAACGTTATTTTATCCTGCTTGTCCGGCATTAAGGTTAAATAACACCCACAAGGCTTGGCTAAAGATAACCACCGTAATAAAAATGACACTCGCTTGTTTAACGATTTTTACGCTAGCCGGAATGTCGTTGACTTCAATCGGTTTACCGCCGCCTAAAGTGGGCGATAAGTGTGTTTTACCATGATAAATAGCGCTGCCCCCCAGAGTTCGTTGCATGGCGGTGGCACCCGCTGCCATCACCCAGCCGCCATTGTGGCTTTTATATTGATTACCTTGAATAAACGCATTTTTTAAACACAGCCTAAATGTGCCCTGCAAACTATAAAGTAACGTGCAACATTTACCCGATGCAAAACCTAATGCATCATCTAAACGGGCTGCCGCATAGCCAAAAGAGCGATACCGTGCATTTTTATAACCCCACATGGCATCTAAGGTGTTGGCTAATCGATGCACAATAACCAAAGGTGCGCCGCCAATAACAAAATAAAACAGGGAGGCAATAACCGCATCGTGACCATTTTCGAGCATGGATTCAACGGTGGCTCTCGACATTTCATGTGCGGTTAATGCGTCGGTATTACGGCTAACTAAGTAACTGGTGTAATGCCGCGCGGTATTAATATCGCCATTGTGCAAAGGTAAATAAACTTGCATTGCATGTTGGTTTAAACTGGTTAAACCTAAAGCGCAATAAAGCACTAGTGCATCAAAAGGTAATTGCCAGTACCAAGCTAACGGCGTTATAAAATAGAGATAAAGCACAGGCAAAGGCAGCACCAGTAACAGCCACGCTATCGCTCCTTTCATTGCGCTTGTCGTGTCTAACTTGTTTTTTAACGTCCTTTTTAATGTTTCTGTTTCTGCCTTTTGTAAAAAAGGGGTATCGAGTGGCGCGTTGGGCTTGGTGTTTAAATGCCTCTCAAACCACGACGCAATATAGCCAAAACCAACTAAATAATGAAAACGTTTAGGCTCACCTAGGTAATAATCTAACGTGAGTGCGATTAACAACGTAATGCCTAACGCAAAAGGTGCAAAAAGTGTTAAAAAGTGAACATCGGCCATGTTAAGGCGTTACCTGTTCAAAATAAGGTTTTGTTGGCGAATAGGTAATGGCCAATACATTGGCATTAGCAAATAATTGATAGGCATTTTGTTGTGTTGGCCAGCCAGCGTAGTTCATAAAACAACGCAACGCTTCGCCATGAAAAATGACTAAAATGTGTTGATTTAGATAAGCTTGAGCGAGTGTTAACAAGCCTTGATAAATTCGTTGGCCACAGGTTATTGCGCTTTCGCCATTGGGTGGCTGCGCATGTGTGTATTGCTGCAGTATTTCAGTGTAATGTGCATTGGCTGAAAGTTCGGTTAACATTTGCCCCTGCCAATCACCAAAATCACGCTCAACTAGGGCTAAATTCGATACCCAAGGAATATTCAAAATACGCTCACAGTGTTGTGCGGTAATTACCGCTCTACCTAGAGGTGAAGAGACAATCGTTGTTATTTTTTTACTTTGCAAATGGTTAGCTAATGCAATTGATTGTGCAATGCCCTGTTTGGTGAGCTCACTGTTAAGCTGCCCTTGCAGGCGTTGTTGTTTGTTCCAGTCGGTTTCACCATGGCGGGCGAGGTATAAAGTGGTTTGCATGCAAAAGCCTTTGTTAAATTCGCAGCGGAGCATACCCAATTTGTTAATAAGGTTCAATCTACCCCTTGTTAACCTGAACTCTTGATGACACTAGTACATTGTTTTTATTTGGTTGATTATTAAGGTGTTTGTGTGTCGGCGGTTATTAAAATGGATTGCAGTTTTTGCGCAATGTTGGCGGTGACATCGGCTTGTACTAAAAACATGCTTTCGAGGTTTAAATCGCGGGTATAGGTTTCTGCCCATAGATGCTTATTAGTTTGTACATCGATGAGTTGAATATTGATTTTTATTTTATCACCCGCGCGCTGCATTGTGCCTATGAGTAAATTGCTGACGTTGAGCTCAGAGGTCATTTCTTCTATGCTTTTATCGGCGTTTAAGTATGAACCAACCGACAAATGCGAGATGATTTTTAAGTCTGCTAATTTAGACATTTTGGCGGTTAAATCGCCACAAAATCCTTCGATAAAATGATCATCTGCTTTTAATTCACTGATATTTCGAAACGGTAATACGGCAATGGTTTTGGTTGTTTGATCATTGGAGTGACTGGTGTTTTGCCAAAGGATATTTTGAATAACGTAACTCGCACTTATCACCAACAATAATAACGCAGCGAGTAACGCGTATTTGTTATATATAAACGTTTGCTTTGATTGTTTTATAGGGTGAAGAGGATGATCAACTGAGTTATGGGCTGAGCTTGTATTGCTCGTCTTAAGTGCTGCGACAAATTGATAACCCCGACCGCGTATGGTTTTAATAACGGCTTGCTTGTTACCATCGTCGCCCAGTAATGTTCTCGCGCTGTTTATATGGTTGCTCAAGGTGGCGTCGGATACAACGCGTCCTGACCATACTTTTTCAAATAATTCGTCACGGGTGATGACCTTATTGTGGTGAGTAATTAAGTACACAATAAGGTTAAATACTTGAGGTTCGATCGCCAAACTTGATCCTGAACTTTTCAAACTGAAGTTATCAGTGTCGAGCTCAAAATTATTAAACTGATATATCATGATGACTGACCGAGATTTGCGTTTACCTAGCACTATTAACCCGCAATGATACCTTATTTGGCAAGCGTTGTTAACAATCAGCTCTGCCTGTCGAGCGCTTTGTTTTTTGCGAGGTGTTTATTGAAGTTGACCTGCTCATTAGGTTCTTATTAGCGTTTCATTAGGTTCTGATTAGATTTGATTAGGCGTTTATAAGCTTATATTAGCCAATAATTAGCGCTTCATTACCCTGTTTTTGAGTGACTACATTACTATTTTCCGGCACTGATGAATGCCTTACTTTGGGTTTGCATTCATCATTTTTATTTTAATTCCGGAGTTAATAATGTTGTTGTGTCGTGATTTTTTTTCATTACGGTTATGTGTTTTTTTAATACTGCTGCTTATATCGAGCGTGAGTTTTTCAAATGAAAACCATCAACTGAGCCATCAAAAAATAGCGCCCACTGTGGATGGTTTTATTAACGAAGCACAATGGCGCAACGCAACTGTTTTAGACTTAAATTATGATGATGTGCCGGGTAAAGGGCAGCCAGCGCCGGTTAAAACTACGGCTTATGTGTATGAAGATGGCCAGAGTTTGCATGTGGCTTTGTATGCATATACTGACAATACCGACCAATTGAGAGCGCATTTGTCGGCTAGAGATAAAGCAAGAGCCGATGACTTATTAGGTATTGTTATCGATACGTTTAATGATGAACGTAATGCTTATGAGTTTTTTGTTAATCCGCTGGGCGTGCAAATTGATGCCCGTATGACAGATAATCGAGGCTGGAAAGCGAATGATAGTTGGAATGCAACTTGGCACAGTGCAGCTCAAATTGTTGAAGATGGTTGGACGGCTGAGTTGAGTATTCCTTTAAAAATACTACGTTTTGCCGATACGCAAGGTTTGCAAACTTGGGGCTTGGCTGTTTACCGGTCTTATCAAGGTGAGTCGCAGCAGTGGTTAACTAACTTTAAGCGTGATAATCAGCAAAATTGTAACTTATGTCAGTTTAGTAAAGTGACGGGCTTTAAGGATGTAAAGCAAAGTAATAATTTGCAATTCATTCCGGGGGTGACTTATACGTATCATCAAGAAAAAGCGGATTCAACCATAAATGACGAATGGTCAGGCAGTGGTAAGCTCGATGCTAGCCTTGATATGAGTTGGGCACCCACTGAAAACAGCACGCTTAATGCCACGCTTAATCCTGATTTTTCTCAAGTTGAAGCTGATACTGCGCAGTTGGATATTAATAGCCCACATACGTTGTCGGTGGCTGAAAAAAGAACGTTCTTTTTGGATGGTGCTGAGTATCTCACGACTGACTTATTAAATTTAGTGCATACACGTAATATTACATCGCCTGAATATGGTTTGAAATACAGCGGTAAAAGTGGTGAAAAAAGCTACGGCGTTTTAGTGGCAAATGATCAAGAAACCCGTTTTGTCTTGCCACGTAATCAAAGCTCTGAGATAACCTCGTTACCAAGCAATGCTAAACCAAGTGATCTTGTTATTGCTCGTTATAAACAAGATTTAGGTGAAAAAAGCAGTTTAGGTGTTTTATACACCGACAGAAAAAATACCGGTTATCGAAATACGGTTTTGTCGGTAGACGGCAAGGCCGCTTTGTCTGGCGCGAATATGTTGCATTTTCAGTGGGCTCATACCAAAAGTAAAAACCCGCTGAGTTTGCAAAATGATCATAATTTAAAAGAAGATCAGCAAGGTAATGCGTTGTCGGTTAACTTTAATCGTGACCTGTATCGTTATACTGTTAGTGCCGCTTATCAAAATGTTGAAAAAGAATTTAGATCTGATTTAGGGTTTATTACTCAGGCTGACTATATTGGCAAGCAATTGAACGGCAGTATTAAATTTTATGGTCAATCGGATACGTGGTTTAAAAATGGCTCAACTTCTGCTGGATATCATCAAAAAAAGGATCGTGATGGTCAGTTACTCGAAGAAAAAAATTCGTTGTCGGGCTATGTCGCCGGTAAATATCATTCAAATACGACTTTAACATTTGATAAAAAAACGCAGCGGTTAATCGATGGCTTTAGTGATACCCAAACGTATTTTAAGTTAAATCAGGTTAATCTTAATGCAAAATTTCAACCGATATCGGATGTTAAGCTGACTTTTTTGGCAACAAAAGGTGATGCTATTGATTACCATAATGAGCAACGAGGCCAGCTACAACGGGTTAAAGCCGAAGCTGATTTATATTTAGGTTCTCAGTTAAATATTAAATTTTCACATGAATATCGAGCGATAAATGCCGAGCGTACTCAGCATTTAATTGAGGGCCAATGGCGCGCATTTGATGCCGGTAATATATTTAAGGCCACACAAAATGATGTGCGAATTAGTTATCAATTTAATACCAAAATGCAACTTAAGCTGATTAGTCAATATACTCAGGTTGATCGAAACACGGCGTTGTATCGTGCTAATTATGATAATAACCCGGACAATGATATTTATGCGGCTAAAAAAACAATTGGCAATCAATTGGTTTTCTCTTATAAATTTAATGCCGAAAGTTTGTTTTATCTTGGTTATTCAGACCAGGGAGCAAACGAGCCTATGCTGGATGCGTTAGAAATTAATGACCGTCGTGTGTTTTCTAAATTTAGTTATGCGTGGCGTAATTAATCGCGTTTAGTTAGGCTGATTATATTTTATTTAACGGCATGTTTTGTATGAATTGACGTAAAATATTAAATAGCACACGCCCAATGGTTATCCATTTCATTTAGCGTGTGCTATTTAATGTGTGCATTTAGCATGATTTTTTAGCGTTAGCGTTTTACTTTTTTGCGGCCATTGAGCTTTAAACGTAAACCAAATACGGTGAGCACAAAGGCTAAACCGAGAAAAAATACCATAATATAATCACGTTGGGTGCGACCGGTTAGCGGAACTAAAAATCCCCATTTATGTAACATTGAAAAAGACAATGATTCAAGTCGACTGCTGGCGTTGTTGTGATCGGCTAGTACGCCACTTTGCGTATCGATAAACAGTTGGCTTTTTTGAGCATCGTTTAGTGTCACTCGCCAAACCGGCAAGCGTTTATTCCTAAAGTCGTAACCCATACCAAAATGTCTCACCTGTTCTGCAATTATCTCATTGTTATTGGTTTGCGCTTTTGATGCATCAGGGCGGTATGTTTTAGCTAACCAAATCGCATAGTCTTTATCATTGAAGGTGGAGAGCGCGTGGCCAGTTGTTGCATCAAAGTAGGCTACCGTGGCTTCGCTGTTTAAACCCTTATATTTATGATTTTTGTTGGCGTTTTTAGGTAGGTCGGCTTGATAAGATAAGCGTAAAATAGGGCCGCTTGGGCTATTTAAAATCGCTAAGCCATTGATAGCTTTTTTATGCTTTTTTTCGTCTGTACCTTTATGTACATCTATGTGTGCATCTTTGTCTGCACCTTTGTGTATTTGTTGCTGTATTTGGCTTAGCACTTGCTGCAACGCGGTTGCTG